>NZ_JBALDU010000049.1:0-28477 GCF_036917235.1 Nostoc sp.
CCCTGATTCCTTCATCTGCACCCTGAAACGGGTTTTACCCTAATTATTTATTCTCCCACTAATATGGTCTGTTTATTTCCGCCGTGCTGTACTAGTACCTGCCTTTAGCCTTCTACTTGTATTCTCCAATTACCTCGATTTTACCCACAATGTTGCTGTTTAACTCTTCCAGTTCTTCGGCTGGAATCCACCATTCTGTATGATATGAAGCCCCAACTTGATGAACTTCATACTTATCCATGAAAACTTTTTTAACTTCAAACCGTGTAACATAACCTACGCCACTGTCCCGAATATTCCATTTAGTTGCAATTTCCTGGGCATACTGCTCGTTTGTAACGGGGTAAAAAATTGGCTGTTCAGGTAGTCTCGGCGGCCATTTGGTGTAGTCGCTTTGTTTAACCAGTTCTAGCTCTTTTGGACCAGTAGGGCGATACAGAGTTACTCTTTCTTCCATGTTAAGAATTAGTTAATATACGTTGAATTGAGCAAAATACAGTCATTATAAAATACTGGGAAAATTTCCAGATTTACTGGTGTCTAAGCTACTGTTGGTGATTTGACGATGAAGGCAATTATCTTAGCTGCTGGCGTTGGACGACGCTTAGGTAAAGACGGGCAAATCCAACCCAAATGCTTACTGAAATTTAACGGCAAATCTCTACTAGAGCGCCATTTTCACTATCTCCGTCATTACCAAATTGATGAAGTAGTGATTGCTGTGGGTTATCAAGCACAAAGAATTCAGGATGAAATCAAAGCATTAGGAGCCGAAAGTTGGGTCAGTACAATTTATAATCCTGACTACACCAAAGGCAGTGTAATCAGCCTTTGGACTGTACGTCAGCATTTAGTTGCTGGCGATGACATATTATTAATGGATGCAGATGTATTGTGCGATCGCCGCATCATCGAACGATTGGTAAAGACAAATATCCCCAACAGGTTTTTACTAGATCGGGATTTTGAACCGGGAGATGAACCCGTGAAGCTTTGTGTTAGAGATAATTATCTAGTGGAGTTTCGTAAACAAGTAGCTCCTGGTTTAGCTTATGATTTTGCCGGTGAGTCAGTGGGATTCTTTCGTTTTGGAAGTGCTGTTGCTCGCCGTCTTGCGATTCGCACAGAACAGTATGTTGCAGAGGGACGGGATAATGAACCTTATGAAGAAGTAATTCGGGATCTGCTCTTAGAAACTCCAGAAACATTTGGCTACGAAGATATCACTGGATTACCTTGGCTTGAAATCGATTTTTCCCAAGATATTCAACGCGCTCAAAACGATATTTTACCTCAGATAGAAGTCGCAGAAAATGTCTGAAAATATCTTTGAAAGAATTCAGGAGTCAGGAGTCAGAATTCAGTATGAAATTATTTGCTACTAGCGGGTGAATCAAGGGGTTAAAAATACTTATTAGATATCCGATTTAGTGGTCAAAAACATAGTGGCGGTTTTGAATCTCCCACTAATTGATTCTGAATTCTGGCTTCTGAATTCTGAATTCTTCTTTAATTTATAGGTTGAAAAAAGCAAAATAAATGCATCAAATATTTGCACCCAATGATACCTCTGCAAAATTAAATAAGTGTGCCCAATTGCGGTTATTACTAGAATCGCCTCAACTCGAGTTCATCATGGAAGCTCACAATGGGATTAGCGCCCGGATTGTGGAAGAGGCTGGATTTAAAGGAATTTGGGCGAGTGGATTAGCCCTTTCGGCTCAATATGGCGTTCGAGATAATAATGAAGCCAGTTGGACTCAAGTTGTAGAAATGCTTGAGTTTATGTCTGACGTCACCAGCATCCCGATTTTATTAGATGGTGATACAGGCTATGGCAACTTTAATAATATGCGTCGCCTAGTTAAGAAGTTAGAACAGCGAGGTATTGCTGGAGTCTGTATTGAAGATAAGCTTTTTCCCAAAACCAACAGCTTCATCAACGGTAGTCGCCAACCTTTGGCTGAAATTGATGAATTCTGCGGCAAAATTAAAGCGGGTAAGGATAGTCAGACAGATCCAGATTTTTGCATTGTCGCCCGACTCGAAGCTTTGATCGCCGGCTGGGATCTTTCGGAGGCATTGCGTCGGGCTGAAGCTTACCACGCCGCCGGAGCAACCGCGATCTTGATTCACAGTAAATCATCGCGCCCCGATCAAGTGCTAGCCTTTGCTAAAGAATGGGCGGGTCGTTCCCCATTAGTGTTTATACCGACTAAATATTACAGCACGCCTACTGATGTTTTTCGCAAAGCTGAAGTTAATTTGGTCATTTGGGCAAACCATCTGATTCGATCTGCTGTTGCTAGTATGCAGGCGATCGCGCGCGAAGTAAAAGCCAGCGAAACTTTAATCAACATTGAAGATGATATTGCTCCCGTAAAAGAAATCTTTCGGCTACAAGGGGCGGATGAACTCATAGAAGCTGAAAAACGCTACTTTAACAACGGACGACAAAATACCCAAGCGATCGTTCTGGCTGCTAGCAGAGGCCAAGAATTAGCCGGATTGACGCAAGATAAACCAAAAGTCATGTTACCCCTTGGCGGTAAACCTTTACTCAGGTTATTGGTGGATAAATTCAAGAAACTTGCCATCAATGATATTACCGTTGTCGCCGGTTACAAAGCAGAAACCATCAATGTTCCGGGGACTTTAGTCATCCGCAACCCAGATTATGAAACAACGGGAGAATTAGCATCCTTAGCCGTAGCTCAAGCCAGTTTTGGCGAAGAAATGCTGGTGCTTTACGGCGATTTACTATTTAGAAGCTACATCTTGCGAGATTTATTAGAATGTCCCGGAGAAATTGTAGCTGTGGTTGATTCTGTAGCCAACAGCAAGTCTGTTAGCGGTTCACCTGACTACGCCTATTGCTCAATTCCAGACGATCTTTCTCTGTTTGGACAGGATGTTAACTTGTTGGAAATTTCTAAAACAACACAAACGCAATTAGGAAACTCTAGCGGACGCTGGATTGGGATGCTGCGCTTGCGGAGTCAAGGTAGACAGTGGGTTAGTGAAGCACTGAATGAATTACAAAAACGACCGGAATTCAACAGTTTGGGTTTGCCAGAATTATGCAATTATTTAATCGAGCAAGACAAACCGATCAAGGTGCTTTATATTCGCGGTAACTGGTTAGATGTTAATTCTTTAGACGATCTTGACCTTGCTTTTCAATTGAAACAATAGGGAGTGGGGAGTGAGGAGGTGGAAATTTTGAACTCAGAGCTTCATCGACGAAGCTTTAAGAGGATGTTTGAAAAGTCCTCTTGTTGGTAGCAAAACGTTTTAGATCCCCCTAAATCCCCCTTAAAAAGGGGGACTTTAATATCCGGTTCCCCCCTTTTTTAAGGGGGGTTAGGGGGGATCAACAAGCACCTAAAATCACAGCTAACTAGTTTTCAAACAACCTCTGAGGTTCATCGGCGAAGCTTTGAGGTTCATCGACAAAGCTCTGAGGTTCATCGGCGAAGCTCTGAGGTTCATCGGCGAAGCTCTGAGGTTCATCGACAAAGCTCTGAGGTTCATCGGCGAAGCTCTGAGGTTCATCGACAAAGCTCTGAGGTTCATCGGCGAAGCTCTGAGGTTCATCGGCGAAGCTCTGAGGTTCATCGGCGAAACTCTGAGGTTCATTAACGAAGCTCTGAGGTTCATCGGCGAAGCTTTGAGGTTGAAGTTTTGAGTTCTGAAGCGCAAGTTTTGCTTTCTGAAGTCGAAGTAATAATTTTTTATCGCCACTCTCAACTTCCCAATCCCCATCTCAATCGTTTAAATACCTGAAAATTGCTGTAAATTTTTAATTATGATTCAGGCAGAGGAATTTGTAGAAGCTGCGCGTAATCTTGGCTTTGGGTGGTACACTGGCGTACCTTGTTCTTTTCTCACGCCTTTTATTAACTACGTCATCAATGACGTTCAACTTAAATATATCTCCGCAGCCAACGAGGGAGATGCTGTAGCGATCGCAGCTGGAGCCGCAATTGCTGGTAAACCCGCAGTAGTGATGATGCAAAACTCTGGTTTGGGGAATGCAGTTAACCCGCTAACCTCCCTAACTTATATCTTTCGGATTCCACTGCTGCTGATTTGTACTCTAAGAGGCGATGTCTATGACCGGCTACGCCTACGCGATTTACAAGACGAACCGCAACATGAATTAATGGGGCAAATTACAGAGAAATTGCTGGAAACAATGACTATACCTTGGGAATTTTTTCCCACAGATGTAGCAGAAATAGAACCCGTTCTGCAAAGAGCCATAGCTTATATGCAACAAGAGCGCCGTCCTTATGCTCTAATTATGCGTAAAGGAGCGATCGCACCCCATGCACTCACCCGTTCTTCTATCCCCGAACGAGAAAATAGTGCTAGCGCTCATATTCAGCAAAGCTTTTTTCGCGATCGCCAAGAACAACGCATTTCTCGCAGCGAAGCATTGGCTCGGATTGTGGAACTTACCGATCCAGAAAACACTGTAGTAATTGCCACCACCGGATACACGGGACGCGAACTTTTCGCTAGTAAAGACAGCGTTAATCATCTTTATATGGTCGGCTCGATGGGCTGCGCTTCCTCAATGGGATTGGGATTATCCTTGGCACGTCCAGACCTCAAGGTAGTAGTAATTGATGGCGATGGGGCAGCACTGATGCGAATGGGTAATTTTGCTACCATCGGCACTTATGGCGGTGCTAACTTGACCCATATTCTTTTAGATAATGAAGTCCACGATTCCACAGGCGCACAAGCCACCGTCTCTGCGGGTATCTCCTTTGCCAAAATTGCCGAAGCGTGCGGTTACGGCGTGACATTAGCCGGAGATGACCCCGCCCTTTTAGATGCCTTATTTACCGCAGATGCTAACACTAGACCTAAATTCGCTCATTTAAAAATCCGTCCCGGAACTTTAGAAAAGCTACCCAGACCCAATCTCACCCCGGAAGAAGTTTTACAACGCTTTATGAACCATATTGGTTCTAACTGGCAACTCCTAACTCCTAACTCCTAACTCCTAACTTTGGTAATGATTTTACTAAATCCCGGCCCCGTTAATTTAAGCGATCGCGTCAGAAATGCCCTGTTGCGTCCCGATTTGTGCCACCGTGAGGTGGAATTTTCTCAACTTCAAAACAGAATCCGCGAACAATTACTTCAAGTTTATGGTCTTGGAAGCGATGGCTGGGCAGCAGTTCTCCTTACCGGTTCTGGAACCGCCGCGATGGAAGCGATGATCAGCAGTCTAGTACCCACAAACGGGAAATTACTAGTAATTGAAAACGGTGTATATGGCGAACGACTATCCAAAATCGCCAAAATTCACGGCATTGATTACATCACACTTTCCCATCCTTGGGATGCCGAAATAGATATCAAGGCTTTAGTCAAACTCCTGGATGAAAACACCGACATCACCCACCTTGCTGTCGTTCATCACGAAACTACTACCGGTCGCCTAAATAATTTGCTGGAACTTGCACCAATTTGCCAAGAACGCCGTATCAAACTATTAGTAGATGCAGTCAGCAGTTTTGGTGCTGAAGAATTAAATTTTGCAGATTGGGGAATCACCGCTTGCGCTGCGACAGCGAATAAATGTCTGCATGGTGTCCCTGGAGTATCTTTTGTCATCCTGCAACGGGATGCACTGCCGTTAGTAGACACAATTCCCCGCACCTTATATTTAGATTTAGCAACCTATTACCAGCAACAAGAACGAGGTGGCACACCTTTTACGCAATCAATACAGACATTTTATGCTTTAACAGAAGCTTTACAAGAAATGACAGAAGCAGGAGGTTGGCGTGCCAGACACAAACATTACAATCAACTTGCCAGCTTAGTCAGAGATGGGTTAGCCTCAATCGGAATTAAACCCTTACTTCCTCTTGGCAGTTCATCCGTTGTCTTGAATGCCTACTACTTACCAGATGGTTTCAGCTATGAAGAATTTCACGACCAACTGAAAGCACAAGACTATATAATTTATTCTGGACAGGGAAATCTGGCTCAATCAATCTTTCGAGTCTCGACAATGGGAGCCGTTACCCAAGCCGACATGGAACGCTTTGTTGGCGTTGTTAAACAAATCATTGGTAATTCATAATATTCTCTCGTTCCCATACTATTTATGGGAACGAAGAACGAATCTCTGGATGATTATTTGCTCCTCCTGCCTCCTGCCTCCTTCAATTTAACAGGGCATCAAAGCATCAAATCTTCCTAGTACTGCCATATCTTCTTCATCTAACTCCGCCGGAATCCCACTGCGAATCAATTCCGAAAAGTCTTCATTGGGAATCATCACAGTCAACGTGTACAAGCGAGTAGAACCAGTATTTTTAATCAAATGAGTACCAGTGGGAGGCACTAATAAACTATCCCCAGCTTTGATCGTGGCACTCTTGCCGTCACATATAGCGATCGCTTCCCCTTTAAGGACGAAAAACATTTCCACCGCCCATTGATGGCGATTTGGGGGTGTTTGTCCACCAACATCAAAAATTTCTATGCAGCAAGTCAAAGAAGTATTAGCGTTTGTCGAATCGAAGATAATTGCTAATCGATTAGAGGCATCGGGACTGATCCGATATACTTGGTAATCTTTGCTAGATTTGATAACCGGAATTACACAACGAGTAGCGTACATTTATTTATCCCCTCTGAGTTATCGATGGGTATGAAAATTCCTAAAATCTGAGTACTGAATCACAGAATTTGAGATTTTAAATTTTAGATTTTGGATTAAACGCTCACACCGTACCCCTCCTGGGAAGCAAGCTACGCATAGCGTTCCGCAGGAAAGTCCAAAATTTAAAAAAGTCTGAAAGCAAGGGAATTTAAACGCGAGAACAAATCTAAAATCTAAAATTCTTGATCGAATAAAGAGCATTAATGCATGGGATCAATCTAAAATCTAAAGTCCAAAATCCACAATTGATTCACTCCTCACCATTTTGCAGCGCTGTTAAAATTCCTTGCGAGTCAGTGACAAAACCGAAGCATTGTTTGACATTATACAATGTCGCCAGCCAACAATATTCAGGAGAAGTGGTAGCGGTGCAATCTTTAAGCAACACGCAGTCATATCCTAAGAAGTTGGCATCACATAAGGTAGTTAGCACACATTGATCGGCATTAACACCAGCAAAAAATAATGTTGTCTTTCCCAAATTCCGCAAGATACTATCTAATGGTGTATCCCAAAACCCACTCATGCGGTATTTATCCACACGAATATCTTCGGGTATCTGTTCTAGCTCGTCTACGATTGCCGCAGCCCAACTACCTGCCATGAGTACTCTAGCACCATTGCTTGGTAGTGGATCGCCCAATCCCACACCTTCCCCTGTGGGATTATAGACGTGGCGCGAACTAGCACTAATATTGAGCAAGTCGGGACGATTTCCCCAATTTACCCAAATGACTGGAACGCCAACCTCACGCAGTTCTGGAAGTAAGTTGTTCAAAGGTTCAATAGGCTGACGCGCCGGAGTTACATCCACGCCGATATGCGCTAACCAGCCATCAGGGTGACAGAAGTCGTTTTGCATATCAATGACGAGGATAGCAGTCTTTGCCAAGTCTAGGCGCAGGGTTTTAGTTTCTGTTGATAAAATAACGGGTTGTGGGGGCTTTTGAGGACGAGTGATATCTGCGATCGCATCATTCACTGTCCACGCATTTGGGGCAACTCCCAATGTCCGTAATGGTAAATTCATAAAATTCCAGTACCCAACACCATTTTCTATTTTGTAACTTGAAATTCAAGTCAAAATACAATTACTTAATTAAGGTTAAATATGGTAAATTTCACTATCCAAAATGTTTTGATCGCCGTCAGTGATGATTATGCAACGGTAGATGTACAGATTGTAGATGGTGCGATTGTAGCCATTTCCCCCAGTCTACAAGTAATCGGCACTGCCATAGATGGCAAAAATAAGCTATTGCTACCTGGCTTTTTCAACGCCCACACCCACTCATCAGAGATGTGGCAGCGAGGAATCATGTCAATGTTCCCTTTAGAATTATGGTTGGCGGAACTGTATGATTTTGCCCCCCTCGATCCCGAACAGGTTTATCTCAGTGCTTTGGGTACTGCGGTGGAAACCTTACTTTCCGGTGGGACAAGTGTGGTAGATCATCTGGTGTTAATTCCCGGACTTGAGTTAGAAACGATCGCCATTGCAACTCGCGCCTACAGAAAAGTGGGAATTCGCGCCTTTATTGCCCCCTTAATTCAAGATGAATCTCTCAGCGCAGGTATACCATCTGGGAAATCAGCAAAAACTCATGAACCTTATCATCGCTCAACTGCGGCAACATTGGAAATCATCGAAGAAGCGGTGAGACAATTTCATCGCCCAGATGAGGGTGTGAATATTTTAGTTGCGCCAACAGGGATACAATTGTGTACTGATGCTTTATTTGAGGGGTGTACTGAGTTAAGCGATCGCTATAATCTTTGTCGTCACTCCCATTTACTCGAAACCAGGGCACAGGAAAAACTTGCTCAAGAAAAGTACGGTTGTACTGCTGTAGAACATTTGAAAAGAATCGGCTTTTTGAGCAATAAAACTTCACTTGCTCATTGTGTTTGGTTAAATGATGCTGATATCGCCATCCTCGCCGCAACTGAATCTACAGTTGTTCATAATCCCCTAAGTAATTTACGTTTAGGCAGTGGCATCGCCCCTATTTTAAAATATCGCCAAGCTGGAGTAAATGTAACTTTTGGTTGCGATGGTGCTTCAAGTAATGACTCTCAAGACTTGTTAGAAGCGATTAAAATAGGTTCTATTTTACATAATGTTACAGACTCAGATTATCAATACTGGATTACACCCAGACAAGCAGTAGAAATGGCATCTTTGGGAGGCGCAAAGGGTCTGAATATAGCAGACAAACTCGGTTCTTTAACTGTGGGCAAACAAGCCGATTTGGTACTTTATGACCTAACTAATTTATCACTACTTCCGCGTACCGACCCCATTGGTTTATTAGTTTTAGGTCGTCCTAGTAATGTTGTTAATAGTGTTTGGGTCAATGGCAAGCAAATTGTTGCTGATGGTAAAGTTACCACAATTAACGTTGATGAATTGCGCCAAGAATTATTTAACCGCAATCAGTGGGAGACAAAGCGTAAGTCTCAAACTGTGGAGCAAATTGAGGCTCATTATCGCACGGTTATGGGGTTGTAAAAGACAATAAAATACAGAACTACGGCAAAAAATTCGTGCTTTGGTGTTTAATATTCGGTTAGAGAATGGGACATATATACTTAGTAAACTTGACGACTATTGCTTCAAATATTACACTGTACATTGAGTAATGAGTTTTTAGATTATGACATCTTACATCGACATATTCAACCATTATCGTGAGCATTTTTATTGCCGTGTAGAGCAGGAATATTCTTGGTATAAACAAGCTGGCAATTTAAGAGATGCTGTCGAAAGAGCTTTTCTTAGTATAAACGAAAAGGGAGAAGTTGAAGACCATCAATCCCGTTATGGTATTCCCAAGTGTTTACCTCTAGCGGCTGAGATTGCTTTAGAGCATTTAGATACTCAGTGTATTATTGATTTTGACAACTTTAATAGTATTTATCAATTTGTTCGCTCTGTTAGAAAGAAAGTTAAAGGTTTTGGTGAATTAGCCAATTATGATGTGGCAATGCGTATTGCTCATTATCAGGGTTGTGGAGAACTTCAGGTAGTCTATCTTCATGCAGATGTTAAGACTGGATTTCGCGCTCTAGGTTTGAATGAAAAAAATAGACGTATTATACCTGTGGAAGAATTTCCTGAACCTTTTAACCAATTAAGCGGAGATCATCTAGAAAATTTACTTTGCCTCTACAAAAAATGTTAGATGGTTCTTCTGTCGAGTTTCCTAAAACTTGTATTAGCCCAAAAAGAAATTCTTCTTGCATCAACAAAAAAAAGCAGCTACGCTTAAAATGCTAGTAATAAAGGGGTTGAGTTTACCTAACTTGCAGCCTCCGATTTGTTCCTTTTGCTATCCCTATCCTGCAAACCGGTCAATCCAGTATCCCCCACACAGTGCGCTCGCTATAGCAACCGTACTAAACAGCATTGATGTTAGCTTTAAGAGCAAAGCGTTACGTGAGAGCAATTCACTATGTCATCAGCAGCAATTACCACCGTAATCAAAATGATGGAATCTTTACCCATTGAGGTACAAGATCGGATTGCAGAGCATCTGCGGGAATACATTGATGATCTGCAAGATGAAATTAGATGGAATGAATCGTTTCAGAGAACACAATCAAAACTTATTACTGCTGCCAAACAAGCTAAACAAGAAATTGCAGAGGGGCAAGCCACTGCAATGAACTACACAGCGATCGCTTAGAGATTATATCCTGAGTGTTCAATATTTCTACCACCAGTTATCTTGGTCGTTATGTTGTTGTGTGTATCTTTACATAGTGAGTAAATTTCAGGATTGGTTCTGGGAAATCCAAGAATGCGGACAAGGCCCTCATTACTACTTCAGTGCCACTTTTGCTCCGTCTGATGCTAAACGCCTTGCTGCTTTAGTGCGCCAGCATCCATTGTCTGGTTTTGAACGCTGCCACTTTGTTGGCAAATTAATCAATGCGCCATGTGGAGACTGCAATACTCCAGGTTCTTACGATTTGTATGTTGACCAGAGCAACTATGCTGAAGTTATGTCAGGTATACAAAGAGATGAACCTATAGTTACTGTTGCACACTGTGTCTGGCAGATAATTGGGGTTTGCGATCGCAATTTTGGCATCGAGTCTGGTTATGGTGGAATAACTGGCACAGAGAACCAAACTGACACCTCACTGCTTGTGGCGCTGGCGCAGTCACCAGAACTCACCTTAGTTGATTGGAGAGTTGTTTCTGGGGGAGATGGTTACGCATCGGTATTTTTTAGAACTGGCACATCAGCCGCAGAACTGCTTGCTTACTTGCAGATGCAGCCGGAAAAGCCTGACTTTTTGAAAATAGAAAGGGAGTTACGTCTGGCTTTATCAGATCCAGCATTATCTAAAATTTATCGCTTGGGCGAGTGCAAAATCAATGGTTGGCGGCTGGAAGCGATCGTTTTGCATGATATTCAAAAAACCACAAGCAGCTATGGTGGCGAAGGATGGGACATGACACCACACACCAGTGAGCTTTCTAAAGTTGCTCAAACTGTTAGCGATAAGTGCAAGGTTCCGGGTTGTGCAGGGGGTGCTGCACACGCGCTAAATGACTTCTACACGCTCATTGGCAGTCATCTTAGCTTTGGCTATCGGCGCCAGGAGGGGTAATTTTAAATCGGAATTTGAATCACAAACTCTGTACCCTCTCCCTGCACAGAATTAACATCTAGAGTACCGCCATGTTTTTCTACAATAATTTGATGTGCGATCGCTAATCCTAATCCTGTACCTTTACCTACAGATTTAGTTGTAAATAAATGATCGAAAATCTTTTGTTTGACTTGAGCGGACATTCCCATACCATTATCTTGAATGTAAATCAAAACACGCTCTTTATCTTCACTAAAACAAGTTTTAATCTCAATTTTATTATTAATGTCATGAAAATTACGTCCAATATTAGACTCCTCTAAAGCATCAATGGCATTTGCCAATAAATTCATAAATACTTGATTGAGTTGCCCAGGAAAACATTTGACTAAAGATATATCGCCATATTTTTTCACGATTTTAATCTCTGGATGTAGTTCCGATGCTTTTAAGCGATGCTTAAGAATCAAAATTGCACTGTCGATCCCGTCGTGAATATTAAAAGCAACTTTATTTTCTGTATCTGCCCTGGAAAAGGTTCGTAAACTGTTGCTAATACTCCGAATTCGATCGATACCTAATTTCATCGAAGAAATCATTTTTGGTAAATCTTCTCGGATATATTCTAGATCGATTGCTGCAATTTCTTCTTCAATTTTTACACCCGGATTCGGAAAATTTTCCTGATAAAGCTCGATGAGGTGAAACAAATCTTCAATCAAATCAACAGCAGGTTGAATATTACCTGCAATAAAGCCTACAGGATTGTTTATTTCGTGAGCTACACCTGCAACTAAATTACCCAATGCTGACATTTTCTCACTTTGCACCAGTTGTAGTTGCATTTGTTTTAAATCTGTAAGTGATTGTTCTAATTGTTGGGAATTCTTTTGCGATTGCTGATAAAGAGAAGCATTTTCTAAAGATATAGCAGCTTGCGAACACAATAGATTTATTACTTGGAGTCGATCGTGGGTAAATACTCCGGCAGTAAGATTATTTTCTAAGTAAAGGATGCCGATTAACTTCCCTTGATGGAGAATGGGGGTACACAGCAAACTCTTGGGTTGTTGTTCAATAATGTAGGAGTCGGAGGTGAAGGAATTTTTCACAGTCGCATCATCAATTACCAATGTCTCTAAAGTGCGTTTTACATAGTTAATTGGAGTTAGAGGGATATCTTGGCTAAACTCAATCGGAATAGATTGCAGAATAGTTGGTACTTTCTCAACTGTTGCGTAGGCGTAGCCCGTCGTAAACATCGCTTCTATCGCCCAAATATTATCCTTGAGTAAAATTAAAGCAGATTTTTTCGCTCCAGTATTTTCTATCACCACTTGCATTAATGTAGAGAGCAACTTATCTAAATGAATTTCGCTAGACAGCGCTTGAGAGGCTTTGAGAACACTTGCTAAATCTAAAGCTTCTGAAATACTGGTGCTAGTGGATGAAATTGTCATACCAGCAGTAAAAGTAGACTGAGGAATTTTATGGAGAGTAGATGCTATTTCTGTGGGATTGAGGCGAATTGTTTCCCATTGGAGAATTGGGGTGAGTAATTGAGGATAACGTTTTTCTAAGTCATAGACTTTGGCTTTAGCGCCCCAACGAACATAGCAGTAGTAAGCATTTGTTAGATAGGTTTGGGCAATTTGCTCTTTACCCCATCCCAAATAAAATTTGGCAGCAAGTTCGTTAGCTAGAGCTTCTTCTTGGATATATTCGTTTTCTTTGGCTCCCTGAATGGCGCGATTGTACATTTCCATTGCTTGAATATATTCGCCGAGAATACGATAGCGTTCAGCCTCCACTAAATGAAACTTATGTAAATGATTCATCGGCGCATGATGCGCCCAATTCTGCATTTTTTCCTGATTGGCTGTAACCCTTTTGAGGATGAATGCTCGATCGTCTTCAGAAGCATCATAATATACGGCTAATTGGCTCAGAGAATCATAGAAATGAAATAGAGCAAAAATAATACTTCCAAGAAGACTTTCTAAATAATTCTGTACTAAATCAGCATTTTCAATAGCATGAGCATACTCAGAAAATAAATAACAGAGAACCAATTTATTAAAATACAACGAACAAATCATAGTTTTATCGTTACCCTGGAGATGAAGCGGCAACATGGTTTCTTCATTGTAAGCATCACCGATTAAGCGGTAAGGGTTTTGATTTTTTGAGAGTAAGTTAAGTACTACTTGCCGATAAAGTTCATTTTTATGCAAGGATGGTTCTTGACGAATTTGTGCCAGTCCTTGACTATAATTTCCTATTTCCTCTGCTAAAGAAGATAATTCTTTCCCAGCAAAATATGAACTCAAGGAATAATTACACGCACAGTAACCTGCAAATTCTAAATCTCCTGTTTCTACCCCGCTATA
This sequence comes from Nostoc sp., assembly GCF_036917235.1. GTDB lineage: Bacteria > Cyanobacteriota > Cyanobacteriia > Cyanobacteriales > Nostocaceae > Nostoc. The sequence continues at coordinate 13,690 of NZ_JBALDU010000049.1, forward strand.
ATAAGCTGATTGTATAGGATGCAAAACTTCTCTAAGATGCTTCTTCCAATGATTCAAACAGCCATAAACAATCATATATGTTTTAGCTATGAATTCTTTAGCATTTAATTTATCTAATAATTTTAGAGTTAGTTGACCGAATTGATAACTGGAATCAATATCTCCTACAATCCCACCAAGAATTAGCCCATAACATGAATATCCATAAAGAGAATTAGCAGTATTTCCATAATTTAGTGATAAATTAACCTGTTTAAATAATATTAGAGGATAGAGTTCTGGCATAACTAGATAAGCAGCAGCAGCAATATTTGTCAAAATATTCATGGCTGCTAACTTATCTGGCTCAGTCATTAATTTTAACTCTAGTAAGCCTTCAATAGTTTTTCCCTCTAAAGCTAATTGTGTCTCCTGTAGCCCACAGTTAATATCTTCTGGTGTTGGCTGTTCGGGCAGTTCTATTCCCAATATTTTGAGAACATGGAGTCCCGTTTTTATAGCTTCCCACATTCTATTTTGTGCTACCTGAGATAAGATTCTGACTTCGTAGGCTTTAACTTGATCGATCAGTGTTTTGCCATGTTGTAATATTACTTGTATCAATTGTTCCGTCTGTTCAAAATCACCGTTAAGATGGGCGACTTCGGCAGAGGTTGAGTACAGTGTTAAAGCCAAATCATACTGATGTTGCCAACAATCTTCTGTGAGTAACTTAATTCCAAAATTTGTGTACTCTACAGCAGCTTCATAAGCAGTCGAAATTTTGGCTTTATGACTTGCAGTTAGGTTTAATTTTGCCAGTTCTTCTCGTTCCTCTGGCTGAGTAATTAATTCAACTCCTAAGTTTAACTGATTGACTAATTTAAACAAATTTTCTTCGCGTTCTTCAAGTGAGATATTCCTCAACATTAATCGCCCAATTTTGAGGTGTACTGTCTGCTTTTGATTTTCAGGAATTAGAGAATAAGCAGCTTGTTGAACGCGGTCGTGCAAAAACTTGTAGGAGCAGGAAGTAGAATCGATCATCCAGGAATCAGAAGTAATGATAGATTCTTCTAATTCCTGTTGATAAAACTTGTAAACTTCAGTTGTGGGTATGACCAAACCTTCTTGCAAAGCTTTCCATAAGTCTGCTGCTGTCTCTGCTAGAGATTTTTCATAGACAATTGCGAGAGTTGCTAGGTCAAACTGATTATCAATAGAAGCTGCAAGCTGCAAAACTTTTTGAGTTGCTTCTGGTAACTTCTGTAACTGAAGCACCATAAACTCTACCACATCCTCAGTAAATGCTAATCCTCTAACCTGAGCAAGATCGCATTGCCAATGACCCATATCAAAGTTATAGTTAATTAACTTCTCTTCGTGCAGAAACTTGAGAAACTGATTAGTAAATAAGGGGTTGCCTTGAGTTTTTTGATATACTAAATCTGTGAGAGGTAAAGCAATCTCTAAGTTAGATTTTAGAGTATCAGTAATTATATGATTTAAATCTGTATGATTGAGAGAGGCTAAAGTAATAGTATGAATATTCGCACCATTTTTATGAATTTTTGCTAAGGTTAACATCAACGGATGTGCTGGATATACTTCATTGTCTCGATAAGCGCCAATAACTAACATATAGTGAATTTCGGTTTCACTAATTAGTAATTGCATAAACTTTAAAGATGCTGAATCTGCCCATTGTAAATCATCCAAAAATATTACTAATGGATGTTCTTTGGTTGTGAAAACCTGGAGAAATTTTTTAAACAGTAAATTGAAGCGATTTTGTCCAGCATTCCCTGAAAGTTCAGGTACTGGTGCTTGTAGTCCAATAACTTTTTCTAATTCGGGAATAACTTCGATAATTACTTGAGCATTCTCACCCAAAGCTGTCAAAATTTTAACTTTCCATTGTTCGAGTTGGGCATCGGTTTCACTCAGTAATTGCCCCATCAAATCTCGAAATGCTTGGACGAAAGCTTTTAAAGGAATATTGCGTTGAAATTGATCGTATTTTCCTTTGATAAAATAACCCCGTTGTCGCACAATTGGTTTATGGACTTCGTTAACAACGGCAGTTTTACCAATACCAGAGAAACCTGCGACTAAAATCATTTCTACCCCCCTGAATCCCCCCTTGATAAGGGGGGATTCAGGGGGGTTAGCGACTCTATCAAATGCTGCGAGTAAGCTTTCTACTTCTGCTTGCCGACCATATAGCTTTTCTGGGATGATGAAGCGATCGCAAATATCTCGCACTCCTAACTCAAAGCCATCAATCCTGCCAGTTTCTCGCCACTGACGCCAGCAAATTTCTAAGTCATACTTCAACCCCAATGTACTCTGATAGCGGTCTTCGGCATTTTTTGCCATAAGTTTGCCGATAATTTTAGACAGAATTGGGGGAATGTGGGGATTCAGGCTATGCACCTGTGGAGGAAGCTTTGCCAAGTGACAATACACCAACTCTATCGGTTCATCAGATTTGAAAGGTAACTGTCCGATGAGCAGTTCAAAAAAGGTGACACCCAAGGAATAAAAGTCGCTGCGGTAGTCAATTCCTCGGTTCATTCGTCCGGTTTGTTCGGGAGAAATGTATGCTAACGTCCCTTCTAAAATATTTGGATTAGTGAGGGTTTGCGTTTCTCTAGAAAGTAAGGAGGCGATACTAAAATCGATCAGCCTTATATCTTTTGTGGCAGGGTTGATCAAAATGTTAGCGGGTTTGATGTCTTTGTGAATCACCCGATTGTGATACAGTCCATCAAGAATGGAGACAATTTGCAAAGCAATGTGAAAAAATGTCTCCAACCCATCAGCAGTTCCCCCCATCCCCCCATCCCCCCATCTCGCCATCTCTTCTTGGAGAGAAATCCCTCCCAAATCTTCCATAACTAAGGCATAGCTGTTTTGATAGTTCTCCAGGCTATAGGTTTTGATAATCCCATCAATATCTAGGTTTTTCGCAATGGTGTACTGATTACGGAACCGCACGAGTTCATAAAATGTCGGATACTCACGCCGCAACAGTTTAATTACTACTGGCTTTTTATCTGATTCTCTAATGCCGCGATGTACTAGAGTTTTAGATCCCGAATAAATTAGCTCATTTATTTGATAACCTGTCAGTGCCACCATAGTTCTTTTTTCCTATAAAATTAATTTTTCCTGATTTACATTAGTTGTTCCTATTAATACAAATGTGCTTAAGGTTTGGGAAGACTGTTTTATAAAAAGATATGAATATGCGATCGCTAAATTCTTATTTATAGCCGTAGTCACACAGGTTAAGAAATTTTGAAAGCATGAAAGCTAGGAATAGTAATACTTTTACCTCCTGCCTCACTTCTCTACGAGAGGCGGCGTCGAAGGGCGTAGTCGTTCGCGCAGCGTCTCGCAGAGAAGTGCTGCCTCCTGCCATACACCAGCAAAACTCTCGTAATTAACTAAAAAGCCACAAAAAAGGCGAATTGTTGTGTATGCTCTGTGACTAAGTGCCTTAGCGATACATTTCCGGGAGTAAACATGGAACGCGCCATTTCTGCGTTGGGAATTTTAATTTTTATCGGTATATCCTACGCCTTCTCTGTTAATCGTCGGGCGGTGCGTTGGCGAATAGTGGCCTGGGGTTTGGGATTGGAGTTTGCATTTGCGCTAGTAATTCTTAAAACTCCTTGGGGTTTAAATGTGTTTAAATCTCTCGGAGATATTGTCAGCCAATTTTTAGCATTTTCTGATGTTGGTGCAAAATTTGTCTTTGGAGAAAATTTTAAAGATCATTTCTTTGCTTTCCAAGTGCTGCCGACAATTATCTTTTTCTCTGCGTTCATCAGCGTCTTGTATTACTACGGCATTTTACAGCGAGTTGTAAATGTGGTGGCGTGGGTAATGATGAAAACGATGAAAACATCGGGTTCTGAATCTTTATCCTGTGCAGGTAACATCTTTTTGGGGCCAACAGAGGCGGCGCTGATGGTTAAACCTTATATAGCGAATATGACGCAATCAGAACTCCATGCCGTGATGACGGGTGGTTTTGCCACAATTGCGGCTGGAGTACTGGGAGCGTATCTTTCCTTTGGCATTCCAGCAGAACACCTAATTGCTGCTTTCTTTATGACTGCTCCCACATCCTTGGTGGTATCAAAATTACTTTACCCAGAAACAGAAGTATCAGAGACGGCTGGTAAAGCAAAAGCATATATAGAAACCAATTATGTAAATGTAATTGATGCTGCTACTACCGGAGCAATTGACGGCGTGAAGCTAGCAGTTAATGTTGGGGTGATGATTATCGCCTTTTTGGGGTTATTAGCTGCCCTGAATGCACTTTTGGGATGGTTGGGGGCATTTGTGGGCTTACAGCAACTCTCATTACAGTGGATTTTGTCTTTTATTATGGCTCCCGTAGCTTGGCTGATGGGCGTACCTTGGGCTGATTGTCGGCAAGTTGGGGCATTATTGGGTACAAAAACAATTTTGAATGAGTTTATTGCTTTTTTAGATTTAAAAGCACTAATTGAGAGTGGAAAAATTTCTCAGCGTGCAGTAATTATTACAACTTACGCATTATGTAACTTTGCAAATATAGGTTCAATTGGCATTACCATTGGCGGCATTGCGGGGATAGCACCCAATCGCCAGCATGACTTAGCTCGTATGGGTGTAAGGTCAATGATTGGCGGATTGTTAGCGGGTTTTATCACCGCTTGTATTGCTGGGGTGTTGATATAGATTTTCTCAAATGAGCGAACCGACAGTAACTTGACAATGCCCTAATCATCTGTAGAGTATAACTGTTGGGCGTAAAAACGGGCATACCGTCCTTCCTGAGACAAGAGAGAGGTGTGAGTACCAGCTTCAACTACCTGTCCTTGTTCGATTACGAGAATGCAGTCAGCCCGACGAACGCTGCTCAAGCGATGGGCGATAATAAACACGGTACGATTTTGCATCACTCGTTCCAATGCTTCTTGAACTAGTGCTTCTGATTCAGAATCTAGGGCAGAGGTGGCCTCATCCAGGATGAGAATTCGAGGATCGTTGGCAACTGCTCTAGCGATCGCTAATCTTTGGCGTTGTCCTCCCGATAGGTTAACTCCACGTTCGCCTAACCAGGTATGATAACCCTGGGAGAACTGGGTAATAAAGGAGTGGGCGTTAGCAATCTTTGCCGCTTCCTGAATCGCTGCTAAATCTAATTTTTCCTGACCGTAACCGATATTTTCAGCGATCGTTCCTGAAAAAAGAGTAATATCTTGCGGAACAATGCCAATTTGATGGCGCAAACTGGTGAGTGTGACATCACGGATATCAATATCATCAACCAGAATTTGACCTCTTTGAGGGTCATAAAAGCGAAGTAAAAGGTTAATTAAGGTCGATTTGCCAGCTCCAGAAGAACCAACCAAGGCAATGACATCACCAGGAGAAGCGTTCAAGCAAAGATCCTTGAGAACTGGCCGATCGAGATTGTAGGCGAAATCGACATGACGATACTCTACCTTGCCCATAACTCGTGGCATTGCCTGAGCATTCGATTTTTCGCTGATACTAGGTTCCTTCGCCATCAGTTCAAAGATGCGTTCAACAGAAGCTTCGGTCTGTTTGTACTCGTTGTAATTGCTAATCAGCATATCGATTGGCTGAATCAGTAAAGCCACAGCAGCTAAGAAACTGATAAACCCTTGAGTGGTTAGTTGTCCCTGAGAAATCTGCCATCCTCCTAATAAAAACAGCAGTATAATGCTAACTGCTTCCAAAAAACCGACAACGGGAAACTGAATGGATTTGAGTTGTAAAGCGCGATACTTAGCTTGGCGATTGATTTCTGCTTCTTGATTGAATCGCTTCACTTCATATTCTTGGGCTGCAAAAGCCTGAACAACGCGAATTCCGCTAAATACTTCAGTTAGCATCGCCGACAAATTGGAAACTTGATTTTGGCTCTGGCGAGATAGCACGAGTAATCGCTGACCAAATTGCCCGATCAACCAAGCCATTAAAGGAGCCAAAATCAAACCCGCAAGAGTGAGGGGCCAATTCAGGTAGAGCATATAAATGGGAATTGCAATTAACTGCAACAAATTGGAAAGAAACTGATGGGATAGCTTATCCACAATCTCGCCGACGCGATCGATATCTTCAGTCAGGCGATAAGTTAGGTCTCCCGTCTGTGTGGTTTCAAAGTAATCCAATCCAAGTTTGTGCAGGTGGGCATAAACCCGCTTACGCAAGTTTAAAACCATGTTCAAGGTAGCAGCGATCATAAAGACATTCTGCCCGTATTGACAAAGCCCTCGAACCAAAAATACTAAAGTGGCTAGTCCGAGCCAGTAGGCAATCTGGTTTACATTTCCCTGGCCAAGATAAAAAGCGACCTGACCTGCTAAATAGGGTACTGCTAGGGTGAATAACACAAATCCTAAGATACAAGCCAATCCCTGGACTAACAGCGGCCATTGCGGCCAAAGATAAGGTAACAGTTGCCAGTAACTAGAGCGGACTTTCATAGGTAAGTAAGAATTCAGGAGTCAGAATTGAGGTGCATTACGGCGTTAGCCTACCACACCATGTTACCCAACCGTGCCGACTCCTAAATTCTGGCGCAATTTCTACTCAGTTTCTCCTAGAGAGTTTAGTAGAAAGCGGGCAATTCTCTCAGATGCGCCGGGTGGGCCAAATCGCTCAGGGCCATTTTCTTTGCACTTAGCGAGGTAGTCTGAATCTTGTAAAGTTTCAATGACTCGTTTCGCTGCTTGCTTGAGAATCTCAGGGGTTGCTGGCTTAGTGCCGATGGTTTGGGCATTTCTGCCCAACAGACGCGTTTGCGCTTCTGCAAATTGATAGGTAAATTGAGGGCCCTCTCCGGGAATCTGGATGATAGGTTTCCCGATCGCCACAGCTTGCTCCACTGCCAACCCTGCCATACCAATCACGAGAGTAGAGTAACATAGGATGTCACTGAAGGCATCTGAATAACATCTCACTTCCACAATCGGTGATTCGTCAGGAGAATTTCCTGGAGGAGAATAAGTGAGTATGCCTTGAGTCAGCTGCCAACCTTGACTTTTGGCAATGTCGTCTAGTTGCTCCATCAAACTCGGTATCAAGGCTGCACGAAATTGTAATCCTGACTCAGGCATCACCTTGACGATTTCTACCACTAGTTGCAACTGCAAACAAAAATTTCGCGCGGCTTCAGGCATCCGTGACCCTGGTAAAAGTGCGATCGCTCTCTCGCCCGGTTTCAGGTGCAAGTCTTTGCCAGTAGGGACAAGGCGATCTAAAGCCGGAATGCCAGCTAACTGAGCTTTAGTTAAACCTTGCCGTTGAAGGTCATAAGCCGTATGGGAATCCTTGGTGAAAACTGCCAGACATCTGGAAGAATTAAGGTCGTGCCACAGCAGGGGATTGAGACGCAATCGCCCTTCATAGAGGGCAGAAAGACAAGAGATAAACGAAACGAAGGGACGCTTTGTTAAGTAAGCAAATGTCTGGGAGATAAAATCCCCAGTCGCCATAATTAAATCGCAGTTAGGAGCATACTGTAACACTGCTTGTAATTGTTGCCACGTTAACCCAATCAATCCCGATTGAAAATCTTTGAGCAAATACAGGCGCTTCATGTAAAAGAATCCGCCAGAGGGCATTGTTTGTGTGGGCCCAATAATAGGAATGTCCAAGCTGCGGTAAGCTTTTCCTTCCCCCACAATCGGCATTGCCGCCATCTTAATAGAAGGATTTAATTGGCGCAGGGTCTGAATAACATGAGAGGTATGGTTGTCCTCTCCGTGGCCGTTACTGATAAACAAGATTTGCTTAGAAGACATCTTGGAGTTTGGATAGGTCTAAAATGCTTATTTGGTGAGATTTTTAACCTACATTGGGTAAGTAGGCAAAGAGATTGATAGTATTTTTACTGTTGAGAGTTTGTAATTTTATAGACAAATCTACAAAGTTACTTTTTCAGGTGTAAACCGGAATGGAATTACTGCTAATCCCTGCTTTTGCAAACGCTAATCTATCAGAGAATACAGTATTAGGAGTACAAGCGCTATGGGTACATTGATATAATACCAATTCAAAAAATGTTTACGACAGATAACCCCACCCGCGCTGACGCGCACCCTCCCCGATGCTTTGGGCAGGGTTAGGGAGGGATATTATCTATGTGTTGCATTCTTTTTTCAAATTGGTATAAGTTCATCAATTGAATGAGAGATTTATTAAAGGTCTATCCCCTTGTCACCGAATCCCCTTGTTTTCTTTAATGATGACGAAGTTATAAAAAGCTGTATCGCAAAATTAAATATCTAACGTCCTATTTATACGTTGCAAATTTAATTTTTATCGGGATTTTTTATATCTTATTTATTAAATATTGTGCATTATATTAGTAATCAAAATATGCGGTAATTATTGCAAATTCCGCATTTTGTAGCTTCTTGACAAATATCTGTTCAATATTCTATTTTGTTAAAATTCAAATTTTTTGTAGATACTCAGGTGGCACACTATCGACTAACCAAACACCATTAGCAGAACAATAGAAGATGTAACCTGCCTGATGCATTGCCGCAGTATGTACAGCAAAAACTACTGGTTTTCCATGTCTTGCACCAACAGTTTGTGCTGTTTCTACATCCTTCGATAAATGGACGTGATGTCGCGACATTTTGCAAAGTCCTGTTTGCAGAATAGACTCTAAAAATTTGCGTCCCGTGCCGTGATAAAGCTGATCTGGGGGAATAACAGGTTCTAATTGTAAATCGACTTTTATACTATGTCCTTGGTTTGCACGAATCAGATTACCTGTAGAATTAAAAGAAAAGCGTTGTTTCTCGTTGAATTCAACTACCACCTGTAATTCCTGACGGGTAATCGGAAAATTATTTTTAGCACAAGCGGTAAGTAGGTCATCAACAGCAACCCAACCACCGGGAGCAAGTTTAATTCCAATTGCATCCGGTGTGTGTCGCAGATATTTGCTGAGATATTTGCTGATTTTGACAAGCCGAGAATCACTCATTTGATTGTGGTTAACATATTTATACTACAATTATAGTTTTATGTAGCACAAAAGTTTTATTTTGTGTAAATTGACAGAATTTGTCTTCCTATCATGGTTAATGCCACTCCAATTATCACAATGAGTGTCACCTTCCCGCCAGGAACGAGTGGTTGATTTGTGCTATCTAAGTTTTCTTGTTCTTGACGTTGCTTCCAACTCATTAACGCTGGAATAATTCCACCTAGAACTGAAATACTAAATGTTCCAGTGTAATCTAGGGCAGTAAAAAAGATGCTGGGGTTAAGCGTTCCCAGAGTCATCGGAGGGAAAAGAACCAACGAATAGAGGGGTAGGCGGCTAGAAAGTTGCCACTGTGCAGGTAGGAAAATATCTTTGAACAAATCCAGCAACCCGTACACAAATCCAATAAATGAAGTGACGATCGCAAATTCTGAAAAAATGGATACTAGGACTCCTAACCATTCCCCAGCACCACCTGCTCGAAGAATTTGCAGTGGGTCAAAAACAGTTCTACCATCAGATGTGCCATGTAGCATATCGGGACTGACACTTCCTAAAATTACGGCATTCCACGCCAAGAACATAATTAGAGGAATTACAGAACCAATAAAGATGGATTGACGAATTTTGGGGGCATCCCCTTCGAGTTGCGTCACAACCAATGGCACAACGTTTTGGAAAAACAGCGCTACAGACATCACTGAAATGGCACTACCAAGGGCACTCCAATTCTGAAATAATAGCTGGGCACTCTGAATATGTCTTCCCCCCAGAAATAATAATCCCAAGAAGGAAACGATGACAATTCCGACAAAGGCGTTGTTTAATTTCTCAATAAACTTTTCTCGCCCAAGATACATAATGCCACCAAATAAGAGCGTGAAAGCCATTGTGCCCATCCATGTAGGCAATATCTGCATACCCCAGAATTTTGCCGCCGCCGCTCCTAAAATCTCTCCGCCTTCGGTGATGTATGCCACCAACAGAGCATAGTGCATGAATAAATATGCACCGCCAGCAATTCGCGCTCCCACCTTACCAAGGATCTTCTCGACAACCCCTAAAAAACCTATACTTGAAAGCCCTTCTGTTCGCATCGTGTTTAAGGTAACTTCTGCAACCAATAACCCCGAAACTAGAGCGTAGAGCCAAACTGCAATGAGTCCAGATGTGGATGGTACAATCCCAGATGGCAGCGTAACGGCTGGTAGAGCCAGAATCCCAGCCCCAACGGTGGTTCCTGCAATCAATGCAGTACTCCCCAATACACTACCCGGTTGATGATTGAGTTTTTTGCCATCAAATTCGAGATGAGAAAACAACCGAGTGACTGGCTCTGAATTTTTTAGAACGGTCTTTATGGGAACCATACCGAATATCCGTACCTAAACCAAACAATATTAACATATGTAAATGTTGTTCGTAAAAGCCCCGATGTTCTTGGTTTTTCAAGCAGATTTTTTTGCTAAATAAGCGATCGCTACTTCATTATCAACACAATTTTTTGATTACAAATGTCACTTGTAGCACTTTATTAATTAAATAAACCACGCAGAAAAAAACATTTTCCCTATTATGCAATTTAAATGTGGAACAGTTTATCAGTGTCAAGAAATTGATTGAAGAACTTTCTACCATAGCTCTGGCAGAATTTGATGCCCATACAAGATTTAAAGCAATGGCTGCAACTGGCAACCCACAAGAAGGCTTAAGAATACTGGCTAAACTTGATGCTCTGACAGAATAGAGCTTGTAGGGCGATTATGCAAACACTAACGGGAGGCGATCGCATCAGCCCCATCATCAAAAGTGCGTAGGCGCAGCCCGCCGTAGGCATCGCAGTTTGTCAATTGGAAATTTAACTTTTCAATTCAATCCCCCAGAAAACAATTTATTAACTTGCGCCAAATCTACATTTCCACCGCTAATGATGACACCAACTCTCGCCTCTGCTGCTGTCACCACACCTTCGAGTAAAGCAGCAGCAGCTAATACACCAGTAGGTTCAACTACAATTTTCAGACGTTCCCACAAGAAAAACATGGTGCGAAGAATCGCTTCTTCCGATACCGTCACCATATCATCGACGTAATGCAGCACTAAGGGGAAAGTAATTTTACCAAGGCTAGGAGTCCGCGCACCATCGGCGATGGTATTAGGATTTTTGACAGTTTGTAAGGTTTTGGTGTGATAGGAGCGGGTAGCATCGTCGGCAAGGGCTGGTTCTACCCCGATTACTTTACAATTGGGTAAAAGTCCTTTAGCTGCGATCGCACATCCTGAAAGTAATCCACCACCGCCACAACAAACTAATAGTAAGTCTAACTCACCAACTTCTTGGATTAATTCTAAAGCAGTTGTCCCCTGTCCGGCGATTACATGGGGATGATCGTAAGGAGGAATGAGTGTCAAAGAGCGCTCATCTGCTAATTTTTGGGCTAATTCTTCTCGGTTTGTTTCTTGGCGATTGTACAAAATTATCTCTGCACCATAACTACGAGTAGCAGTTTGTTTGACAGAGGGAGCATCATCAGGCATGACAATGGTGGTGGGAATATTTAGTAGTTGCCCAGCCAAAGCGATCGCTTGGGCATGATTTCCTGATGAATAGGTGAGAACGCCTGTTTGTTTTTCTGCTGCCGATAGTTGGGCTAGGGCGTTGTATGCGCCTCTAAATTTAAATGCCCCCGTGCGTTGAAAGTTTTCGCACTTAAAAAACACTTGGCTATTGGTGCGATCGTTAACGATTCTAGATGTTAGTACAGGCGTGCGGTGGGCAATCCCTAAAATTCGCTTTTGTGCTGCTTGCACGTCAGTTATAGTAACGGAATTATGTTGTGGCATTGATGACAATCTTAAATATTCTTGCTCTTGTTTATATAGATACAGATTTTTATATTTACGTCTAATATTCTGGATTGAAGTATACTCATTTCAGGTGGATAGCATCATTTATTGTCTGCATAAAAATAGCTACACCACACATTATATATTGCTGTAGCTAAATTTATAAAAGTTAATTAATTCCAGTTAATCATTTTTGTCACATGAATAAAACATCTGAAAGTCGGCAAAAAAGAACTGCTCTCATTACAGGAGCGGCTAGTGGTATAGGCTATCAATTAACCCAGATTTTTGCCCGTCATAATTATAATCTTGTGTTAGTAGATAAGAATGAACAAAAACTTACTGAAATTGTAGATGAATTTCCACAAAAGTTTGGCATTTTTGTCAAAATTTTTGTTAAAGATTTATCTATCCCAACATCCCCAGAAGAAATTTTCACAGAATTACAGCAAGCATCCATCAAGATTGATGTGCTAGTTAACAATGCTGGCTTTGGTACTTATGGAGCATTTAGCGAAACAGACCTCAGCACTGAATTGAAAATGCTTCAGGTAAATATGGTTAGTCTGACTCATTTAACGAAGTTGTTCCTCAAAGATATGGTCGAGCAAAACTATGGAAAAATATTAAATGTGGCCTCAGCGGCTGCTTTTCAACCGGGGCCTTTAATGGCAGTTTATTTTGCTACTAAAGCTTATGTATTATCATTTTCAGAAGCGATCGCGAATGAATTAGAGGGTACAGGTGTCAGCGTGACTGTTCTTTGTCCAGGGCCAACAGCATCGGAATTCCAACAAAATGCTGCAATGGAAGATTCAAAGATTGCTAATGTTAACAGAATGATGGATACGGAAACCGTCGCTAGGATTGGTTATCGGGGCTTAATGAAAAACAAAACTGTTGTTGTTCCTGGGATGAGAAATAAGATATTAACTGAAAGCGTCAGATTTACGCCCAGAAATTTAGTCACAAAGGTTGTTAGAAGTATGCACGAACTTCAAAAAAAGAGGTAGTTCGAGATTTTATACTCTTTTCACAAAGACCCGAACAATGGATTTTCTAGACGACATAATTTCTTGTTCGGGTTTAAGCTTTTGCCAAAAATCAGCTAAATTAGGAACTTTCAACTAATAAATTACCCACTCCCCAAAAGTACAGTTAGAGACTTTTTCTTGGGAAGTCTCTAACTGTAGCGAACTGCAAACATAAATGGTAAATTTCCCGCTCCTGTATAAAAGCTCCTAACTCTAAATCCTAGCTATGCGCGCTCGCAAACTTAGTTTAACCACATTGATCGCTCTCATCTTGACTATTTCACAACCCATCGCTGTCAATCTTTGCTTCAACAGCAAGATTTGATTCAAGAGTTAACTGGTTTTCACTGGTGGATTAAAATCGGGGCTTAATCGTAAGTGATTTGCCGAACATGATATCAGAATTCAGAATGAATTTTGTACGAAAAAGCGAATGACCAACAAGATTTAAAACCCCCATCCAATCATTGATTGGGTGGGGGTTTAATCAGTGGCGGGTCTGTGACTCCGCAGGGGTATCTTTCACTGATTGCGAGTCTGCGTACCCTTAAGCGATCGCACCAGAGCATCTTGATTCAGAATTCAACGCCCACTAATACGATCGAATACAGGTGTAGACCAGCGATCGACTAGTTTGCCCAGAATTGACATTTCTTGAACCAAGCGGTCAAATTTCTCAGGGGTGAGAGATTGGGGACCATCGGATAAAGCTTTTGCGGGATTGGGGTGAACTTCAATCATTAAGGCATCTGTACCAGCTGCGATCGCAGCCATTGCCATCGATGGCACATATTCAGACCTACCAGTACCATGACTGGGATCGATCATAATTGGTAAATGGGTCAGCGATCGCAATACCGGAAGCACCGATAAATCTAAGGTATTGCGGGCATATTTACCATCAAAGGTTCTGATTCCCCGCTCACAAAGAATTACATTAGGATTTCCAGATGCCAAAATATATTCTGCTGCCATCAGCCACTCGTCAATTGTGGCAGACATTCCCCGCTTCAGCAGCACAGGTTTATCTTGAGCGCCTACCTTTTTCAGCAACGAAAAGTTGTGCATATTTCGCGCTCCGATTTGGATGATGTCAGCTACTCTTGCCACTGCGGATAAATCGGCAGCATCCATTAGTTCTGTGACGATACCCAAACCAGTAGCTTCCCGCGCTGCTGCTAACAAATCTAAAGCGCTTTCACCATAACCTTGAAACGCATAGGGTGAAGTACGGGGTTTGTAGGCTCCGCCACGCAAAAACTGTGCCCCAGATGCCTTCACGCGCTTTGCCGTTTCGACAATCATCGCTTCATTTTCAACAGAACAAGGCCCGGCTACCACTACAATCGGATGATGTTCGCCGAAATAGACACGACCATTAGGTGTCGGTACAACAACCTCGCTGGCTTCTCCATGTCGGAATTCTCGACTTACCCGCTTGAAAGGTTGTTGCACTCGTAATACTTGCTCAATCCAAGGGCTGAATTCCTGAACCTGTAATTTATCAATGCTAGTGGTATCACCAATTAGCCCCATCACAACTTTATGAGTGCCAACACTTTTTTCTACCGTGACTCCCCAAGTGTCACTCACTTCTTGGCTAATGCGAGTAATTTCCTCAACAGGTGTACCGCTCTTAAGTATGATAATCATCTGTTTTTCCTTCCGTATAGTTTTTGGGTGTAATACAGTCCGTTCTTAGGGGCACAGCAATGCTCATTGGTGTAAACTTAACGTGAAACCCGCTTGGTGATAACGTTTTACCCTCACCCCCAGCCCCTCTCCCCAGGGAGAGGCAGGGCTGATTCATTCCACAAGGGCAAGAAGTTTGTCAATATCATTAGAGAGAAATCTTTGAGCAATTGTGATGGAAGGATGACCATTTCGA
>NZ_JBALDU010000050.1:0-22326 GCF_036917235.1 Nostoc sp.
AAGGGGGGAACCGGAATCAAAGTCCCCCTTTTTAAGGGGGATTTAGGGGGATCTGAAATGTTTTACTACCAACGAGAGGACTTTTCAAACATCCTCTAAGAGACGCTCCGCGAACGCTTCATTTCATTACGCTCGCAATGACAAAATATGTTTTTACACATTTGGGATGCTCCCATATAAAGAAGATGCAACCTAGAGAAAAACAATTTATTAACTTACAAAAATCTGAAGGCATTAAATAAAGCTTTAGCTCCCAATTTGTTTTAAATAATTTTTTGCTTACTAGCTACGTATGAAAATGCCTATAACCTTTTACTGACAATAATTCTAACTATCCTTAATCTCGAATTGAATGTTTGACATATTTTGTTTTTAGCAAAAAAATCTCTTGTAAAAGTCTCTTCGCGCGGTAGAATAACGAGATTTTGCAAGAGGTATTAATCATGAAACCATTTCTTTTTGTAACCGATTTAGATGACACCCTCGTATATCGCACCGTCGGCGATGACAGCGCTTTACCAGAACTGAATCAACTGCTGAAGAGACATCGCCAAGAATACGGGACTAAAATCGTTTACTCTACCGGGCGATCGCCTGTACTTTACAAAGAACTCCAAGCTCAAAAAAATCTTTTGCAACCGGATGCCCTCGTCCTGTCTGTGGGTACAGAAATTTACCTTGATGGTACTGATACTCCAGACTCAGGTTGGTCAGAAATCCTCTCTCCGGGATGGGAACGGGAAACTGTATTATCTATTACCCAAAAATACCGTGAGTTAGTTCGGCAACCAGATTCAGAACAGCGTCCCTTCAAAGTGAGTTGTTTTTTAGAACAAGAAGTATCTGCGAATGTTCTACCACAACTTGAAGCAGAGTTGCAGAAATGTAAATTAAATGTAAAGTTAATCTACAGTAGCGGAATAGACCTTGACATTGTACCTTATAGCAGCGATAAAGGTCAGGCAATGCAGTTTTTACGCCAGAAGTGGAAATTTGCAGCAGAACAAACAGTTGTCTGTGGTGATTCGGGTAATGATATTGCTTTATTTGCTGTAGGCAACGAACGGGGAATCATCGTCGGGAATGCCCGAAAAGAGTTACTCCAATGGCATAACGAGCATCCTGCTACGCACCGCTACCTAGCAAAAGGTTTTTGTGCAGGTGGGATTATTGAAGGCTTAAATTATTTTGGTCTCTTGTAATGATTAGTTATTTAAAAGGTATAGTCGCTGGTATCCAAACAATTGGCGCTAATCGCGTGATTCTGACTTTGGAAGTGAATGGTTTAGGGTATGATTTGCAAGTTCCCCAACGGCTAGCAAACCAGTTACCAGAGTCAGGAGGAGTGGCGCAAATTTTTACCCATTTGCAAATTCGGGAAGAAGTGCCCTTTCTCTATGGCTTTGCTTCCCCAGCCGAACGCGATTTATTTCGCCACTTGCTGACTGTCACAGGGATTGGTGCAGCTTTAGCGATCGCACTCCTGGATACTCTGGAACTACCAGATTTAGTCCAAGCAATTATCGCTGGCAATACACAAATCCTCATTCAAGCTCCAGGTGTGGGCAAAAAAATCGCTGAACGCATCTGTTTGGAACTAAAAAGTAAATTGGTCGAGTGGCGCAAATCAGCCGGGTTCTTCGTCGCCACAGGCGGGCCTGCACCAGGAATTCTCGAAGAGGTGCAAATGACCCTCTTCGCCTTGGGATATACTGCCCATGAGGTCAGTCACGCCCTGCACGTAGTCAGCGAAGACATTGGACTACCCAAAGATGCCTATGTCGAAGACTGGATTAAACAAGCGATCGCTCATCTCAGTAGCGAACAAGTTTAATTATCATTTGTCCTTTGTCATTTGTCATTTGTCATTTGTTATTCTCCCCCTGCCTCCCCTGCCCCCTGCCCCACTCCCAATGACTGACCCTTATGCCTGGCTAGAACAGTCCTTAGCAACAATTCATCGGGCGGACTGGTATCGTTCGGTACAACCTATCGATGGTCGTCCGGGTGCAACGGTGGTTTTAGCTGGACAAGAGGTAATTAATTTTGCCAGCAATGACTATTTGGGCTTGGCTGGGGATGAGCGGTTGATGGCAGCGGCAACGGCTGCGATCGCCCAATTTGGTACTGGTAGTACTGGTTCTAGATTACTCAGTGGGCATCGTGAATTACACAGGGAGTTAGAGGAGGCGATCGCATCTACCAAACAAACAGAAGATGCTTTGGTATTTAGTTCCGGGTATCTAGCCAATTTGGGTGCAATTACCGCCCTTGTGGGCAAGCGCGATTTAATATTCTCTGACCAGTACAATCATTCCAGTCTGAAAAATGGAGCGATTCTCAGCGGTGCAGCAGTGGTGGAATACCCACACTGTGATATGGCAGTATTAAAAACTCAGTTGAACCAGCAGCGGCAAAATTACCGACGCTGTTTGATTGTGACTGATACCGTCTTCAGCATGGATGGCGATTTATGTCCGTTGCCTGCACTATTGGATCTTGCTGATGAATTTAGCTGTATGCTGCTAGTCGATGAAGCTCATGCTACCGGCGTATTAGGAAAAACTGGCGCTGGGTGTGTCGAACATTTTGGGTGTACAGGAAAGCAATTAATTCAAGTTGGCACCTTGAGTAAAGCTTTAGGTAGTTTAGGCGGTTATGTGGCAGGAAGTAGCGCCTTAATTGACTTTTTGCGGAACCGCGCACCCAGTTGGATTTATACCACTGGGCTTTCACCTGCTGATACAGCCGCGGCCTTAGCAGCAATCAAGATTGTGCAACAAGAACCGCAACGCCGTGCCCAGTTGTGGGGGAATATATATTACTTGAAAACTTTGCTGCAACAGTTACCTAACCTGAAATTGCTGCCTTCTGAATCACCCATATTATGTTTTCAATTGCCTAATGCGACAGATGCCCTCCAAGCTGGAAAACAGCTAAGAGATGCTGGCATTTTTGCCCCAGCAATTCGTCCCCCCACAGTGCCCACAAGTCGAATCAGAATATCCGTGATGGCAACTCATGAAGTAGCACATATTGAAAAATTGCTAGCAGTACTAAAGGATGTTAGCTAGCGACAGTAGGGTATCTAGAGTTTTTCCGGGATATAAAACCAAAGAACGCAAAGGAAAGAGGTTTCTAGAGAGTTTCTGTACCAGTCCTGTGTCTTTTGGCAAAATTGGAATGCTTCCGCAGGAATTTTTGGATCGGTCATATCTGATGGAACGGGTTCCAAAGCCATTTACCCCTTATTTACTCTAAAAAATAAGTTCCTAACTCTTTTATTCTCTCTACCCAACCTTTCATCTCATCAGCCATTTTATACTTCCATTGAAGTTGAAGTACTTCTCTAGTATGAGAATCATCAAATATAACTTTGTCTTTGTTTTCAAAGACTGGCGCCATAAATTCTACCTGAGCAGTCTGGGCAAACATTTTTGACACCTGGCTAATACTAAAATTTTCAGGCGCAGCAAGGTAATGTCCTCCTTTTGAGCCAAATCGCGCTACGGCAATGTAGCAGTCTGCTAAATCTTCAACATGAATCCATGCCGTCATAAAATCTGGTGGAAATGGCTGATAGCCCTGGTGTGGTTTCCCAGTAATGAACTGCTGAATTGCAAAATCCCAGAAACTGCCACGAGTTGGTGCTGAACCATACACTGATGAAGGATACACAATGGAGGCGTTACCTCCATTGCTGATATATTCTTCTACTAGCCCATCTTTCAAGACATTTACACCCACTAGTAAGTCAATACATACTAAATATTCGGGCAGTGTATAACTTTTTGGCGGAGGTATTTCTGTTATTCGTCCTCCATTGGCGGTAATCAAAGAGAAATTCCCACTGGTTGTAATTACATGAATATCTGGCGAAACTGCACTAGCACCGTGTAAGGCGGCTTCTAATGCTATACGGTCTAGAGCGAATTGAGCTTCTTTGGTTGATTCTGGAGGCATGTGCCACGCTACATTAATTACCGTTGTAATATCATGCTTGCAAATTGCTTGTGCAACATCATTGCTGGAAATTTCTACCTCTTGAGAGCGGATTATTTCCTTGCAGAAAGGCTTTATACCCTCAATATCACTACTCGGACGCACAAGTGCTAATACGGCAAAATCTCGTGTCTGAGAAAACTTACGGCACAGCGCTCCGCCAATATACCCGCCTGCACCTATAATCAAGACATTTTTAACGGAAGAGCTTTTTTCGGATGAAAATTCTTTGTTGTCTGACATATTTGAAAGTTGTAGCTAATCAAGCTTTTTAATATTTCTAAAATAGCGGTTAAGAAAAATTAAATATCCGTAATCTACATTAATAAAGTAGAAACTGATATCAGTAGATGCGTGGGGATTTTTATGTGTGTAACTAACTTACAATCTTTAGGTTGACGATCGCAAGGCAGAGAAATGCGAAATATCGAGTTTTACCTTTGCTTTAACCGTTGAATTAGTCAAATATTTAATTTGCAGCATTCATGAGGTTTAGTTGGGAGAATACTTAAATTAGTCCGTGGCTTTCATTACCATAAATACCTGAGAAAATGCTGAGAATTAACTAAATTTTCTCAAGGGATAAATTTATGAAAATCATGGCTTCATTTCAGTTCGGCTTCAGTCCTAACAGAGATACTTTGGATGTTCGGGATAACTCAAACATTAGGAGTGTTAGAACCGAAGGCTTTATTTGATTGCAATGTAGATGCGATGTCTACGGCGGCAAGCTACGCAGTAGCAAGAATCTGATGGAGTCCTCAACAAGAAGGTATCTTCTTTATACCAATAGCCTTTATGAATCTGCTTGTAGCTTAGTTTCCTCTGATCAATCGATACAAAAAGAAATATCCAAAGGACGAAAGAAGAATATGAATTGGAAAACACTTTCTTTAATTGCTGGTTTGATTTTAACTACCAGTCTCACTGGTTGCTCTAGCAGCCCTGCAAGCAACAATCAAATTGCTCCTGAAGCCTCTCCTGCGATGAGCAAAAACAAAGCTGGTGATGCGATGAGCAAAGACAAAGCCGGTGATGCAATGGGCAAAGATGCAATGGGTAAAGACAAAGCCGGTGATGCAATGGGCAAAGATGCAATGGGTAAAGACAAAGCCGGTGGTGCAATGGGCAAAGATGCAATGGGTAAAGACAAAGCCGGTGATGCAATGGGCAAAGATGCGATGAGCAAAGACAAAGCCGGTGATGCAATGAGCAAAGATAAAGCTGGTAATGCGATGAAGCAATCGCCTGCTTCTACCAAGCCTTAGCCACAACTAGCTTTGCATCTCACTTTTCTTGTACTGGGTACTAGGGACTGGTTAACCAGGAAAATCCTAACTCCAATCCCTATACTTTGGTGCTTTGACCTCAACAAGAGAAATTCTGATGAATCACAATCTACTCCGCCGGCGTCAGTTACTTTTTTATCTTGGGTTAGGGGTTGTTGGAATGAGTGCAGCCACAACATTTTCCAACTTTAGAAAAGTGAATGCCCCTTTTATCTCTCCTGCAAATAGTAAGAATACACAAGACTCGGAAAATATTGTAGTGAAACCTCCGGTAGGCAAGAGTTTACCAGAGTTTCAAGGGATAAGTCAGTGGCTTAATTCTACACCTTTGTCAATAGCTGACCTCAAAGCCAATGTTGTTCTGATACAGTTTTGGACTTTTGCTTGTATTAACTGCCAGCGTACACTGCCTTACATTACTAGATGGCATCGACAGTATGAGTCGCAGGGACTCAAGGTGATTGGCATCCACACACCAGAGTTTGCTTTTGAGCGAGACGCAAACAACATAAAAAAGGCATTACAACAACACCAAATTACCTATCCGGTTCCAGTTGATAACGAATATAAAACTTGGAACGCTTACGAAAATCAATATTGGCCCCATCTATTTTTAGCTGACCGTCAGGGTTTGTTGCAATATGACCATATTGGTGAAGGTGCATACGAAAAAATAGAGCAAACTATGCGCCAGCTATTGGGGTAGAAGGAATGATGACGACTTCTACTTTATCAATCAGTCTGGCTTTATTGGGGGGAGTTTTGAATGTGCTTTCACCCTGTGTTTTACCGATTTTGCCTGTGTTATTGGGGCGATCGCTTCAATCCCATACCTATGGCCCAGTAGCACTGTTAGGGGGATTAATCACTGGTTTTGCAGTGGCAGGTAGTTTACTAGGTATAACAGCAAGCTGGTTTACAGGCTTGGTTAATTTATTGCGTAATGGAGCGATCGCACTCCTTTTATTTTTGGGATTATTGGCAATTTTCCCTACATGGAGTTACCGAATATTTAGTTATATTCCAATTGGGAAGTGGGCTAAAAAACCTGCACGAATGGGACTCATGGGAGAGTTTTGGCTAGGGACTCAGTTGGGGCTTTTGTGGACTCCCTGTGCTGGACCAGTTTTGGGCGGAATTTTAGTCCTAGCAGCAGTTAATCATCAAGTCATAGGTGCATTTTGGCTACTAGTGGCTTATGGAATCGGAGCCGGTTTGCCTCTCTTGGCGATCGCTTATAGTGGGCGAGTACTCAGCCAAAAAATTCTCAATATCCGCTCCCATAGTGCAGCGTTGCAACGGATTGGTGGCGTAGCGATCGTGACCACAGCAATTGCTATTCTTCTGGGTTAGGATATCCAGATACAACTTTGGCTGGCTCCGTTTTTCCCACTCAACCGATATAATTCGTAATTCGTAATTGAAGGACAGAGCAAATAATTTTAGTTATGGAAAATAAAAAATGCACGCCATCTTTATTTCATATAAAACAGATTTATCCATGCAGTTTTAACTACGAATTACGAATTATGTTGCTATGACCTCATCTAAACGTAAAGTTCGCTCAACACCAAGTCAGACTTTTTTATCAAAGACCTTTCACTGGATTAATATCATCAGTCTCATTTTGATGATCGCTAGTGGACTGCAAATCTATAATGCCAATCCGGTATTTGGAGGGCGTGCAGGTTGGCGTTTTCCTGATTTTCTGTTGCTAGGAGGTTGGCTAGGAGGTGCTAGACACTGGCATTTTGCTGCTATGTGGCTATTTTCGCTGAACTTACTTTGGTATGGACTTTATATATTTATAACTCGTCGTTGGCAGCGTCGCTTTGCCGATCGAGGTGACTTAAAAGCGTTACAAGTCAGCCAGAACCCCAAGCGCAAGAATTACGCATGGCATCGGTTAGTTTATACTGCTATCATTCCAGTGCTACTGCTGGCAATTTTGAGTGGTCTGGCGATGTATAAACCGGCTCAACTGTATTGGCTTTCCGGGCTGTTTGGTAGTTGGCAGACTCTACGCACTGTTCACTTTATCACTGTTCCTACTGTCATACTGTTTACAATTGCTCATTCCTTACTTGCCCTGAAGGTAGGAAGCATCCGTTTAGTGAAATCTATGTTTCTGTAGAGGTTTTATGAGTCTGATTCTTCCCAAACGTACCCTATCCCGTCGTCGGTTACTGCAAGTGTCTGGACTTTCAGGGGTAGGCTTTCTTCTTGGTGGCTGTGGGACAAATTTGTTCTCAGATAATCTGCGGCAAATATCTGAGCCACTAAACCAAAGTCTTGAAGCACTTCTATTAACTCAAAAACCTATACCTGAATTTCCTGTCAGTGCCATAGAAGCAGATAAATTGCTGGTTAATACCTTTGACTTCACCCCGCAAATCGATCCGACGCAGTTTCGCTTAATAATTGATGGTGAGGTTAATAATGCGATGCAATTGAGCATGGCAGATATTCAAAAACTGCCCTTGACTTCAATGGTGATTCGCCATGTTTGTGTTGAAGGCTGGGCTGCGATCGTTCAATGGGGAGGTGTGCGATTACGAGATTTAGTAGCGCTGGTACAGCCTAAGTCAAACGTCCGCTATGTCTACTTCAAATCTGCTGATGGGTATTATGAAAGCTGGGATCTTGCTTCTGTTGTACATCCCCAAACTCTCATGGCTTATCAAAAGAATGGACAACCCTTATCAGTTGATAATGGTGCGCCGATGCGCCTAGCATCCCCAATTAAACTGGGCTACAAACAAAGCAAATGGGTAACTCAAATCACCTTCGTAAGCAATTTGTTACCTACTAAAGGCTATTGGGAGGATCAAGGCTATGAGTGGTTTGCAGGGCTGTAAGGCAGGCAAAGAGCTAATCTAAATCTGGTTCAACGCCTAGCGATGTCTAACGACAAGCCACTTTGTGTCTACGCAATTGTGCAATCAACCGTTCAGCTCGTTGACTTTCTTGTTCTATAGAAGTCAATACACAGTCGGCTGTCCAATCATACCACCATAACCACGGCTGTTCTACATCTTGATAGCGTCCTTGTCAAACACCCAAGCCTGATTCTAGTTCTGGTATCCAGAAGCGTGACTCTGACAGTGCAATCTCAGCATAACGACCACCATCTAACTTAAATACCCTGGATAATAGTCTGAGTTCATTACCAGGGAAAATATGGTGTTCCCTATGGTGTTAAAAATTTAAATGCAATTTATCGAATATTTTTGCAACCCGAAGAGAAACACTATTAATTAAGGGAGCGTTATGTTTTTATTAAGCTTCATAAAAAAATATTAATTTTTAATACATAAATTGATTTTATAACTCTCAATTTGATTTCTCGTATTTTACCACTTTAAGTAGCATCAGGGAGTGATAAATCCTTGATGTTATGGGAGTTTTGAATTTCTCGCAGACCGAAATTGTAAAAGACGAGTATTTAGTTTTGTCATAAATTTAATATAACTAAAAATCTAAGGTAATGTATACATGAATTACAGCATTACAGACAAGATCCAAAGACATACTCTTTTAGTAGATGTGAATAACAAAAACCGAATTGCTTACCAAGCTAACCGCAAAGCGATCGCTACATTCAATGCAATCGTAATGGCAGGAGCAGAGGCTTATATCAATGGGCTAAAAATCCCCGATACTCTGCTTAAATCCCTTTTAAATCTCTCCATGCAAATCAGCTACAAATATTTTCCTTCTCTTTTAGTTCCCTATGAATGGCTGTTGCAAGAAAGCGATCGCCTTGCAGAAGGATCACACGAACTAATGAAGGTTCAATACAACCTACCCGAAGAAATGTTCAGTCTGATGTTAAAAGAGACAGAACTTTTATATCCCAAATACACAATGGCTTTATGGGAAAAAGGAGCATCTAACCTTGAGCAAGCTCAAATGCAGATGCTCGATGATTTGATCGCAAAAGCAGGGATCGAAGACGGAGACGAAATCTTAGATTTGGGATGCGGTTGGGGTTCTGCATCAAATTACATTCTTTCCCGGTTTCCCCATGTGAAAGTAACGGCTCTTAATTTGAGCCACGGGCAATGCGAATATATGCGGAAAAAAATGCGAGACCCTACCAGTTACCTCAGTTCAGATAGATTCACTCTATATGAAAAGGACTTTAATGATATTGATTTTGAGAATAAGTTTGATAAAATTATGGCGATTGGCCTGTTTGAACATATAGGGAATTTAACGAAATCATTTCAAAAACTGGCTTCTCTCCTCAAAGATGATGGCAAGGTGTTAATTCACATAATCACAACCAGATTACCTTATGATATAACCCATCCTTTTATCGACAAATATGTTTTTCCAAATATGCGGGTGTGGAGTTATGATGTCATCCCAAAGATTAATACAGACCTGAAAACTATTAATCAATGGTATTTAAATGGTGCTAACTACTCAAAGACTCTGATAAATTGGTTGATGAATTTTGACGAAAATCAAGCTAAAGTCAAAGATTTAAATTATGGCATGAACTATGGCAATTTCTGCCGGATGTGGAGACTTTATTTGCTCTTGTGCATTGTGTATTTTGACGGTTGTGATGGTGAAATTCTTGGTAACGGTCAATACTTGTTGGTTCATGCATGACAAGTTAATTGCATAAGTCCTAATAATTTAGCGATCGCCCAACCATATTGAGAGCAATTCTTGTTTCCTTAGTTGTAGGAGCCAGCAATAAGAAACGCTCCGATCTGCAATACGCGTGTGAGTAGCATTGAATGCCAAATAAACGCTTTTATCACATTGGCTTTGGGCAAGATGATTTAGGTTCATCACCTCCCAGCATTGCTCTATTATCTGGCGATCCAGAGCGATCGCGCCTAATTGCCCAAACTTATTTCCAAGATGTACGCGTGTTGTCAGAAAATCGCGGACTCAATAGCTATCTTGGATACTTACCGAATGGCCGCAGCATCTTATCAGCTACTAGTGGTATGGGTGCGCCTTCATTAAGTATTGTTGTCAATGAGTTGGTACAAGTAGGAATCCGGCAAATTATTCGCATTGGAACTTGTGGAGCAATTCAACCTTATATACCAGTTGGTAGTGTTGTTATTAGCAGTGCAGCATTATGTCGCCAAGGTGCAGCTAATGACATTGCGCCAGTGGAATATCCAGCCGCAGCCGATCCTTTTCTGACAGTCGCTTTAGTTAAAGCTGCACGAGAATTAAAGGTTGAACATTACATCGGAATTACGGCATCAGTTGATACTTTTTACGAAGGACAAGAACGCACTGATTCCGCGAATCCAAATTTAATGCGATCGCTGCATGGCATTACAGAAGAATATCGGCGCTTGAATATCTTGAATTACGAGATGGAATGCGGCACACTATTCAAAATGGCAGGAGTGTATAATTTTGCAGCAGCAGCTATTTGCGGTGTAGTTGCTTCGCGTACTGATAGCGAAAATATCATTCTAGAACAAAAAGATATCGCTGTGAAAAATGCGATCGCAGCTGCTGTAAATGCAGTAGCAAATTTTGAGTAAGCTAATAAATTTATCCTAATCCAACTTCTTAGGATGCCAGATTGAATCTGCTCTAAGTAGTTTCATCATGTCTTTACCTAATCTTTAATTTACCAATCAGTAATTCTATGTAAGATGTATTGAGTAAGATGCGATTTCATATTTTTGAGATACAGATTATAAAAAAATCAGCTAATTTAAAACTAAAAAAACCGTTGCAATACCTATTAAACACATATATTTAATTTTTCATCTCAAAAAGCTGTGCTTTGAATACCATGTTTTACAGCCGCAATCATGAGTTTAGCTATTAATAACAATCAAAAAAAATGGAGCGCAGTATAACATGAAGAATGCTTGGAGGCGTTGGATTACAACCGTTAATCTAGCTGCAATTGCACTAATGCCGACGCTGATATTTTTAGCATTCTCTCATCAGGCAACAGCAGACGATCCAGGAGCGTGTTACATGATAACTTCCTCTGGTAAAACCGTTGGATTGGGAAGAATTTGTGGCAATATCATAGCCGCACCTTCAGACAATAGAGTTTTTCGAGTCTCAATCAAACGCCGTTTTGGTGGAACTCCTGTGATTGATGTCACCTTCAACGACAAAAAAACTTTTGAAATGATTGTAGATACAGGTGCTAGTGGAACCATTATCACTCAAGATATGGCGAATACACTTAAACTACAGGCTACAGGTACAATGCAAGCCCAAATTGCTGATGGTAGTGAAGTAAAATTCTCAACCAGTAAGGTAAAATCTATTGCAGTAGGTGGAGTTACAGCCAATAATCTTCAAGTAGCGATCGCACCAAAAGCAAGCATCGGCTTACTAGGTCACGATTTCTTTGGCAACTATGATATTAAAATTCTGGAAACAGAAGTTGAATTTCATCACCGCTAAGTTGTAACACCATCCAAATATTTGCGATTAGTAAAAATTTAACTTGCTGCATAGAAAATTTCCGCAAACAGTCGATATGACATTGTAGTTAACCAAGTACTTTTACATACTAAGGACAGACAACCTATGTCAGTAGAAGGTATTGACGTTTCTGATTACAGCGAGAATATCGATTGGCAAAAAGTGAAAAGTCAGGGTATTCACTTTGCTTATGCCAAAGTGAACTACGGAACCTATAAGCAAGATACTCGGTTTGCTTCTTACTGGCCTGCCATTAAGAAAGCTGGTATTATTCGTGGGGCATATCTCTTCTTTCGTCCTTCTGAGGAGGTTGATCGACAGGTAAAAATGTTTGCTCAAGTTCTAGAGATAGAACCAGGCGATCTCCCCCCAGTCGTAGACATTGAACAAGACTATTACAATCATCAACAGAACGATCATTGGGATGACTTGAGTTCCACAGAAAAGCTTAACCGGATTACTAAGGTCTTAACTGCGGTGGAAGTCGCTACAGGTTACAAACCGATCATCTACACTGGGCCTAGCTTTTGGGACGATAAGATTAAAACCTCACGCTTTGCTGACTATGACTTGTGGATTGCACATTTTGATACAAACACTCCTACTATTCCAGGTGGGTGGAAATTTCACACTTTCCACCAATACAAAGGGGACCAGACTGGTTTTCCTGGTATACCGGGTGATGTAGATCGCAATAGATTCAACGGTACTTTGGATCGTCTCCAAGCTTTAACCGTTCCTACTGTTTCACTTCAGGAAGGTCGCATCGGTCCGAAGGTGAAGAAGTTGCAGCAGACTTTAAAAAAAGTTTCTCAAGACTCAAGTCATGCAGAATTCGATCCAGGATCGCCAGACGGTATTTTTGGCCCAGGTACCAAAAAGGCTGTCATAGCTTATCAGCAAGCCAACAGTCTCACAGCTAATGGTATTGTTGCCCCTGAAGACAAATTAGCGATCGCTTAAGATGAGTTTGGCTGTCAAAAAATCTTGATGGCTTGCACAAATGCGATTAATCATATACTTAAGTTATCTGAACCCAAAAAAGCATTTTTTATAACTAAGTACTACTGTTAAGTAACCGTAAATTAACTTGTGGAAGTGGTTTGTAGTAGCATTTCTACAAACCCTCCCTTCAAATCAATCTTGACAGTCTACTATTCGCGGTTCACATACCCTAATGATCAGCAAGAGATTTCTTTGGCAACTATGACATCAAGATTTTGGAGAAAGAGGTAGAATTTCATCACCGCTAATGTTTGCAACTTCTTTAGATTTTTACGATTGAAATATCAAAAGGAATGTGAACCAAGGTACTCAGCACTCCTGAAGCAGCTTAAGAGCGTTATAGAATAGAAAGAAACCTTACATACATTACGCTGATTCAGCAGAATTGCCCATGACCACTTCTAAACGCCAATACCACATTACTACTTTCGGTTGTCAGATGAATAAAGCTGACTCAGAGCGCATGGCTGGCGTTTTGGAAGACATGGGCTTTGAGTGGTGTGAAGATCCGAATAATGCAGATGTGATTCTCTACAATACCTGCACCATTCGGGATAATGCTGAACAAAAGGTATATTCCTATCTTGGCAGACAAGCAAAGCGTAAACATGAGCAGCCTGATTTAACCCTCATCGTTGCTGGTTGTGTTGCCCAGCAAGAAGGAGAAGCGCTGTTGCGGCGAGTGCCGGAATTAGATTTGGTAATGGGGCCACAACACGCCAACCGTCTGAAAGATTTGCTGGAGTCAGTATTTGAGGGCAACCAAGTTGTCGCAACCGAAGCAGTTCACATTATTGAAGATATCACCCAGCCGCGACGAGATAGTACAGTGACCGCTTGGGTGAATGTGATTTACGGCTGTAACGAACGCTGTACCTATTGCGTGGTTCCTAATGTGCGCGGTGTCGAACAATCTCGCACACCGTCAGCTATCCGGGCTGAAATGGAAGAATTAGGACGGCAAGGTTACAAAGAAATTACTCTACTCGGTCAAAATATTGATGCTTACGGCAGAGATTTACCTGGAGTGACAGCAGAAGGTAGGCATCTGAATAACTTTACAGATTTGCTTTATTACGTCCATGATGTGCCGGTGATTGAAAGATTAAGATTTGCTACTAGCCATCCTCGTTATTTTACCGAGAGATTAATTCAGGCTTGTGCTGAATTGCCCAAGGTGTGCGAACACTTCCACATTCCCTTCCAATCTGGGGATAACGAACTTTTAAAGGCGATGGCGCGGGGTTATACCCATGAAAAATATCGCCGGATTATCGATACCATTCGGCGGTATATGCCAGATGCCTCCATTAGTGCCGATGTAATTGTTGGTTTTCCTGGAGAGACAGAAGCACAGTTTGAAAATACCCTGAAACTGGTGGAAGATATTGGCTTTGATATGTTGAATACAGCAGCATATTCGCCGCGTCCAGGGACACCAGCCGCTTTGTGGGACAATCAACTGAGTGAAGAAATTAAAAGCGATCGCTTGCAACGGCTCAATCATCTGGGAAACTTGAAAGTAGCAGAGCGATCGCAACGTTACTTTGGACGCATTGAAGAAGTTTTAGTAGAAGACCAAAATCCTAAAGATCCAACCCAGGTGATGGGACGCACTGGTGGTAATCGTTTGACCTTTTTTAGCGGTGACATCAAAGAACTCAAAGGGCAGTTGGTGAAGGTAAAAATTACCGAAGTTCGACCTTTTAGTTTGACGGGCGAACCAGTTGAAGTGAGGCAAACTGTTTTGCAGTAAGAAGCATTTGAACATTATACCCCTGACTTATGATGAAGTTACCGCAAACGATTCCAGTTCTTCTTTTTGGGGCTAGCTTGGCTGTAATTTCCCCCCAAGTTTGTGCTGCTTTCACTGTTCAAGAAATAGCTATTCTTGCTCAAGCATCAAGCGATTTGCCAATGGTCAAATCGGCTGGACTGTCCCCCGATATGGATGTGCCTTGGTCGAAAGCCGTAAAAATTGTTGACCCCTTTGAAGGAGAGTTTGTTGGAGTTTTCGACCGCAATTCTTTAGGTGGCTATTTGTATCGTGGGGGTTCAACGCAAGTTATTAGTTTGTGGACACCTTCGAGCATTCGAGTACTTGTAACAGTAAATTCGGGTCAAGCAAGGTCTTCTTTCTACACCGCAGGTCGTGTGTATCCTAGACCTGACTATCTTAGATTTGTCACGACTAAAAAAGTCGATAAGCTTTTACTCAAGGTCAGAGAAAAAGTTTTTCAATTAGACGGTTCAACCGGCACGTTTGCTGTCAGTAAAGAATTAGCCACAGCTTTGAAAAATGCTCCAGATGAGAATTTAGATATCAGATTAATCTTAGAAGGAGGTCAAAGTGTTGATAGCGAAATTGGCAAAGTGACAGTGAAAGCTTGGCGAATTATTTATTAAGCGATTGAATTTTTATAGCCAAGTATTTTCTATGTTTAATAAAGAAAAAACCTCTCACTTCTCATCAAAAATTGACTGGTAAAACTTATTTATAGATTTAATAAGAACGAACATTGTTAGAAGTAAGCCTGATTAATTCTTCAACATTGTTGGAGATTGTATTGCAAATAGTATTTAAAGGTAAGTCATTAGGATCAAACCCAAAAGGTTCTTCGATTTCTGAGCCAATTTGTTCAATGCTTAATAATGTAAAACTTACAAAAGCCATTACTATACCAGTCCACCAATTTAAAAAGCTCACAATTTCCAAAGGTAATATAAGACAAAAAATTAATAACAGTTGTCTGAGTTTAATAGTATATATCAAAGGCAGCGGTGTTTTTAAAATGCGTTCGCAACCACCTAAAATATCGACTAAATCATCTACACAATTATGCAGAGTAGTTAATTGATAGACATTTAGACAATTTCGGTCATGCTGATACTGCAAATAATCTCCTATCCAATAAGCAATTTGTAGTGGAGGATGATCGCTATCTTGGAGTTGTAAATATTGTTTTTCAGACATTAATGATGCCAACTGAGTGTCTAAAGGCACCGATCTTAGATGTAACTTCATTGCAACTGCAAAAGCAGTTACTAACCGAAGCATTGCTTCCTTTTCTAATTTATCTTGTGGTGTCTTCTCTTTAACTATTATCGCAATTCCACGAGTTAAATTACGCGATGTATTAACTAAAGCTCCCCATAGTTGACGACCTTCCCAAAATCTATCATGGGCTGTATTCGTCCGAAATACTAATAGTAATGTAAAGCCAATATTAAAGCTTAAAACAGCATTGGTAAGAATATTGCTGGAATCTGAAAATGCGATTGGTAATCCTAAATGAGCTAAAAATGATATGAAAGTACCATATATAGTACAAAAAATTACCCAAGGAAGAATAATAGAGATAATTGACCTTTCAAGCCTAAGAGTTACTTGAAGCCAGTTCAGCTTTTCGCCTTTGTAAAGATGATACTTGTCTCTTAAAGAGTTTTTAGAATTATTTTGAAAATAGTTAGGTTGTTTCATATTGGTAAGATTTAAGGATTACATCAATTAGCAAACTAACTTTTTTAGCTAAATATATCTTGCTTAAGCAAGATATATGCAAAATCTAGGTTTCCAAATAATCACTATAGTGTAACTATCATAAACACAAATTATAGTTGTAACATTGAAATTTATTTCTGTGAACCATCTTTAGGTAGGGAAATTCAATACTGTCTTCCCATTCTTCACCACAAACCGGATTTTCTGCTTATATTGATTAAACTTTGTGGTCTTTCACTGATTTATGAGATAGTTAGACCAAATTTCCAGCTATTTACAGTAAATATTTATTTTTTCTTACCGACAGAGCGATGCCTAAACATTTGGGTTAATAACAGTGTAGCGAATGCGTAACTCTTAAGCTATAAAAAGAGATAAACCCAATGAAATTTGATATTAAGCCAGGGAGTTACCCAATTTTAGATGTCCCTTTTGAGAAAAACCATTATTGGGTGAAGGGTTATGCAAATACTTTTTAAAAGGACAAAACTATATCATTACTAGATGATTTAGTTGAAACTTATTTTAATAAAGATTTAGCAACAGTATTTACACAAGTTGGCATTGAAAGTATCAACGTTACCGAAATCAATTGGCAGATTCTCAAAAAACTAATCATTGCTCAATAGTTACTAGAGTCTGTTGGAGGTAAAAGCGATCTTGCTATCAATAAAGCTGATAATATTAAAACTATTAAGGCGCGATCGCATTAGCTAGGCTACATATCAGCAGGCAATCCTAGCAATGCAGACAGAGACAGAAAACTATTTGACGCGATCAAATTATTTCAATCAATTATCGCTGGTCGCAGTACTATTAATGGTGGGAGATGAGTTTAATCTTTAAACTCTCCTCAACCAGGCAGTGGGTTAAAAAATTTATAGTTTCTGTCCTGCATAAATCGATCGCACTTCGCCATTACGTCGGACGACTGCTTCGCCATTACTGACATCTACTAGTGTCCAACCGCTTGAGCCGATACTTTCACCCATATTGATGCGGCGAGTCACGCCATCAATTTTAAACAAAGCGGCAGATTTGTTACCCAACTCTAGCAATCCTTCTAAGGTATTACTCGGAGCAACTGCGATCGCAGTTGCCGGATATACTTGTTCCTGGGTAATAGTTGGTTCTGACTCTGGTGCGAGTGCAGCACGCAATGGAACTACTGGTAATGCAGGCAGAGGCTTGGGTGTTTGGCGCACGCTAATGGGTGCAGTTTTTGCTGCCACCGGTTTGAGTTCGGCTCGTACAGCCGCAGCTAACATATTGACAGTTACAGGCTTGGCAGCTTGTCGAACTGTATTCAGGGCAGTTTTCACAACATTAGGTTGAGATATCCGTAACGCACTGGCAACTTGTGGTAAAAGTGTAGGAGTCCCCGGAATGGCTGGAAGGGCGTAGCGCATTGGTGACGGCGCTTGATAAACGGGGACGTAGATGCGCTCAACAACGCTTCCAGAACGATTGGGGGCTGGTGGTGTATTATTAGCTAGAAGTGGAAGTGCTGGTAGATTACCAGTTGCTTGTTCGCGACCAAGGGCTATTTGGTTAGTATTTGCCTGAGTGGAGAATCCTGGATTGAAATATTTTTGATTGCTTTTTGCTCCTTGCTTGTCTATAACAGCCAGGGATTGGAGCATATAGTCAACTAACTCTGCCTCTATTTCTGTTTTTACGGGCAACCGTGACTGCGATTGCGGCAATAGAAGCGCTGACTCAGGCAATTTGTTATTTAAAAGATATACAACTCCAGACTGCACCAAGTAGATTGTACTAGCGATCGCCACCCCTAAAGTTGTTCCGACAATCAGCAGTTTGCCCAAAAGCAGACTATTTTTCTGACGCTTTCTACTAATTGGTTTAATGGTGGCGGTGTCAAATACAACAGTACTCAATTGCTTGTGGTTATCTTGAGCAACTGACTGTACTCCTTGGTTCAAAGTAATCTGTGGTATCGTAACTGTTTGCCCTGGCACGTACCCTGGAGGCGATTGGCGTTGAGCTTGGGCGGAAACTCCAGCAACAGAGTGGCTCGATCTATTCTGACTACTGTGCCTAACAGTTTGAGAAGGCAGATTACCACTAGCATCCAGAATATAGTCGAGATCGGCAAAGAGTTCATCCATTAGACCATCAGCATAGTTTTCTATCGACCAAGGCTCGTTGGTGATTAAGTCTTCTGATGGTTCTGGTACTATGAGACGGGTGCTGGCTTCTTGTAACATAGACGTTCTGGGTTGTTGCTTGGACGAGGAAACGCCACCCCTACTGCCTGGAAATTAGGATTATCAGAGGAGGCAGCAGGTAGAGGGCAGTTCTTACTGAAGTAGAGAAGTATGAATAAAAACTTTAGTCCTGGGTGATTACCCTGTTGAAAA
Organism: Nostoc sp.; assembly: GCF_036917235.1. Classification (GTDB taxonomy): domain Bacteria; phylum Cyanobacteriota; class Cyanobacteriia; order Cyanobacteriales; family Nostocaceae; genus Nostoc. The sequence continues at coordinate 18,618 of NZ_JBALDU010000050.1, forward strand.
AGAAGAATTGTATTGAGAATGTATCGGGCAAGATACAAACAGAGGAGCCGCTCCGCCTCCGGTCTTGCCCCAATCCTATGCAGTTGTGCGTGGGTTACTCCTGCGTGGTTGTTGAGCGTAGTCGAAACACTGCCTCCTGAATAATGAAACATCCAATCCCCCATCTGAATTGAGATAAGTTGATTGAGTATTGGTATTAAACTCAACTTGCATCTGGGGATTGTTGATGATGCCACTACTAATCTTTATGTCATCTATCATACCAATCTCTCTCCCTACTACTATACTCAGTCTTTATCAAGCTTGTGTTAAGCTAACGCTGTAAACTCTGACTGGCTCTTGCTTCTACGCAATTCTAGATATAATAATAAGGCGTTAATATCCGCTGGGTTTACACCACCTATACGTGCAGCTTGACCAAGGGTAAGTGGTTTTATGTGAGTCAGCTTTTCCCGTGCCTCTTTAGAAAGAGTATCAATTGTTGTGTAGTCTAAATCCCCAGGTAACTGGCGGTGCGCTTGGCGGGCAATTTGGTCAATTTGATTTTGTTGCCTAGCGAGATAGCCAGAATACTTGATGTCAATTTCTGCGCCTTCTTTCTCGGCCCGGTTGAGGTTGGGGTTTCCCAGTCCGAACCTGTCGAGGTCAACGTAATGTAATCCTGGACGCCGTAACAAGTCATTGAGGGTAATCGAACCTTTAATTGCTTGTTGGGTATCAGATGCGATCGCTATTCCAATTTCATCATGTTCTTTAACTCGTGTAGCTTGCAATCTTTGTTTTTCTGTGGTAATATTACGCTGTTTTTGAGTAAACATATCCCAGCGGCGATCGTCAATTAAACCAATCTCCCTTCCCAAGGGTGTCAGACGTTGGTCGGCATTGTCAGAACGCAATAGCAATCGGTACTCTGACCTACTTGTAAGCATCCGGTAAGGTTCCCGCAAGTCTTTTGTACACAAGTCATCAACTAGCGTCCCAATGTAACTTTGCTCGCGGGCAAACACAATCATTTCTTGAGAGCAAACAAATCGAGCGGCGTTAATTCCCGCCACCAGCCCTTGAGCAGCAGCTTCTTCATAACCTGTGGTGCCGTTAATCTGCCCAGCACAAAACAGCCCCGCAATCTTCTTAGTCATTAGTGTGGGGTAACACTGAGTTGCTGGTAAATAGTCATATTCCACTGCATAAGCGGGACGCAGCATCACACATTTTTCCAAACCGGGGAGAGTCCGCAACATTTGCAACTGCAAATTTTCTGGCAACCCTGTAGAAAACCCTTGAATATAAAGTTCGGGTATATCCCTTCCTTCCGGTTCAATAAAGATTTGGTGGCTTTCCTTGTCGGCAAAGCGGACAATCTTATCTTCAATACTGGGACAATAGCGCGGCCCTTTAGCTTCCACCCAACCGCCATAAACTGGCGACAGGTGCAAATTTTCTTGAATCAGGCGATGGGTTTCGGTGGTTGTGCGGGTGATGTAGCAAGGCATCTGTTCCCGTTCTACCCAAACATCTGGGTCAAAGCTAAACCAGCGCACATCTTCATCTCCTGGCTGGATGAGCATTTTACTATAATCTACCGATCGCTTGTCTACCCGTGCTGGAGTTCCAGTTTTAAGTCTGCCGGTTTCAAATCCCAGGCGATTTAGGGTTTGTGTCAATCCTTCTGCTGCAAATTCTCCAGCACGTCCAGCTGGCATTGATTTGTTACCAACCCAAATTTTGCCGCCCAGGAACGTGCCGGTTGTCAAGATGACTGCTTTACATTGGAACCCTACACCAAAATAAGTTTCAACACCGATGACTTCACCGTTAGCACCCAGCACCAAATCTGTTGCCATACTTTCACGGATTGTCAAGTTATCTTGGTTCTCAACAATATTTTTCATCACCGCTGCATATTCGCGCTTGTCCGTCTGGGCGCGTAATGCCCAAACAGCAGGCCCCCGTGAAGAGTTGAGGATACGTTTTTGCAAGTAGGTGCGGTCTGCTACTTTACCAATTTCCCCACCAAGTGCGTCTACCTCATGAGTCAACTGAGATTTAGCTGGGCCACCTACTGCTGGGTTACAAGGTTGCCAAGCGATTTTATCCAAGTTGAGCGTCAATAACAGGGTTCGACAACCGAGGCGTGCAGAGGCGAGAGCCGCTTCGCAACCGGAGTGACCTGCACCGACGACTATGACATCAAAAGCGTCTTGGAATTCAACGGAATTGTGCATGGTCATACTTACAGGATCGGCAAGCTTAGAGTTCTTTTCAATTTTAACTGTTCCAGTGGTTTCATGGATGTAACTTTCTGATAAAAAAGTTATCAAACTTACTAGTACTCAATTAAAGGCAAGGTTTCATTTTTTAACTTTAGTAGGAAGGGAAAAATATGATTTTTTAAAATTTGTGACAACATTCCGGTTTGGCGCTCGCAGTTATTGTTCATATCGTTAGCCAAGATAAATTTATTTATAACTCGTATGTATTAGATATTTTCTCTAACTTGGATGAAACTATAGTTCAATGCCGATACCTTATCTGTGATTTTAATTTAGCAATAATAGATATTTTCTCAAAGCTGCTTAGTTTTATTCTTAAATCACCAAACAATTATTTATAAATGAAACTCACCCTCAGAAATCAAAAAAATATTACTAGGTTTATTAGAAAGACAAGTTTCATCAGTATTGTTATATTGATGATTTTTGTATTAGTAGCTAGCAATGAGATTACCCACCACAAAGTTGCTATAACTGCTCAACCATTACAAGAATGTTTGAGTAATAATTCATTACCTTGTATAGATACCTCTAAAACAACATCAGAACCATTTATTCCCGATCCCAAATTAAATGCTCAACAGCGTTTTTTATCTGCGATCGCTAGAAAATTACCCACAATTCCCCAGCCTGGGACTTATGAATATACTTTGCTGCGAAGCTATGGTGCAGTATTCGTAAATCCAGATATTGGGATTAAACTGCCGCAAAAAAATATCTTTGCTAATGAACAAGAAACCCAAGAGTTTCAAGCTACTTTAACAATGGGTCATGTTGATGGCACTAACGATTGTTATTTACAAAAATCTGCGGCTGATGCTTTAAACAAAGCGCGAATCCAGCAACAAATTCCGCTAAAGTCTGGTTATGGCTCTGGTGATTGTACTCGTACTTTCAACACGAATTTAAGATTTTGGAATAAATATACTAACAATCAAGTCTTAGCAAAAGTTCAACAGGGTAAAGAAACAAAAATTCTCGGTTTAGTTGCACCTCCCGGAACTTCACAACATATATGGGGATTAGCAATTGATTTACGCGTAGGCAATAAAGAGCAAAGAAAAGCTCTTAATCAAAATGGTTGGTTTCAAACTGTAGAAAATGATGTTCCACATTGGACTTATGTAGGTTTATCTCAAGAGAATTTACCTCTCTTTGGTTTTAAGAAACAAGCTATTCGAGGTATTACTTATTGGATTACACCGCTTTGATTGTTCAATAGGATGAAAACTTAGGAATAGTAACCTAAAACGTTTTATATAAATTCCAAGTATTTTGGATTTCTAAGACTATATTTAGTTCAAAAAAGTACGGAAAAGAATCAGCTTAAACATTATGCTCAGAGCTGATTCGTAAAGAAAATCTAAAGAGAATAGAGCCTCGTTTTACTCAGGCTATAGGCTAAATCAATAACATTTATGTTGTTGTCATGAGCC
>NZ_JBALDU010000051.1:0-42227 GCF_036917235.1 Nostoc sp.
ATTCCACAACCGCACCGTACCATCAGCACCACCACTGACAATCGTCTGCCCATCAGCGCTGATAGCGACAGAAGAGACATTACCCTGATGACCACGCAAAGGTTCACCTAAGGAAAGACCTTGGTAATTCCACAACCGCACCGTACCATCAGCACCACCACTGACAATCGTCTGCCCATCAGCGCTGATAGCGACAGAAGAGACATTACCCTGATGACCACAGAAGGGAATCGAGACTCTTGCTTTATTCACCACCCGATTCAAACTGTTTTGAACTGATGCAAGAATCTGCTGGGGTAGTTTCTCTTGATTCTCCCCCATAGCTTGAATTGCCAAAACTAGACTATCTAGGGGTTGTAAGGGCAATAAATCGTCTACTCTAGCCGCTTTCTCTCGTAACTGAGATTCAGTAAGCGCCCTTTCCATCTCGGCAATCCGGTCTTTGTCATCGGCATCGCTACGCTGGTAAAAATCCTCATCTTGTTGGGGTGATTGCAAATCGGGCTGCAATTGTTGCCAGCTATCCCTCACTTGGCCCAGCAATCCCTTTTCCATTAAATATTTGTCATCTGGTCTTTCGTTCAACCATTCCCGTCGGGTATTTTCTAATGTCTCGCTCAACGGTCGCAAGTCTCGGTCTTGTTGTCGCCACTGGGCAAACTGCTGCCAATTTTCAATTAAAGCTTCATGGGCTAAATCAATCCAGACTTCTCCTTTTTCATCTTTCCCAGTAACTAATAAGCGTCCCTTAACCAATCCCGCTTCACCATCTAGTAACTCACTAAGTTGTTGCTGTTGATTGGCATCATCACCTGCAATATTTAATAATGTGGCTTTTGGTTGGCACTGTTGGGTATCCTTTTCTCCCTCTCCCGTTCGCACTAACCGCAGAAAAATCTGCTTAATCCATTCTTTTTCTTGCTGACTGCGTTCTTGAGTTGGGTATTCTTGCTCATAATCTTGGTAGTGATAAACATTTTCTGCATGGAGATTTAATACCGCAGTTAATCCTCCCAACTTTTCATACTCTTCTTGGGTAAGTTGATGTTTCTTTTGCTCACGTTTCTCCCAGAGTTTAGTTAAGGCAAACTCTAACAATGGCAAATTTCCTGGTTCTTGTTGAAGATTTTGGAGAATTTTTAATGCTCCTGTTTCTTCAACACTATGAACCTGAAGCTTGGTAGGTTTGGCAATTGTCTCCTTTAAATCAACTCCAGTTAAGGGCGGTATAACAACTACTGGGGTTTGAATCAGGTGAGTCAGAGAAGGATTATCTAAACAGGATTGAAGAAAATCACCTCGCATGGTAATTACAACTGCTAACCGCGAATCATGAATCTCTACTACCCCAGTCAATAGTTCAATAAATTTCTGCCGTTCTTCCTTATCTATACAAACTGTAGATACTTCCCCAAACTCATCTACCACCAGCAAAAATTTTTCTGTGTTAACCACAGCCTCTGCATCATCAATAGGTTTAGTCAGGCTGCCGAAACTGTTGTCATTCTGAGCAATTTCAACCACAAGGGCGTATTGTGTCATCTTGTTTTGTTAAAACTATTGAGAAAATTACCTCTGTGCTTTAAAGTACCCAAATTAACGAGTTATTTACCCACTAGAGTTAAAAACTTTAGATTGAAAATTCCAGTAGCAGTTAAGCAATACGCAGTAGAAGCAAAATATTAAAGTCTTAGTGACTGGGATAAGCTCTATACTTTATAGTTCGGTAGTAATTACGTGAGCGATGTCTGAGGGCTGGCTACGACTAGTTAGAAAATTTCAGCTTAAGTTGACACCAATGCAATACTTATCGGTTAAAGGGAAAAGGAAAAGAAAAAACTTTTAAGCCTTACCCCTTAACCTTTTCCCAAAACCCGATTCCGAATAAAAAATGCACAAAGCGAGAAGTATTGGATATAAATGGGCATTACCGTGCTACTACCTTGAGAAAAATCTCACATCGCGCTAGTCTTCATTGACGTAACTGCACGCTGTAACATTAGGCGATGACAAATCAACTCTCTCCAGAAATTCCCTCTTGTACTTGGAGCCGTCCCATCGGCTTAGGTTGGGACAAACCTTATACTGTCCGCTATGCAAGTAATATTGATGATGGTCCTTGGCATGGTATGCCTTTAGGTGGCTTTGGTGCAGGTTGCATCGGCCGTTCTTCACGGGGAGACTTTAACCTATGGCACATCGACGGCGGTGAGCATACCTTCAAAAACATTCCCGCTTGTCAGTTCAGTGTGTTTGAATCCAATAGCACATCTTTCCAAGCCTACGCTTTATCTACGCAAGCGCCCGATGATGGCACTCTCAAAGCGTGGCAGTGGTATCCGACACCTCCCGACACAGAGGGGACGGGTAATTATCACGCGCTATATCCACGTAGCTGGTTTGTGTATGAAAATATATTCCAAGCACAGTTGACTTGTGAGCAATTTTCCCCAGTCTGGGCAGGGAATTACCAAGAAACTAGCTACCCTGTGGCGATATTCCTCTGGAATGCTCATAATTCCACAGATGCACCGATTACTCTCAGCATTATGCTCACTTGGCAAAATATGGTGGGCTGGTTTACAAACGCTCTCAAATCTCCCGAAGTGCGGGTACGCGATGATGGTAGTCCGGTTTACGAATACCAACCGCGCTGGGGCGAAAGTCAAGGAAACTACAACCAAATAGTTGAAAATACACAACAGTTTGGCTGTGTTTTAGGTCGGGTTGGTAGTAATGAACCTTTGCAAGAAGGCGACGGAACTTGGTGTATTGCGACGCTGAAACATCCCCAAGTGGAAGTATTTCATCATAGCCGCTGGAATCCTGAAGGGACGGGTGAGGAAATATGGCAAAGTTTTGCTAAAGATGGCTCTTTGCCCAATTATGTTGATACTACTCCAGCAACAGAGAATACACAATTAGGGGCTGCGATGGCTACGCCGGCCGCAGGCATCGCAATCCGTTTCACTCTCCAACCAGGCGAAACTCTCGAAATCCCCTTTGTCCTCGCTTGGGATTTACCGATAACAGAATTTGCAGCTGGAGTCAATTATTACCGCAGATATACAGACTTTTTTGGTAAAAATGGCAACAACGCTTGGGCGATCGCATCTACTGCATTACAAGAATACCAAACCTGGCGATCGCAAATTCAAAGTTGGCAAAAACCCATTATCGACCGCGAAGATTTACCCAACTGGTTTAAAATGGCTCTATTTAATGAGCTTTACGATCTCACCAGCGGCGGTACTCTCTGGAGTGCAGCATCAGAACTTGACCCCATCGGTCAGTTTGCGGTGCTAGAGTGCTTAGATTACCGTTGGTACGAAAGTCTCGATGTACGGTTGTATGGCTCTTTTGCCCTGCTAATGCTGTTTCCAGAATTAGAAAAGTCGGTGATTCGGGCATTTGCACGGGCGATTCCTCAAAGTGATGATACTCCCCGAATAATTGGCTATTACATGACAATCAAGGCAGAAAGCCCGATTGCAGTTCGCAAAGTTGCAGGTGCAACACCCCACGATTTAGGCGCACCCAACGAACACGTTTGGGAGAAAACCAACTACACCAGCTATCAAGACTGTAATTTATGGAAAGATTTAGGTAGTGATTTTGTCCTGCAAGTATACCGTGATTTTTTGCTCACGGGTGCTGACGATGTGGAATTCTTGGCAGATTGCTGGAATGCGATCGTTCAAACCCTCGACTACCTGAAAACTTTTGACATTGATGGCGATGGGATTCCTGAAAATTCTGGCGCGCCTGACCAAACCTTTGATGATTGGCGGTTACAAGGTGTCAGCGCCTATTGTGGTGGGTTGTGGTTGGCAGCGTTAGAAGCTGCGATCGCAATTAGCGATATTTTATTAACTTACCAGACAGGTAACACAACAGAGTTGGCGGCGCAAAAATCCACTTATGAAACTTGGTTACAACAATCTCTTCCTATTTACCAAGAAAAACTTTGGAATGGGGAATATTACCGACTTGATAGTAAAAGTGGTTCGGATGTGGTGATGGCAGATCAATTGTGCGGACAATTTTACGCCCGACTACTGGACTTACCTGATATTGTACCAAGCGATCGCGCCCTCTCTGCGCTGAAAACTGTTTATGATGCTTGCTTTTTGAAATTCTGTAATGGTGAGTTTGGTGCTGCTAATGGTGTTCGTCGTGATGGTTCACCAGAAAATCCCAAAGCTACTCATCCCTTAGAAGTTTGGACGGGGATAAATTTTGGGCTGGCGGCTTTTCTCGTGCAGATGGGAATGAAAGACGAAGCGTTGAGGTTGACGCAAGCTGTGGTGCAGCAAATTTATGAAAATGGTCTGCAATTTCGCACGCCGGAAGCTATCACCGCAACTGGTACTTTCCGCGCTAGCACTTACCTGCGGCCAATGGCGATTTGGGGAATTTACTTAGTTATTAATTGATTATCAAAGCGGTTCTCATTTTGATGCAACACACGTAGATGTCATGGGTGTCAACTTAAGCTGAAATCTTCTGAATGTATAAGTTTTACCCCCAGCCCCTCTCTGAAAACTAGCAGAAGGAAGCGAATTCTCCAGTTCCCCTTCGTCCCAATATGGGAGAAGGGGTTAGGGGATGAGGGCAAGCAACCCTAAAACCCTTACTCTTAAATAACTTCTACCTTAAGTTGGCACCTATGACAGATGTGTGTATCTAGCAAATTTAACCTGTCTTCATCTGAGAAAGCAGACTTTAGGTTTGCGATTTTATTTTCCGAGTGTTTCCGGAAGCGAAGGAAAATTTCAGTAATGGTAAGAGTCGAAGCATTGAGAATTTAAGACTACTGTTTCAAAAAATGCAAATATTACTAGCTTTAGCTATAAATATTGCTAATGCTGCCCAGACTACGTTCACAATCAAAAACTAGGTTATGACGTGCCTATTCCTTTACTCAACAGCAAAGTTAATCAGATTGTGGCACTGCGTGTTTGGCAATGATTAGCCGACACTAGTGCATACGCTTAAACCCCTACAGTTTGCATAACTTAACGCCAGTAAATTTTACAGGTGCATTTCACCAGCCTTTAGTAGAAGCAGTCCAAACTTCAGGATGTGAAGCGCTATCAGTAAGGACTAGTCTGAGTAAGCTGGACTCATATTATAACCCTTGGATAGCTCATTGTCAAATAATTCATTGCGTAGTTGTCTGAAGAGATAAAGGCGATCGCATATTGATTTTTGGTCTTGCTCATACCACCATTTAGCTCAATTGCCACTAAATTTGTAATCTCAATTCTATAAATCTGTTAAATATTCATATCATCTAGAATTTTTTGCTGAATCAACTTAATAATATTCTGTGTTAATTAGCTTTATATCTATTCTTAAATTCTCTAATATTGTACAGACTTAACCTGCGAAACTTTTTGAGTCAACTTATCCATTTGCGGATATTTTTATTGACTCAATTAAGGCTCGTTATAACTATCTATTTATATTATCCCTAACCAGTAATTTACTTTTACAACTGGTCTATTTTATAATGACTAGCTGCTCGTTATGAAATATTCGTAATCAGTTGACAGCGATTATATTTAGATACTCTAAAGCTGTAGTCTTTGCAAACCAATAAAGAGAAGTCTAATAAGTATTACTGTCTAATCGAACTTATTGAAAAATAAGTTCAATCCTATTGCTATGAAAGGGTTTATTCTCTCTCGACTAATATTTATACAACTTGTTTTACATTTTATTTAATGGTATTGTTTTCTAGTTACTCGACAATAATAAATGTTTTAAAATGATATTGGGTGAGGGGTAAGACCCCCTCAAGAATTAGCAAAAGATGACAAAACTAAAAGCTGCACAATACACAAGTAAGTATAGGAATATATTCAGTAAATTTGACCTATAAATATACTAGATTAGTAGATGACAGCAACGACAAAAAATAGTATAAATACGAATGGGGTTGTTAACGCTCAAAGATAAATATATTTTCTCTATTAGTCTAAAAGAATATGCAAACTTCCCGGAAATTGCCTAATCCAACAGTAGTAAGAAATATAAGCGTGTGAACCAAGAAAATTTATTTGCTTAGGGATTTTTATCCCTTGTAAACATCAAACACCGCTCCACTGCTGATAATTTGCCACAAGCAATTCAAGATTTGCAAAAAGGCTAGTGCAGTTTGTACACCTCAATTGAAACATCAACAATCGCAGAGAAGAACATAGTTTACTTCACCCAAAATAACTAAACACTATGATGAATCAAGACCTTGCTGGTATTAGTAGTAACTTAGATAAGACAGTGAAAGCTCAACAATTTGACAAAGTAGTTGAAGCAATTCTTGCTGGAAAGTATTCCTGGGCATGTGTTTTAATGCTGCGATTTGGTGGTTATAATCCTTTGCATTACATTCCATATCGCACCTACAATCGATTGCTCAAAGAGAACTCTCAAGCCGATAGGGCAAAACAACAGCAAAGTGAAAATCTAAAAATGCTGAAACACACTCATAATTCCCAGTCTGATAATAATGCTTCGTCAAGCTGCTTCAGCAAAAGTAAAGACGTAGCTTATCTCGAAGTAGTTAGAAAGCAAAAAGCAGAAATCCGTGCTGGTAGTTTAGATCAGAGATTGACACAGCAAATTAACGACCATCAATCAAGCAAATCGCCATTAAAACCAGAAAATGTTCAAGACATTTCCTTGAAATCCTGTGGATTCAATTAAAAAGTATTTGGAATCAATAGATTCTGCTCTAAAGTTGATTGATGATCTGAAAGCCTGTTATGCTAATTGGAAATTCCTAGCATGACAGGTTTTCTATAGCAGTCATGAATTTGATAATATTTTGCAAAAATCTGCCAAAATGGCAAATATATATTAATTATATTGGTAAACTAATAACAACTACAACTTAAACCAAAATAGAGGTGATTTGGCAAGCAAGTTAATTTAAAAAATAAAATCAACGATTAGTTCTAACTATGAAATAAATCAAACTGATTACCAAAGTAGTCAGCATTTCATGGAGTAAATAACTCCTAGACCAAGACCAATAATCCAACTGTTACTACTGGTGGTTCTTTTTCTGAGGAAGTCTGAGCAAAGAGAATTTGGCGAGGTGGATTCCCCCAATCCAAATTTTACACAGCTTTCACTGACTGCAGACAGTGCGAGTAATGCTGATAAAACTTTCTATCCTGTGGTTGATGTTGCTTTAGTTAATAAAGCAAACGCTTAACATCAATTCTAGGAACGGAAATAGAAAAGTTACGGTGAAATTGTTGTCCTTGGCTGGTAGAACTAGTAGCTCATACGCTTCTCTTTCGACTACTGTAATCCTAGTCCTCCCAACCTGGATTATCTTTGGTTTCTAAACTTTCAATTTATATAGCAACTACTGGAAGTTCAAAACTTGAATAGCTTCCAGTTTTTTATCTGTATATAAAAATAAATAAGGTAGGCAATTTGCCCACCTTATTTTTTGTGAAGACTAGGGTGAAATTAATCTATAACCCTTGTAGAGACGTAGCACCGCTACGTCTCTACATTCTTTTTCACTTCCATGTTTAATGATTGATTAATTCAAAAATGAATTAAACCTTGGCTAATTCTGGGGTAGGACTCTTGCTGTTGCGAATTGCTGTAATAGCCTCAGCATAATCTTTTGCGTTAAACACAGCTGAACCGGCGACGATGGCATTGGCTCCCGCTTCCAAAACTTGCCAGGTATTATTTGCCTTCAGTCCCCCATCCACTTCAATCCAGGGGTCAAGACCACGCTCATCACACATTTGGCGCAGCTTGCGGATTTTGGGTAATACACCAGGGATAAAGCTTTGACCACCAAAACCAGGGTTGACGCTCATAATTAGTACTAAATCGCACAAATCTAGAACATATTCAATTAGCTCTAGAGGAGTACCAGGATTAAGTACAACACCAGCTTTTTTGCCAAGCTCTTTTATTTGCCCTAAGGTGCGGTGCAGGTGTGGGGAAGCGTTATGCTCGCAGTGTACGGAGATAATATCAGCACCCGCCTTAGCAAATCCCTCTACATATTTTTCTGGCTCCACAATCATCAAATGGACATCCAGAGGCTTGGTTGTAATCGGACGAATCGCCTCCACAATCAGAGGGCCTATCGTAATATTAGGTACAAAACGACCATCCATGACATCAACATGAATCCAATCCGCTCCAGCTGCGTCTACGGCACGAATTTCGTCACCCAAGCGACTAAAATCGGCTGATAGGATAGATGGAGAAATTACAATGGGCTTTTGAGATAGGTTTTGGGTCATGGCTAGTGGGTTTTTAAGCGTCCTCGTCTGTACGCATTGTAACAAAACATTGAACAAGACTCATAATTTTGATCCCGGTTTTTTGGAGAGTGGGGAGGCAGCACTTCTCTACGAGAGGCTGCGCCAACGGCTACGCTCAGTGACCGAGGAGCAGAGGAGACAAGGAGACGAAAGTTAGATCCCCTTATCTTGTTGTCCTCTTCACCATACCCAATGACAAATGACAAATGACTAATGACTAATGACCAATGACTAATAACTAATGATTAAAAAACTAACCTGGATATTTTGGGGATTAACTGCTTCTTGTCTGAGTGCGCCAGTAATTGCTTCAGCCTTAGAATCTGCACTAGGAACTAATGGCATTGATGCTCTGAAGCTACACAAATCTCCTTATAATTTAATCGGTCGTAAGATTGCTATTGGTCAAGTGGAAATTGGCCGGCCGGGAATGTTTGGGTGGGATAAGGCGGTGTCTAAAAATCGTGCCATATCTTTAGCGGCGGTTTTCTTACGCAATGGTCCAGCTAAGTCTAATACTGGTGTTGACCCCCACGCCTACAATGTCGCTGGTGTGATGGTGAGTCAAGACAAAGCTTTGCCAGGAGTTGCGCCGGGAGCGCGATTGTATTCATCAGCAGTCGGTTCCACTAAAAACATGGGTCAGCCAGAGGAGTGTTTGTCGGCACAGCACATAGCGCTGCAAAATGGAGGCGATGTCCGTGCGATTAACTTTAGCTTTGGGGAACCTCTGAGCCGCGATCCTCGCCCGGAAGCTACTTTAGACGGCAATGCTTTACTAACTTTATGTGTTGACTGGTCTAGTCGCGCTCATGATGTTTTGTATGCGATCGCTGGCAACCAGGGGAAAGGCGGTATTCCTATTCCTACAGATAATTTTAACGGCATAAACGTGGCTTTTTCATCCCGCCGAGGGGGAGTTTTTAACAAAGTAGACGTGGCTAATCTGGCGGGTGTTAACCAAGGGGTGAATGGAAGACTAGCTGGAAGGGAATTTGACCTTGATGGACGTCGCGCTATCAGTTTAGTTGCTCCTGGTAATAATATTCCTTTGCTCAATCCAGATGGCAAATTGAACAAGGTTACAGGTACAAGTTTTGCCGCGCCTCAAGTTACGGCTACTGTTGCTCTGTTGCAGGAACTTGCAGACCGACAGATGCGGACAAAACAACCCCACTGGAGTATTGATTCTCGGCGTCATCAAGTGATGAAAGCTGTATTGCTGAATTCAGCAGATAAACTTCTAGATAGCGGCGATGGCTTAAAGTTGGGAATGACTCGGACGCTAATTGATAAACAAAATCAAAACTGGCTAGATTCTGATGCTTATAAAGATCCAAAGATTCCCTTAGATGCCCAAATGGGAGCGGGCCATTTGAACGCATTTCGCGCTTATCAGCAATTTAATGCTGGTCAATGGCAAGCATCAGCTGCGGTGCCGGCTATTGGTTGGGATTATCGCACAGTTGATGTTGGAGCATCTGTTGACTATATATTAGCAAAACCCTTAAAGCAGGGAAGTTTTGTTGCTGTCACCCTGAGTTGGGATCGATTGGTAGAACTCAACGATAAAAATAAAAACCAGCAATATGACGTAGGCGAAAATTTTCGCGATCGCGGCTTAAATAATCTCGACCTATACTTAGTAAAAGCTGATGCTCAAAATTCAGATGCTGGTGCTGTTTGCTCCTCAATCAGCCAAATTGATAGTGTAGAACATATTTTCTGCCCCGTTACTGCTACTGGCAATTACAAAATCCGTGTCCAGTTTCGTCAAAAGCTCAATGAAGCGACTCAACCCTACAGTTTAGCTTGGTGGAGTGTACCTATTAATTGAAATAAGTTAGCACAAATATCTGTGTAAAATTACAGCGTTTTTCTCGTTCCCATGCTCCGTATGGGAACGAGATTTCATGCCACTGAGAAACCTTATTCGATCTATAAAAACCTCACAGAAGTGGTTATTTTATGATTACGTAGCTTACAATACGTTTATACGTAAAGATAAAAATTCTTAGAAATCAAAATTTTTTATAAGTTGTCTGTATAGCCGTCTCAATAAGGAATTAGCAACTCCACAAGTTGTGTTTAATTACTCTGAGCTACTAATTTGCTGTTACGAAAACTGTAACAGTCCCATTTTTCTATTGGAGTAAATGCAATAGTTAATCATTGACACAGTATCTGCGTCAAATCTGAGCACAAATCGGGAATCTTTGGCAAGTGAGGTAGCAGAATGAATCGCCATAAATTGAGTGATGCAAAAGAAAATTTCCTGCAAAGACGTTACGGTGTGAGTCTAGGTAGACGTTATGCTCTGGCAGCTGCAAGTGTCGTTTTATTCAGTGTATTAGGGTGTTCTCAAGTCGATAGTAATAAAAGTGCCCTTGCCCAATCTAGTTTACCTCAACCAGAAACTCCATTGCAAAAAAAAACAGCCAACACTGATACAAAAATAGTTGAGGCTAGCAATAAGTTTGGCTTCAAACTATTTTCAGAAGTTCTGAAAAACGATCGGGATGAGAAGAATATTTTTATCTCACCTTCGACTGTTGCGATCGCTCTTGCTATGACTTACAACGGCGCTAGCGGCTCGACTCAACAAGCAATGGCAAAAACCCTAGAATTACAGGGGATGAATCTACCAGAAATCAACTCTTCTTATGCGGCGGTATTACAACAGCTTTTAGACAATTCAGATGCAAAAGTGCAATTGAAAATTGCTAACTCACTTTGGGCAAATCAAAATGTTAGCTTTGCACCAGACTTTCTCAAAATAACCCAGGACTTCTATCAAGCCAAAGTCAGCAATTTAAACTTTCAAGATGCCGCCGCCTCTAGTATTATCAATAACTGGGTCAAAGAAAATACTAACGGCAAAATTACTAAAATAGTTGAAAAAATTGAACCAAATCAGGTATTATTTCTGATTAATGCCATATATTTTAAAGGTAATTGGACTAACGAGTTTGACAAGAAAGAAACTGCTCCATACCCTTTTTACATCACATCTGGTAGGCAGAAACAACACCCAATGATGTCACAGAAGGGTGATTATAGATACTATGAAAGCGAAAAGTTTCAGGCAGTAAGTTTACCTTATGGAAAAGATGGTAAGACAAGTTTTTATATCTTCTTACCCAAAAAGAATTCTAACCTCAAAGCGTTTTATCAAAACTTGAATGTTGAGAACTGGGAAAAATGGATGACTCAGTTCAACAATCAAAAAGGGTTTATTCGCCTACCCCGTTTCAAAACAGATTACGATATTACACTCAATGATGCTTTAAAAACTTTAGGTATGGGGGAGGCTTTCAGCAACAAAGCCAATTTTTCTGGCATGGGTAAAAATTTTGCCATTAGCCAAGTTAAGCATAAAACTTTTGTCGAAGTGAACGAAGAAGGCACTGAAGCGGCGGCGGCTACTTCAGTGAGAATAGTAGCAACATCTGCGAGACAAGAACCAGAACCATTCCGAATGATTGTCGATCGTCCTTTCTTCTGTGCCATCAGGGATAATCAGACGGGAAACATTTTGTTTATGGGTTCAATTATCGAACCACAATGAGGATATAGGAGGGATTGAAGTGAAGACTTCATCTTTTTAAAAGGGAACTTCCAAAAAATAAAATTCTCAGTGAATATACAGCATATTTCAAGTTGGTGAGGTACACAAGCTAAGTCTGTTACCCAGATATAAACCGTGTTTTACTCCTGTTAGCGCAGCCCATTCTGAATTCTGCTGTAAATCTGTAAATGATTAATTTACATTCACTGTATGTGCGGATAGTAATTTTTATAAATCATTATCCGTGAAGGGAACTATGGATGATGAAAATCTTTTTAGTGATGGGTAAAATTCTAACCTCGCGGCATAATCATCTGTTTGTGATAGTTCCAGTTCAATTGTTTGCTGTTCTTTTTCATCAAAAAGCAACTGAATTTGATAACTTGTCCAGAATTGTTCACCTAGTTCATCTTCTAAATCAAAAGGCTGTTCATCATCACCCCATATATTCGACCACAGGACTATTTGATTAGCCCGAAAATGGTTTTGACCTTTTGTATCTCCAACTACAAAGTATACTTCGACATTTAAATCAAACCCCAAATCATCGACTTCTGCCTCTGCTATCTGACAGCTAACGACAATTAAACTATCTGGGTTAATATCTACTACCTGCTGTTGGCGTTGTAATAATTCTTGAAATACAAAATTAGGTAATAATTTTGAACTCTCCTCAAGTAGAGTTTTTTGAGTTTCTGGAGAGTAACGAGTTTTTAATTCTTGCGTGATTAAATTTAAAATATCTTCACTAGCTAAATTGACAACTATCTGTTGATTTGCGGGATTAAGGAAACATCCTTGATTAAGATTAATGTGTTTTTTAATTGGCATAGTTCTCTAAATCCTTTGAATGTGAACGGATAATTCACAAATCAAGCTCAAACAAAGGTAAGGAATAAATATTACTTTAGCTTCTGTTCTATATCTTTAGCAAGACAACAAAACCATGACTAAAGTCACAGATCAAACATACACAAGATAAACAATATTTGTTAAATTAGTAATGATTTGCAATAATTGTCCAGTTGAAAAGTTCGATTTCTATCGGGGCTTGTGACTGATTTCTCTTACTCTTTCAGCAACATCGTTTTTTATGTGTAGATTAATTGGCTATCTTGGTAACGCCATCCTTTTAGATGAGTTGCTGTATAAACAAGAGCATTCGCTCTACAAACAAAGTTACAGTCCTTTGGAATTAAAATCAGGAGTAGTTTGTGGAGACGGAGTAGGTGTAGGCTGGTACGACGAAATGGGTAAACCCTTTATTTACCGAAATACTATCCCGCTGTGGAACGAGCCGAATTTGGAAGAGTTGAGCAACTATGTACAATCCAGTTGTACTGTAGGCTATGTCCGATTAGCTGGGACAGGTGAATCGCTCGACATTAGCAATTGTCAACCATTTCGTAGTGGGAAACTTTTGTTTGTGCATAATGGCGAGATATCAAACTTTCAACAAACTCTTTGTAGACCAATACGTGAGAGCCTCTCTGATTCCACTTACCGCCTGATTAAAGGTACGACTGACTCTGAACACATCTTTGCCCTACTAGTGGAAATATGGCAGTCGTCTCCAGACAGCACTCTGTTGTCAGCATTAAATACCACACTTCAAAAATTGACTGAGTTGGCATCAGAACACGACACCAGCTTTAGTGCCAATGTAATTGTCAGTGATGGTCAAGCAGTTGCAGCAATTCGCTATGCTTATCGCACACAAGCACCTACTCTTTACTGGTCTTATGATGAACTCAAGCAGCCAAACCAAGTTATTGTTGCTTCTGAGCCTTTATCCAATAACCAAAATTGGACTGCTTTTGATGAGCAAAGTGCGCTATTTGTTGAAGCCCAGTCATTACAGCCAACAATTAGCCTATTGGAGAGATTTGTTCCCATTGGGGTTTAAATAAACATTGCGATTTTGTGGAAATTGAGCTTTTCTCTCTAAAGTTGGTGCGATGGTAGGACAAGCAACAATGCTTGTGCCAAAAGACAACAGTTGGAGGCAAGTCAGAGAGACAACATAAATTATCCGTCTTTCAACTGCTTTGGGAGCTAGCGTCACCGATAACGAACGCGAGTGCGTCTTGTAGAGAAGCGTTAGCGAGTCATCGGTGACGCAATCATCGTTCCTTTATGGCTCCCTTGTACTTTGTCCACCACTATACCCATGCAAGCTGGAGCGATCGCATACTTACTTATAATTTCGTAAGCAATGCCCTGTTGCCTGATTCAATCCAATTTCAGTTACCCTGAATGACCCAAATAGTTTTATGATTCTCTACGAAAGCATATTTGAAATTATTTAGGTTTACTACCAAAATATTCTCAAGCTGATTCTGGAACATGATAAATCACCCAAAGGTGATTCGTGCAATACTGGTTTTGAACCTTCTTCCAGGGTCAAATAAAGTACAGGGAGATGCAAAAGTATGGCTGAACACTCATTTCATGACCAACTGAGTTTAGAAGAACAAACTGAAAAACTCGGTAAGCAAGCAGTAAGCTTGGGTTTGATTCCCAGCTTTGTGGTGCATTACTTTCCTGATACGTGGGTATTTTATATACCCAATGAAACTCAATCGGAATCACTGACACCAGAAGAGGCATACTTTCGTTTAAGGCAACTGGTTAAACAGTAGATATTTTAACGACAAATTTTTGAAGACAACGGCTAGACACTGCAATTGTTAAGTAACAGTAGTTATGGCGAAACCAGCAATTTTAACCGTCGATGACGATCCAGAAGTATTGCAAGCGGTGTCACGAGACTTGCGGCATCAGTATGGCGATCGCTTCCGCATTGTCCGGGCAGATTCAGGTATCACAGCTCTGGATGTAGTGCAGCAACTAAAATTGCGGAATGAAGCAGTTGCTCTATTTTTGGTGGATCAACGTATGCCCCAAATGGGAGGCGTGGAGTTCCTGGAACGGGCAAAAGACATCTTTCCCGATGCGAAACGTGCCTTGTTGACGGCCTATGCAGATACGGATGCTGCTATTAAATCGATTAATAGTACCAGACTTGATTATTACTTACTCAAGCCCTGGAATCCACCAGAAGAGAAGCTATATCCGGTTTTGGATGATTTGCTAGATGACTGGCTAGCTGGATTCCGCCCACCCTTTGAAGGCATTCGAGTCATTGGGAATCGCTGGTCGCCTTTTTCACATCAGGTGAAAGACTTTTTAGCACGTAACCAGGTTCCATTTAAGTGGTTAGATATTGAACTGGAACCGGATGCCGCAAAATTAGTGGAATACGCACAAGCTGATGGCAGACAGCAATTGCCATTGGTGTTGTTTCCCGATGGTTCCCGGTTAATTCAACCATCTAATTTAGAGATTGCCGCCAAAATTGGACTGCAAACTCAGGCAGAGCGACCCTTCTATGACTTAGCGATCGTGGGTGCTGGCCCTGCCGGACTGGCCGCCGCAGTCTATGGTGCTTCTGAGGGATTGAGTACTGTCTTAATTGAGCGTGAAGCGCCAGGAGGACAAGCTGGTACGAGTTCGCGGATTGAGAACTACTTGGGGTTTCCTATTGGTTTGAGTGGCAGTGATTTAGCAAGGCGGGGAGTCACCCAAGCGCGGCGATTTGGGGTAGAAATTCTCACTCCTCAAGTAGTAACTGGAGTTAGACTGGAAGATCCTTATCGGATTCTGCAATTAGCAGATGGTAGCGAGATTAGTTGCCATGCACTTTTAGTTGCAACCGGCGTTTCTTACCGTTGGCTAAAGGTTCCAGGAGCAGAGAAGCTCACAGGGGCAGGAATTTATTACGGTGCTGCGATGACTGAAGCGATCGCTTGCACCAACGAAGAGGTTTACTTGGTAGGCGGGGCAAACTCTGCTGGACAGGCAGCAATGCACTTTTGTAAGTATGCCAGCAAAGTGATTATGTTAGTGCGGGGTGAGTCACTAGCATCAAGTATGTCTCAATATTTGATTGACCAAATTGCCGCAACTGAAAATATCAAAGTTTGCACGGGTTGCAGCATCGTAGAAGTGAAGGGAGAGGAACATTTAGAAGCAATTGCGATCGCCCATGCTAACACTGGACAAACCGAAACCGTGTCGGCGCGATCGCTGTTTATCTTCATCGGTGCTAGCCCCAAAACTGATTGGCTCGATGGCGTTATTCAACGCGATGCTCAGGGGTTTATCATCACAGGGCCAGACTTAGTGCATAATGGCAAATCTCCTCGTGGTTGGTCTTTAGAACGCTCTCCTTTCTTATTAGAAACCAACATTCCCGGAATCTTCGCAGCCGGAGATGTCCGCTATGGCTCAATTAAACGGGTGGCATCCGGTGTCGGAGAAGGTTCGATCGCCATTCAATTCGTTCACCGCTACCTAAGTAATGTTTAGCTAAAGCAGCCAATACTAACCAATACTAAGCTGTATAAAATCTGCAAACCCTCTCCCCTGCTCCTCGGTCACTGAGCGTAGCCGTTGGCGCAGCCTCTCGTAGAGAAGTGCTGCCCCCCTGCCCCCTGCCCCCTGCCCCCTTCACTGACTTGCGTTGATCCCAATTACCCCGATGATGATTAAGGAGATCGACACAAGTTTGATTAATGTCGCAGATTCCCGAAACCAAATAATCCCAATAAGAGCTACTAGAATAGTTCCCAATCCAGCCCAGACAGAATAGGCGACACTTACTTCAAGTCTCTTGAGGGCAAAGGTCAAAAAAGTAAAACAAAGTCCATAGAAGACAAATATTAATACTGAAGGAACTATTTTAGTAAATCCCTCCGATAATTTCATGCAAGTTGTGCCTGAAACTTCAAAAAGGATTGCAATTATAAGGTAAATCCAACTTGTTAACATATTTTTTGTAAATGCTTTGTTAAGAGCAACTCGCCCTAAAAATAGAATAAACATTCCTGAAGTAACTCATTAAAAATTTTTACCAGTGTAATTTCAATTCTCCATGAAGATGCTTTGGAGGGAAGGCGTAGCGGGAGATAAATATATACAGCTTCACAAAGAAACTGTATAGGTGTTCCAACATTTAAAACCAAACGTGCAGTAGTATAATTGAGGCTATTCCGGGGCTTTATGGCGATGAAATTGCTCAAGTATTAGGGCAACATCTGCTGTAGTGTGATTGTGTTTTTGTCCTACTAATGGTACGAAAGATGACGGCTCAATTTGAATACAGCACTCTTGCCAATCCACAGGATATTCAGCAGCTGATGTATATCCTTGAGCAGTGTTTCATCAGCGGAGTTGGTGGCGAGGAAGCTTATATCAATCTCATTGGCGTAGAAAATTTCCGTATTATTCGCGGATTTGGGCAATTAGTTGGTGGATTGGCAACTCTGGATATGGGTCAGTGGTGGGGTGGTGTGCGTGTACCAATGACAGGAATTGCCGCAGTGGGTATTGCTCCAGAGTATCGCGGTTCGGGAGCTGCGATCGCTCTCATGCAGCAGACGCTCAAAGAACTTTATGCTAGGGGTATACCGCTCTCTGCTCTTTATCCAGCCGCGCAAACCCTGTATCGAAAAGTCGGGTATGAGCAGGGGGGGAGTTGGTGTAATTGGGAAGTTCCTACTAAAAGTATCCAAGTGCGAGAGCAACCTCTACCTTTGCAACCAATAGTCAGTATCAATCATCAAGTCTTTCATCAACTATATCAGCAGCAGGCGAGACAAACGCATGGATATTTAGACCGACATCCAGCAATCTGGGAGCGCTTAATTCAACCAGATGAGAAGGAAACATTTTACGCATATTTTATCGGTACTAAAGAGAAACCCGAAGGTTACATCCTCTTCAGTCAACATTCAAAAGAGGATGGCGCAATCCTGCGAATCAAAGATTGGGTAATTCTCACAGTTGCAGCTGCACAAACATTTTGGTCTTTTCTTGCCAGTCATCGCTCCCAAATTGAACACGTGCGATGGAGAAGTTCTGTAACTGATTCTTTGACATTGCTGCTACCAGAGCAAACTGCCAAGCTTAAGAATACGATGCGTTGGATGCTCCGAGTAGTAGATGTAGTCAAGGCGCTGGAGATGCGGGGTTATCCTTCGGGAATTAAAACTGAATTGCACTTGGATATTCAAGATAATTTGCTAGATGCAAACAATGGTAAATTCATCCTTTCTGTTGCCAATGGACGCGGTGAAGTTACAAAAGGTGGAAAGGGTGAGTTGCAGTTAGATATCCGAGAACTAGCACCACTATATACAAGTTTGTTCGCTCCCTACCATTTGCAAATAGCCGGAAAACTGCATGGGACGGAAACAGCTATTTCAGCAGCTACGCAAATATTTGCAGGTAGTTCTCCTTGGGTGGCTGATTTCTTTTAAGGTGAACTGTCAACGAACCTTTTTCTGCGTAAGTTGCAAGTCTGTTCCTCTTAAGAGTCGGAGAGGGACAGTTTTGTGTAGTTAAAAACCAGCCAGAGGGATTAAAGTCTCCCAAAGTTCAGGTTACAAATAGCTTACGACTCATCTGTATTTATCCCGACTTAATTTTGTCACTTTTCGTCAAAAAGGTAGGAACAGTGGGATTTGTTGTGGGGTGGACATCTTATCCGCCTTTGTTTATTATGGGCGCTCGTGTCACCCACCCCACAAGTAATAGTAATTTATTTATTGATAATCCCTAACTTGGAAACATAATTAATCCTTCGCTCGTCCTTGCGCTAGATTAACAATTTATGTTGTCAACTCACACACAAATTAAACTGTCAGCAATTTACTTTTAATAAGTAATGATGATTTATCGTGCTTATCTAATCCCAAATATCATCTGGTAAAAATAACTCAACGGGATTTATGACTTTTTCTCCGGAAGTTCAGCACAGTCATCAGAAAACAATCTAAGTAAACCTGATTAGTTGCTCCTTACTTGCACACCCACAATCACAACATGAAATCACATCTACTGGCGATTGGTTTAAGCAGTTTGTTTCTAGTTGCAGGACAAGCTAAAGCCTCACAATTACAGTCTTGGTACTATGATTCTAGCCAAAACCAATTAGACCTAACTACCACTTCGGGAATAGAACCAAAAGCTTTTTTATTAGATAATCCTAGCCGATTAGTGATTGACTTACCTGGAACTAATTTTAATTCCGATACTGTCAAACAAAGTTTTGGTAAGGCGGTGAAAGAAATTCGCCTCGGCAAACCAGACCCTCAAACCACTCGTTTTGTCGTCGAGTTAGCTCCTGGCTATGATGTTACTTCCCAAAATATCTCAGTTAAAGGAGATTCCCGTTCTCATTGGAGTTTCAAATTCAATTCATTCAACCGCCAAAATAATCCCATTGTTGGAGAAAATCGAGAAGATATTGCCATCAGATCCACAGATGCATCGACATTTGCCGGAGTTGTAAATCTTGGTCAAGAGATGGCTGGTATTACTTCTCAGATTCGCACTTTGTTGGCAAGTTATAAATCATTGAATCCGGGAATATTTTTCTTAGATTTAGATACAGGAAACTATATAGATATTAATGGCGAAAAAAGATTTGCTGCTGCCAGTACAATCAAATTTCCCTTATTAGTGGCTCTTTTCCAAGAAATAGATGCAGGTAGAATTAAACTCACCGATAAATTAGTGATGCGGCGCGATTTAAAGGTTGGTGAATCTGGAATTATGCAATACAAACCCATCGGCACTAAATTTAGTGTCCTGGAAACTGCTACCTTGATGATGACAATCAGCGATAATACCGCTACAAATTTAGTTCTCGATCGCTTGGGCGGTGCAGCAAAAGTTAGCCAACGTTTTCGTAGCTGGGGATTGCAAAATACAGCACTTCGGAATCTACTTCCAGACATTGGTGGCACAAATACAACTAGTTCTAAAGATTTAGTCAGATTAGCGGCGTTAGTTTCTAATAATCGTTTGCTATCCCCAACTAGCCGCGATCGAGTTTTAGGCATTATGCGCCATGTGAAAACCAATAGTTTACTACCAGCTGGTATCGGCCAAGGAGCTACCATCGCCCACAAAACTGGTACATTGAGATTTATCATCGGTGATGCCGGTATTATTCAAATGCCCAACGGCAAAAGCTATTTAGCTGGTGTTTTGGTGCAAAGACCAAACTACGATCCTAAAGCTGGCGATTTTGTCCGTGAAGTTTCCAGAAGAGTCTATAATTACTTAGACAATACCAAAGTTAGTAATATAGAACCCAAAATTGGCGATGCCTCCGACGGGCTACGCCTACGCACTCGTTAGTCAAGCGATCGTAACTACTAGTCCACCACATCAATGAAGAGTGCTGTTAGCGGTAGCGGGGCGTTTAGCCCGTGCTGAGTGCTGAGTAGGGTGAATAAGTTTGTAGTTAGGACTTTAGTCCTTGGCTTGAGGGTAAAGCCCTCACTACGAACTCCGCAATTGCACCAAATCGCAAAAATAGGGACGTACATTTGTACATCCCTACATATCTATCTGTATTCAGGTATTTCGTCGTGAAATGAGATTAACTCAGGAAATTTGGTGTACCACTATTACCACTCCTACCAACAGCAGGAATTTCCACTGTGTCATCTTTAGCTTTACCAGTGCCGTCATTGACAACGTAATTAGTGTTACCCACATGTCCATTAGGGATAAACAATTGTGGATGGTCAAAGGGCGCTTTATCAAACCGAACTCGGTCATCAGTCAGTCCTTTTAAAAAGGCGACCAATTCCTGTTTTTCTACTGGTGAAAGATTTAGCGGTGGAAGTACTCCATAATCACCACCACGATTGTAAAAATCAATCACTTGCTCTAGAGTCGCCTGACCTCCGTTGTGGAAGTAGGGAGCAGTTAGTCCCACATTGCGAAGTCCAGGTGCTTTGAAAGCTCCGTTTGCAAACACAGGTTCACTGGAATTCAACGGTGGACTGAGGGTTGGGGGGTTTTCGCCAAGGAGATCCTTAAATTTACCCAACTGAGCCAATCGTGCCTCTGAAAGGGGACTACGTTGACCCTTATTCTGCAAACCGTCATAACCACCCAAACCGGGGTCGTCTGTGGCAGGCCTGACACCGATATTGAAGAAACCAGTGTCTTCAGGGGAGTTTGGAGGGAACGGCGCACGTTTGATTCGTCCTTCTTTAGCCACGCTGCTTGCTGAAGCCGCTGTTAATTCTACCCCAGTATGGCAAGCAATACACAGAGCTTTGCCCTCAAACAATCCTTTGCCTCGTTGCTGCTGCGCGGTTAGGGCGCTGGTGTTTCCTTCCAAGTAGCGATCGTAGGGCGTATCATTGGCAATGAGTGTAGACTCGTACAACTGAACTGCCAGCCCAAAGAATAGCGAAAAGTTGTACTCTAGCAATGTGTACTCATTAGTCTGCAAAGAGCGATCGGGCCTTTTGACAATAGTCCGTTTACCGTCAGAGTCAACTTGGATGAGGCGAGTAGAATTCCACCACTCCGGCTTGAAGGCATCTTGAATCATCTGCTCGTATGTTCTATCTTTAAGTCCAGGTTTAGGCGATCTACTATCTTTACCTAAAACGCTGTCTTGTGGATGCACAATCTGTTTAGCTAGCGGTCTAAGAGGTAATAACTTTTTCGCAAGTTTTCGGGGGAGCTTTTTACCCTTACCAGCGGTGAAAGATATTCTGTCAATTAGCCCCAACTTATCACTCCCGAACTTATCACCAATTTCTTGAAAACTGCGACCATCTGCGGATGACTCAAAGGAACTGAGTGGCGGCCCGACAGCTTGAGATGCCAAAGAGGAGTTCTTGAGGCTGACTTTCACAAATTCTACCCTAATTGGGTTTATAGCCTTGACAACAGTGGCGTTAGGATCTCTTAAACCGAAGGGATTCACCCCATTAAAGATATTTTGTGCCCTTCCGTCCCAAAAGTTGCGGAAGTTGAATGCAGCATTAATCACGGTTGGCGTGTTACGTGGCTCGACACGCCGCACATTTATACCTCCCACATTAAACACCGGATCTGGCTCGGTTGTAACTTTGTCTTCTGCATTACCAGGTGTGACATCCACAAACTTCGTATTGAAGATCCCCTGAGAAGAACTGACATCGTTACGGTCAGATACAACAGTCGTAGGATCG
Source organism: Nostoc sp. (assembly GCF_036917235.1). Lineage (GTDB taxonomy): Bacteria > Cyanobacteriota > Cyanobacteriia > Cyanobacteriales > Nostocaceae > Nostoc. The sequence continues at coordinate 21,930 of NZ_JBALDU010000051.1, forward strand.
TTTGGGTTTGACAGCTTGTGGAAGGGAAAATCTTCTGGTTTGAGCTGATAGTTTGGTAGTCCGCCGACATTGAAAACTGAATCTGGATTCTCTGTACCATCGGCGTTGACCCGCAAAAGCCCAGGAGCAATCTGATTTTTGGATCTATTGTCGGCTCCAGCATGGAAGTGACAACTAGCACAGGAGGTCTTTCCATCGCTCCCAACCTGCATATCCCAAAAAAGAGTCTTTCCTAATTTGATTGCAGCCGTTTTGTCTTTTACGAAGTCTCCAAGATTGTCAGGTTCTGGAACCGATACACTCTTGAGCGAAACTGGAGGTGGGCCTGTAACCTTTGCTGATACAGTATTTCCAGCTATTACTGCTGCCAGAATAATGGCAGCAATTGTTGCAGTTCTTGAAAATTTCGATCTCAAGTAGTTAGGCTTGCCATATCTGAATCTCCACTCTTGCTGCTTTATTTTTGTCACCAAAGATTTGAGCAAAAATCGACCTCTTGAGGTCAGCAATAAATAACTTGATAAGGCAGTCGTAAAGATTACTAAGCTGATTATGGGTATAATCCCCATAGTTGTATTATAAAGTAACACCGAGATAAAGTATACATTTATGAGGAAGTTTGAAATTTAATATTAATGTAAAACGAACACACAAATTACAAATTTTACGTGAACACAAAAAAACTCTTCGGACTACGAATCATAAATTGAGTTGGATAAATTCATTATTTTATATTGAATTTGCATTAACTAAACTATTAAATATATTTTATCGATAAGAGTTTGATAAAATGTTTAGATATTTAAATTAGATATAACTTACTTATCAGTCCTACTTTTTGGATATTTTAATGTTACTACATCAAAGTTCTGGTCGGTGGCGCTTAGGGCTAACATTATCGCTATTGACTGTCTTGCTATGGGGAATTTTACCTATTGCCCTTGCAGTAATTCTACAAGTACTTGATGTCTATACCGTTATTTGGTTTCGTTTTTTAGTATCATTTGTATTGCTTGCTGTGTATTTAGGGATACGCGGCAAATTACCAAAATTAGAACAACTGCGCTCTGCTTCTGGAAAATTATTAGCGATCGCGACAATATTTTTAGGGATTAATTACTTTTCGTTTACTCAAGGTTTAGCATTAACATCACCTGCTAACGCTGAAGTTCTCATTCAATTATCTAGCCTTTTATTAGGTTTTGGAGGGTTAGTAATTTTTAAAGAACGTTATCGCCTGTCTCAATGGATTGGCGTTAGTGTGATGATTTGTGGTTATCTTTTATTTTTTCGCGAACAACTAACGAATTTAATTACAGCACATGGCACATATATACTAGGTAGTGTTTTAATTGCGTTAGGAGCAACAGCTTGGGCTATTTATGCTTTGGCACAAAAGCAGTTATTACAATCTTTATCTTCCACCAGCATCATGTTGATTATTTATGGAGGCTGTGCTTTATTATTCACTCCTCTAGCCAAAGTTAAATCACTTTTTATACTTGATACTTTCCATTTAGGAATGTTGATTTTTTGTGCATTGAATACCTTAATCGCTTACGGTGCTTTTTCTGAATCATTACAACATTGGGAAGCATCACGAGTAAGTGCAGTAATAGCTTTAGCTCCCATTGTGACATTAATAGCAGTCGCGGTTGTATCAGTTATTGCACCTGCTTGGATACCAACAGAACACTTCACCCTCATAGCAATATTTGGAGCGGGTTTAGTAGTTACAGGTTCAGTAGCGATCGCTTTGGGAAAAGCTGATTAATCGCCATATTTTTCAGGATTTTTACTGGATTTTTCATCTAGTGAATTTGTGCAATATTCAAAGCTACAACATAAATACTGAGGCAGACTATTTTTTATTTGTTATGATTTAATAGTGAAGGCAAACTACTGAAGTCAGTCGGATACTTTACCCATCTGCGTGACTTTGTAGGATTTGATTGTTGACTTTATAGCCGAAATATCCTTGCAAAAGAATTCAAAAATCAGAATTCAGGAGTCAGAATAAATTACTAGGGAATTGGGAATCACTACTTTTTTTGACTACTAAACTAAGATTTGGTGGAAATTTTAAACCCATTTATACCTATTATTTTCAGCCAGCTACATTCGCAAGTCATACATAATTCATCGTGAATTATAACTACTGACTCCTAAATTCTGTTTTGATAAAATTGAGGCTAATAACTTTAAAGAAATTAAGCAGGGCGCCCGAATAACTACCAAAGCCAACACCTGATAAAACCAGACCACCGAAACAGTTGAGCGATGAATAGTTTGTTTGGTAATTGGGCCAGCACCCTCAGAAAAAATTCTTTATTGCTGGTTCTTTCAATGGTGCTGCCAACATTAGGAATTAGTAATTCTGTTTTGGCAGCAGAGCGGATTTATGCATCTTATTCAGCTTTGGAGCTTTCAATTTCAGTCACAACTTTAGAGAACTACGCCAAAACAGGTGTAATTAACGAAGACTTAGCAGCCTATCAGCGATATCTGCCTCTAGAACAGCTTCAAGAATTGCGGCGGATTTTGCTTAATCGTGTGAAAGTTAGTCCAGTAATAGTTTCGCAACTTCTCTACACACCACAAGGAGAATTTTTACTGCATCGATTGACGCAAGTGATTAAAACCAGTCAACCAGAACCAGGATTTGGTGCTTTGCGTTCGGCGCTAATTTTAGCCTCTGGTGAATCGGGAGGCTTGACACTTTTAAATGTGTTACGTAAATATCCCACCAGCAGCATTCGTCTTGATGTCGCCGAGACTTTGGAAATAGCTACGGAATTGGAGAAACTTGTTAACCAAACCCATCAGGCGATCGCAGCTGTTTCCCAAAGGTCTAAAATAGAAGCTGATAGCATTTCCCCACCAAATTTCTCGCAATTGCCCGATTTAAAGGTTCCGGGAAAATTTAAGCTGCAAAAATACATCCTGAAGTTTTTCGACTCAACCCGCAATCGCCTTTTATTGACTGATGTTTACATTCCCAATGTCCAGAAGACTGCACCGGTAATTGTCATTTCTCACGGCTTGGGTTTAGACAGCAGTAACTTTCAATATTTAGCCACTCATCTAGCTTCTTACGGATTTGCCGTCGTTGTTCCCAATCACCCTGGTAGTGATGCGAAACAATTGCGTTCTCTGCTAAAAGGACGCGCCATTGAAGTAGCAGAACCAAGTGAATTTCAAGATCGACCTTTGGACATAACATATATACTGAATCAATTGCAAAAAGGTAATCAATCTGATTCACGGTTTAAAGGTCGCCTAAATCTACAACAAGTCGGAGTATTTGGTCAATCTTTGGGAGGCTACACAGCCTTGGCTCTGGCAGGCGCTAAAATCAACTTTGAGCAGCTAAAACAAGACTGTCAACCAGCAGCACTACAAAATACCTGGAATATGTCTTTACTGCTCCAGTGTCGCGCTTTAGAATTGAGCATCAGCAAGTCTGGCAAAGATTATAACCTACGGGATGAGAGAGTGAAAGCTGCGATCGCAGTTAATCCCATTACTAGTTCGATTTTTGGCAAAGCTGGCTTAAGTCAAATCAAAACTCCAGTAATGATTGTCAGCAGTAGTGATGATACAGTTGCACCAGCTTTATCCGAGCAAATTTTACCTTTCTCCTGGTTGGCGAATCCCCAAAAGTATCTCGTCATGCTTGTTGGTGGCACACACTTTTCCATCATTGGCAATGGCAACCCTGCAAATCAACAAGTAGCATTACCTGCCGATATGATTGGCGATGCTTCTCAAGCACGTCGTTACATGAATGTTTTAAGTTTACCTTTTTTCCAAACATACATTGCAGGCAGGCCGCAATACACAACCTACCTGAACGCCGCTTACACTCAAAGCATTTCTGGTAAGTCTCTTGGCTTGAGTCTCGTCAAGTCATTGAATACAGCCGAATTAGCACAATTATTGGATATAAAAGGAGCCAAACTCGTAAAAAAAAAGTTCCCAACACCATAGTCAGCTTCGGATTTTGGATGTTGGATATTGGTGTTGCATTGCTGCATGTGATGATTTTTATTTGATTTGCACAGACGTAATTAATTACGTCTGTATAAGTTTATTTGCGTCTTTATAAAATTAGAGGCTCAATTATTCTAGTTGTAGTTGTAATAAATATTATGCTTGGAAAAGATTACTTTGCAAACAATTCTTATCTACGATTTATTCCAAGTGAGATGACGAAAGATACTTTAAGAGAATCTATTCGTAATCCATTATTTCATCAAGGAGAGATTCCTGATTTTGATATTTACGATCAAATAGATGTTTTTAATAAATACTACGATTTATTGATAAAAATTATACTAAAAGTTCTCGACTATACAGGAAAATATGTATCTCTATTAACTCATGAACCTACAAATACTTAAAATACCGCTATTACTTCTCAAAATGTTTTTTTACAGCCAATCTCTTAAGTAAAAGTTAGGGCTAGGCTACTTCAGATTTTCGGTGCGTTATGGAAGCTGTAATACACATACACTATCTTCTAATTATTGAGACTTACCTTATTTACTGTAAAAACTGTAACAAGCACAGATGATATGCGATCGCATTCATACTTCAGGACATATACTTTAAAGAAATATGACATTTAATTGCGTTATTGTAAAAGTCAGCTTTACATAAGTTCAGTTATGAGCCAACCTGAATATACTACAGCCCAAGCTAATGCCCTGACTAACCACGATCGCAAACCTATTCACATACCTGGCTCTATTCAACCTCATGGCGTTCTACTGGCACTCAGTACTCAGCTAGAGATACTGCAAGTTAGCAACAATACTCAAGTATATTTGGGCAAAGAGCCAGAAGATTTACTCGGTCGGCCCTTGAGTTATTTAATTGACCATCGGCAAGTGGAAATTGTCAAGCAGTGCTTGGTGAAAAAAATTGGTAGCGCTCAGGCTTTTAAAGTATTAATAAATACCTTGCATGGAGAAAGATACTTTGATGCGATCGCTCATCGTACACAAGAGGCTGTGATTCTGGAGTTAGAACCAACCAATTCCGAATCTGAGGTGAGTTTCTTAGGCTTTCATGCTTTGGCGGGTGAAGCGATCGCTAAAATGCAAAGGACATCGAATCTGGGAGAATTTTTGCATTTAGTCGCACAAGAAGTCCAAAAAATCATTGGTTTTGATCGGGTAATGGTCTATCAATTTGACCAGTCAGAAGCGGGTTCTGTTGTTGCAGAAGTCAAACGGGAAGATTTATCACCTTATTTAGGACTCCACTATCCCGCTACAGATATTCCGGCGCAGGCAAGAGACTTATACACGCGCTGTTTTCTCCGATTTCTCCCCGATTTGACTGCCGAACCGAGCGAACTAGTTCCAACGGAAAACCCGACAACACATCAACATCTTGACTTAAGCTACTGTCTGCTACGGAGTTTTGATTGTTGTTGTAGTGAATATCATCAAAATATGGGAGTGAAGGCTCTTTTGGTCATTTCGCTTATTCAAGAGCAGAAGCTTTGGGGATTAATATCCTGTCACCATCAAACACCAAAGTATGTTTCTTACGAAGTGCTAAAGATGTGCGAATTTTTGGGACAGATTGTCTCTTCAGAGTTAGCTCACAAAATTAGTTACTCGGAATGGGATTATAAGGTAAAACTCAAATCGCTACAGTCTGAGTTTCTAGAATCTATTTCCCAAGCAGACAATTTTATCGATGCCTTAATTAAACCGGAAATTCGCTTGCTCGATCTTGTTAGTGCTTCAGGAGCGGCGGTTTGTCTGGATAATGAAATTAACCTTGTGGGAACAACACCGAATATTCATGAAGTTCAGGCACTCATTGAATGGGCGGATACCCAAGTTAGTGACAACCTGTTTTCTACCGATTCTCTGCCGAAGCTTAACTCAAAGGCGCTGATATTTAAAGATACTGCTAGTGGCTTGTTGCTACTACGGATTTCTAAAGTCCGGCGCTATTACATCCTGTGGTTTCGCCCGGAAGTTATCCAAACGGTACACTGGGCAGGAAATCCACAGGAATCCATGCAAGCACAGCCAGACGGTAGCTATACCCTGTCTCCCCGAAAATCCTTTGAACAATGGCAAGAAACGGTTAGATTAACTTCTCTACCTTGGAAAGCTTGTGAAGTTGAGAGTGCGATCGCTCTGAGAAATGCGATCGTTGGTATTGTACTCTCGAAAGCGGATGAATTAGCTAAAATCAACCTGGAGTTAGAGCGCAGTAACCAAGAACTAGCATCCTTTGCCTACGCCGCTTCTCATGACCTCAAGGAACCTTTGCGGGGCATTTATAACTTCTCGACAGTGTTGCTAGAAGACTATGCCCAAGTATTAGATGATGATGGAATTGAGTGTTTGCAAACAGTAGTAGCCTTGTCTGTACGCATGGAAACTCTGATTAATGCTCTACTGCGGCTTTCGCAGTTAGGACAAGCAGAACTGCGTTTGCAAGCAACTGACCTCAACGAATTGCTCAACCAAGTAATTGATGTTTTTCGTGCTAGTCGTCAAGACTCTGGGCTTGTAGATATCCGCATTCCTCGGCCTTTACCAACCGTTTTGTGCGATCGAGTGCTGGTTAATGAAGTCTTCAGTAATCTGCTTGGTAATGCGTTCAAATACAACGATAAGGCAAAGCAATGGGTTGAGATTGGCTATTTTTCTCAAGAAGAGGGGCAGAGGGAGCAGGGGAGCAGGGGGGCAGTGGAGCAGAGGGGCAGGGGAGCAGAGGGGCAGGGGGGCAGAGGGGCAGGGGAGCAGGAGGAGACAAGGGGAATAATAACTCATGCCCCATGCCCAATCTTTTATATCCGAGATAACGGTATTGGAATTCCAGTGCATCATCTAGAAACTATCTTTCGATTATTCAAGCGGCTCCATTCCCAGGAAAAGTACGGTGGAGGAGCAGGTGCGGGATTAGCTATTGTTAAAAAGATTGTTGAGCTTCATAACGGTCAAATTTGGGTTGAATCTACCCTAGGTGTTGGCTCAATGTTCTATTTTACGCTGGAATAGTTTAAGATAATAACTAAATATATATTTTTGTTAAGCTCTTTTAAGATCGCGAATGATAAAAAAACTTCATGAACCGCTGCTCGTTGTTGAGGACAGCAATGAAGATTTTCGGATGCTGCAACGTCTGATGCGACGTATGTCAGTCCAGAATCCTATACACCGTTGTACTAATGGGGATGAGGTTTTAGAGTTTCTCTATCAGCTGGGGAACGATGCCTACGCTAAAGGCGAAGACCTACCTAACTCAAAAGTAGCATTACGACCCTCTGTAATCTTGCTCGATCTCAATTTGCCAGGTATTGATGGGCGTGACATTTTAGATCGGCTCAAGCAAGATAAGACTTTCAAGGGAATCCCCATCGTTGTTTTTACCACATCATCTAACCCCAAGGATATTGAATTGTGCTACCAAAAGGGCGCAAATGGATATCTGGTAAAACCGATGGATGCTCTGGAACTAAAAAAGACGATCCAGGCATTTGTAGACTACTGGCTTGAAGCCAATACGCCGCCTGTGTTGGATTAAGTTGTTTATTTTTTGTTGATTGATTTAGCAGTAGGGGAAAAACGATCATAAAGGAGACGGCTCAGAGGACACAGAGACATTTTCCTCTTTGAGTCATTGTGTCTGTTTGTCTCTGTTAGATTCCTTTTCCCCATTTTCTTGTTTTTGACTATTTGGTGTTTCTTTAGGATTACTAAAGAATTTAGATTTTATTTATAGTTATTTTATATTATTTTTAGAATTATGCAAGATAAACACAATCTGGATAAAAGGGATCTATATGGCTCCCCGATCCTCATAACCTTATGTTGGACACATGGACGCTACTTATCATCGATGATTGTGCGGCAGATCGGAAAATCTATCGTCGATATCTTTTGAAAGATCCGCACCAGTCCTACCATATTTTGGAGGCAGACTGTGCAGAAGAAGGACTTGCTTTGTGCCAAAAAGTACGCTGCGATGTCATTTTGCTGGATTTTTGCCTACCTGATATGAGCGGGTTAGAACTTTTCGATCGGATGCAGCAGGAGATATTTAAGACTTCTGTCCCCGTGATTATGTTGACAGGGCGCGGTGATGAAGAAATCGCTGTGCAGGTAATGAAACGGGGTGCTTTGGATTACTTAGTCAAGCACCATCTAACACAGGATGTGCTGCAACTAGCAGTCCGCAACGCCATTAAGCAGTCGTGTTTGCAAGCCCAACTGCTCAAAACTCAGGAGAGACAACGCCTAATTGCCACAACTGCTTTACGAATTCGCCAGTCTCTTAATCTAGAGCAAATTTTGAATACGGCTGTAGCTGAGGTACAGCAACTTCTGAAGTGCGATCGCGTGATGGTTTATCAGTTTGCCCCAGATACAGATGGCAAAATAGTCGCCTCATCAGTTGAGTCATACCGTACTGTGGCATTGTGCGATCGCGTCGGGGCTGAGATTGGGGATCAGGGGAGCAGGGGAGCAGAGGAGCAGAGGAGCTGGGAGGAAGTTGCAGTTAATCTTTCCCCTTTGCCCCTTTGCCCCTCTGCCCCTCTGCCTCTTGTGCCCAATTCCCAATCCGCAATCCCTTATATCTATGAGCTTGGCTTGTGTAATTGTGTCAGTCTAAAAGAGCAATTTAATACAAAGGCAAATCTGGTAGTTCCGATTAATCTGAGCAACAATGGGAACCCAACCCCCAAGCTTTGGGGTTTATTGATTGCTCACCATAATTCTGGCGAGCGACACTGGCAAACTGATGATGCAGAAATGCTCAATGAAGTCTCAGTACAACTAGCGATCGCTATTCAACAGGCAGAATTGTTAGCCCAAACTCAAGCAGCTCTTGCCAAAGAAAAGCAACTCAATGTTTTTAAATCCCAAATAATTACAACTGTTTCCCATGAGTATCGAACGCCGCTAACTTCAATTCTGGCTGCGGCATCAACTTTGGTAAAACATAGCCAGCAACTAGATGAGTCTAAACAACACAGATTCTTGGGAATCATTGAACAGAAAGCCAGGTATATGTCCAAACTTGTGGATAATATGCTTCTAGTTAACCAACTCGAACTGGAAAAACCCAAGTTTCAACCAATTTCAGTCGATTTACTGCAATTTTTTTCTGACCTTTTAGAACAAGAGCGAGAAACAGCAGGCGATCGCTACGAATTGATTTTTAAAATTACTGGTAATCATCATGGATTTTGGGGCGATCGCGGACTTTTGCAACAAATTTTTATTAACTTAATGTCCAATGCAATTAAGTACTCTCCAGATGGAGGTAGTGTAGAATTTCATCTGATTGGCAAAGAATCAGAAGCAATTTTTTACATTCAAGATAGCGGAATTGGTATCCCGATGACAGATCGAGAAAATTTATTTCAATCTTTCAGTCGCGCAAGTAACGTTGACACAATTCCTGGTACAGGCTTAGGGCTAGCGATCGCTAAAGCTTGTGTCGAGTTACATAGTGGCAATATTACTTTGTCAAGTGAAGTGGGGCAAGGCACTAAAGTTACCGTTAGCTTACCGAAGATATGCCCAGCTGGTCAACTATCCCCATCATCCACTTGATTTAGATATATTTTAAAAAGCATCTTGTAATTATTGCTCTTGAATTTCTATTTTGCTAATTAACCATTCTTTGATTGTTTTCCCGCAAGGCTCAGAACTTTGGCAATCACTGACGTTCTCTAGAGAATAAGACATTTTTACTTTTTTGTTGACGTATTTCTCTGGTTCGCAAACCTCAAACACTGCACCGACACCTTCATAGACTTTGCCATTTTCATCGACAACAGTAACGTAGCATTTTAAGTCTCCGTTTTGCATATCTTTGATAGTACCAGAAATTGGATTATCGTTTTTAATTTCCTTAGATTGATTGTTTTTAGGAGATGTTTTTTCAGGTGATGCTGACTTAATAGTTTTTTTGCTGTTATCTAGTTTTACTTGATTTACAGAAATAGATTCAGAATTAACTTGCGTAGCTGTTGCAGTATTTGCTGGATTAACTTTATTCTGTTGAGAAGCACTATTGCCAGAGTTACTACAACTCACAATCAACATAGAGCAAAAAAACAATGTAGTAGGGAATATTGATTTTTCCATTTTGTTTATGTTAGTAAAAACTATTGATACTTGTTTGGCTAAAAGCGCTATAGCTAAAATCTTTGATTAACAATAAAAACTTTCATTAAGTTTTTTATGATATTTTATTTCTTGACTATTACAGTTTTATATCTTGGAAGTTGAAATGACATCGTGATATTTGCGGAAAATACTCGGTGTTATCTGCACTTTTTGAATATTAGACCTCTTGCACGAATACAAAACTAGCCCTCATCCCCCAACCCCTTCTCCCAATCTTGGGAGAAGGGGAGCGAATTTCAAAGTCCCTCTCCCAATCTTGGGAGAGGGATTTAGGGTGAGGTTAAAGATTCATGCAAGAAGTCTATTATTCGGTAAAGTGCTTAGAGAATGTCTTGATACTGATAAAATAATGCTTAAATAAACTTTGATTGCTAAATATTAATGCTTAGAGCATTAAATAAGTATTTAATAGAGTTTAGAAGCTGTAAGTATTGATTTTGTGTTATTTCAAGGTTTTCTCAACTTAAACAAACCATTTGACTGGACTTCCCACGACTGCGTAGCGCGGGTGCGAAAATTGTTGCGCCTCAAACGTGTAGGACATGCGGGAACCTTAGATCCAGCAGCGACAGGGGTTTTACCGATCGCACTTGGTAAAGCCACAAGATTATTGCAATATCTGCCAGAAAACAAAGCTTATAAGGCTACGATTCGTCTGGGCGTGCGGACTACAACCGATGATTTAGAAGGTGAAATTATTAATTCTCAAGCTTGTGCTGGATTGAGTTTGGCAGAAGTGAAAACTGCACTAACACAATTTGAAGGCAAGATTGAGCAAATCCCACCGAATTATAGTGCAATTCAAGTGGATGGGAAACGTCTCTACGACTTAGCCCGCCAAGGGAAAATGGTGGAAGTTCCAGTGCGAACAGTGGAAATTTTTCAGATAGAAATTTTGGACTGGAGAGAAGGAGATTTTCCCGAATTGGATGTGGCGATCGCCTGTGGATCTGGTACATATATTAGAGCGATCGCTCGTGACTTAGGTGCAATCTTAGAAACTGGTGGCACTCTTGCGGCTTTGATCCGTACCCAAAGCAGTGGTTTCGATTTAACAGATAGTCTCACTTTCACCGACTTAGAAACTAAATTACAAGGTGGGACATTTCAACCTCTTGCCCCTGATGCAGCCTTAGAACATTTGTTGTCTGTGACTTTACCAGCAATATCTGCTCAAAAATGGTGTCAAGGTCAGCGAGTTTCTCTAAATTCTGATATTACTGGGATAGTGCGAGTTTATCAAGAAGAGACTCGCTTTTTAGGAGTTGGACAATTACAAGATGAAGTGTTAAGTCCTCAAATGGTTTTTGAACCGATTTCTTAAAACTTACCTCATTTTTCGATCCCTGAGCAGTCACAAATACAGCAGATTTTAAGTTGGTAAGGTACACCAGCTAAATCTCTTACCCAGGTATAAAGTGTGTTTTACAGCAGAATTCTGCATTCTGCTGTAAGATTCACGATCGCTGGCTATTTTTCTTAATGGGATTGAGCGATCGCTCAAAGTGACTAAACGCTTGGGAAGAAAGCAGCGTCAGAAATAAATAAACCAACGCAACAGTGGCGTAAATCTCAAATGAACGATAGTTGTCAGCTACAATCAGCTGTCCTTTGCGGAACAACTCTTCAAACCCGATGATAGCGACTAAGCTCGTGTCTTTGAGCAAGCTAATGAACTCATTGCCCAGAGGTGGCAGCATCTGCCGGAGGGCTTGAGGAAAGATTACATAGCGCATCGTTTGCACCGAGCTTAAACCCAGTGATTGAGAGGCTTCTGCTTGCCCAGGCTCAATTGATTGAATGCCTGCCCGGACAACTTCAGCAATGTAGGCAGCGCTATTGAGACTCAATGCAATTACCGCTGCTGCTAAACGATTTAAAGTGAAGGTGAAACCAAAATTTTGCGCTAAAGCAGGCAACCCAAAGTAAATCATAAAAATCTGCACTAGCAACGGCGTTCCCCGGAAAAAGTCTACATACGCCCTAGCAATCCAGGGTAAAGGCGGAGTGGGCAAAAGGCGAACAATTCCAATCAGTGTACCCCCGATCGTACCCAGTAAGATTGAGATTGCTGTGAGTTCAAGTGTAACTAAAGCCCCACTTAACAAGGTGGGTAGGGACTTAAAGATAATGCTTAGTGAGGTAAATAGTTGGGATACGCCTGTTTCGGGAGCTTGGTTTTCGATGGGTGATTTTTCTGGTAGTTGTGGCGGTTGGATACCAAACCATTTTTGGTAGATTTTGGCGTAAATACCATTTTTCAGTACCGTTTCTAGACCTTGGTTAATCGCTTGCAAGTTGGGCGATCCTTTAGGTGTAGGAATGCCATAAAATTCTTCTGTTAGCAGACTCCTGACCACTTTGAGTCCGTTAAGGTTGCCGCTCTTTATGCCATATAAGATCACAACCCGATCGTTAAGAACGGCATCGACATTACCATTGATTAATGCTTGAAGGGTTAAAGGTGAATCATTAAAAGTGCGAATTTCAGATCCAGAAATACTTTTAGCCTTCTGTGCGCCAGTTGTCCCAATTTGCACGCCAATGGTTTTGTTTTTAAGATTATCGAAATTGATAATGCTTTGATTATCTGTGCGGGTGACGATCGCTAGCCCTGATTTGAAGTAAGGACGCGAGAAAGAAATTGTCTTCGCCCGTTCGGCAGTAATCGTCATTGCTGCAACTGCGGCATCTACAGTTTGCGCTTGCAATGCTGGAATCATCCCAGCAAAAGGCATATTTTGATACTTAACTTTAAAGCCAGCAGATTGAGCAATCGCATTCATCAAATCGATGTCAAAGCCTTGCAACTCACCACTGACAGATTGAAACTCGAAAGGCGGAAACGTAGGTTCTGTAGCAACCGTAAGTGTGTTACCACCAGGAGAAGTATCTGTAATACAACCTGAAAGTAAAAGTAGACAGCTTAAGCCAACAACTAGCCTACGTAACCAAAGAACAACAGTGAATCGAGTCATATTCTTTAGATTTCTCCAGAAATACCTAAGTTGAAACTATGACTGGTTTTCCAAAATAAAAAATCTAGTCAACCATAATTGCTGCAATATATAGTAAAATTTTGTATAACAATGGACACTTTGTTGCAGTAAATAGTTGTCCGTAAATACTTCTGTAGATGGGTTGACAAATAATGCTTGCAACTTCAATAAATCCTCTTCAAAAGTATCATCCCATCCATATTGAAAATTCACTTAATAAATCAGATTAAAAATGGTTGTAAATACATTTGATCGTAACAGCGTGTTCGAGGAAGATTATCTTTACTTTTATGAAACGTTGTTGACACCAGAGCGAACTCAACACGAAGTTGACCTCATTTGCCGATTGCTAGATTTAAAAGCAGGGATAAGTATTTTAGACTTAGCTTGTGGTCATGGACGGATTGCTAATCAGCTAGCGGCTCGTGGCTATGATGTGACTGGACTTGATGCAACAGCTTTCTTCTTAGAAAAAGCAAAACAAGATGCGGCTAGCAAGGGTATTAAGGTAGAGTACCTTCAAGGCGATATGCGTTCTCTACCCTTTAGCGATCGCTTCAACTACATCATCAACTGCTTCACAGCCTTCGGTTATTTCGATGACGATGAAAATAGATCGGTATTAACCGAAGCGTATCGCGCTCTAAAAGTAGGTGGCAAATTACTAATTGATATTCAGAATTTTAGCCGCGTCTTGCAAGAATTTACGCCTGAGTTAGTTACTGAGCGTGAGGGTAATTATATGCTCGCACGCGGCCGCTACGATGCACTTACCAATCGTACCTATACCGAGCGGATTATCATTCGTGATGGACAAGTACGGCGCGGTCAATATTTTGTTCGCAACTTTACCTTTCCCGAAATCCGCGATTGGCTCCTGCAAACAGGCTTCAGCGAAGTAGAGGGCTATGGTTATGATGGTGAATCGTTTGCGCTTGATAGCCGCCGAATGATTGTGGTAGGAAGTAAATAGACATTTTGCAAAAGTTACTTTTGCATAAGTGGGGTACAGGTTAAAGAGTAAGGGAAAATTCCATACCTTTACCTTTCACCCCACCTATGCAAGAAGTCTAATAAACCTGACTTTTCCCGAACTGAGGTTATTTATTCTCCTGAGTCTAAACCCCAAAATTACGAATTACCAATTGGGGTGCGAGTCGTTAAACCAAATAACTTGTATTAGGTACGATCGCAAAAAAGGCATACTCATACCAAGCAGTCCAGATGAAACTGCGAATCCATCGCTGACGCTTGTCGGGACTCAATTCATATTCAAACGCCCCACGAGATACATCAATGGAAGATAGATGAGAGTTGCAACCGCAGCCATGCTGATAAGTAAAACCATATTTAGAAGCAATACTTTGCACCTTCATTTGAATAGCAAATACCTTACCTGCATGGAGTATGGCATCCCAAGCACGTTTATGCTCAATATCGCGCCGATCGAATCGCAAAGCACGTTCTTCAAAAACATGATCGCGGTAAATTGGTGCTAAATGCACATGATAAAAGCTAGCAGGTAGTTCATAACCAAATTCATTGAATAAATCTATGCCGATGCGAGCCACTTTTAATTCATCAGCGTAATCGATTCCTTTTGACTCCACATCGCGAAGAATTTCTGCAAAGTTCGGATAGCTGTGTTTGAGAAAGTCTTGTCCAAAAAACTCTAAGGTTTCCCATGCCAGTTGTGCAAATAACTGAGAAAATGATGGAATTAGGTGAGCTAGTTGGGGGCGATCGCTAAATAAGTCAACATCACCACGTTCTAATTTATACAAAAATAATTGCGCCATCTCAACATAGCTTTGGGCTTGGGAAAGTCCGACACTCGTGGTTCCTCTAGCAATGTCTTGCCATATAGAAGGTAGTTGAGAAACATGAACCGCATTTTCTCCAGCAATGACTGCAACAGGAGGACATTCGAGAAGTTGCATCGACAATCTCCTTTAAGACTTTAATGTGTAATTTACCTTAAGCGATCGCTAAATTTCTCTTCTGAACACAATAAAAAATGTTTGACAGACTGTCTTTTGACAACGAGCGCAATTTTATTCATAGTTTTCGGGGTATTGGCTACTAGTTATTTTAGGATAATTCATAATTCATAATTCAATTACCCATTCAAAGCATTCTTTTCACCCACCTGCTATTTTCCTATATATTTTCTCACCCCTGATTAACTCTTCATAGTACTGCTCATAAGAGGTGAATCTGATAGATTCCTGTCTTCCTAAACCTAAGATACCAAAGGTGCAAAGGCTATTATAAAATAGTTCGTGTACGCGTTTCTGAAGTACCTGATTAAAATATATGAGGACATTACGACAAAGAATCACATTAAACTCATTAAAAGAACTGTCAGTGGCTAAATTATGCTGGGCAAAAACAATATTTTCTCTTAGAGATGAGCGGAAAATAGCATTGTCATAAGCTGCTGTATAATATTCTGAGAAAGATTTCTTGCCGCCTGCTTTCAGATAAAGGTGAGTATATTCCTGCATCATTTTCAGCGAGAAAATTCCACTTTTGGCATTTTGTAATACCTTCTCATTCGTATCAGTGGCATATATGCGGCAACGGTGATAAAGTCCTTCTTCTTGCAATAAAATTGCCATTGAATATACTTCTTCACCAGTTGAACATCCAGCGTGCCAGATGCGAATAAATGGATAGGTTTGTAAGAAGGGAATAACCTGATTTCTAAAGGTATTATAAAAGCTGGGATCGCGAAACATTGATGTTACATTCACCGTCAGAGCAAGCAAAAATCTTTCTAAATAGGCGCGGTTGTGGAGTAAACGCTCTTGCAATGCAGAAATATTTGCTACACCTTCTAATTGCATGAAGCCCTGAATACGGCGCTTGAGTGATGAAAGAGCATAATTGCGAAAGTCATAACCGTAGTACTGATACACACCTTCCAAAAGTAGGTGTATTTCTATATCCTCCAAGATTGGTTTGGATAGAGGCATAATATTCATAATTCATCATTCACAGGTTTCAGGTTAACCAAGTGGCTTTTACTACTAAAACAGCGATCGCAATTATTGAAATTCCAGCTAGCCATCTTACCTGAGAGCGCAGATTTTTAATCTCTTGGCTCAGACTTTCTGTCTGTGGTATGGAATATGGTTCCAGTTGTACAACTTCAATAGCTACTTGTTCGGGTGTCTTTTGGGGATTTTCAAAAGATACTTGCGTGTGTAGCCAATTAGTAATCAGTTGGGGACAGTTCTTTTTAAACCAATTTAAAGCTAAGATTCTAAAAACTGGTTTAGACATTCGGGCAATTAATTTCATCACCCTGTTTAAAGGTTTCAGGCGAAGCTTTTGATTAATCAAATTGACTGAACCAACATCATAAAGACAATCCAGAATTAGTTTCACAGTGGCTTCTTCACTGTTAATCAAGTTTTGCAGTAAAAGCAGAACATCACGCATACGCTCTGCTTCCATATACTTTTCTGCCAAGTTTTCTGGAGGACTTACTGAAGGATTTACAGTTGGATTTAGGGTGTTTTGTCTTACTATCGTCATATTCGTAACATAGCAGCCATAATAATGTCAGTACACCTATCTATCGAGAGAAAGATTTTTTATCTAGAGAGAGAATCTAAAAGCCAAAATTTATTCGTGAGAGACATAACTAGATCGTGTCTGTAAAAAAGCTATTTGTCTAGTATTTATAAATCTTTTATCTACTTCTGGTTAAATAAAATTTTATCTAGATGCTAACACCTCAATTTGTAAAATAACCCGTTCTAATTCGTCAATTATTACAGTGGTTTCAGTCTTTTTAAAAGCCTCTACAAGCGCCCGATAATACCAAAGAGTACCTTCTTTACGCCCATGAAAACGTTCCCAAAGTGATTCGCCCAAAATGCGATAATCTTTGAGAATAGACTGGGCGTTGTAAAGTTTATCCGCTGATGACACAAGCAGAACTGATGGGGAAGCAGTAGCAATATGAGCAATGTATGCCTCCTTGCGCTGTCGCCAAGGGGGTTTTGGAGTTGTATCAGCGTCAGTACAACCATCTACAATTGCCGTTACATTGTCACCAAAGCAACGACGAATTTCTTCTCGTGTTGCAGCCCCACCTTGGTCTTCGATCGCATCGTGTAAGAGGGCTGCGATCGCTTCATCCTCATTTGCCCCGTATTCTAAAGCAATACTGGCGACACCTAATAAATGGGCAACATAAGGGACGCCTGAACCTTTACGAACTTGGTTAGCGTGTAGTTGGGTGGCGTAGGTAAGGGCTGCGGTAAAACGTTCTGAGAGCATTGTATAAAAAAATTCTAGCAGTCAGAAGAACTTAACCGAAATATTGGGTTTGTGTCAATTTTATAACAAATCGCTCCAAGTGCAGAGGTAATAAAGGATAAAAAGGGTACAAAGGGAAAATTGAAGTTTGAAATTTGAAATTAGATAGACAACATTTAAATCTATATTCCATCGCCAGATAGATAAAACTCTGCTGTTAGTTTATTAGATTTACTCAAGGATGCGCTTTTCAAACTAGGAGTTAATTTGCATAATGCCAGACAATCCTGGATTAGGAGAGCAAGCGCTCAATAAAGTGGCAGAAATAGGATTATCTAGTCAATTAGATGAAGTAGAAAATTTAGATGTAGACATCAAGACAGACCCGCTGAAACTGGTTCAGGGAGAGGTGGATGAAGTCACGATTGAAGGTGAAGGTTTAGTTATGCAGAAAGACCTCCGTATGGAGGAATTGGAAATGCAAATGACTAATGTTGCCATTAATCCTCTAAGTGTGGCTTTTGGTAAAATTGAACTAACTAAACCGACTGAAGCTCATGCACAGGTTGTGTTAACTGAAGCTGATATCAATCGTGCTTTCAACTCCGAATATGTACGTTCACAACTGCAAAGTCAAAAAATACATATTAACGGACAACTGAGGACTATTGAACCTCAAAATGTAGATTTTCGATTACCGGGTGATGGGAAAGTAGCGCTAAATGCGAACATAAAGTTAGTAGAAACTGGTGAAAATGAGCAAGTTGCTTTTTCGGCAGTCCCCAAAATTAGCAGCAATGGCAAAACTGTTGCTTTGGAAAATATCGAGTATGGCGAAAGTGAGGAAATATCGCCAGAGTTGACAAAAGCTTTGATAGAGCAAACTAGCGAAATTTTGAATCTAAGTAACTTTGATTTAGATGGCATAACTTTGCAAGTCAACCAACTAAAAGTAGAAGTAGGTAAACTAATCTTACAGGCTGAAGCTTATGTTGAAAAAATTCCTTCAGCTTAAAAAAGTAACGTTCATAAATTCAGGATACTAAATAATGGAAACGACAGAAACAACGCAAACAGGTTCAACACCCTTTCCAAACATTCCACCAGTTATTGAAAGTAACGACAGTGAGTATCGTGATACTGGTGTACCCAGTACAGTTGCGATCGCCGGACATCCCCTACACCCGTTGAGTGTGATCTTTCCCATAGCATTTTTAGCTGCTGCTTTGGGAAGTGACATTGGTTATTGGTTAACTAGCGATTTCTTTTGGGCTAGGGCTTCGCTATGGTTAATCGGACTTGGATTAGGTGGAGGCATCCTTGCATCTGCGATCGGTCTTAGCGACTTTGTGAAAATTGAACGCGTCCGCAAGCGCACCGCCGGTTGGACGCATTTGATACTTAACGTTTCTATACTAGTTTTATCACTCGTTAACTTTCTCCTACGTTTAGGTGACGCTGAATCCCGAATCGTACCTTGGGGACTGTTAATCTCACTTGTTGTTGGTACGCTAACCAGTGCTTCTGGTTGGTTCGGTGCTGAACTCTCCTATCGCCACAAAATTGGTGTAGTAGGTGGAGGTAGTAGAAGATATCCTTAAAGGAGTTATAAGCTAGGAAAATGCAGCAATTAACAAGATAGTTACTTGCAGCTAGAAACCCAGTGACAGATTATTATTTACAGCTTCCGCTAAGAATATTTAGCAGTTATCGTTTGTATTTGATACAGTTTTGAGACATCTTGTGGGGTGGAGATAAGTCCGAGCTAAGGTTTTCAAAAATCAAAATTTGGGAAGATGTTTCCCTTGCCCAGTAAGGCTTTTGAACCCATCTCACAAGATAAAATATAGCTTGTTTAATTAATAACTGTATACTTTATCTATGTGGTAAAAAGCATACATCCTGTTAAATACTAACTATTTATATACACAAACTTCTAAAAATTGCAATTATACAAAAGGGTGAAATTGCAATATTGAATTTCATACTAAATTAAGTTTAAAAAAGTGCGCGATCGCTAATTTTCAGACTTTAAAGTGTTTTAATAAAGTTATTACCGAAAGTTTAGAGAAGCAAAAACATGAAAGGTTTCAGGAAACTATCCTCAATAGCAGTGTTGCTATTTGCCTTTGTGTCTCCGCCCTCATTAGCTGAAGCGAAAGATATTTCTCTAAGTAATACTCTGAATGAACAGAGCGTTGCACCAGATGCCAACATAGTTGGAAATAAAACTGGAGAGCTTTTTATTGCTCAACGGCGGTCAGGACGATACCAGAGAATCCGACGACGGCAGATAATTCAACGCCGGCAGCCGTATGGACGATACCAGAGAACCCAACGACGGCAGCCCTACGGACGATACCAGAGAATCCAACGACGGCAGCGTTTTGGAGAACGCCAGATTATCGAACGACGGCAGCCCTACGGACGAGACCAGATTATCCGCCGACGCTATTAGAGATAGGAGTGAAAACTACGTAGGCATAATACCCTGCTTCTAACAGAGACGCTACGCGTAGCTTGCTTCTAGAAAGTGGTGTGGGAAGGCTTCAGCTACATGATTTTGCCTATAGTTTCTAGAGATGTCTATTGAGGACTCGTGATACAAATAAGCCACTTGTTAATAGGAATCTGGTGAAAAAAAATGTAGAGACGTAGCAGTGCTACATCTCTACAAGGGTTTTAGATAAGAGGATGTTTTAAAAGCGGTTTGCTGTGATTTTAGGCACTTGTTGATCCCCCCTAACCCCCCTTAAAAAGGCAGGGCTGATTCATTCCACAAGGGCAAGAAGTTTGTCAATATCATTAGAGAGAAATCTTTGAGCAATTGTGATGGAAAGATGACCATTTCG
>NZ_JBALDU010000052.1:0-4440 GCF_036917235.1 Nostoc sp.
GAGAGTTCAACCCTTAAATGACAGTAATCTGCTGTCGGGTTGGCTTAGTTATGTACGGACTTACACCGTGATTCACTAAGCAACGAATCGCACTCTTTAGCTAAATCCAATTTATCTTTAATCCAGACACCAAAAAAATCTTTAACGTAGTTTTCTAAAACATCTGTAGCTAAAGTTGCAAGTTTCTCTAGAATCGGTTTAAAAATAAAACCTACAGCGTTAGCAACGCCCCAAGCAATTAAAAACTCAATATCATTTTTTGAACTAAATTTAACAAAATAATATGAGGAGTATAATACATTGCTAATATTCTGGATAAAATTTTATATTTTTTTAATGCCAGCGATCGCTAAAAACTGTAGTCAACACCAAGATTGTTTTTACCTCCAAGATTAAAAGCGATGCTAGCTGAAGATTTGTTAAAAATAACTAATATACTATGCATGGATATTAGGAATAATTTTATGGTTCTACAAGTTAACCCCATCCAAAAAGAACCAATTGTTACTTGGGAAGCACTTCCAGCCGACTTCATTTTACCAGACGATCCAGTGGAAAATATTCAACAACCTGCGATCGCATCTGCGCTTACCGATGCTTTAGGAAGCACAGCACGCATCCAACCCCAGATGCTGATTGGCTCTAATTTTGGACTTGTAGCCACAGTCAACAAAAAAATCGTTGTCAAAGCACCAGACTGGTTTTATGTCCCTCAAGTGCAGTCTGTAGGAACAAATGTAGTTCGTCGCAGCTACACCCCGAATTTAGAAGGCGCTGCTGTAGCTGTAGTGATGGAATTTCTCTCAGACACAGAAGGTGGAGAACTATCAGTTCGCTCAACTCCACCCTACGGTAAACTCTATTATTACGAAAAGATTCTCCAAGTTCCAACCTACGTAACCTACGACCCTTACGAGCCAAGCATAGAACTACGTTGCTTACAAAATGGACAATATACCTTGCAGCAAGCAGACGCCAATGGACGCTTTTGGATTCCTGAGTTAGAGTTATTTCTCGGAATTTGGCAAGGTGAAAGATTATGCCAAACCATGAATTGGCTGCGCTGGTGGGATACAGAAGGAAATTTACTGTTGTGGAGTAGCGAACAAGCCCAACAAGAACGTCAACGTGCTGAACAAGAACGTCAACGTGCTGAACAAGAACGCCAACGCGCTGAACAAGAACGCCAGCGTGCTGATATATTAGCTGCTAGGTTACGTGAGCTAGGTATTGACCCTGATGCGTAAGCATAGCCCGCACTTCGGCATGGTTCGACTCCGCTCACCAGCCGCTCAGTGACCATCGTAGACATCGCATAACCTTAGGGATGCTGGGAATAATAATTTTGGGACATTAACACCAAAATTCATTCCATGAAACAGCAAAAAAATCAGTTCAGCCATCTTACTGCGATCGAAAGAAGTTATCTATCATTTCCGGCACAGTTTTTATTAAATCAAAACCTTCTACAAGGCAAAATATTAGACTTTGGTTGTGGTCTTGGTAATGATGTTAAAATATTGCGCCAAAAAGGTTGTGATATTACAGGCTATGACCCTTATTATTTTCCAAAATATCCTGATACTAAATTCGATACAATAATTTGCTTTTATGTTTTGAATGTTTTATTTACCGAAGAACAAACTAATGTCTTAATGGAAATATCCCACTTATTAAAACCAGGAGGCAAAGCTTATTATGCTGTAAGAAGGGATATCAAAAAAGAAGGGTTTCGAGAACATTATATTCACAAAAAAGCTACCTATCAGTGTATTGCTAAACTTCCCTTTACTTCAATTTGCTTAGATGAATATCGGGAAGTATATGAATATGCTCACTATAATCATCAGCGAAATTCATCAAACTATTGTATATTCTGTAATCCCCATAAAAGTCTCAAACTATTAACTGAATCAGCAACTGCTTATGCTATTTTTGATGGTTATCCAATAAGTAAAGGACATGTTCTAATTATTCCCAAACGTCATGTTAGCAGCTATTTTGAACTCCCATTTAAAGAGCAATCTGCTTGCTGGTTTATGGTGAACAAAGTACAAGAAATTCTCAAAGCAGAATTTGAACCTGATGGCTTTAATATAGGAATGAACATCAATCGAGCCGCAGGTCAAAATATTATGCACGCCAGTATTCATATTATCCCTCGTTACAAAGGTGATACTGTATCTAATAAAAGTGGAATCAGGAACGTTATTCCTAAAAAGCAATAGTTTTTTACTGATAGCTTGCAGTAGCAAATATTGATTTATGGCAAATGCATAAATCTGAAAAACCTGATTTTCAGTCTTGTTGAAAATATTGCAAAATATTTCAGTTAATCCAGATTATCTGGATCTATTCCCAACGCTCTTAATTGTTCTGTCAATTGTTGCACCCGAAGTTCTGCTTGTTGAGCGCGTTGTGCTTCTTGTTGAGCGCGTTGTGTCTCTTGTTGAGCGCGTTGTGTCTCTTGTTTTACTTGTTCTGCGGGCGTGAGATACCGTTGTCCTTGCTCATCATACCAATAGATCCATTCCCGCGTTACGCCGCATTCTGAAGCACGTAACTCTTTGTCAGAGATTTGTGGCTCTTTACTATAGACCGAACTTAGTAAGATATTCAGAACTCCACTTGTTTCAGCTTGACTGACGGCGCGATGTGTAATCAATTCACCTACATTCAATATCACGTTGTCTTCTGGATCGAGAATGACACGGGTAACTGGACGACCCAATGCTTGTTCAATCCGTTGATTTTTCATTGCCCGTCTGCTGCGTCCTTGTAACTTTTCTGCCTTCGCTTTCAAGGCTTGCCAGAAAGTGTTGAGATTCTCTTGAGCGATGCTTGCTCTATCGCCCAGTTGAACTTTGTTTTCTAACCATCTGTCACTCACGGTAGAACGGACTGCGGTTGCCAGATTCAGCCCGACAGCGTTCAGCAATTCTATTTCTTTAGCGTAAATCTGAGCGCGATCGAGGAGGGATTCTGTCACAATCTGCCCAGATGCCGCAATAATTAAGCCATCGTCAGCACGCACTGTTCGCAAGACTCTGCGCCCTCTTGCCTGCTGGATCGCTACATTTACATTTGCTGCCAAGGAATCAACTGAGTGACGCAGACTAGCGGCGCTGCTGTGAGTTACGCTGCCAATTCGATTGCCAGCAGATTCTGTTGCTGCTTGTAAATTGCGGCTGATGTTGGCAGTCAGACTGCCACCCGTGGCTCGATAGAGTTCATCAAGGATACCCAGGCGATCGGCTGCTTCTGCATTGACTAGGGTGACTTCTTGACCCTTTAGTAGCAGTACATTCCCATCTGGAGTCAGCACATCCCGCTCGACACACTTGCCAATCACATATACCTTTTGTTCGGCAGGATCGACCAAATTGTTTGTCAGGGAGGCAGTTACATCTCGATTGAAGTCTTGTAGTTTGCTGCCAGTCGCATCAGTTGCGGCAAGGAATTGCTCGCCTGCATTCTGGCTTGCTGACTGTAGCCCGCGGTTCACTTTCTCTACCGAGCTTTGTAGTTGCTCATTCACAGTTTGAGCTGCTGTTTGTAGTCTACGGTTGGTAGTCTGGGCTGAGTCCTGTAATTTATCTCCAGTTGCCTGAACGGCTCCTCAGATACCACCAACATGTTCTTCCATCAGTTGAGCAGTTTCTGGAGGTACAAAGGCAACATCGTCACCAATTTTCAGTGCTTCGCTAGCAGGAACGAACGATCGCCCCGAATAAGCATCAGCAAATACACCGCCAGAAACTTCGTATCCTTCCACCATTCCACTATGCTCATCGAAGAACAAATCGACTAATCCACCGAGGTCAAGTCCCTCTGTAGTCAGAATTCTCTTTTTTCTCAACACAATATTCTGGTGCAGAATCTCTTTAATTAGAGGGACACGATGTGCGTTCACAACAGATTCTTTTGAGTTAACTACGATCGCATCTGACCCGATCGCTTGTACCTCTTGTAGAGAAATCACTTTTGCATCTCGAAACAGTCCCTTCTCTGCAACTAGAAAACCCAAAAGTTGATTGCGTTGCCGATCAAAAATTAAATCTATAATTCGGACAATTTTCTTACCTGTGTCGTAGGTGACGACCACTTTATCGATAATATCACTACCTTTAAGCATTATATATATCCCTGGTATTTTTATTGATTTGGTTGTTGAATCATTTGTTCGTTAGTCACCTGAAACTTAAGCTGAAAATATCGTCCCTCTCGTCCAAAACCGGGAACTATATCAATCACACCAAAGTATTCGGAAAGTACCCCAAATATGGCAAGCAGAATGATTAAGCTGGTGATATTTGCTCCAGCATTAGAGCGTTGTCCTACGAGTCTAGTACAGCACGGCGGAAATAAACAGACCATATTAGTGGGAGAATAAATAATTAGGGTAAAACCCGTTTCAGGGTGCAGATGAAGGAATCAGGG
>NZ_JBALDU010000053.1:0-147294 GCF_036917235.1 Nostoc sp.
ATTCTCAACACCATTGTGTTCAGTTTAACCATTGAGTTTTACCCACTTGACAAAACTCTAATTTTCTTAACTTGACACCAATGGCGAGACGCCCATCCCACAAGAGTAATTGATTTTTTCTTACTTAGTCCACGGAGGTGAACTAAGCTTTGTGTAGTAGCGAATTCTATTCGCCCAATCTTTTCTTACTTATCTGGCTGGCTAAAAAACCCTCTCTTGAAATTCACCCAAAAGACTGCCTTACAGTGCAGATTTGAGCAAAGCGATCGCTCGAACCCATAACATAATACTAATGGGCGCTCCAAGTAGAATACCAGCGATCGCCCAGCCTCTCTGATGGGCTTTGAATTGTTCAATACTGCGCCACTGCCTACTTTTCCAAGCCCATTCATTGCCTTTTGCACCAAGTGCGATCGCCATTACCCACCAAGCATTAGGTACAAAACAGAATAAACCATACCACACTTGATTCGGCCACATCCACAACCAAGGCATTAGAAAAGCGCCCCAATTCCAACCAAGAATTTCCTCTGGGACTGTTTCATTCTGATTACTTATGCCGCATCCAGAATTGTTGATTATTTCTTTTAGCGGCAAAAGCTGATTATTCTTTGCAGATTTGACAGTCAGTCCCGATTTGAGAGCATTCAGCGCTTGGGTGGCGCTAGTAAATCTTTGTTCGGGAGCAGGTTCTATCAACTTTTGTAGCCAACTGACAAAACTGGAACTCAAGTTAACTCGGTCTGTAAATTGCAGTCGCAAATCCTGTTGGGGTAAATCAGAGGGGGAAGTTCCAGTTAACAAATGAATTAAAGTTGCTCCCAGTGCATAGAGGTCTGAAGCCGGAACCGCTCGACCACCAAATTGTTCCATTGGGGCATAACCATAAGTACCGACAACGGTAAAAGTAACGCCCTCTCTTGCCGCTTTATCCTGAACTGCGCCAAAATCAACTAAATAAATCCGATTATCGTCGCCCCAGATTAAATTACTTGGTTTAATATCTCTATGCAACACTCCAGGATTCAACTCATGTAAATAGGTGAGAATATTTAAAACCTCAACAGCAATTTTTCTCGCTCGCTTTTCACTAAACCTTTTGCCAACAGCAAGTTTTTCCTTAAGCGACTCACCAGGAATATATTCTTGGATTAAGGCAAACCAGAGTGTGCGATCGTCGATACAAAAATAATCTATATATCGAGGGATGCGGGGATGGTTTAGCTGTTTAAGAATTTGTGCTTCCCTCTCAAAAAGTTTCAGGTCATCCCACTGCACAGTACCGCCAAAGGCCAAAAGTTTGACCACAACAGTCGAATTTTCGCCGTCAGAGGCTTGTAAATCCAATGCTTGCCAAGTTTGGCGAATTCCATTGTTGCCGAGTTGGCGCTGGATTTGATAACGATCTTGTAATATCTGTTCTGGTTGCAGCATCTTACACCTGCTGGCAGTTTACGCTGATCTGAATTCCCTTATATTTAAGGATAGTCATTATTTAGATAAACTGTGAGAGCATTAGAGGATGTCTGAAAAGTTTTTTTGTATACACTTAACCCTTGGAGATCCCCCTAAATCCCCCTTAAAAAGGGGGACTTTAAGACTTTTATTCCCCCCTTTTTAAGGGGGTTTAGGGGGGATCAACAAATATTTGATACTTCTCAGACATCCTCTTAGGTGCAGAATGTGAGTTTGTGGGTTACAGATAATTTTTGCGATAGTAAGCTTGATATTCCTCAGACAGCAGAGGTTCCCACCAATCACGATGATTGAGATACCATTCGACAGTTAAACGTAAACCCTCAGCAATTGTTACTGAAGGTGTCCAACCAAGCTGAGTTTTAATTTTGTTTGCATTAATTGCATATCTCCTGTCGTGTCCCTGTCTATCCTTAACAAAAGTAATCAACTGCTTGGCTGGATATACTGGTAAATCAGGTGCTAATTCATCCATCATCTGACACAAAAGTTGCACCAAGTTGAGATTTTCCACCTCATTGTTGCCGCCAATATTGTACGTTTCTCCTGGTTGACCATGATTGATTACTACATCTAAAGCACGGCAATGATCGCCCACATAAAGCCAATCCCGTACATTTTTACCATCACCATAAACAGGTAATGGTTTCCCAATTAAAGTGTTGATACACATCAGGGGAATTAGCTTTTCAGGAAACTGATAAGATCCATAATTATTAGAGCAATTTGTGATAATAGTTGGAAGGTGATAAGTATGATAATAAGCACGGACTAAATGATCGCTACCAGCTTTTGAAGCTGAATAGGGACTATTGGGAGCGTAGGGTGTCGTTTCACAAAAAGCTGCATCATCTGCACCCAAACTACCGTAGACTTCATCAGTAGAAACGTGTAGAAAACGATAATCAGATGGCTGTGCTTTCGTCTCCCAATGTTGCCGAAAAGCTTCCAGCAGCGTGAAAGTTCCGACTACATTAGTTTGCACAAAAGCAGCTGGGCCAAGGATCGAACGATCAACATGAGATTCAGCGGCAAAATGGGCAATGGTATCAATATTTTCCGTTGATAATAGCTCGTCTAAGATGGTGCGATCGCAAATATCCCCCAGCACAAACCGAAAATTCTCTCTTCCCTCAACCAGCGCTAAATTCAGACGATTCCCCGCGTAGGTAAGAGCATCTAACACCACTACGCGATCGCCTGGATAAACCTGACACCAATGATGGACAAAATTCGCCCCAATAAACCCCGCACCTCCAGTAACTAATAACCGCCGATTCATTCAATTTCCTCTCTTCTCTCTGTGTTCTCAGTGTCTCTGCGGTTCGTTTTTATAACTTAAAATATTTTTTCCTCAATTTACCATATATCTTCTGAGCAAGTAATTTCGCCATCCGTATTTTAGTCAAACTCTTAATATTAGATGGCTGCTGTCTCTTGTGATCAAAAAACTCATTTAACTCATCCAGAATAACTTGGAAACGCTTAATAATGTTTTCAGTCCGATGCTCAACCAAAAAATCTTCGGATAAGCTAAAAACTTCCGAAGATTCAATCACCTTTAGAATTCGTTGCACATCATACTCTTGAGAATATCCAGCAATTTTATAACAATTAAATCCAGGGTCTAAGTAATCAGCTAGTCCACCGTTGACACTAGAAAATACTTGGCAGCCACAGGCAAGAGCTTCCATTGGTTGTAAACCAAATCCTTCACTAACACGCTGTTGTGCCCAGTACTCAGCAGAATCATAGAGGTAAACCTTAGCTCGGTTGAAGAGTCCAGGTAAATCCTCTACATAAGAGTCAACAACCAATACTTTGCAACGTTTTTGCAACGCCGGAATCAATTCTTTAATTAAATATTCAGAAGACTTCCGAGCTTGAACCAAAACATCAATATCTCGTTCCAAACCTAAATTTTGAAACTCATCAGAAATTTGATTGGGCAAATAATAAATTAGAGAATTGGGTGATTTTTCTCCCCAATAACCCATTGTATAGCGGCTAACAGTCATTATTGGAATACTTGCAGGTAGTCTAAACGGATAACCTGGACTATGTGCATGGTAAACGACATTGTATTGTTTAAGTTTAGCTACGAGTTGAGGTATATGAAATCCCCAACTGATTACAAAAATTACATCATTTAAATTTTTCTCTTTTAGCAAATCATCAATAAAAAGCTTATCTTTCTCTCGTTGACGGTAAGTTACAACTTCAGCACTACAGAAATTCTGAGCTAGATTAAGCGCTTTTAACTCAGCCCAAAGACCACCACAGGCAAATTTGCTATCTGTACCGGGAAGTAAGAAGTAAAGTTTTCTCATAATTTTTTTAGGGGAGTAGGAAGTAGAGAGTGTGGGGAGATGTGGTAGACAAGAGAGAAAATTTTATCTTGTCCCCCTCATCTCTTCTTGCTCTCTTCATTCTTGCCAGCCCACTTTAACAAAATGTGCTTCACGCCCCCAAACATCTCGTGTACGGGTAATATTTTCAATTCCTAAGTTAAAAGGAATGGCAGTTGTTAGGTAACGCTGTGCCATAGAACCTAAATCAGGTGCGATTTCCGCGGCTGTCGTTGCCGCTAACCCCAAACCTATAAGTTGCTCGATTGGTCGAAATGGTAGCAATAGATGCACACCGACAGCTAGTCCAGCTGTTAAGAGCATTGCTACTGATAAATTTGTGCCACAACGGGGATGTACGGCCAAATCCCATTCTCCACTGGTAATCCGATGTCGAGCAAGTGTGACTGCACGCCGCAAATCACTAATATTTACCTCACCATAAAGGTAGAATCCCTGCTCAGTAGATAAACCGCCTAATAGTTCATTATCTAGTTGAACATTAGTGGATTCTGCTGGAGCAGAATAGGCGCTTTTTGATTCGCTAAGAACCCAAACAGTAGCATGTTCTAAAGCGTGAACCTGCCGCAGCATCAAAATTTCTTTCAACCCTGGAATAAACGATAGCTGTCTGAGTAAGTCGGCATCTTGTGTGGTTTGCGGAAAGTCTGAAGATTGCTCTTCCAGACTTGGAACCTTCTCAGATACAGGTATCGTAAAATCAAAGTTAAAAAATTCAAAGGGAGACGAGCTACCCTGAAAAGAAGCGGAAGTATTCATTGGAACACTACTCCCAAAGCCGATGGGGCAACATAGATTTCTTTCAAATGTAACGCTTACACCACTGAATTGTTGCTAATTTTTGTAGATGATTTTTAGTTAGGGGATTGGGCATTGGGCATTGTAGATGGTTCTCCCTATTCCCCAGTCCCCAGTCCCCAGTCCCCATTGCCCCTAATCCCCAGAGGGGACCCCGAGTTCCCCATTCCCCAGTCCTACATCTGTTCTGCTGAATAAGAAATTCTGATCTTTGATAGTTTCCGAGTCCGAGGGTCAGCTGGCTCCACTAACATAAACTCCGGCTGAGTGAAGGACTCGGAACTTTTGGTAGAGTGTTCACACTGAAAACTTAGGCGTAAGGAGGGGAACAATCAGTAAAACTTGAAATTGGCTTGTAATTTACCAGACCAAAGCAATTAAGCTTCTACTAGTAAATTGTTCATTCGATCTGGTTCGGTAGAGTACAGCAATTGACATCATTTAAACAGACTTTGCCCCACTGTAAAGCCCAGCGGACAAGAGCTACTCGATTATCTGTCTCAGTCTTCGTGAGAATATTACTGATATGGTTATCAACTGTACGCTTGCTAATCTCCAGTTTTCCTGCAATCTCTTGGTTAGTTAAGCCAGCGGCCACTAGGTCGATAATTTGCAGTTCTCTGTCTGACAGACTAACGGGGGTCTCAGACTTGCCACCAGCCATGACTATTTCTATCCTCCCTTGGTATATGTACTTAATCGCTCTTTCTAATTCTAGAAGATTCTTTTCTTGGTAGGGGTTTCAAGTGTTAGCAGTAATATGATTGTCAATATTTTCTTTGGATTTCAAGTTGGCAAAAATATAACCTACGAGACATTTTAAGTAATAAATATAGCCAATTTTGAGGTAGTTTTCATCTCAGCACTGAGATAAAATAAGCGGAGATTAGAAGCACCTACATGCTATAGGAGTAGTAAAAATTGCTATTTCATTCTATGAAGGACTGGCGACAGATTAGCAAAAACTATTGTAGATTTTATACTGTAAATTCCTAATCCCAAATCGAAATCTAAAATTGAAAATGAGATGAGCAATCCCCGTGTTTTGTGCCTTGGTGAAATTTTGTTTGATTGTTTAGCCGATCAATTGGGGCTAAAGCTGGAAGAAGTGAAATCTTGGACTCCTTACCCAGGAGGGGCACCAGCTAATGTAGCCTGTGCTTTAGTCAAGCTGGGAATGTCAGCGGGATTTATCGGAGCTGTTGGCGAAGATGAGCCAGGAAATGCACTGGTCAAGCTATTACAAGATGTAGGTGTAGAGACTACGGGAGTACAACGCCATCCCACAGCACCAACGCGGCAAGTTTATGTTACACGGGATCTGACTGGCGATCGCACCTTTGCCGGATTTGGTCAGTACGATACCGCAGAATTTGCCGATACTCGCCTGCAAGCTAAACAATTGTCAGATTCGCTGTTTCAACAGGCAGATTTTCTAGTTTTGGGTACTTTGGAATTAGCGTATCCTGAAAGTGAAGAGGCAATAAACCGCGCTCTAGAGTTAGCAGAACTTTACGACTTAAAAATTGTGCTGGATGTCAACTGGCGTCCTGTATTTTGGAAGGAGCCAAACATCGCCCATCAAAAAATTCCAGAATTAGTTAAGCGAGTCGATTTTCTCAAACTCTCCAAAGAAGAGGCTGAATGGCTATTTGAAACCGCAGATCCCGGAGCCATTACTTATCGTCTAGCTTCGATTGAGGGAGTATTGGTGACAGATGGGGAAAACGGCTGCACTTATTGTCTGGGTGAGAACGAAGGCAAATTACCCTCCTTTTCCATCCCTGTAGTTGATACAACTGGTGCAGGGGATAGCTTTTTAGCAGGATTCATCCACCAACTGGGTCAGTATGGTATCCATAGCTTGCGGGATGCAGAAACAGCAAAACGCATTGTTACTTATGCCAGTGCTGTTGGGGCACTAACTACTATTAAACCAGGTGCGATCGCTTCTCAACCTACTGCTGCTGAAGTCGAAGCTTTTCTAGCCACACATCAACTCTAGGAACTAGCATAAACTGGGATATCAGCCACCCCACCACAGGCTGATACTCCTGGCTAGAAAATGGACGAAAATCTTCATGCCATTGTGCCGTCATATTGCACAATAAACGCAGTTGGAGAGGTGTCGGTACTGGGTTAACGCGCTCAATTTTTACTTTTAGAAGTTCCGAATTATCCTCAGTGCATAAGAGCAATGCACTCAGATTAGATGGATTTTGAAATTTGTTATAAATACAGCAGAATTCAGAATTCAGGAGTAAAACACGCTTTATACCTGGGTAACAGACGAATCGTTATGTACCTCATTTTCCTTGAAATCTGCTGTATAACAGTTCACCCGTTTGTAATCGATTAATCCGTTCAGTTGCATAAACAAGAAGGTGTCGCAGTCTATTTGCAAAAAATATTAAATCTTTATACTTCTATTATCTGCATAAACAGTAATACTGATATTTATAAGTTAATGGAAAGTATAGATTAGCTTAAAGTATTGCTGAAGCATTATGAAAAACATTACAAAATGGCTTTTGGGCTTGGCGATTGTTCCTGCAAGTTTAGTATTGGCATCTAGTCATGCTAAAGCCAGTCAAATTGCTGGTGAGTGGTTCTTTGGTCTCTGGGATTGTAATATTGATGGTAGACCAGCCAAAATGCAGTGGAAAGTAGTCGATGATCCACAAACTAGTTGTAACGGTGATGTTTGCTCTACTACTTCTGGTGTCCGTCTCATCGGGCGGTTTAGTGATAACGGTAGTGGGTGGGTTCCTCTAGGAAAACGTTTTTCCAGCAGACAAAAACAGGATTTAGGTATTCGTTATTTAGGTGCAGAACAAGATAACTGGTATCTCAAATACAACAGTAGTACTAAAATAGCAGATGGTTGGACGACATGGCGGGGTAAGCGCTATCCACTACAATGTCGTAATCGCAGATAAACATTTGCCAAATTATGCAAAATATGTGAATAAGCGATCGCTAACTTTGAGTAATAAACACACCAGCACCACATTTTTATTTAACTTGACAGGCTAATCCTTTAGTTAGCCTGAGCTTGCTGCCATAGAGTATTAACAGTCACAAACTCATAACCTTGTTGTAGCAGTTGTGGAATGAGAATTTGAATTGTGGCAGCAACATCTTGTCCACCGCAAGCACCATCATGCAAAACAATTATTGAACCATTTTTCACCTGCTGCATAATTCGCTCTACCACGGTGGTTACGCCTGGTCGCACCCAGTCTTCTGGGACAACGCTCCACATAACTGGGCGGTAATTCCACTGAGAAAAAAATTTTAAAGTAGCAGGTGTAAAGAAACCATTAGGCGGGCGGACATCTTGCACTTGTTGAGGTTGCAGGTTGCAGGCATTGTAAATGGCAGCTTGGGTTTTTTCTAAACTGTCCTTCAGGTCATTTGGGGAAAGCATGGGAAAAGAGCGATGATCGTAGCCATGCAATCCGATCCAGTGTCCGCGATCGCTAACGGCTTTAGCAATGGCTGGTGAACGGTTGACGCAAACACCCAACCAAAAAAAACTCGCTGTAATCTTGTAACGATCTAACACTGCCAAGACTTCGGGCGTGTATTGTGGATGTGGCCCATCATCAAATGTGAGTGCGATCGCTTTAGCATGAGAATTTCCAGTCCAAAGACAGTTGGGAAAACTCGGCTGGAGAATGCGGTAGAAAATTGGGAACAGGGGAGCTAGTTGCATTTTGCGTTTATCTACTTTGTAACAAAATTTGTAACAGCAATACTATTTGAGCTATTACTCGTCTAGATTGATGAGAAATCTAAGGGTAATCCCTGAATTAAGGGTTGATGTTACTAAAAGATATACGAGATTATCAGATTTTATTTTTGGGCTTATTCCTAGTCTTGGGAATCGGTACACGAGATTGGACGCTGCAACCAGAGTTAATTGGGGTAGCGATCGCCACAAGTCTAGCAACTCAATGGATCTTGTCATGGTTAGCAGGGAAAGAACAAGTAACGAATCTTCGTAGTGCTTTAATTACCTCACTGGGACTCAGTTTACTGTTGCGGGCTGACCACTGGACGACAATGGCAATAGCCGCAGTTCTTGC
The DNA here is from genome assembly GCF_036917235.1 of Nostoc sp. Lineage (GTDB taxonomy): Bacteria > Cyanobacteriota > Cyanobacteriia > Cyanobacteriales > Nostocaceae > Nostoc. The sequence continues at coordinate 8,735 of NZ_JBALDU010000053.1, forward strand.
GATCGCCAGTAAATTTATCTTCCAATTCGGCGATAAGCATTTCTTTAATCCCGCCAATTTTGGCATCATATCTGCCTTGATTCTCACCCCCGATGCTTGGGTTTCACCGGGACAATGGGGTGAAGAGTGGTGGTATGGGCTATTATTTCTCGGTACTGGCGGCATGATTTTGCAGCGCGTTGGTCGCTGGGACACCACAGCAGCTTTTTTGGGTTCTTACTCTTTACTGGAAGCCATTCGTAATCTCTGGCTGGGTTGGACTTGGGATGTTTACTGGCATCGATTGATGAGTGGATCTTTGCTGCTGTTCGCCCTATTTATGATTACAGATCCGCGATCGATTCCCAATTCCCGAATTGGGCGTATAGTTTGGGCAATTTGTATCGCTGGATTAACTTTTATCCTGCGAAATTATTTCTTTGTTTCCACAGCAGTTTTCTGGGCGCTGTTTGCCCTTGCACCGTTGAGCATCTTGCTAGATGGTTTCTGGTTAGCCCCAAGGTTTATTTGGCAACAGAAAGATGAGGAAGCAGGGGTAGAACTCCTAACTCCTAACTCAGCACTCAGCACTAAAAAAGTAGAGGTATAAAATGAAGTTTTTTCGACTTTTAACACCATTATTGTTAGCAATTGTAGCTGTTTTGTGCTTTGCCCCCGCAGCTTGGGCATTTTGTGGATTTTATGTAGCCAAGGCTGATACAAAACTGTATAACAAAGCTTCTCAGGTGGCGATCGCGCGGGATGGCGATCGCACTATCATGACAATGGCAAACGATTTTCAAGGCGAAGTCAAAGATTTTGCAATGGTAGTACCAGTGCCAACGGTGCTGCAAAAAGAACAAGTTCGCGTCACTGAACCCAAGATTATCGAGCGGCTAGATGCTTTTAGTGCGCCGCGATTGGTAGAATATTTTGACCCAGATCCTTGTGCCCCAGTTTACGATAGGGAGTTATCAGTAGCACCAGCACCAGCAGCAGCGAGAAGTGAGGCGGGGAGTGCAAGGGGCGATGCTAGTTTGGGTGTGACGGTTGAAGCACGTTTTAACGTTGGCGAATACGACATTTTGATCCTCAGTGCGAAAGAATCTGGTGGATTGGAAACTTGGCTAAAACGCAATGGCTACAAAATCCCCAGAGGTGCGAAACAGTTACTTCAGCCTTACATTCGCTCCTCAATGAAATTCTTTGTTGCTAAAGTCAACTTGGATAAATTCGAGCAATCTGGCTACCAGTTCCTCCGTCCGTTACAAATTTCCTACCAATCACCTAAATTCATGCTGCCAATTCGTTTGGGCATGATCAATGCTAAGACAGAGCAGGATTTAATTGTCTACATTCTCTCGCCCCAAGGACAGGCAGAAATCACTAACTATCGGACGGTAAAAATTCCCTCCGACGCGAACATTCCCTTATTTGTCAAAGATGAATTTGGTGAATTCTACAAATCCATGTTTCAAACTATCTACACCAAAGAAGACAGGAAAGTTGGTTTTTTAGAATACGCTTGGGATATGGGTAGTTGCGATCCTTGTTCTGCCGAACCCCTGACTCCAGAAGAACTCAAGCAAGCAGGTGTATTTTGGCTAGATGATAATTCTACAAGTAATGTGCCAGTATCCCCCAGCTTTCGTCGTTCCTCTCCTAGAAGTAACGTTTTTATCTCTCGATTGCATATTCGCTATACCCGCGACAAATTCCCTGAAGACTTGATATTTCAACAAACTGCCAACAGTGAATCTTTTCAAGGACGCTATGTTTTACAACATCCGTTCCAAGGGGAACTCAAGTGTCAGGCTGGTAGACAATATAAACAGTCTTTACCCAAACGTTTTGAACAAGAGGCGCAAACTCTAGCTAAACTAACCAACTGGAAAATCCAAGATATTCGCAACAAAATGAAATTGAGTGTAGGTAATCTGAGATATTCTTGGTGGGAAAATGTCCTATCCTGGCTGGGATTGTATTGAGGAGATTGGGGAATCGCCACGACTCTAAACGGACGCAGAGGAATTGTCAGACTACGACTGTAGCAGAATCCGTTGAAGCGTCAAGAATCACCGAGGCTTCAGTCCGGTGAGTATTTCAAGAAAGGTAATTCTTTCGGGTGTTGTTATACGCAATACTAAGATATTCTTGCTTTCTTCGCCAAGATTGTCATGGTTCAATTCGATGAACAGCTACGCCGCTTAGTTACAGAAGCCTGTGGACACCAACCTGGAAGCCCTCAGCGTCAGAAGCTGCTCACGCAAATTATTCGCTTGACAGCAAGTAGACTCTGGAGGGAAACTACTCCCTACTATCAAGACGCACTACAACAAACTTGGTTGTATTTCTGTCGCAATGTTTGTGAAGGTTTGACAGGTCAAATCTACGATCCAAATTATGGCAGTGTGATCACCTGGCTGAATGCTTACCTAAAACGGAGACTACAAGACTTTTACCTTAAGCAGAACCGAGAACAAGCCACAACAGTCCCTTTGAGAATTCGTCAGTCTACATCTGGTGGAACAAGTGAAACCATCGATCCTGTAGATAATCTACCGGCTAGCCCCCAAGCACCTCCGATTTTGGAAGAGTTGGAGATATGGGCGAAGACAGATTCGGATGGGGAACTGCGCGGTACTTACATTAAAGGGCGTCCAGATGTGAATTGTCAGGTGTTAATTCTCAAACGCTTACCCCCAGAAGTTAGCTGGAAAGATTTATCTGAGGAATTTAAGTTGTCAATTCCGACATTAAGCAGTTTTTATCAACGCCAATGTTTACCGCGTTTGCGTAAGTTTGCAGAATTGGAGGGATTATTATGATCGGTACTGTTTCGGTGGGTTTTTGGTTAAGGTTAGCGATCGCCTTTTAACCTAGTTCAGCAGAAGTCCTACATCTGACCTGTACTCAGGCAGTGTAGGATGCCAGTCGCCTGCGATGGGAAACCCGTCTACAGCGCTGGCTCATGAATGCGCGTGAGTGAGGAATTGACCAACAAACGAAATTGAACACAGTTCAATCAGGATCGTTGGTCGTTGGCGAAGCCTCTCGAAGAGATGACGAACGAACATTTTTTATTTCTGGCAATGAATCTATCCAATCTTCTATCAGTCTAGTCATTGATTGTTCTTTAGTTTCTGCAAAAAGCTTCAACTTATTCAATCTGCGCGGTGTTGTTCTTATTCTTATATATTCACTTTTCATACTGTATCCTATTTGTTTCCTCTATATGCTACTATATAAATAGGTCGTAAAACAAATAAAACAACATGAGAAAGAACATCCTATCAATACCGATTAAAGCCTAACAAGAAGCAGATAAAAATAATTGATAACACACTAGATATGTTGCGTTGCCAATATAATTATCAGCTTGGACAAAGGTTCGAGTGGTTTGAGCAACGATTTTGCTCAAGGGACAGATGCTCACTTGTTGTTTGTCATATCCCAGAACTAAAGGATAAGCCGAATAGATTTAGTCAACAAGCAACTCTAACCCAACTTAAAAAAGACCGTCCTTGGTACAAAAGTATTCACTCTCAAGTATTACAAGAAGTACCAAAAAAAGTAGAGCTAGCTTTTGACCGTTGGTTAAAAGGAGATGTTAATGGAAAACGTAGTGGTAAGCCGAGATTCAAAGCCAAAGGTCAATACAAGACTTTCACCTATCCACAATTCAAGAAAGAACATTTTGCTAATGATAAAATAACACTGTCAAAGATAGGTACTGTCAAAGTAATCGTTCATCGTCAAATACCAGATGGTTTTGATATTAAAACCGTATCTATTACCAAAAAATCAGACGGTTATTATGTTACTTTGAGCTTAGAAGATAAGACAGTTCCAACAATCAAGCCTGATTTTGATATCAATAATATTGTTGGCATTGACGTAGCATTGATTGATTTTATTGTTACTTCTGATGATGAAAGAATTTCTGCACCAAAGTTTTTACGCAAAGCTGAACGTAAATTAAAGTCGGCACAACGTCGTATCTCTCGTAGAAAAAAAGGTTCTAACCGTCGTAAGAAAGCAATTGTAGAATTAGGTAAACAACATAAAAAAGTAGCTGATACTCGAAAAGACTTTCATTTCAAAATTGCTAATACTCTACTCAAAAAATATGATGTTATCGCAGTAGAAAAATTAAATATTAAAGGACTCGCTAAAATAAGACTAGCTAAAAGTATAAATGATGCTGGTTGGGGACAATTTATAAGCATACTTTCAAACAAAGCCGAGAATGCTGGTTTGAAGGTTGTAGCTATAAATACAAACGGTACTAGTCAAGAATGTTCTAGCTGTGGTACTAAAGTAAAGAAGCCTTTATCCCAAAGAATGCACAATTGCGCTAATTGTAAGGTCAGTTTGTGTAGAGATTTGAACGCAAGTTTGAATATAAAAGCGCGTGGGACACACGCCTTAAAAGCTCAGATTATGTCTTCAATGAAGAGTCTCTGAGAAGCTCACGCTTACCTGTACTCAGGAAGCGTGAGTATGTCACCTATAGCTAATCAAGTTTCACTGCGATCGCCATAAATAAGAAAATTGTGGAAGCTCAAAGATTGGTGAGGGATGGGAATGTTAACATTACCCTGTTAGCCTACAGTTCATCCTATGTGTTTCTGGTTATCACCTACCTCTCATCATGCTTATGGCTAAAACAACTAGGATTTTTGGCGCGAATTTTCTAAAGTTTAAAACCAGGAGTCGGGAAACGGCAAGGACGCGCTGGCTCACCCCCCTAGCTCAGTGTTTACGTTTGCCTTTGTACTTCCTGGTCGCTTTGCTATGCATTGTCGGTTCACCAGTGCTAGCAAAAGTTCCTAGCTCAATCAATTCTTTATCCCAATTGCCAATAAATAGTCTAACATCGCTGACTGTGCCCACTGATGCCGCTTCACTCCTACAACAGGGCAAAGTTTTATACAGTAATGGCAACTTTGCCAAAGCTGTAGAAGTGTTACAGCAGGCTGTCCAAATATATAAGCAGCAAGGGGAGAGCCTTAGACTAGCAGCCACATTGAGTAATCTTTCTTTAGCTTACCAACAACTCGGTGCATGGAGTCAGGCGCAGCAGACAATTACAGAAAGCTTAAATTTACTCAAAGGACTGGATAAAAACCAAAATTTGACAATATTTGCCCAATCATTAGATATTCAAGGTCGTCTGCAATTGGCAATGGGACAGTCCGAGGCGGCTTTGGCAACTTGGCAGCAGACAGAAGAAATTTACAAACAAGCAGATAATCAAAATGGCGTGGTGCGATCGCTAATCAATCAAGCACAGGCCTGGCGCACCCAAGGATTTTACCCACGAGCGTTCAAAACACTCGCTCGAATAAGTCAGACGTTAAAATCTCAACCAGATTCTATAGAAAAAACAGTGAGTTTGCGATCGCTCGGTGATGCCCTTTTGGTATTGGGCGATTTGAAAAAGTCACGCAAAGCGCTAGAAGAAAGTCTGATAATTGCTCAAAATCTCCGATCAAGCGCTGATATTGCGGCTAGTCTGTTCAGCTTGGGGAATAATGCCCGTAAACAAAACCAAAAGGAACAGGCGATCGCCTATTATCAACAAACAGTCGCAGTATCTCCCTCACCCCTCACAAAAGTTCAAGCGCAACTCAATCACCTGGGACTACTAATTAAAGATAGGGAATGGGCAAAGGTTCAAACTATTTTGCCGTCGATTGAGTCCCACTTCAAGCAACTCTCTCTCAGCCGTGCGAGTATTTACGCTCAGGTTAATTTTTCACAAAGTTTGGCAAAAGTCAAGAGTGGTGTGCTGCAAGCATCCAGCCATAATTTTTACTCAGGATTAAGTACAAAAGACTCAGCAAAATTACTCGCTAGCGCCATCCAGCAATCTCGTAGTTTAGGAGACAAGCGGGCAGAGGCTTATGCTCTGAAGAGTTTAGGCGGCTTGTATGAAGAAACCAGACAGTGGTCAGAAGCGCAAGATTTGACCAGACAAGGATTAGCTTTGGCACAGAGTAGCAATGCACCAGAAATTACCTATAGCTTGGAGTGGCAGTTAGGTAGATTGCTTTGGGCACAAAAAGATATTAATGGTGCGATCGCCGCTTATGATGCTGCTGTAGACACTCTTGAGTCTCTCCGCAGAGATTTAGTAGTCAATAAAGATATAGTGAACCAGGATGTGCAATTTGACTTTCGGGACAGCGTAGAACCCGTCTACCGCCAGTCAGTAGAGTTACTGCTGCAATCTCAAAAAGGAAAACCAAATGAAAAAATATTGGAGAAAGCACGCGAGCGAATTGAAGCACTCCAACTAGCCGAATTAGACGACTTCTTTCAGGAAGCTTGTCTGCAAGGTCAGAAAGTAGCCCTAGATCGAGTAGTAGACAAAGATAATTCCAAGGCTGCCATCCTTTATCCAATTATTCTTCGCGACGAAATCCAGGTAATTGTCAAAATTCCTAAACAATCTCTGCAAAGCTACAGTACCAAGATTTCCCAAGGAGAAGTAGAGAAACTCTTAATAGAACTGCGAAGAAATCTTGTCGATCCAACTGCTACTAAGATCGTCCAAACCCAATCGCAAAAAGTTTACAACTGGCTGCTTAAACCCATTGAGTCACAATTACAACAAAGTCGCGTCGATACGTTAGTGTTCGTCCTAGATGGGCCATTACGCAATTTACCAATGGCAGCTCTCTACGATGGTAAACAATATTTAGTAGAGAAATACGCGATCGCCCTGAGTGTCGGTCTACAACTCCTCGACCCGAAACCGCTGGTAAAACAGCAGCTGAGAGCGCTAACCGCAGGACTAACTCAGCCGCCGCCAGGATTTCCCAAGTTTGCACCATTGCTGGCGATCAAATCTGAATTTGACGGTATTGCGAAAGCAGGAGTTTCGACAACCAGCCTATTGGATGGAGATTTTAAGAAAAAGAATTTGGAAAGTGAAATTGGTGGTGCTTCATTCAACATAGTGCATTTAGCAACCCACGGTCAGTTTAGTTCCCGCCTTGAAGACACGTTTATTTTAGATTTCGATGGTCAGATCAATGTCAAAGATTTTGATACTCTCTTCCGCAGTCAGAGTAAAACCCTAGTAGAATTATTGGTTTTGAGTGCTTGTCAGACAGCAACAGGAGACAGCCGTGCAGCACTCGGTCTAGCAGGAGCAGCTGTCCGAGCTGGGGCACGTAGTACCATCGCTTCCCTGTGGCAAATTGATGATGAATCAACAGCAATGTTTGTTAGTGCCTTCTATCGAGAACTCAAGACTGGCAAAATCACCAAAGCCGAAGCAGTCCATCGTGCCCAACTACAACTGCTGAAACATCCCAACTACAGAGCGCCAAGCTTTTGGTCTGCCTATGTATTAATTGGTAATTGGTTGTGATTTAGGGAGCCAATTTTCGTAATCGATGGCTCAAATTGTCCGCCCAAAATTTGACAACCTATCTGCTAGTTGATAAGCCGCTTTTAGCAGCTTGAAGCTATCCTTATAGAAGTATAAATACTCAAAATCTCTATTTCCCAGATCATTGCAATATACAATCTTTTAATTTTATGGGATATTTTTACCTAATCCCCAGTCCCCAATTTTCTTTTTCCAGTATTCAGTTTTGTGGCATAAATTTATTGAATGCGGGTGATATATACATAGCAGCATTGATCCCTAGAAATTGACTTATGAATAACTCCACCTATCAGCTAGATGATTTCGCTTTAACATTGCCGATTTCCCAAACAGCCCGCATAACTGCCCAGCAATTTGCTAACCAGCAACCAAATCTTGAAAAAGCAGAGCAAGTCCGGCTGAATACTTTAGCTGTATGGGTGGTGAATGACTACTTGCAGATGATGGATATTCCTACCGATCTTCAAGCTAGTGACAGTTGGAACCCCATCATGCGCCTTTCTGGGGATGTTGCTGATTTAGAAGTGCCCTCAATTGGCCGTCTGGAGTGTCGCCCTGTCCATCTGCATCAGCAAATATGTTTTATTCCTCCAGAAACTTGGGAAGAACGGGTGGGTTATTTAATAGTTCAATTTGATGAATCGCTCGAAGAAGCAAGGCTGCTTGGTTTTATGCCTACTGTAGCAACTGAAACAGTTCCTTTAGCGCAACTACAACCATTGGAAGCGTTTATTGACCACATCTGGGAACTGCGTCAATCCCCACTTAATTCATTAGTGAATTTGAGTCAATGGTTTGCTGGTATATTTGAGACGGGTTGGGAGACTATTGAATCGCTGTGGAACGTGCCGGAACTCAGGACAACTTATGCCTTTCGCAGTGTTGAAACTTTGGAATTAGATACCCTCAAACAACCAGAATCAATTACTAAACGGGCAAAAGTGATTGATTTAGGTATCCAAATCCACAACCAACCTGTGATGTTGATTGTGGAAATCAGCCCCGAAAAAGATCGACAAACTAGTATTCATCTGCAATTGCACGCCACTGGAAATCAAATCTACTTGCCACCAGGAGTTCATCTCACTGTTATAGATAGTTCAGGAGCAATATTTCTCGATGCTCAATCTAGAAAATTAGACAACTACATTCAGTTGCAGTTTCGTGGTGAACCCACAGAGCAATTTAGTGTTAGGGTAGCCTTGGATAATACCAGTATTACCGAATATTTCCGAATTTGAAATATGTAGCTATCTTCCTTTTTTCTCGGTAATTTATTAAGTGATAATTCATTAATTGAAAATTAAAAATTAAAAATCCAAGCCAGCTTTTGGGGATTTTGAAAAAAATCTGTAGACGCTTGCGATCGGACATGAGAACAGGGCACGATCTTGCATGGGGAAATAGCGACGGTTATGCGTAAATTAGTGGCGATCAAATTTGGAGAGGGTAGTTTTGAGCAGGGGTTTGCTGTCACCCTCCAAATTGGTGAAGAACACGAGCGTGCTACAACCGAAATCACCGGGAGGCTCCCTTCATTCCCGGAAATGCCGCTCTATTATAGTCATTGGCAGTCTAGTTATCGGCAGATAGGCAATCGTTATCGCCTCCATGCTGACAAAATGCAGGTGACGAATGTATCGATGGTGCAAGACTGCGAAAACGCTTCTCATATTTTGCGGGCACGCTTTAATACCTGGCTGCGAGCAGAGGAGTTTCGCCCGTTGAGAGAAAAATGGTTAGAAAGATTATCGTCCAGCGACGAAATACGGGTGATTCTGCAAACAGAAAATATCCAATTGCAGCTATTACCCTGGCATCTGTGGGACTTATTAGAACCCTATCCCAAAGCGGAAATTGCCCTTTCTTCACCATCTTACGATCGCATTCACAAGCCACGCACTCTCAATCAATTAGTCAATATTTTGGCAATTGTGGGCAATAGTAAAGGGATTGACACCCAAGCCGATCGAGCTTTACTGCAACAGTGTAGTAACGCAGAGGTGAGCTTTTTGGTAGAACCACAACGTAAGGAACTGACTGAGCATCTCTGGGGAAAAAACTGGGATATTCTTTTCTTTGCTGGACACAGTTCTAGTAACAAAAATGGAGAAAGCGGACGAATTTACCTGAATAGAACTGATAGTCTTACCATTGGCGAGTTGAAGTACGCTCTTAAAAAAGCCATTGAAAACGGTTTGCAATTAGCTATATTCAACTCCTGTGATGGATTGGGGTTGGCGCGAGAATTGGCTGATTTGCAAATTCCTCAAATAATTGTCATGCGCGAACCCGTCCCAGATCAGGTGGCGAAGGAGTTTTTAAAATATTTTCTCCAAGGCTTTGCCGGTGGCGAGTCTTTATATCAAGCGGTACGCCAAGCGCGGGAACGCTTGCAAGGACTTGAAGATAGATTTCCTTGTGCGACTTGGCTACCAGTAATTTGTCAAAATCCGGCGCAGATACCACCGACTTGGGATCAATTAAGGTCTACAAAATCTGAAGGTGAAGAGCAAGCAAGTTTACCTTTGTCTAACAGACGCAAATTTAAGAGAACTGTATTATCCAGCTTGGCAGTTACAGCTTTGGTTTTTGGCGTGAGATTGGTGGGATTGCTAGAAAATCCAGAGATTCAAGCCTTTGACCTGATGATGCGATCGCGCCCTGCCGAAGGTCTCGATCCCCGACTGTTGATTATCACAATTGACGATGACGATTTAGCAATTCAAAGACAAAATGGCGAGTCCTTGATCGGAGCTTCTATTTCTGAAAAATCTCTCAATAAACTCTTAGCAAAACTGAATCAATACCAACCCCGCGCGATCGGCTTGGATATCTACCGTGATTTTCAGGCCAAAGAGCCAGATTTAATTACTCGTCTCCAGCAAACTCAGAACTTGGTTGGCGTATGCAAGGGGAGCGATCGCACAGGAAATATCAAAGGCATTAAGCCGCCACCAGAAATCCCTCCAGCAAATCTGGGATTTAGTGATTTTATTCACGATCGCGATGGAGTTATTCGTCGGCATCTTCTGTTCATGAATCAGGAGACGACATCATTGTGTTCTGCTCCATATTCCTTCAGTTTACAACTAGCATCCCTTTATCTGCACCCTTTAGGAATTCAAACAAAGTTCACCCCTGAAGGAAATTTGCAGTTGGGTAAGACTATTTTTCCGAATCTGAAATCTCGTACTGGTGGCTATCAAAATATTGATGCTAATGGCGGTCAAATCTTACTCAACTATCGTTCTTCAAAAGAAATAGCCGAACAGGTAAAGCTAACACAATTTTTATCTAGTCCAATTAACCCCAACGCCATCAAAAACCGGATTGTTCTCATTGGTGTGACTGCAAAGGGAGATTCTCCAGACACCTGGCCTACACCTTATGGCATTCCTTTAGATGAGCAAATGCCAGGAGTACTTGTACAAGCTCAGATGGTCAGCCAGATCCTTGGTGCAGTCCAAGATGGGCGGCCTTTGCTGCACGCTTGGTTATGGTGGGCGGAGGTCGCCTGGATTTGGGGCTGGTCTTTGATTGGGGGAGTCCTAGCTTGGCGCAGACTTTCCTTACCCTGGTTGGCGTTAGCAATCGGTGTTACTTCTAGCGTTTTGTATGTAGTTTGTTTTAGTCTGTTAATTTCGGGTGCTTGGGTGCCTTTCGTACCGTCGGCTTTATCGCTTGTAGTTATGGCGAGTTTGATGTCAATTTATAATCATTCAAAAACAAAAGTGCGAGTGGGGAATGGGGAAGAAGCAAGGGAGCAGGGAGCAGGGGGCAGGGGAGCAGGGGAGAAGTTGCAGTAAGTTTTTCCCTTTGCCCCTCTGCCTCTTTTCAATGCCCAATCTAAAATCTAAAATCCTATGAGGTCAGGTTTCTATGAATTCAAATTCACAACCGATAAAACTGTTTTTAGTAGTAGCTTTTAGCTGTACAAGTTTATTAGCTAGTCTGACTCCAGTACTAGCAAAACCAACCCCTAATAGCTCTGATGCTAAAACGATCCTTGCTCAAGCCAAAACCTTTGATCAACCTCCAATTCCAGCTGGCTCCCCTCCTGGAGGTCGCGTTCGTGGTGGAGCGAAGCGCGGGGAACCTGGATGTCCTACAACTAAAATTGACTTAACTGCTTTAGTGCCCTTTACTCAGGAAGCTAACTCGGTGATTAATGTCTGGGGACAAACAACAGTAGAACATCCAAGTTGGTATTTTTATGTGCCATATACCAAAGATTCGCCATATACAGTTGAATTTGTACTGCAAGATTCAGACGCTAACGAAGTATACAAAAAAGCGATCGCTTTATCGGATAAGCCAGGAGTCATCCGCGTTTCTTTGCCTAGCACTGCTCCCGGTTTAGCAGTAGACAAACAATACCGTTGGTTTTTCACCATTAACTGTGACCAGGAAAAGAATGCTCCCCCAACTTTTGTTGAAGGGGTAATAAAACGAGTTAATCTGAGTCAACCAATAGTCAAAGAAATAGAAACAGCAGAACCTATAAAACGCTATGCTATCTATGCCCAAAATGGGATATGGTACGAGGCACTGACGACGTTAGCTGAACTGCGTCAAAAAAATCCTCAAGATGCAGCCCTGAAAGCAGAGTGGCGAAATTTGTTAGGCAGCATCCGCTTAAATGATGTTGCCGGAGAACCGATTCTTTCAGGAACACCTTAAACTAGGAAAAATTTTCAGTTAATACCAATTTGAAAAAAGAATCCAACAAATAGACCATTTGTAGAGACGCGATTCATGAGCAAGCGCGTTGCGGGGGTTCCCCCCGTTGTAGCGACTGGCGTCGCGTCTCTACGTAAGGATGTGTTGCAATCATTAATTGAATTAGTATAAGCAAAAATTAATGTAGAGACGTTGCAATACAACATCTCCACAGATGTGTTATTTAGTTTGCAGCAGCACTTACTAAACCGTTGTGCCTGAGCAAAGCGATCGTACTTGGTTCACGACCCCGGAAAGTTTTAAACACCTCCATTGGATGCTTGCTACCACCGAGCGCTAGCACCGTATCACGATAACGCCGCCCTGTAGTTTTTATAGCTTCTTCATTTTCTAGCCCAGCTTCTTCAAAAGCGGCAAAAGCATCAGCACTAAGTACTTCAGCCCATTTATAACTGTAGTAGCCTGCTGCATAACCACCCTCAAAAATGTGCCCAAAAGAACACAACATTGAATCTTCTGGAAGTGGTGGTAAAACAGTAGTAGTCTTAGCTATGCGATGACGCACATCTGCTGGAGTTTCATTGCTGCCAGAACGATAACGGTAATGTAGTTCTAAATCAATACTGCTAAGGTGAATTTGCCGTAACATACCAGTACCACTCATATAATTACGCGCCGCTAGCAGCTTTTGATAATAATGCTCTGGTAGGGCTTCTCCAGTTTCGTAATGTTTAGCCATGCCAAACAAAGTGGGTCGCTCATAACACCAGTTTTCCATAAACTGACTGGGTAGTTCCACTGCATCCCATTCCACATTATTGATGCCTGCGGCTCCAGCATAGTCAACCTTGGTGAGCATGTGGTGCAATCCATGACCAAACTCGTGGAACAAAGTCTCTACTTCGTAGAAAGTCATCAAACTCGGGTTGCCATCTACTGGGGGAGTTTGGTTACATATCAAATAAGCCACAGGCAATCGGATGGCAGTTGCACCATTTTCAGTTTTGGCACGATTGATGCATACATCCATCCAAGCACCGCCGCGTTTTTCTGCTGGACGGCTATAGGGGTCTAAGTAGAAGTAAGCGATGGGAAAACCAGTTTCATCGGCTATTTGGAAATAACGGACATCCTCATGCCATACTGGGGCTTTACCATCGGCAGGGGTTACTGTAACACCAAACAGCCGCTTAACAAGCCCAAACAAGCCATCTAGCACTTGGGGAAGGGGAAAGTAGGGACGTAATTCTTCAGCGGTAAAGGCAAATTTGGCTTCTCGTTGGCGTTCTGCCCAAAAGCTGATGTCCCAATGTTTCAAATCTTGATATTCTTCTCCATAAGATGCAGCAAAAGCTTGGAGTTCTTTTAAGTCTTTGACAGCAGCATCATAACTGGCCTGGCGTAGTTCTTCTAATAGCGCTTCGACTGCCTCAACATTAGGAGCCATTTTACTTGCAAGGCTCAACTCGGCAAAACTCTTAAAGCCAAGTATATCTGCGAGTTCTTGCCGTAACTCCAAAATACGCACAATTAACGGGTTATTATCTAAATCGCCACTAGAAGCACGAGTGATATGAGCTTTGTAGAGCTTTTCACGCAAATCTCTGCGGGTGCTGTGCTGCATGAAAGGGCCGTAGCTGGGGAAGTCTAAAGTAATGCGCCAAGGGCCATTTTCTGGTGTGGCGTTCTCTTCTTTTGCCGCACGTGCAGCTTGGGCAGCTAAACTCACCAAACTTGGTGGTAAACCGTCAATTTCCGCTTTTGTTGTCAGGGTTAAGCTAAAGGCTTTCGTAGCATCAAGTACATGGTTAGAGAATCTAGTAGAAAGTTCTGCCAACTCCATCTGAATGGCATTGAAACGGTCTCTTACCTCTCCTTTTAAGCCAACACCAGAAAGTTCTGCATCTCGAATGGCGGCTTCTACAATGCGCTGTTGGGCTAATTCTAAAGTTGCCCAACTATCACTGCTACGGAGTGCCTTAAAAGCATTGTATATGGGTTGGCTTTGACCGAGTTTGTTGATAAATTGTACAACTAGTGGCTGTACGATTTCATGAGCTTCGCGCAGTTCCGGGCTATTTTTAACACCCATTAAATGATTTACCGTCCCCCAACTCCAGGTAAGCCGTTCTGTCAGCTTTTCTAAGGGTTCTACTAAATCACTCCAAGTAGGCTGTACGCTAGCCTCTAAAGTGGCAAGTTGCTGGTCAAGTTCTGCTAACAACTGATTGAAGGCGGGTACTACTCGTTCTGGTTTAATCTCTGTAAATGGAGGTAAACCAGTGCCTTGGAGTAAGGGATTATCAGAAATAATGGTACTTGCACTCATAGTTTTGTGTGAACTGCGAACGAATAAAAATCAACAATGATTTTTAGTTATATATCTTCTAATGTAACGATCGCTGTGCTATTTATTATTGCCATTGTGGCAAAAAGGTAAAAAAAACGATAATTCCTCACAAAAGTATCCTGATATGACTATTTTGTTTAGTTTATGAACTTTGCGATCGCATATCATAGGTACTTCGCATTGGGAACAGGGTGTATTCACCTAGCTCACTCTGACTAAAGGCGATGCCTATGGCGGGCTACGCCTACGCAAAAAGACGCGATCGTGTATTATGTCAAGCATGGGCGTTACCTAAAAAGCAGAGTTTCAGCCCGATAACTGCACGTTTTCAAGGCGTAGAAGCGTACAAATTAACTGAGCGTCAGCGAGCGTCCTTAGCAAACCGAAAAGGAAGGCTCCAGATTTCCATATTTATGATATTATTTGGCAACTCATCTTTTTACTCGTAAAATCGAAGACAAGATCAAGGTCAGTAGAAAAGAGTCCCTAAATTAATGAATACGTTAATCAGTCAGGGTGGAAGAGCTATCACTAAATTTCAGGTGGTAGACCGGATAAACGATATAGCTTGGCAAGCTCACCAAGGCAGCGTTGCGGCGATTATTCAGTTATTGAACGAAAAGCTAGCCCAGTCGTGTGTCAGAACTAGAGCCATTTTTTCTGATGGTGTCTTACAAATTCTGTGCGAGGCAGCTAAAGTAGAGCAACTAGAGCAATCTCCCCTGGTAGAACAAATCCAGCAAATTCTTGAGTCTATCGCCCCGCGTTACATTCGCCGCGTCAAGATCAACAGTCGGATTGTTCGAGAACAACAATTGCTGTGGTTAAAAGAAATAGATAGCGATCGCGAAAATCAATTGCTTTGGTCACACGAAATTACATTGATTCAGCCCAATATTGTAAAGCAATTAATTAAAGATTTCACAGAAGCTCAAGCTGAACTAGGAAAACCAAATTATCCTAAAACTCAAGTCTCTCGTCCTTTAGTACTCATTAACAAAGAAAAATACAAAAATAAATCTAAAACAAAAATATTAGCGGCAGCTGGTTTATGCTCGCTGTTGTTGCTTACTTGGGTTGTTTATGCCCAGCTAGGTAATAAATTGAAAAACCTCATACAACCAGAAACTTCCAAATCTTTAACTACAGAAAACACTAACGATAGGAAAGCCCAAATACCATCCCGCGCTCCTAACAATAGCTTTTCTGAGCCTTCTGACGATCCATTTCAAATATCTGTGCGAATTGCCAACCAAGCTTCTGCATCTGGTAAAACAGCTACAACCTCAACTCAGTGGTTAGAGATCGCTGCTAAATGGCAACGTGCTTCAGATTTAATGAGTACAGTGCCACAAACCCACAGCCGTTATCAAGAAGCTAAGATTCGTACTCAACTATATAAAAAATATAGTGAGGCGGCACAGAAAGAAGCTGATAAAAGTAAATCTTAGTACAACATTTCATTAATTATTAGCGAATTTTTTGCGTACCTTTGCGTTTAAATTTCAACCCTCAATTCGCCATGATTTTACGCAAAGCTGTACTTATAGGACTTCAATTTGATTTCTGAAAACATAATGAGACCCAAAAGCCCATTTGATTGGGGTTTTATCTGAAATATTGTTCAAAAATCAGAATCGTGAAAATTTTTCTTGTATAGTAGTCAAACAGTCTTGTACAAAATACTGTTGTGGACAATTGGAAAAAAAATCGACTTTATTGGCAATAAGGTCGATTTAATCAAGCAGATTAATTTGTAGAGTCAATCCAAAATCCAAAATATGTATGTCGCCTAACTCAGGAGTTCTCCTGTTTCTTGCAGGGAGTGCAAGCGGCGGTAAATACCCTCGTGACGCAAGAGTTCATCGTGGCTACCCACTTCTACAATCTTTCCTTGCTCTAGAACGACAATTTTATCCGCTTCCCGTACTGTGCTTAAACGGTGGGCAATAACAATGGTAGTGCAAGTGCCCTGAATCGATCGCATCGCTAGCTGAATTGAACGCTCAGACTCATAATCTAAACTAGAGGTGGCTTCGTCAAAAATCAGCACATCTGGTTCCACTAACAGCGCTCTCGCAATTCCCAAGCGTTGTCGTTGTCCTCCAGATAACCTGACACCTCGTTCTCCCACAACGGTGTAATAACCTTGGGGTAAGTGCTGTACTACTTCATCGACTCTGGCAATTCTACAGGCTTCCTTAACCTGCTCCAAACTGGCATTCGTTCTACCATAAGTCAGGTTATCCAAGATAGTACCGTTGAAAACGTCTACTTCTTGGTGAACGATCGCTAGCCTTCGTCTATACTTACCTACATTCAAAGTGCGAATATCTTGACCATCAATCAGAATTTGACCTGATTGAGGTTCAAAATATCGCAATAGCAATTTTACTAAAGTAGACTTACCAGAACCGGAACGCCCCACTAATGCCACTGTTTGGTATGGCTCAATCAACAAGTTGATATCTTGCAAAACTTGATGGTTGGCATCATATCCAAAACAGATGTGCGATAACTCGACTTTTCCAGTAAATTTATAAGGTGATTCTGTCTGGTTACTCTCTTCTAAAAGACTAGCTGAATCAGATGCAGTTGGCTCTTGGAGAAATTCGTGAAACCGCAGCATGGAAGAATAACGACGGGCAAAAACTTCTGCCAAATTGCTAATAGGTTCTAATTCGGCATAAGCCATGCTAGAAAGAGTTAGAGTCATGACAAAGTGACCGAGAGAAATTCTACCGTCTACTGTTGCTGCTAGAGTCAAACCCAGAATAGTAAATACGCAGAACTGAATTACAGTTCTTTGCCAAGTAGCCAGTTTTATATAACCTTTGTGGACACGATACTCAACCACCATTAGTTCGCGAGCCAAACGTTGCTTTTGCCGCTTTAGTTCGTTTGCTTCTGTCGCAAATGCCTTAACCGTTTTGATGTTGGTGATCAGTTCAGAATTGCGGCTTTCAGTATCCTCTCCATATTTATCCAGAATAGTTTCGTGCCAAATTAGCTGCTTTAAATCCTTCAAGGTAAAGCTAAGAATAAGCACAAAGGAAATCAGATAAAAAATCGCAATTCGCCACTCAATCACTAAGATAAAAACAAAAATTCCTAGCACCCGAGCTAGTTTAGGAATCAATTGTCCAGCAATTTCTGGGTACGTAAAAGTGTGGTTAGAGATACCTCTAGCTATTCTTCCAGCAATGCGTCCAGGGTTATTTTCATCATAAAATTCTAGTGGGAGAGTGAGAATTTTTTCTATGGCTGTTTGGGCTTTTTGCCGACGCAACCTTAAGGTTATACCCCAATGAAACCAATGAGTTAACCAAGGTTGTGTTGGCGCTCTCACTACAGTGACAACGAAAACTAAACCCAGTAATACACTCAAAGATAGAGTTTTAGTAATTGGATAATTGGTGATCTCCGAAAAAGTTGCGATCGCACTTTGAAGTGGTTTGTCCAAGGGTTGAGCAGATAAAATATTTAATATCTGCCCGATCGCATAAGGAACAACCAAATCAATAATTTCGTAAATGCTGGATGCTCCGATACTAAAGAGACTCAGCTTCCAATCAGAGCGAAAGTAATTGACAATATCTTGAAATTTGGCCATGATGCACACCGTCCAAGAGCGCGATCGTAAACTTGGAATTTATATACTACGCACACATTACAAAGTAGTCAATAGCTAGATGACAAATCACTCTTTGGGAGTAGTTGGTAGTTCTTGAGGGAAAAATTCGAGGCGATAGCGGTAGAGAGCAACTGGTCGAGAACCGGCTTTAAAGTAATCTGGATCTTGGGGTGAAAGATAAACAGCAGTGACTTGATCTGCTTCAATCGCCGGATTAGATGTTGGAAGTTTATGATAAGCCGTAGTAGATTCTACAGAGTTTAAATAGGGGACTGAACCGCCTTTAAATAGTTGTTGAAACACTTCTGTGGTGATGAATTTGCCATCAGGGGTAGTTTCTGTGGCCCTTGCAGTCACAATAGAAACTAGTTGGCGACTGCTACGCAAGAATGTAATTTGACGATTAGGTGAATCTGGATCTACTTTGACTAATAACACTGCTTCATCCCCTAAATAAGCCCTTGCCAAATTCAAGCTATTAAATGCTCTATCTGCTACTAAAATGGGGGATTTATAACTTATCTGAGGAAGTATTTTTAATCCAGTAATAGATGGTTGCTCTTTCACAAATCTTACTACAAAACTCACAGGCTGATTTAATTGTCGGCGATTACCTTCAAACCCTGGAGTTACAATTTCTGGTGCTAAAGGCGCAGCTAAATCTACTAAAGTACTTGTAACTTTCCAAGTACCAGCCATCCATTCAAGGTAAACCAAATCACCCGAAGCCGATTGCACTGAAGTTAGTTTTTCCCATTGGGGAAAATTTGCTAACCTTTCAGACAACTCTCCTGCAAAAGCTTCACCACCCCAGAGAAGGAATAAAAACAGCAAGCAAAAACTCCAAATTACCTTCATTACAAGCATTAGCAGTTTTGTATTTAATGGTTATTGTTTATCGATTAAAAATTAAGTAATTTTCTGTAATAAATTAAAACTTTGTAGTGAGATAATTAGCCCTATCCTGAATTTATAGTGATAGCATGACATTGGCATTAGGCATGATTGAAGTTTATGGCGTTCCCACAGCAGTGGAAGTGGGAGATGCCATGTGTAAAGCTGCCCGTGTAACCCTTGTTGGTTATGAAAACACTGATTTGGGACGAATTACCGTGTTAATTCGAGGAGCTATAGGCGAGGTGAATGTAGCTGTGACAGCAGGATTAAAGGCGGTGCTGCGAGTTCACGGTGGCGAGGTACTTTCTAATCACATTATTCCCCGTCCCCACGAAAATTTAGAATATATTTTACCGATTCATCGCAGCGTTAATATCGAGCAGTTTAGTGCAGATATCCGATTTCCTCCACCTTTATCAGTTTAGCTGTATTAAATTTCTGCTGGTGAAGGTTGCCAAACTTCCCCATACTTCTCTTTTAAAGTTTGCCAAGCTTCCACTTGTCCTAGTTCATATTCTCCCGGTTTACCCCATTGTAAAAAGAGGCTTAAAGCAGATTCCTGTTTATCATCTAAAAACCGGATAGCATAGGTTGTAAAATTACCTCTCTTCGCTTCACCTGTTTCAAATTTTACCTGAGTGATTTTATCCATATTCAAGTGAAATTCAAAGCCTTCGGTGTGCATATTCGCGTACTTTCCTTTGGGCAATTTTGCATAAAATAACTTTTCTATTTTTCCTCGTGCTTCTAACACCGCAGCACTGCTAGTAACAATTAAACGCAAAGTTCCCAGAGTCTCGCAAGCTTCTAAAAATTCTTTCAAAGTAGTACTCATAAATTGTTATCCTTTGTCAGTTTTTTCACTAATGACTAATGACTAATGACTATTTTTCATATTGTTCATAAGCAGCAACAATGCGCTGAACTAGAGGATGGCGCACGACATCTTTTTGGGAAAATTCGCAAAAGGCAATGCCTTCAACGTGTTTTAAAATTTGTAAAGCCACTCCTAAACCCGATTGTTGATGAAGCGGTAAATCAGTTTGTGTCATGTCGCCTGTAATCACCATCCGCGAACGGAAACCCAAACGAGTCAAAACCATTTTCATCTGAGCGGGTGTAGTATTTTGTGCTTCATCGACAATTATAAAAGCGTTGTTGAGGGTGCGTCCCCGCATATAGGCGAGTGGTGCAACTTCAATCACACCGCGTTCCATCAAACTGGGTACTTTTTCTGGGTCGATGAATTCATAAATAGCATCATAAAGTGGGCGAAGATAGGGATTAACTTTCTGCTGTAAGTCTCCAGGCAAAAAACCGAGTTTTTCACCAGCTTCGACGGCAGGGCGAGTTAAAATTAGCTTTTCCACTTGGTTGGCAAGGAGTGCTTGGACGGCGACAACAACAGCGAGATAAGTCTTGCCGGTACCAGCAGGGCCAATTCCAAAGGTGAGGTCACGTCTACGGAGTGCGTCGATATATTGGCGTTGGCGAAAGGTTTTGGCACGGACTTCTTCACCCCGGCGACTTTTGGCGAGGACATCTCGCTGTAAATCTTGCAGTTCCCCTTGGCGATCGCTATCTATGGCTTGACGGGCTGTTAAAATATCGGCACTGGAGATAGTATGGCCTTTAATCCAGAGGTCTTCAAGCGATCGCACTAATCGAGAAGCCAGATCAATTTGCCCTTCAGTACCAGAAATCACTAATTCCTGTCCGCGTAGCACTAAAGTGGCTCCTGTTTGCCGAGATAGGATTTTGAGATTTTCTTCTCCATCTCCGCCAAGAGCGATCGCACTGAGAACATTCGGCAGCTGAATTGTTAAGGCACCTGCCATAGTATTTCTTAATTGGTGAGGATCTGTATTTGACAAAGGTTAATTTTTCTCGCTAACGGCGAAATTATGCTTTTATTACCTACATTCTGAAAAATTTTTGTAATAAATGAATCGTCCGTAGGGGCGTATAGCTTACCCTCATCCCCTAACCCCTTCTCCCAATATGGGAGGAGGGGAACTGGAGAATTTACTCCCCTCTCCTATGTTGGGAGAGAAGCTGGGGGTGAGGGCATAGCCCCTACTGGTGAAGAGTCCAAAAAAAGATTTTTAAATCTTTTTGCTACTTTCCATCGTTATAAAAATTCTGAGCGGAGGTAACAACAACCGCTCAGATTTGCTCTTTAGTTTCAACCTAGCGGAGGCGCGGTTTAACAATGGGTTTAGGCCCATCATTTCGCGGTTCTCTCTTAGTTGGTGGTGGCGATCGATCTTCTGTGTCTTCATCAAAAGACATACCCTCGCGGCCCGGCGTGGTGCTGCCGTAGATATCTAGGTATGTTGATTGCCCAGCTGCGGCTGCGGCTGCGGCAATTACTGTACGAATCGCCTGAATATTGCGTCCCCCTCGACCAAACACTTTTCCTTTATCTGTGCTTTCAAAGGCGATGCGAACCCAAACCCGGTTGAGGGCCTGAGAAATTTCACAATCGACACTTAATGTCTCTGGAGATTCCAAAAACGGCTGCACCAAAAACCGAACCAGCTCAACATAGTTGGGGCTAGCTGTTGGGAGTTTTGTTCCGAAATTATGATGCGGCTGTTGCACTGACCTGCTCAAAAACATTAGCTTTTACTAGAATGCGACGAACGGTATCAGTGGGTTGAGCGCCTTGTTGTAGTCGCTTGACGATACCGGGAACGTCTAGTCGCACTTCATCAGTTCTGGGGTTATAAAAACCCAATTCTTCTAAGGGACGGCCATCGCGGCGAGCGAGGTTGTTAATGGCGACAATGCGGTAACTTGCTTCCCGCTTTTTACCGAATCGTTTCAAGCGCAGTTTGATCATGGTTGAAGAATCATTCTCCTGTTGTTAGGTATTAGTTAGCAACTAATTGGTGAGGAAGTAACCTAAATCTGGCTGTTGCCGAGAAATTGAGGGTTAGTTTCCTCTGCTGATAAATTCTGAGGTCGAAATGCTAATTTTAGCACTGCCTAGCATTTGCTGCTATTTGTCATTAGTCCTTTGTCATTAGTTCTTTGTTAATGACTAAAGATTACCAAAGCCTTTTTTCTTTTTATCTTTGGGTTTTTTCTTTTTCGTAGCTGGGACACCATCATAACCTCGCCATCCGGGGGCTGCGGGACGATTACCAGCACCTGCGAAGGCATTACCCATACCACCGCCACCGCCGAACATTCCCGGCATTCCAGGGAAGCCACCTTGACCCATTTGCTGCATGAGCGATCGCATTTTTTGGAAATCACCCACCAGTTTCGTTACATCTGACTCTCTATAGCCGGAACCAGAAGCAATCCGCCGCCGCCGACTGGGAGAACTGGCTAATAAATCGGGGTCGTGGCGTTCTTGGCGAGTCATGGAGTTAATCATCGCCTCACAGCGCTTTAACTGGGTTTCTCCCTGTTTGAGTTGATCGTCTGAAAGCTTGTTCATCCCTGGAATCATCTTGATCAAGCCTCCCAGAGAACCCATGTTCTTCAGCATCCGCAACTGCTTGAGAAAATCAGTAAAGTCAAACTTTGCTGACAGGATTTTCTCCTGCATTTTCTCAGCGTCGGCTAAGTCAAACTCTTCCTGGGCTTTTTCTACCAGGGTGAGCACATCGCCCATACCGAGAATCCGCGATGCCATGCGATCGGGATAAAACGGTTGCAGTGCCTCGACTTTCTCACCCACGCCCACAAATTTAATCGGCGCTCCCGAAATCTTTCGCACCGAAAGCGCTGCACCACCACGGCTATCACCATCCATTTTGGTGAGAATTGCCCCAGTAATTCCGATCTGCTCGTGGAAGGTGCGGGTAAGATTTGCGGCCTCTTGACCAGTCATCGCGTCCACTACCAAGAGAGTTTCATGGGGTTGGACAGTTGCTTTGATGCGGGCTAATTCCGCCATCATATCTTCGTCAATTTGCAGGCGTCCCGCAGTATCAATAATTACTGTATTTACACCTTCTGCCCTAGCGCGTTCTACACCTTGTCGGGCGATTTCTACGGGATCGGCGTCGCTTCCTAGTTCAAATACTGGTACGTCAATTTGCTTACCCAACGTTAGCAACTGATCGATCGCTGCTGGGCGATATACGTCTGTCGCCACCAACAAGCAGCTACGCTCTAATTTTCTCAGATGTAAGGCTAACTTAGCGGTAGCTGTGGTTTTACCAGTACCTTGCAACCCAGCCATTAGCACAATAGTCGGCTGTTCCTTGGCTTCTGCAATGGGAACATTTTCTTCTCCCATCACCTCCACCAGTTCATCGTGAACAATTTTGATGAACTGTTGGTCAGGTCGCACGCCAGTAACCACCTCGGCTCCCTGGGCTTTGGCTTCGACTTCGTTAATAAAATCTTTGACTACCTGGAGATTGACATCTGCTTCCAACAGGGCGCGGCGCACTTCGCGCAATGCATCTTGAATGTTGGATTGAGAAATTTTGTCCTGTCCCCGCAGTTTTTTCCAGGCGGATTCTAAACGGTCAGATAATGCATCAAACATAATGTAATTACAGGTAGTTCGCCAATGGGGAATTCTAAACCGCCGATGAATGGGATTTGGAATTTCCGCTAAAGTTTTAACGTGCTATTTACCAGCTTAGTATTTTTCACCGCGACTGTAGCAATCAGATACGGATTGGGGAAGAAGCAGGGGAGCAGGGAGCAGGGGAGCAAGGGAGAAGTTGCAGTAAGTTTTCCCCTCTGCACTTTGATCTCTCTGCCTCTTTATCAATGGACTTCTTGCATAAGTGGAAGGTGGGGTTCCCTCTGGGGATAAGTGGCGGGGGTAAAGGTATGGAATTTTCGCTTCCCCCTCTTCATGACGATCGCGCGTTTAGTGTGTAGCGCTTATCCGATGCGATAGATTTAGACTGAGCGAATCGTATCACTTCTTATCTCGACAAGACCCCAAGTATACAAAAATAGAACTTTTTCTGGAGAAATATCAATGAGCATTTCAATGTATCAAGCTTCAGTACCAGTGTTTATTCACACACTAAATAGCCTTGTAGGTCTTCTGGAAAAAGGTGCTACATATGCAGAAACAAAAAAAATAGATCGGTATGTGTTGGTCAATAGTCGTCTATTCCCAGATATGTTTCCATTGTCAAAACAAGTACAAATTGCCTCTGACATCGCAAAGAGAGGTGCTGCACAATTAGCAGGGGCAGAAGCACCCAAGTTTGAGGACAATGAAACTACATTGCCCGAACTTATTGACCGCGTTCAGAAAACTATCTCTTATTTAGACACATTTAAACCCGAACAAATAGATGGTTCGGAAGATAAAACAATTACCATTACGCAGGGTGACAAGAGCCTATCTTTTGAAGGAATGCCATTTCTGCTATATTTTGTTTTGCCAAACGTTTATTTCCATGTCACAACAACCTATGACATTCTCAGACACTGCGGTGTAGAGCTTGGCAAAAAAGACTTTCTCGGCAAGCCTTAACGCTCCGCAATATAAGAGCTAAATGATTTCCATTCTCCATATCGGGTGAGCGTATAGCGGCTAAATTGTTGTGTCGCCCGATAATTCCTATTATTGTTATCCAACACAGTGGGGATTGGGGACTTTGATGATTGAATATTGGCTACTGCTGCGATCGCTAATTCGTAATATGATCAGTTAGGTAGCTACAGTAGCCAAGATGTCGCAGCGAATCAAAGTTTACTCCTACTCGATATACCACTCGTCAAATTCATATATTGGTATCACTCTTGCCGAAAAAGCATTGCAGGGTTTACCTGTTGATATTGAACGACGACCAATTTACATACCGAAGGAACGAGGTATAAAGGTAGTTGACCTACAAGGACGAACTGAAAACGCCCTATTATCTTCGTATCACAAAGAAGATTGTCTGCGGTGGGCAAAAAAGTACGGCATTGAAATTCGGCTCAAAGAATTTGAAGAATTTGGTAGGTGGGTCAAGCGCTGGGAGACAATGAAATTTGGTCGCGAAGAACTTCCTGCAAGAGCGTATTACGCTGCTTGTGGAACAGGGAAGGAGCATCTGCTGGATGCCGCTTTTTTTCGAGCTACGTACATCGATCTACTTGATGTCAATGATGAGTCTGTGATTAAGAAAGTTGCAAATCATGTTGGGTTGAATGGCGATCGCATTCTTGAGTTAATCCACGGTGAAGCAGCTAAACTTGCAGCAGTGTCAGCTTTGGCAGAATACGAACAGTTTGGCTGTCCTGGAGTTCCGACTTGGGTAGTCGAAGGTGAGAGATTTTGGGGAAAGGATCGTGTTGATTGGGTAGCAGAAAAGGTAAAACAATTATGTAATACTACTGTTACCAAAACAGTAGTGAGTGCCGAGTAAAAAAGTGATAATTTTTCAGATGAATGCGTAAAAATCATCACTTTGCCTCTTTGCTTATTCCTGGTCTAACCCGTTGATTTTAACTACTGTTTTTTAGTTGTTACCTGATGAATCGGCAACTCAATCACAAACTCTGTACCTTTGCCAAGTTCAGATTGGCAGTATATTTTGCCGTTATGTTTTTCTGTAACTATCTGATAGCTGATAGACAGTCCCAACCCTGTACCTTTACCGACAACCTTAGTAGTAAAAAATGGATCAAACAGTCGAGAGAGGACTTTTTCATCTATGCCGAGTCCGTTGTCGACGATGCGAATGACAATCCAATCTTTATTGAGCAGGGAGGTAGAAATTCGGATTTTGTTGGGGTTTTTTGCAAGCACTTCGGAAGATTGCTGTGTGGTTCGTTCTTCTAGGGCATCAATGGCATTAGACAGCAAATTCATAAATACCTGATTCAACTGACCGGGATAGCATTCTATTAGAGGTAAAGTACCATAATCTTTGCTCACATGAATGGTAAGGCTATCAGCTGAGGGCTTCAAACGGTTTTGCAAAATCATCAATGTACTATCAATACCTTCGTGAATATTTGCTGGCTTGAAATCAGCTTCGTCTAGGCGTGAGAAGTTTCGCAAAGAGGTGACAATTTCACGAATGCGTTCAGTGCCGACCTGCATGGACTGGAATAATTGAGGTAAATCCTCGACCAAATACGCTATTTCGGCTTTTTTGAAGAACTCTTGGATTTCTGGTGCGGCATCAGGATAATGATGCCAATAAAGTTGCACATAGCGAAGCAATTCTTGCGTGTATTGGTGGGCGTGTTCTAGGTTGCCGTGGATGAAATTAATCGGGTTATTAATTTCATGGGCAACTCCCGCCACCAGTTGCCCCAAACTGGCCATTTTTTCAGCGTGGATAATTTGCATTTGGGCAGTACGCAGTTCATTTAGAGCCTGGGCGAGTTGATTCGCTTCTTCACGAGTTTGACCCAGCAAACTAGATTGTTGAAACAAGTTCGCTTGACGCAGCGCTACACTGAGTTGAGCCGCCACTTGGGTGACAAATTCCAATTCTGCCTCTTCCCAATGACGTGTATGGGTGCATTGGTGAATGCACAACAACCCCCACAGTTCATCGCCTTCCATCAATGGCACAATAATCTGTGCTTTGACTTGGAATCGCTCAATCACATCCAGATGAGGTACTTTGGAACCAACGCTGTTGACATCAGATATAACTTGCACTTGCCCTTGGCGATATTGCGGTGCGTATTGATCTCCGAAGCAATAGTCTTGTACCTTTACAGTCAGGGCAGAATCGAACTTGGGTAATACATCTTCAGCGATAAATTCACCACTGCAAAAACCGACATTAGGATCGAAGCGGAAAATGCCGACTCGATCTGTACTCAGCGATCGCCGCACTTCCTGTACTGTAGTCTTAAGGATCGTCTCCAAATCCAAGGATTCCCGAATTTTGACGACCAAATCAAATAAAATCCGCCGCTGTTCAGCCGATTGTTGCAGTTCATCAGCGCGAGTTTGAATTTGAGTCACCATTTGAGAACTTTGCAGCGCTACTCCCAATTGGCTAGCAACCTGTCCCAAAAATTCCACTTCCACACTATCCCACTGACGCGGTGCAGAATGTTGATAGGCAGCCAGCAATCCCCACAGATTCCGTCCTACAAAAATTGGGGTCAACGCATAAGCGCGAATCTTGAATTGCTCTAAAATATCTAGGTGACAGCGCGAGTGCCCAGCTTGATAAATATCCTCTACAGCAAAATTTTCGTTGTTGCGGTAGCGTCCACCCTTGGTTTCTTGGAGGTGGGTATCTTCCCAAACGAGATTTTTGCCAAAGGGATTAATGCTGTCCCACTGTGCCTCAACCATGCCGAAATTACTCACGAATTCGCCACTCCAGTCTGGATTAAAGCGATAAACGCCAACCCGCTCAACTCGCAGCAGTTTACATACTTCTTGGCAAGTAGTTTTTAGGATTAAATCAATATTCAGGGAGGAGCGAATTTTACCGACTACTTCAGTTAATGCTCGTTGCCGAGCGATCGCCTCTTTGAGGGCAACTGCCTGTTGTTTCGACTGAGCCAAATTTTCGGCTTGCTGAATCGCAACTCCTAATTGTGCCCCTACCTGTCCGAGAAACTCGACTTCGTAATTTGCCCATTGGCGCGGCCCAGAGTGTTGATAGGCTGCGATCAGTCCCCACAGTTTTGGGCCGATGAAGATGGGTGCTAAGGTATATGCCCGAATCTTGAATTGCTCCAAAATATCGATGTGACAACGCGAGTGTCCGGCTTGGTAGATGTCGTTGACAACAAAACTTTCGTTATTGCGGTAGCGTCCACCTTTCGTCTCTTGGAGGTAGGTATCTTCCCAAACTAGATTTTTGCCAAAAGGATGGATTCTATTCCACTGTGCCTCTACCATCCCGAATTGGCTGACAAATTCACCGCTCCAGTCTTCATTGAAGCGGTAAATTGCTGCCCGCTCTAACTTCAGGAGTTTACAGAGTTCTTGACAGGCAGTGTCTAGAATAATTTTGGTATTTACAGACGAGCGAATATTTCCTACCACTTCCGTCAAAGCACGTTGCCGCGCGATCGCATCTTGCAGTTCTGCTGTGCGTTGTTTAGTCTGTTCTAAATTTTCTGCTTGCTGCATTGCTAAACCGAGATGGCTGGCAGCTTGGGCAAAGAATTCGACTTCGTGAGGATACCATTGCCGAGGAGCGGAATGTTGATAAGCTGCAAGCATTCCCCACAATTTTGCACCAATAAAAATCGGTGCGATCGCATACGCCCGAATCTGAAATTGTTCTAATACTTCAATATGACAACGAGCGTGTCCTGCATCGTAAATGTCAGCTACAGCAAACGGCTCATTTTTGCGATATCGCCCTCCCTGAGTTTCTTGCAAATGCGAATCTTGCCACACTAAGTCTTGTCCAAAGGCAGTTAAGGCATCCCAAGGATGCTCTGCAAAGCCAAAACGATTGAGAAAACTACCGCTCCAGTCAGTGTTAAAGCGATAGATTGCAACTCGCTCAATCTTCAATTGCCGACAAATATCTTGACAAGAAGTCGAACAGAGAGATTCTATATTTACAGATGCGCGAATCTTAGCCAGAATCCTCGCCAATATTTTTTGATATTGAACCGTTAGCTGTAGCTGTTTGTGACACTCTTGCAGGTCTAAGTGGTTCGACGTTTCATAACTGTTCATTGTCATAAAGTATAAATAAAATAGACTACCTGTTTTCAGTATTCCCTTGTTTATTTGTAATTGCTCAACTAGTCTTGGTTCGTGGAGAGTCTTAATTATTTGTAGCTTGCAGTACGGTTCTTTAGTTTCTGGATTTCCTTTCATAGCTCTACTATCAAGGCTTCTGTTGCCTCCTTTGATAGTTGTTTGAGGTTGGGCAGTTTTTGTATTTATTCAGTTAATTTCTATCTCGGTCTCTTGTTAAGAGTGTTGAGCAATTACAAAATCAATTCATAATTAATTTTGGGTATAGAGCGGTCTAACTTCAATTATGAAAAATAGAAAACTGGTAAGTATTTTTATTCAGAGACACCAGAATTTATTCGTAGTGTAAAAATTACATAAAGAACTCATATTGATTGCGTCAAAAAGCTAAGTATAATTCAAATAGTCTTCTTGCTCTTGCCTCTTGTCTGCTAAATCAAGTAAGTTCTCCAAATCAAAATGGATTCCTATCTTTCTCTCTGACTGCCAACATAATTCAAAATATAGAGAGCCTACCTGCTACTCAAGGTGTAATAAACACTAGTGGCGCACAGCTAGCTGTGCGCCACTACGAATCACCTATATTCCAACCTACAAAAGTTTCGGGTTATGAAATCCAGATTACTTAGTAATGATTTAGGTTAATGCCAGCTGCTTTTGCCATTGCTTCTAACCCATTAATTTGTAGGGTTTTAATCGCTTTGGTAGACAACTTTAATCTCACCCAGCGATTTCCGCCTTCCCACCAAACACGCTTGTCTTGCAGATTAGCGTGCTGAAGGCGTTTTGTACGGCGGTGAGAGTGGGAAACAGAAAAAGCGTTATTTGCCTTCTTACCAGTTAGTTCACAGCGACGGGACATAGCTACTATCTCCAGATTGTTATTTTAATACAGCCTTTCCATTTTAGGTCTTAGGCAGCAGAAGTGGGGAGATGAGGGAGCAGGGGAGCAGGGGAGAAATAACTCCTAACTCCTAACTCCTAACTTCCCACTCAGCACAGGCTAAACCTTAGCTATCCGCTAACAGCACTCAGCACTATTTACTAGCTTGTTCTGTCAGCTTGGTGAGTACCTCATTCGATCGCTCGACGAAGGATTTCATTCCCTCAGCGTCAAATCCTTTCTGAGACATCAGTGCTAAATCGTAGACGTGTTGACAAATCAAGTTCACTAACTGATCTGTAGACGATTCACCGTTACCTTGAATGATACTACCTTGGTTCAGATTAGCCAGATTTTGAATTAGCGGGTGAGCAGTATTCACAAGCAAAATGTGATCTTCGGGAAACTCTGCTGTTCCCTGCTGCATCATGGCGTTCATTTCGCGCAGGCGGCGGAGAATCTCTGGTAAAAGCACGATCGCAGGTGGTGTACCATGAGGATCGTCTGATTTCAAAGCTTCGGTACGGATGTTGAGTTTGGGTTTGTTGAGCGATTTCTCAAATAACTCTTTGATTGTCTCGCTGCGAGTTTTATTCGTCTTGGGATCGACAATTTCCTTATCTTTATCTTGTTCCAGCAGAGTATTATCTAAATCTGAGTCTACCCGCGTAAACTTGACATCCTGATATTCGCGCTCTAGGAAGTTGATAAAGTGAGTGTCGATGAAGGAGTCCATAAACAGGACTTCCAAGCCTTGATTTTTGTGCAGTTCTATGTATGTAGCTTGGGTTGTTTCATCAGTGCTGTAGAAAACCCGGTTTTCGTTGCGTTCTTTGTTGCGTTCTAGATACTCTTTCAGCGTAGTATAGGGAGCGCTGGGTGCTGAGTCAGAACTGGGTGCGGGAGTGACATCTTGCCAAGCATCGCCGTCTGAAGATTGGACTTCAACCACTGGCGTTTCAGCAGCAACTTTTTCTGTCAGCTTGGCGGTGGTGCGGAAGACGATGATATCTTCGATTTGTTTTTTGAATTTCTCGTCGTTGAGAACGCCGAATTTTACAAAAGTGCCGAGGTCTTTCCAGGCACTAATATATTGTTCGCGGTTATCGCGGAAAAGTTCTTTGAGGCGATCGCCTACTTTTTTGGCAATGTAGTCACCAATTCTCCGCACGGTGCGATCGCCTTGCAAGGCACTGCGCGATACGTTCAGGGGAATATCGGTACTATCAATCACACCCCGCATTGGCATCAAAAATTGCGGGATAATTTCTTCGCAGTTGTCGCTAACAAAAACTTGATTGCAAAATAGCTTGATCTGACCTTTCGTAACATCTACATCCGGTCGCATTTTCGGGAAATACAAAATCCCGTTGATGATAAAGGGATAGTCTGTATTTAGATGTACCCACAACAAAGGTTCTTCCTGAAAAGGATACAGGTAGCGGTAAAACTCTAAATAATCTTCTTGAGTTAGGTTACTTGGAGACTCTCGCCACGGTGCTTTTTGCTTATTTATTACTTCGCCATCTAGTTTAATCGGGACTGGCAAGAAGTCGCAGTATGTCTTGACAAGATTCTTGATTCGTGCTGATTCGAGAAATTCCTCTTCTTCCCCTTGCAGGCTGAGAATAATAGTAGTACCGCGAGTTGTCCGAGAAGATTCTTCGAGAGTGAAAGCTGGGGAACCATCACAAGACCAGTGAACCGCCTGCGCCCCTTCTTGATAGGAAAGGGTATCAATTTCTACCTTTTGCGCCACCATGAAGGAAGAGTAGAAACCAAGACCGAAGTGGCCGATTATTGGTTGATCTGATTTGCCTTCATACTTATGAATAAATTCTTCAGCGCTAGAGAAGGCAACTTGATTGATATATTTCTTAACTTCATCTGCGGTCATCCCGATACCGTTATCGGAGATGGATAGAGTTTTCTTATCTTTGTCAATGGCAATTTCAATTTCTGGTTCGCCGATGTCTCCAGCATAATCTCCAGCGCGGGATACCATTTTTAGCTTTTGGATGGCGTCTACAGCGTTGGATACCAATTCCCGCAAGAAGATTTGGTGATCTGAGTAAAGCGACTTCTTGATGATCGGGAAAATATTCTCAGTATGAATACTGATAGTGCCTTGTTCTAGCATAATTGGTAATCTTCGATGTTAGTATCTGAAATGATGATAGTGGCTAATACAGCTTATCCCTCTGTTTTCCAGGATAAACCCGGTGAACATAGAAGGGTATGATACCAATTATGATTTTAAAAGCATAGCTTAGGCGATGTCTACGACGGGCTGCGCCTACGCACCTTTTTTGAGCATTGTTTGCCGCCATTTTCTGATTCGGATTCCCCTACTTCCGACTCGCCACTCCCCACAGATTGCTGTTTAAGTATTACTAGAATTCTTCTCCAACACCAAAAAATAATGGTATGGATAAGTGGGATCGATAAATTCTTGCTTAACAGTTAACCCAGCTTTGGCAACAGAGTTTAAAATCCGCGTTTTCGGATATCCTTTTAAACCCATTTCCCAGCAGTGTTCGTCACAGACTGGTGTTGTACTCCAGAATTTTGGCACATTGAATAGTAAATGCCTTGGTCTGCCAGAGAAAGAAGTTTTCACCTGAAACGCGAGGTATTGAGTGCAATAGGGAATCGAAATCACCAAAAATTTCTTAGTTGCAATAGCAAGTTTTCTCAACGCTTCTTCTGATTCAGGGTAGGGGAAGTGTTCCAGCACTTGAAACAGGACAATTGCATCAAATTTATCTTTTGGTAAGGAAAAATCTGTAGTCAAATCCAAAATTATTTCTGGTTTGAGGCTGGGGTCAACATCAGCAGTGGAGACGTTGTATCCATTATTCTTCAAGATGTCTGTTAACAGAGAATTAAAAATCCCAATTTCCAGAACGTTTTTTACCTGATTACCCAGCGAAAAAATTAGACGCAACTGGTGATGGTAACTGATGAGGCGATTTTTGGATAAATATTCTGAATTTCTAATATCTAAGGAGGTGATGAGTTGCATAAATAAGCCTACCTAAGCTGAAAGATTAATAAATTTGGTGGGTATACAACTACAGGATTCCCGGAACAATCATCAAAGTAACATCTGAACCTCACTCCAAACCTCTCTCCTTGTAGGAGAGAGGCTTTGAATCTTACTCCCCTTCTCCTACGAGGAAAGGGTTAGAGAGAGGTAGAGAACAAGTTAGGGGGATTTTCCAGGGCAAAATATCACTAACACCAAGCGTATTACTTTAACGAGTAAGATTCTACGCGCTAAAGTATTTTGCTAACGGGTGATAGGTAATAATCGCAGTGGTAGACTGTTCTGGATAAAGTTGTTCGCTTTCATCCATATACAAGTTAATCCTGTCAGTCTGCAATAACTCCAGTTGCTTGTATTGATCCTGAATGTTCGGACAAGCTGGATACCCAAAACTATACCGCGAGCCACGATAGCGTTGTGCCAATATATCCCGAATATTGTCGGGTTCTTCAGCAGCAAAACCTAACTCCCGGCGAATTCTGGCGTGTGTCCACTCAGCTACAGCTTCCGCCACCTGCACTGCCATGCCGTGGAAATACAGATAATCGGTGTATTGATTGGCAGCAAACAGCTTTTGGGCAAACTCTGTGGCAATTTCCCCTACAGTCACCGCTTGCATTGGGAACACATCAATAATTCCCGACTCCTTCGGTGCAAAGAAATCTGCTATGCATAGCCGCCTTAAAGACTTCTGTCTAGGAAAGTCGAAAGTTGTAACCTGCTGTGATTGGTTCTCTGAGTCATATATATGTAGAGAATTCCCCTCGGCTTGACAAGGGAAATATCCATAAATCACTTGGGGATGCAACAGATTCTCTTCAATAATTCGCTGTTTCCAAGTTTCTAAAACTGGGTACACTTTCTCAGCTAAGAAAGCCTGATATTCTTCCTTAGATTGTTCCTTTGGTTTGCGGAATTGCCACTGTCCCGCAATCAAAGCTTGTAAATCCAAGTGCCAGAATATTTCCTCGATGGGAATATCACTAGGCTGCAATAACTTCGTTCCCCAGAAAGGCGGTGTGGGACGTTCAATATCTACAGCCACAGCTTCGGAACGTCTTGTATCTACTACTTTTGGTTCAGCAGATGTTTCTTCAGCAGTTGTAGCTTTTGGTTCTTTGTGACCATTTGTCGAAACTTCAGCCGTTTCGACTTCGTTCAAAAATCCCTGCAAATCTTGCCAGTTATCAGCAGCTTTTGCTGGCATTAATTTATCCATGAAGTGCAAGTCAGAAAAGGCATCTTTGCCATAAACAACTTTACCTTTGTAGGTTTTTTGGCAATCTTCATAGACAAACTTGGGAGTCAACGCCGCACCACCTAATATCACGGGGACACTAATTCCTTTTTCGTTGAATACCTCCAAATTCTCTTTCATGAAGGCGGTGGATTTTACTAGCAAACCACTCATGGCAATACAATCAGGTTTGTGCTGTTCGTAAGCGTTGATGATGTTTTCCACTGGCTGCTTAATTCCCAGGTTAATCACCTTGTAGCCGTTGTTGGATAAGATGATATCCACCAAGTTTTTACCAATGTCGTGGACATCGCCTTTCACTGTGGCAATGATAAAAGTTCCTTTCGCATTGTTGCCTGATTCTGATTTTTCCATGAACGGTTCTAGAAATGCCACCGCAGCTTTCATCGTTTCCGCAGATTGCAAAACGAAGGGTAACTGCATTTGTCCAGAACCGAATAATTCCCCGA
Organism: Nostoc sp.; assembly: GCF_036917235.1. Taxonomy (GTDB): domain Bacteria; phylum Cyanobacteriota; class Cyanobacteriia; order Cyanobacteriales; family Nostocaceae; genus Nostoc. The sequence continues at coordinate 42,944 of NZ_JBALDU010000053.1, forward strand.
CAACTTTCATGCCATCTAGCAAGAAGGTGTTGATAATTTCTAAGGGGGGATGTTCTTCTAAGGCTTTTTTCAGATGTTCTTCTAAGCCTATGCGTTCGCCGTCGATGATGTGACGTTTGAGGCGTTCTGGGATGGGAAGACTTTCATCTAAGGAGCGATCGCGCTTAGTTGTCACCCCAGCAAACGCTGTGGTAAGCTCTCCCAAGGGATCGTAAACGCAAACGTTACCCTCAAATTTCCGTTCGTCATAAATCAACTGCCGACAAATTTCTTGATGGCGGGCGTCAATCTTCGAGAGCGGTAAAATCTTGTTAGCGCTGACAATGGCTGCATCCATTCCTGCCGTTGTCGCTTCGTGTAAAAACACCGAGTTCAGCACCATCCGCGAGGCTGGATTCAAACCAAAGGAAATATTGGAAACACCCAAAATTACATGACATCCAGGCAATCCTTCACGAATGCGCCGGATGGATTCAATGGTGGCTTTACCGTTTTCTCGGTCTTCTTCAATCCCGGTGGAAATTGGTAACGCTAGGGTATCAAAGAATATTTCTGTAGGTGGTATGCCAAATTCTACAGCTTGACGGTATGCGCGTTGGGCGATCGCAAATTTCTTATCTGCTGTCCGTGCCATCCCGTCTTCATCGATAGTACCAATAACTACACCAGCGCCGTATTTATTCGCTAAATCCAACACCTTCAAAAAGCGCGATTCCCCATCTTCGTAGTTGGTGGAGTTCAGCAAACACTTACCACCGGCAACCTTTAAACCCGCCTCCATCTTTTCCCATTCGGTGGAGTCAAGCATTAAAGGCAATGTCACATTATTGACAATGCGCGAAACTAATTCGTGCATATCTCGCACGCCGTCACGTCCCACATAATCGACGTTGACATCGAGGATGTGTGCGCCTTCTTTGACTTGCGCCCTCGCCATTGAAACGAGTCCATCCCAATCTTCGGCATTTAGCAAATCGCGGCACTTTTTGGAACCACTGGCGTTAAGACGTTCGCCAACAATCAAGAATGAATTATCTTGGTCGTAGGGCTGAGTGGTGTAAATTGATGCTGCTGCTGGTTCTAAACTTGGCTGTCTAACTTTTGGCTTCAGGTCTTTAGCAAGTTCTGCCAATTGTTGAATGTGTTCTGGACGCGTCCCACAGCAACCCCCGATCACTTGGACACCCAAATCTTCAACAAAATGCATCAGCGACATCCGTAATTCCAACGCTGTCAGGCGGTAGTGTGCTTGACCGCCAACGTTCTCAGGTAAACCCGCGTTAGGAATACAGGAAACAATAAAAGGCGAATGTTCTGACAGATACTTGATATGTGGTTTCATCAAGTCTGGGCCTGTGGCACAGTTTAGACCGAGAATGTCAATTGGGTAAGGTTCCAAAATTGTCAGCACAGCACTGATTTCGGAACCAACCAACATTGTGCCCATGCTTTCCATTGTCACAGACACCATCAACGGTCTGCGATCGCCTTTTTTGGCAAACACTTCTTCAATGGCATTCAGCGCCGCCTTAATTTGCAGCACATCTTGGCAAGTTTCCACCAAAAATAAATCGACACCACCATCCCACAGCGCCTCTGCTTGTTCAGCAAAAGTAGCTTTCATGGTGTCAAAGTCAATATGTCCCAAGGTTGGGAGTTTGGTTGTGGGGCCGATGGAACCTGCCACAAACCGGGGTTTTTCTGGCGTGGAAAATTCCGCAGCCACACGCTTGGCTAATTCTGCGGCTGTCTTGCTGAGGTAGTAGGCTTGGTCTGCCAAGTCATATTCTGCCAGCACCAGGGATGTACTGCCAAAGGTATCCGTTTCAATCACATCTGCACCAGCAGCGAGAAAGTCGCGGTGAACCTTAGCCACAGCTTCCGGTTTCGTGTGGACTAAGTATTCGTTACAACCTTCATACTGTGGGCCGCCGAAGTCTTCAGCAGTGAGGTTTTGGGTTTGTAAATTGGTTCCCATCGCCCCGTCGAAGACGAGGACTGGGCTATCTGGACTACGCAGGCGTTCAAGGAAAGAATGAGTCATATTTTCCTAGAATAAATGAGGATATCAAGTGAGTCTTGTGATACTCGACTTACTTTATTATTTTCCAAAATTGTGGTGGTTTTGGCATCTTTTCATAAAGTCTGTTTTGCTGAAACTCATCACTGGCTTATTTTGACCTAATTTATCAAGGTTGGCGACGACAGAATCAAGATTTCAGCGTGCTACTTCAAACTAGCTGACTTGAGACGACTGTTATGAAAAGAGTAATTCGTCATTACCATTGCGTAAGGGTTTTAGATATTTTAAATGGGTGGTTTATTTACGCCGTGCTGTATTAGTGTGTGAATGACGTTCGCCATTGTTCAAATTGACATAGGTGGAGTTTCACTGAGTCTACATATAGTCAGATGAAATATTTTCGCCAAGTTTATTATCTTGGGATCACAACCTAGAGTTGCTATATCATGTCGCCTTGATTACTTATTAAACCCAGAGAACCGCACCCTTTATTACTACCGTGTATACACGAATTACCCCCCTTAATCCCCCCTTGTAAAGGGGGGAAACCGGAAAATCTTGTTCCCTCCCCTTTGCAAGGGGAGGGCTAGGGTGGGGTAAAAACCAGATTTGTCGCGGACATGATATTACTCCGTTCAACTCAAAGATGGAAAAAACACCAGGTGTATAACTTGATTCCTACTATGGATTTAAATTCTTTGTTCAATCTCAATACATTTATTGAATTATTACTGGGGATTAGTTTGAGCGCGGCGGCTGGCTTTCGAGTATTTGTACCACTGCTAGCATTGAGTGTGGCTTCAGTTTTTGGACATTTAGATTTGCCGACTAACTTTGATTGGGTGGAAACACCTCAAGCTGTAATTGTTTTTGCCGTCGCTTGTTCGCTAGAAATTATCGGTTATTACATTCCTTGGTTGGATCATCTGCTGGATATTGTTGCCACTCCTGCGGCATTTATCGCCGGGACAATCGTCACAGCATCTGTTGCTCCAGAGATGAATCCACTGGTGCAATGGACGTTAGCTTTAGTTGCTGGTGGCGGAACCGCAGGATTAACTCAGGGATTAACGAATATATTGCGGATAAGTTCTACAGGCGCTTCAGGTGGATTAACCAATCCAGTTGTGTCAACCATTGAGTTGCTCATTGCAATCGCGCTGTCTGTGCTGGCGCTAGCTTTCCCAGTGGTAGCAGGAACGATTGTGATTGGTTTTCTAATAATAGCTATTCAAAGAATTTGGAATTTCTTCTTCAATAAAGCATCTTCTCAAACTAACGAAACCGTCTCTCCATCTAGAGAATTGGGATAAGTAGTTATGGATTTGTTTTAGAACTGCGACGCCGAATAGCCCGTCGTAGACATCGCAATTATAAAGCGATCGCAGTCTTCGGGTGTGTTAGCGCGAAAGCGTAGCGCACTCTTTGAACTCCGTAAATGAGTCTTTTATACTCGCCGACGAGTCTTTTATACTCGCCGACGAGTCTTTTATATTCGCTGACGAGTCTTTTATACTCGTGGACGAGTCTTTTATATTCGCTGACGAGTCTTTTATACTCGTGGACGAGTCTTTTATACTCGTGAACGAGTCTTTTATACTCGTGGACGAGTCTTTTATACTCGTGAACGAGTCTTTTATACTCGTGAACGAGTCTTTTAGCTCCATTAATGAGCCTTTGAACTTCTTTAATGAGATTTTTATACTCGTGAATAAGTAAATATTATTGCGAGGCTAGCGATGTCTACGACGGGCTACGCTTACGCACTCAGCTATTGACCGTGAAAAGCGATCGCACTCAGCTAATTTAAACATCACAGCCGTTTTTATGGACATAAACACCCTAATCCAGTCTCTAATGTTTAGTTGCGATATACTATACTACCTTAGTAAATATCGCTACAGAGTTGATGAGGTTTGCAGGTGACAAACGAAGAACTGTTGCAAATTATTGAAAAAGCTGCCCACGAAAAGGCAACAGAGCTAGACCTCCGTAACAATCAACTCAGCAGCCTGCCGCCAGAAATCAGCCAACTCTCCAGCCTGACAACGCTATCCCTGAATGACAATCAACTCAGCAGCCTGCCGCCAGAAATTAGCCAACTCTCCAACTTGACAACGCTATACCTCGAAAATAATCAACTCAGCAGCCTGCTGCCAGAAATCAGCCAACTCTCCAACTTGACAACGCTATCCCTGAATGACAATCAACTCAGCAGCCTGCCGCCAGAAATCAGCCAACTCTCCAGCCTGACTAAGCTAAACCTCTCTAAGAATCAACTCAGCAGCCTGCCGCCAGAAATCAGCCAACTCTCCAGCCTGACTGAGCTATTCCTCGAAAATAATCAACTCAGCAGTCTACCGCCAGAATTCAGCCGACTCTCCAACTTGACAACGCTATCCGTCTCTAAGAATCAACTCAGCAGCCTGCCGCCAGAAATCAGCCAACTCTCCAGCCTGACAATGCTCTTCTTTCATCACAATGAACTCAGCAGCCTGCCGCCAGAAATCAGCCAACTCTCCAGCCTGACTGGGCTATTCCTCGATAACAATGAACTCAGCAGCCTGCCGCCAGAAATCAGCCAACTCTCCAACTTGACATGGCTATTCCTCGATAACAATCAACTCAGCAGCCTGCCGCTAGAATTCAGTCAACTCTCCAGCCTGACAACGCTATCCCTCCAGAACAATCCATTAACTTCGCCACCACCTGAAATTGTCGAGCAGGGAACACAGGCAATTTTGACCTATCTGCGAGAAAGGTTAGAGGGTAGTCAACGGCAGTGGGTTTCTAAACTGCTAGTCGTCGGTGAAGGAGGTGTGGGTAAAACATCCTTATTAAGAGCATTGCGTGGTGAAGAGTTCGACACTCAGGAATCCACCACCCACGGTATTGAAATTAAATCCCTGGAATTAACCCATCCCACGCAAGCTGTCACCATGCAGCTGAACACCTGGGACTTTGGCGGACAAGAAATCTATCACGCTACCCATCAATTCTTCCTCACCAACCGCTCTCTATTTTTACTCGCCTGGAATGCCCGACTGGGATTTGAGCAAGGTAAACTCTATTACTGGCTGGATACTATCAAAGCTTTAGCCCCGGAATCTCCGATTTTACTCGTCGCCACCCACATCGATGAGCGAGATGCCGACCTTCCCCTAAAAGAGTTACGCGACAAATACCCCCAGATTATCGAACATTGTAAAATTAGCTCTAAAAGCAGCCTTGGCATTGAAAAACTTCGGCAAGGAATTGCAGAATCAGCTGCCAAGTTGCCTTTAATGGGTGAAATCTGGCCTACCACCTGGCTAGATGCTGCCAATGCCATCCGCACCCAGCCAAAAAAACAAATCACACCACAACAATTGTGGGACATCATGGCTGAGTCCCAAGTTGCGGATATCAGCAAGGAAGTACTAGCGCGATGGCTGCATGAATTAGGCGAAATTCTCTACTTCCAAGACAACGAAGAACTTAACGATACCGTTATCCTTAAGCCCCAGTGGGTAACTGAATATATCAGCAAAGTTTTGGAAAGCAAAGACGTAAGCGATAAACTTGGCATTTTCACCCGTCAGGAAATGGATCGACTTTGGCGCGACTTAGAGCCATCCATGCGCGACCACTTTCTGCGCCTCATGGAGCGTTTTGACCTTTCCTACCGCACTCAAGAAAACCGGGATATCAGTTTAGTTGTGGAACGTTTGCCCCTCGACGCGCCTAATTATGAACACAAATGGCAGCAAATTAAACAAACAGGTAAGTGCAATGAAATTTCGATGAAATTTCAACTCAATACCATTCCTGCGGGTATTCCCACTTGGTTTATTGCGCGTCAACACCGCTTCACAACTGGCATCCATTGGCGTAACGGTGTCTTATTTGCTTATGAGCAAGAACATTTAGCATTAGTGGAAGCTGTTAAAAGCGATCGCTATATTAAATTAACAGTGCGAGGCCCTAACCCGCTGAATTTCTTTGTTCTGCTTCGAGATGGCATCGAACTCACCCTCGCCAGGTTTCCCGGATTAGACATTCAACGCACAATTCCATGTCTTGGTCATAATGGTCAACCATGCACTCACGAATTTGACTATAAACAACTATCGCAACGCTGGGAAAAAAAGAAAGGAACAATTGAATGCCCAGAAGCTATGGAAGATGTATCAGTGCCAGAACTCTTATATGGCTTAAACTGGAATACTCAAAATGCAGTGTTAGAACGCATTGACCAGTTAGAAAAAACAGTTGTTGACACAGTTGTGGATGGACAAACAGTAATTCTCAATGAATTCAAAAATCTCCTAGAACTGACACAACGGGGATTTACCAATACATTCCGCCGCGAACAAGCAAAAATTGATTCTCACTGTCCCAACGTCTTTATTCTGCGTCCACATGGCGGTAAAGCTTGGCAAAAGAATCTAACTGGACAGAAATTAGATTTACAACTCTATTGCCAAGCACCGGGTTGTTGGCATCCCACCCAAGAAGGCGGTTTATATGAAATAAATGAACCTGCCAAATGGTTGAGAGTAACTGCACCTTATATTGGTAACTTATTCAAAGTCTTAAAATATGCCGCACCGATAATTGGCCCTTGGCTGGGTGTCGTAGATTCCAAAGAATATGAAACGCTATTTAAAAATGACTTAGAACTATTTAAAGAAGTAGCAGCAAAATTACCTGAACTCAAAGAATCTGAAGATTTAGAATTAGCAGACAAAATTGCTAGAGGTGAAGATTTAGATCCAGAACGCGCCGATGGTGCGGCTTTACGTGCCCTACGTCAACTTTTAGAAGAAAAAGATCCACAGCAGCACTGGGGTGGCTTAAAGAACGTCTTGACTCCAGAGGGACATTACCTGTGGCTATGCGAACACCACGCAGCAGAGTATAAACGCTAACCCTTTCAGATTTGAGATTGCGCTCTTGAATTGTAGAGACACAATTCATCAACTATTCAAGCAGTAGCAATGGTTTTAGGAGCATTTAAATAGCTCCATAGACAGAGGAAGCATTTAAAACAATTACTTAGCATTCAACATATACTAGTAACGTATATTTGACTAGAATTAAGGTATTATAGCGATTATTATTTGGATACCATAAGCGGTAGGGGTTTACAGAAGTGCACCTCTACAACTGACACGCCAGTTTAGCTATAAATTAATATCTACCGTTTTACGGGTATTAGAAAAATGAAGTTTACAGACTGGGTGACTAGGGTACTACTAATCTGGCTGATGTTTGCCACTCTAATTGTAGTGCTGCTAATTGGACGAGCAACAAAATTACACAACAATCCGACAATATCCCGTACATCCAATCCACAGGTTACAGCTTTCAGTAAATATCCCCAGGCGCAATTTCAATCAGCGAAAGAGCCAGAGAAGAAATTTCAAAATGTTATCAAGTCCCCAGTCAAGACTAACCAGCCTGTCGCAAGATACATAACTACTCAAGCTTTTGCACAGTACAGACCTAATTATCAAGTTGCTTCGGTCGATCCAAGTAATTATGGAGAACGTTACACCCAAGATGTTAACGGCATTTCTGTCAACAATCAACCAATTATCGTCCTCCATGAAACTGGTTATTCTGCTTCTAGCGCCATTAATTTCTTTCAAGTAGCCCATAGCGATGAAGGTGTACAAGCAAGTTACCACGCTTTAATCAAGTTAGACGGAACGGTGGTTTATCTAGTACCGCCAGACAAACGGGCTTTTGGTGCAGCTAACTCTGTCTTTGATGGTTCTCAGGGAGTGGAAACTGTGCAGACTAATCCGACTTTACCCGCGTCTGTGAATAATTTTGCTTATCACGTTTCTTTGGAAACACCGCCAGATAGTTATGACAGTAGCAGTCAACAAACTCATAGCGGCTACACGGAGACTCAATATCATTCCCTTGCTTGGTTAATTGCTCAAAGTCAAGTCCCAGACGATCGCATCACTACGCACCATTTAGTAGACCGTTCTGGTAAAAAAGTTGACCCGATAAATTTTGATGGTCATAAATTTCTGAGCTTACTTAATACTTATCGTCAGGTTAGACCAGTCTATCGAGTCAGCAAATAATTTGTGGAGACGCGAAAATTCTCGTCTCTGCAAGGGTTATGGATACAATTTTGAATTGTAAACTTGCTCAAGAAGGCGCGATCGCGTCAAAATAAGAGTTAAGACGCTGTAACCTAACTTAACAATGGCCATAACGCAGCTTGAGCAAATTTCCCCTCAACTAATACCGCCAAATGAGCGGGGATATGAATATGATTTGGTAATTGTCGGCGGTGGGATTATTGGGTTAACTCTAGCCTCTGCTTTAAAAGATTCTGGTTTGAGTGTCTTACTAATTGAGGCAAAAGTAGCATCTGCGGCGGTAGCCAAGGGACAAGCTTATGCAGTTCATCAGCTTTCGTCGCTAATTTATCAAGGAATTGGTGTTTGGGACAAAATGTTGCCTCAAATCGCCAAGTATTGCCGAGTTCGTCTTTCGGATGCCGATCACCCCGATGTGGTGGAATTTACCACAGATGATATAAATACAGCAGAGTTAGGTTATGTGGCGGAACACCAAGCCCTGTTGCAGCCGTTGCAAGAGTTTGTCCAAAATTGCCCAAATGTGACTTATCTGTGTCCGGCGGAAGTGGTAAATACGCAATACCAGCAGAATATAGTCGCCATCGAGATAAAAATTGCCGATCGACTAAAGACAGTTCGCAGCAAATTAGTTGTAGCAGCAGATGGATCGCGATCGCCAATTCGCCAAGCTGCTGGAATCAAAACTTCTGGCTGGAAATATTGGCAATCTTGTATCGTCGCCTTTGTCAAACCAGAAAAACCCCACAATAACACCGCTTACGAAAGATTTTGGTCTAGCGGCCCCTTTGCGATTTTACCTTTACCGGGGAACCGTTGCCGCATTGTCTGGACAGCGCCCCATGAAGAAGCAAAAGCTTTGTGTGCTTTAAATGACGAGCAATTTTTGGCAGAACTAAGCCGCCGCTATGGCGATCGGATGGGGAAACTGGAATTACTAGGCGATCGCTTTGTTTTTCAAGTACAACTCATGCAAAGCGATCGCTACGTTCTCCCCCGACTAGCATTAATTGGTGATGCGGCGCACAATTGCCATCCCGTCGGCGGACAAGGTTTAAATTTGGGTATCCGGGATGCCGCAGCTTTGGCGCAAATAATTCAAGCAGCGCACAAAGCGGGTAAAGATATTGGCAATATTCAGATTCTCAAAGGTTATGAACGCTGGCGCAAGCTAGAGAATCTGACAATTTTAGGTTTCACTGATTTGTTAGATCGGATGTTCTCTAATAATTTCTTCCCCGTGGTGGTAGTTCGTCGCTTGGGTTTATGGTTCTTGCAGCGAGTACCTGTATTAAAAGTATTTATGCTGAAATTGATGATTGGCTTGAAGGGGCGGACTCCAGAATTAGCAAAACGATAAGGCTTGAGAATGCGATCGCTGATATGTTTACTTTTTAAATTTGCAAGAAATTAGCGATCGCTTGCGGTAATGGCAGAATAATTACAATCAACAAAGCCATTGCCAGTAAGCCCCAAACGTCACGTTTGTTATCCAATTCAGTGACATCATTCAGCGCAGGTTCATCAATCAACGGCATAAATAATAAGATAATCGCCCACACCAAAAATTCTTCCCGAACTAAAGAAAGTAATAGCAACAACACGCGAGCAATTTGACCAATGACGATCGCAGTTCGTTGTCCAAACATCGCATGGACAATGTGACCTCCATCTAATTGTCCCACAGGCATTAAATTTAACGCTGTGACAATTAATCCCAGAAAACCTGCTACTGCAACTGGATGCAGATCGAGGGCTGATGTTGCTGTTAACTTACTTCCCAAAGCTAACTTCGAGAGTAACGCCAGTAAAATGGAATACTTGGGATTAAGGGCATCAGGGTTTAAAAGTCGGGTTTTTTCACTCAGAGCAACCACATCAGAATGAGCCAAGCCCCAGATTAGTAATGGCAAGGTGACAACAAAACCTGCAATTGGCCCAGCGATACTAATATCAAATAAAGCTTTGCGGTTGGGAATGGGACTACGCATCTGAATAAATGCGCCAAATGTTCCCAAGAAGAAAGGTACGGGAATAAAGTAAGGCAATGTCGAGCGAATCTTGTAGAATTTAGCTGTCAAATAATGCCCAAGTTCGTGAGTGCCCAAAATAGCCATCAGCCCTAAAGCATAAGGCAATCCCTTAAATAGGACATCTGGGTTAGATAGAAGTTTAAACAAAGATCCAATTTGCCAGATAGGCGGCAGAGTAACACCAGCATTTTGCACTCCCACCAAGGTAGTAGTGATCAAAGTAGCTGCTAGCAGCATCAGCGCTAATCCTGGTCGAGTTAATCGTTCCTGGTTGCGTCGTGGTGTATCTGTCTGTTTTGCAGCAGCTTGAGTGTTGGGAACCAGGACAAAGAAAGGTTTGCCATTGAAACCTTCTTGAAAAATCAGCAAGAAGCGATCGCCAAATTGTGCTTCAATATTAGTCTTAATCTGCTGGTAAGCGTTGCTGGCTTTAGTTCGCAGCTGACCCCGGCAAATCACAGATTGTGGACGATACTCAATATTTTGAACGTAGTATACAGACCAAGGAAAACAATTTCGCAGTTGAGTTTCTTCGGCTAGTTCAATGGGACGCACTATTGGTTCTGGGGTAGGCTGGATAGTCGGTTGTGATTCTGAGGCTGGGGTTTGGGCTTCGGTCTGTGTATCTCTTGGTACTTGACGCCCCCATTGAAACAACGCCCAGTACAAGACTGTGCAGACAAATACCGACCAGAGGATCAGTCCTGGCGGTGGAGGTTGTTTCGCCCCGTAGATTAGCGTCCATCCACTCAACAGGAATGCTGGTGTCATTAAAACCAGCCACAACAACCATACTGGTGTGCGGGTAATGAGAGCAACGCTGCGCTGCACCATTAGATAAGTAGCTAGCCCCAGCAGGAGGATAAACAGAAACCAAAATGCCATGTTCTCTTCAGTAATTTTGATAAAACGCCCCACCAGTAGCTTCAGCACCATAGCATTAACTACAAGGCAGACCTCAAATCCCAATTTTCTTCACAATGGTTAACAGTGCTGGTTAATGCTCAAGTTGCAATTCTTGAGAATTTCCGCACTGTCATCAAATTGTCCACAACTCCTCAGTTTCGGTTCTTTGATTATGTGCCCTTTACCTCAACAGCCAAGTTATACAACTAAGCCACCACGGGCTGTCTTCCCAAACGAAGTTCTGAGCGCAGGTTCTCTGCAATCGGACTTCGCACAAGAGAGCATTTTTGCTTTTCCACCCAATCGGGACACATTAGGGGGAACCTCTTATTTTATTGTAAGAAATGAAGGCAATATCCTCATAGATTGCCCTGCACTAGAAAAAACAAATCAAGATTTTTTAGCAGCGCATGGAGGCGTGCGTTGGTTATTTATCACCCATCGCGGCGCAATTGGCAAGACTGCTGAATTTCAGCAAGCTTTTGGCTGCGAGGTGCTGATTCAAGAGCAAGAAGCGTATTTATTACCAGGCTTAACCGTAACTACTTTTAGACAAGAATTTACTCTTGATACAGCTACACAAGCGATTTGGACACCAGGGCATTCTCCCGGCTCATCTTGTCTCTACTACAGTGAATTTGGGGGTATATTATTTTCTGGTCGCCATTTACTCCCTAACCAGTACGGTCAAACAGTACCATTACGGACAGCTAAAACCTTTCACTGGCCAAGGCAAATTCAGAGCCTTCGATTATTGTTAGAACGTTTTACACCAGAAACTCTCAAGTATATTTGTCCTGGAGCTAATACAGGCTTTCTTAGAGGTAAGCGGATCATAGATCGAGCTTATCAACACCTCGCCTCTCTGGATTTACCAACTTTGCTGGGGATACAACCATTTTAGAGGTAGCAGGGCTGTTGAGAACCGCAAGGATGAAATTTTGTCCAGACAGCAATTTTCATGTATTTGAACCATACCTGTCGTAGGGGTGTAGGCCTTCATAGGTGTCAACTTAACGCTAAACCCGCTTGGTGAAAACGTTTTGCCCTCACCCCCAGCCCCTCTCCCCAAGGGAGATGGGAGCCTAGACATTCAATTCCCCTTCTCCTTTGGGAGAAGGGGTTAGGGGATGAGGGCGTGAGGTGTTTGCAAAACGCCTGTCCGATATTTTTCCTCACAATGCCAAGAAGTCTACTGAACGATCTTGAGGTCTAATCAAGATTTAGGTTGAGCGTGAGTGCAAGGCTACAAAAGCTCTGTGATGGAAAATAACCGTTGTCGGTCTATTTGTTGAAGCTTAATTTTTTCAGTGTAGAAAGCCTGATAATAATATTGATACCGCTCTGGTTCTGCTTCTGGATCGGTTTGTTGCCATAGTTCTAAAAAGTGACGATAGCGTTTTTCAAGCATCACTAAATCCATACAAGCGATCGCAGCTTGAACTACTTGCGGAGTCCGCAGTATTTCTTTTTGGTTTTTTTCATCCACATGAAATAAATGGGAAATTAACCCGATCTCGCTGTCAAATTCTAAGAACCGATCTTGGAGACGGGAAATTAAATTTGGTAGAGACGAAAAACTTTGCGTCTCTCCATCACCGGATGAAATTTCTAAAATCTGTTGCCATAAAAATCGGTGGTGGGAAAGGCTAAATTGCAAATCTCGCTCCTCTAATTCGTCAACAATTATTTGACGTTGTTCGGTACAATGCAAGTAAATTCGCAATAATAACGCCTCTGCGTGTTCTAAAAGGCTGCGTTCTGTCGGGAGTGGGGAGTTGGAAATGGAGAGTGGGGATTTACCACCTCCCCATGCTTTCTTCGCTGATACGGGCTTAGAATATATAGCCGCAGCTGGAGCAATTTGAGTTAATAGATTTTCGACTCTTAGGGGTATAAGTCTGGTATCTCCTAAACTGAGTATTTCTGCACAGTAAGAAACGTAATAGTTGCGTGTATCGCTGTTAGCTATATTTTTAAGTAATTTGACTATTTGCTGAGTTACTTGCTGAAAATCAGTAGCCTGTTTCAAATCTCGGTCTTGAATAATTTGCTGAATCTGCCAATCTAGCCAAAGTGGCGCATTTTTTAGCAGTTCTCCATAATCTTCTGGAGTGTGACTATGCAAATATTCATCAGCATCTTTGCCATCGGGTAAATTGAGAATTTTTAGCTGAACTTCGCCCTTGTATGCTAGTTCGGCAATTTCACCAATCGCCCGTTCGGTGGCATTGGTTCCGGCTTTATCAGCATCAAAGTTGAGTATTAATTGTTTCGATTCTGTGTAGCGTAATATTAACCGGACTTGTTCTAAGCTTAAAGCTGTACCGAGCGAGGCGATGGCGTTATTAATACCAGCAGCGTGGAGAGCGATCGCATCAAAATATCCCTCCACCACCACCGCTTGATCGAGTCGAGAAATCCCATCTTTGGCTCGATCGAGGGCAAATAATGTTTTACCTTTACTAAAAAGTTCGGTTTCGGGTGAATTCAGATATTTAGGCTGTTCATCAGTCAGAGTTCTCCCACCAAAGGCAATGACGCGCCCTTGAACATCGCGGATGGGAATCATGAGGCGATCGCGAAATACATCATAATACCCCCCCCCTTCCTTTCGTGGCTTAATCAATCCCGCTTTTTCCAGTATTTGCACTGGGTAATGTTTATCTTCGACTAAATAACGATAGAGAGTTTCCCAACCTGCGGGGGCATAACCTAAACCAAATTGCTGTATAGTTTCTTCTTTGAATTGGCGGTTAGATTGCAAATATTGAAGTGCTTTTTGCCCTTGGGATTGTCTGAGGGCGTGTTGATAAAACTGTGCTGAAGAAGCGAGAACTTCATACAACTGCTCACGCAAAGATAGCTGACGCTGTAATTCTTGGCGTTGTTCAGGTTCTAGGGTTTGCACAGGTACTTGGTAACGCCGTGCTAAATCCAGCACCACATCAGCAAAAGAACGCTTTCCCAACTCCATGACAAACTTAATGGCATTTCCTCCAGCTTGACAGCCGAAGCAATAGTACATTTGCTTGGTCTGGCTGACGGTGAAACTAGGGGATTTCTCATCATGGAAAGGACACAAACCGACGAAATCTTTCCCGCGTTTGCGTAAAACTACGTATTCCGAGACGACATCTACAATATCAGCCCGTAGTTTAACTTCCTCAATTGTGTCTGGGTGCAAGCGGGGGATTTGCATAGCTTTGTCATTAGTCATTAGTCATTGGTCATTAGTCATTGGTCATTAGTCATTGGGGATTAACTTTGAAAAAAGGACAAAGGACAAAGGACAAATGACTTCTGATAGCTATTATATTCTTGTTGCCAGACCAAGAATGATGTATACAATTGCTTAGACTTAATTTTATCAGAGGAAATACTGAAAATGGGGCGTATTTTTATATCAGCGGCTCATGGAGGGAAAGAAGCGGGAGGAATAGATCAAGGTGCGATCGCAGGTGGTACAAGTGAAGCAAAAGAAATGATTCTGCTGCGGGATTTGATTGTCACGGAACTAAGGGCGCGGAGTTTGGAAATTTTGGCGGTTCCTGATGACTTGAGCGCCGCTCAAACTATCACCTGGATTAATTCTCGTGGCCGCCGGGGTGATGTCGCTCTAGAAATTGCAGCTAATGCGGCTAACAGCCCTTCTGTGCGTGGAGCTAGCGTTTTCTACATTGCTAATAATAGCGATCGCAAGAGCAATGCTGAACAGTTACTAGTGGGATTGTTGCGCCGCGTACCCCAATTACCGAATCGGGGAGTCAAACCAGATACAGATAGTGGATTGGGTAGTTTAGCATTCTGTCGTCAGACAACGCTGCCAGCTTTGGTAATGCAAGTGGGGTTTCTCAGCAATCCAGAAGATCGGGCTTTACTGCAAACTCGTCGCCGCGATTTTGCTTTGGGAATTGTCGATGGATTGGTAACTTGGAGTCGTGTAATTGACCCCACTCCGGGAACTCCAGCCGAAGCAAATTATCCACCTATTAATATTAATATTAATGGACAAAGTTACACAGAACAAGGAGTTTTAGTTAATGGTAATGCTTACATCCCCATTGATTTAGTAGACCTTCTCCGAATTGACCTTTCAAAAGCAGCTAATGTCAATAAAATTACCTATCACAAAATAGTTTATGTCAAAGCAATCGAACTGCGAGATTTTAATGTTGCAGTCAATTGGGATGCTGCGACGCGTACTGTTAGCTTGCGCTCGAATTTGATGGTTTGCCCTGGTCAATTTTCGCGGGTGATGTCGAATGGGAATACTTCCGAAATACAGTTACAATTATTCCTCAGAAACAATAATGAAAATGCTTTAACAAAGTTTCCTGATATCCCAAAACTTTATCGGGAAGAAGCCGGTATAGAAGGAGTGAATTATGATATTGCCTTTTGCCAAATGTGTGTAGAAACAGGATTTTTACGGTTTGGTGGCGATATTAAACCTGAGCAAAATAACTTTGCAGGCTTAGGTGCGATCGGTGGCGGTTCGGAAGCTGCATCTTTTCCAAGTGCCAGAATTGGAGTCAGGGCACACATCCAACATTTGAAAGCTTACGCCAGTTTGGAACCTTTGGTACAGGAAGTAGTAGATCCAAGGTTTCGCTTTGTCACACGCGGGATTGCGCCATTAATCGATCAGCTATCAGGGCGGTGGTCAGCAGATTTGGATTATGGTACGAAGATTTCAGCAATGCTCAAAAGGTTATATGAATCAGCAGGACTTCTTTGAGTATTGAGTAACTTGTCATAGCAATTTTTTTAGGACGTGCAATCGAGTAATAATATTCACACAATTTCCATTTAATTGTGTGATGCGGAAAAATTTTGGATAATAGCAAGGTATATACGTAAAAATTATATTGAGGGTATTTATAGGGCAAAATTTTTGTATAATAGCTGAATATATATTATATAGTCTAGAAAAATTCTGTATATTCTGACAGGAAAGCTCAATTATGTGAGCAATTTTGAAGCAAGTTCCTTATGAGTTTTTTCAGTGGTCATCGGCAAAGCATCTTATTTCTGGCTGCCAATCCTAAAGACACCACGCGTCTACGGCTCGATCAAGAGTTGCGGGACATTGGGGAAGGACTGCAACGCGCTCAAAAGCGTGACCAATTTCAGCTAGAGCAACGGTTGGCGGTTCGTCCTCGTGATATTCAACGGGCGATGCTCGATATCAGTCCGCAGATTATCCATTTCTCCGGACATGGGGCGGGGGAGCAAGGGCTAGTCTTTGAAGATGAAATTGGCAACACGAAGCTTGTGGACGGGGAAGCATTGGCAGGTTTGTTTGAACTGTTTGCTGACCAAATTCGCTGTGTTGTGCTCAACGGCTGTTATTCAGAAGTGCAAGCGAAAGCGATCGCTAATCACGTAGACTATGTAATTGGCATGAACCAGGCAATTGGAGATCGAGCAGCGATCGAGTTTGCAGTGGGGTTTTATGATGCGATCGGGGCAGGTCGTCCCATCGAGTTTGCCTACAAGCTAGGGTGTGCGGCAATTCGGATGGCAGGCATTGCAGAACACTTGACCCCAGTGCTGCTAAAAAAATCTACATCTTTTGATGCCACTGTTCAACCCACCTCAGATATTGTTGTTCAACCTCCAGTTGAGCAATTACAGAATGCGCCAATCGATGTCTTTATCTCCTACTCTCATAAAGATGACGATTTGTTGTCAGAATTTGTGACTCATTTGGCTAACCTCAGGCGGCAGGGTAAGATTACTGCCTGGTATGATCGCGCCATCGAAGCGGGAGAAGAATGGGAAGCTCAAATTAAGGGGCGACTAGAATCCGCTCGGATAATCCTGCTGCTGATCAGTCCCCCCTTCATGGGATCGGACTATTGCTATGACATAGAGATGCAGGGGGCGATCGCACGACACAATCAAGGCACAGCAAGGGTGATTCCGATTATTCTCAGGCCTTGTGATTGGAAAGATTCGCCATTTAGTAAGCTCCAGGTTCTACCAAAAGATGCCAAACCCATAACTCAGTGGAGCGATCGCGATGCCGCGTTTCTAAATGTGGTAGAAGGTATTCGTAAAGCGGTTAATTCCCTGTAAAATGAGTCAAAAAAGTAGATTACTCATAAAGACAGAGTGTGTTCACCGCGTAAAGGCAGAGTTAGAATCGCTCCTTGGCAAAGTTCCGAATGTTCCTACCCTGATTTGTTTCTCTTCTAAATCTCAATACCATGTGGCTATCCAACTCTTGCAATAAGTTTTTTAAGGCAGTATCCATACTAGAATTCAAGCGAGATCATCTGATATTTAGACATTAATTAAGGAGAATATATGCCTTCGCTTAAGCGTTTAGAGGCAAAATGTGAAGACCTAGAAGATGAATATGAAGAAGTTCGCAAAAAGTTGAAATGGCTCAAGAAAGAAAGAACGACCAAAACTGACTCGGAAGCTAAATATGAGCTAGAACAGCGAATTGAAGAGTATGAAGCAAAATTAAAAGAAATAGAAGAAGAACTCGACGAGTTAGAAGAACAGATTAATCAACCGAAACGAGTAGAAAACTCTGATTTAGAAAAAAGCCAAACTTTTGATATCTTATATAAATCACTATTGAAGTTAGGATACTGGGAACAGCACAATCTCTTTGAAGAGATTGCTGGAAAACACTCTCATGGTGTGTTTTTAATCCAAGGCAATTCTAAGGACAGTGGTCAAAGATGGTTGCTCAATCGACTGGCTTCGATTATTCCCAACATTTTGGAAGGAAAAAATATTGTTATTGACTTAAATCGAACTTCATCAAGGACAGATATTTTAGCAATTTGGGATGAATTTGCCGGAAGAGTTGGATTGCCTGAAAAGAGTTTACCCTCTCAAATTACTGAAAAAGTTTGTGAACTATGGAAATCACAGAATGTTTTAATTGCCTTTAATAATGCCGATGAAACCATCAAAGAAAACTTGTGTGATTTACTTAACGAGTTTTGGGCATCACTTGCTCAAAAAGTATTAGAAGAAAAAAATAGACAAAACGCATTCAAACTACTCATATTCCTGATAGACTACCAAGGTGTAATATCTCAGTGGAATATCGGTTTTGTCGAGAACTATGATTCAGATTGGCAACCGAATTACCCTCTGGGATTGCCTGCAATCCATCCATTCTCAGATAAAGATTTAAGAGATTGGTTAAATTATCAGAGTGATTTTTTACCTCCAGCTATCTCTGCTAATAAAACAGAAACTATTAGAGTGCTTTTAGAAAAGCAAGGGATTCCAATGCCAACTTTACGAAAAATTTGCGATCTTTGTGGTTGTAATTGGTTTGAGCAGGAGGGCAAATGGTTACGCTTCTAAATTCTGATCGTCTTGAATATACTGGCATTAAGCAACCTAACCCAGGGGATAGTTACAAAGGTAAACTCATCTATCCTTACCTACCCAGCCAAAAATTAGTGGATGTTGTGAATCTAGCGATTTATTTAGGTCGTCCATTATTACTGAAAGGAGAACCTGGATGTGGCAAGACTCAACTAGCTCTTGCAATCGCTTATGAGTTAGGACTAGATTTTGAGGCTTGGTATGTAAAATCGACTAGTCGAGCCAAAGATGGTTTGTACATATATGATACCGTTGGACGGCTACGCGATGCTCAATTAGCGGCATCTGGTTCTTTAACTATAGAAGAAAAGCAACGCTTTGATGATCCAACATCTTATATTCGTTTGGGCCCATTAGGTAGAGCTTTTACTAATCACAAGCGGACGGTAGTTTTAATCGATGAGATTGACAAAGCTGATATCGATTTTCCCAATGATTTATTGTTAGAACTCGACGAGCAACTGATTCAGATTGAAGAGGTGCGAGAAAATGGGAAAGAAAAGGAGATTAAGGCAGTCAATTCACCAATTGTTTTTATTACTAGTAATGATGAGAAAGATTTACCTGACGCCTTTTTGCGGCGGTGTTTATTCTATTACGTCCATTTTCCCAGCTATGAACAAATTGTGCAAATTGTCAAATGTCGATTCCCTGATATTGCAGATGAACTGACAGATACAGCCGTTTCCCGTTTTATGAAATTACGGGAATCTATGGAGGGTGAAACAGGTAAATTCAGTAAGAATGTGAGTACGAGTGAATTACTCGATTGGATTAAGGCGCTAAAGCGAGATTCATTACAAGAAGTATTAAATAAGTTGTCGGGGGAAGCTCAACTGCCTTACTTAGAGGTATTACTCAAAAGTTGGGATGCCCACATTAATTATTTGAGGTTAATTAGCGATCGTGAATGATCCAGCATTATTAGAATTATTCACCTGTTTAAGGAAGGCAGGTTTTCCCTTGGGGTTGGCAGAATATCATCTGCTGCTGGAATCTATTAATGCAGGTTTTGGGACTCGCGATCGCACTGCACTAGCCCAACTATGCTGTGCTATTTGGGTAAAATCCCAGCGAGAAGAAGAAATTTTTCAAGATTATTTTAACCAAATCATCCCAGATAGACTGGAAGCAGACTTTTTTCAAGGCGAAACGGAGAAAACTAACTCAACGGACACCGAAGTAACACCCAATCAAAACAAAAAACAACCTTCAAAGAAATATAAAACGGCTCGAATCATACCTTTCTTGGTATTAGGACTTGCAACTTGTGTTGTTGCGATCGGCAGCGCGTTTCTCCTCAAAAAGGAATCACAGGTTAATACTTTAAGCTTCAGCGGCACTAATTTTATTTTTCCTTCCTTCACCGTAAATATAGGTGAAAAGGCAGCACAGATCAAAATTACCCGCACTGGTAGCAGGGATGGAGAAGTCAGTGCAGAATTGAATGTTGGAAAGAACTGTCGCCCAGACGAACCTAACGATACTTCCCCGGTCAGTGATACTCCCCAAGTTGTTCAATTTAAAGATGGTGAATTAGGAGAAAAAACTCTCCTAATTCCCATTTCCAATGCTGGTAAGACTGATTTTTTCCAGAAGCAAATTCCCTTATGCTTGATTGACCCTCGAGGTAAAGTTCAGCTTGGTTATCCCAACCAAGCGATTTTACTTATTCAAAATAATGATTATTTGAATAAAATATTATATTCTGAATATCTTAACTTACTATTAATTATTTTTACCTGTATTATTCTGCTGCTTGTTGCTTGGAAGATGTGGAAAATTCAACAGACAGCCTCTTTTGCAGATGAGGCGATCATTCCTGAGAGTTACACCAACTTACCCAAAACAATGCTGTCGCCTGAAGTCATTCGGACAATGGCTGATGAGATTCAAGTTGTCAAAGCAATCAGGCAATTGGACGACCAACTTAGCGAACTCTTCCCCCTAATCGTTAACAATTTACCAGTCACTCATCGACAAATGAAGCAAGGGTGGCGTTATCTGCGTCAGTTTAGTCGTGAGGGGCCACCCACCGAGCTAGATATGGAAGCCACTATTCAACAGGTTGCCCAGCACGGAGTTTTATTAAATCCTGTATTGGTTCCACGACGTACCAACCGCATAGAACTTCTGCTGTTAATCGATCAGGATGGTTCAATGGTTCCGTTTCACCACCTTTGTCAAGAGTTGGCAGATACAGCATTGCGTGGAGGGCGTTTCAGCCGGGTTCGGGTTTACTATTTTCACAACTGTCCAGATGAATATTTGTACCGCGATCGCTATCATTTAGAGGCAGAATCAATTGATGATTGTTTATCAAAC
This sequence comes from Nostoc sp., assembly GCF_036917235.1. Taxonomy (GTDB): domain Bacteria; phylum Cyanobacteriota; class Cyanobacteriia; order Cyanobacteriales; family Nostocaceae; genus Nostoc. Next base: position 63,700 of record NZ_JBALDU010000053.1, read on the forward strand.
TTGCCTAAAGCCAGAACAGTTTGCTTGATTTTCAGCGATGCTGGCGCAGCGCGTGGTGGGTTCAGTTCTAGGCGACGGCGGTTGACAAAATTCTTTTTAAAAGAGTTACGGCAGTATGTACGTTATACTACCTGGCTCAATCCGGTTCCGCGCGATCGCTGGCAAACTACAACCGCCCATGACATTGCCGCTTTAGTTCCCATGTTTGAGGTAAATCGTCAGGAATTTTACAAAGCGATTAATGTCTTACGAGGACGACATCAACCTCTGGGGGAGAGACGCTAAGATGACGAATTCTAGTGCTTTACTGCCAGAAACGCGCTCTCAGGAAATCGAAGAGGCGATCGCATCATTTCAAAGACGATTTACCCAAGGCCATGTATATTTAGCCTATCATGCTGCCTTGCCCATCGCTCTCACGCCCCATTTGACCTACTGCCTCTGGGCAAATTTTCCGATGGATATCGCAAAGCAAGACTTGAAAGTGCCGTGGATTGCAGTAGCGGACTTACTCCTCTCTCCACTCTGCAAAGAGGTAGGACATGAACTATATGAGATGGATGCAGATTTACGCAATTATTTATTAGACCAAATGATTCAACATCCTAGCTTCGGTCAGAAGCGTGTTGAAGAATTAGCCCATTTTTTACTATCCTACGTACAACGAGAATTGAATGATTCTAAATCGTCTGTACAAACTCTGGCTCAAGCTCAACGTTGGACAGCACTTGCGTATGTTTATCCAGAAGCTGTCGCCCATGATTTGGCTAACAAGCTTGCCGAATTAACTCTCAGCGAAAAAACAGAATGGCTGCGGCTGACATCATTAACAGAAGCGATCGCAACTCCTTTGCGTCATGCTCATTTTGAATCTTTGCTGGCGTATCTTCAGGGAATGCGTGAACTCGCTCGTGGCAATCATAGCCAAGCAAAATCAGCCCTCAAATCTTTGCCAGCCCATAATAATCAAATTGTCGTCGCAGGAGTAACTTTACCCATTCCTGAGTTTCAGAACTCTGATTGGCATATCAACTCGATTGCATCCAGAGAACCCTCTCTAAAGTCATTTAAATTTGAGACAGCTAAACTGATTCGTCAACCCCGGTTTATGCGGTTGGGGTCACGCTGGGTAGTTGATCGACGTGAACAACAAGCAACTCTGTTTTATGAGCAATTAGAGGGACAAGTTAGTCTAGAAATAGTGCGTATACCAGAGGGCAATTACTGGATGGGAACTGCACACAACGAGGGTGACTATTGCGAACGCCCTCAACACTCAGTCACCATTACGTCCTTCTTTCTTAGCCGTTTTCCTGTGACACAAGCCCAGTGGCGGGCAATTGTTAAGACTACCAAAGTTCGGATTGAACTGAATCCTGACCCCTCCTACTTTAAAGGTGATAATTTACCTGTGGAGCACATTACCTGGTTTGAGGCGATCGAGTTTTGTGAGCGGTTGCAATTACAGACTGGGAAGCCCTATCGTTTACCCAGCGAAGCCGAGTGGGAATATGCTTGTCGTGCAGGGACAGAAACCCCATTTTACTTTGGCGAAACGATTTCTCCTCAACTTGCCAGTTATGACGGAAGCAAACGATATCGTTCTGGCCCCAAGGGACGATCAAGCAAACAAACGAATGAAGTAGGTTCTCATAATGCAGCGAATGCTTTCGGGCTAGATGATATGCATGGCAACGTCTGGGAATGGTGTGCTGATCACTGGTATGACGACTACACAAATGCACCAGAAGATGGAAGTGTCCGAATTACTAACAACCGGGCTTCACCTAGAGTTATCCGGGGTGGTTCTTGGATAAATGAACCTAGTATATGTTGTTCTGCCTATCGTAATGAAATTCCTCCTGATAATAAAGTGCTGACAATTGGCTTCCGAGTAGCGGTATCTTTGCACAAAGCGAATCTCAAATCAAAATTATAATTTTGACGAAAAAACCTGCGGAGTACATAATTTTAAGCATATTTAATCATGCAGAATGTGGGTTTATTGCTTTTCGTTACAAAAAGCTTCACAAGAATTTCTCAAGCAGTACCCGTCAGGGTACTATTAACGCTGAATAGAATGTGGTAAATAATAGATTTATATCTAAGCATAAGGTAATAAAATATAACCTATGAGTATCCTTTCTGAACTTCAAACCAAAAAACTGGGCTTGCTTGAATTAATATCATTAGGCTTCAACTTATATATTAAAAAAAATCGGCTCTTTCTTGGTTTATTTTTAATATACCTGCCTTTTTCTATTATTTTAACTGTATTATCAAACTACTTATTAAGTTACAGGGATAAATTATATTTTTGGGGTTTAATTCCGATTGTTTCTATCTCTTATATCTTTGCAAATTCAATTTATAGTGCTACTATTTGTATCTTTACAGAAAGTTCTGTTCTTCAGGAAGATATTCAACCTAAAGCTGTAGTAAAATGGATATTGTCGCGCATATTACCACTGATTGGTTTAGAGATAAGATTTTTTATTACTTTCTATTTACTTTCTTGCTTGCTGGTTATTCCAGGTATTATTTACTTTATAAACAACGACTTATACTTTCACGCTTTTATTCTCCGAGGTCAAAGAGGTAAGGCAGCATTTCTATACAGTAGAACATTAGTTAAAGGAAATTGGTGGAAGGCGTTTTTTTTGATGTTATTAACTTATTTAATCGTTTGGGGCTTGCAGGCAATTTTTTACAAAATTTTCAATATTACTGTTGCAAACTCTTCAATATTAATTACTCTTATATCCAGTGCATTAATACAATTAATTTTTCTTGGATTTGGAATTTGTAAAGTTTTGTTCTTTCTTAACTTAGAGTTTCAAAAACAATAACAGAAGAAACGAATCTTTTGAATCTGCACGTATCATTTAAGTATGTCTGATCCATCTGCCCTAACTATTTTATTTTTAGCAGCAAATCCAGTAGGAAGCTCTCAGTCACGTTTGGAGCAGGAAGCACGAGATATTAGTGATGGGTTATTAAGAGCAAGACATCGCGATCGCTTCAAATTTGAGCAACGATGGGCGGTGCGTCCTAGAGATATTCAACTTGCCCTTCTAGAATGCAATCCTCAGATTGTTCATTTTGCTGGACATCGCAAACACGACAAGATATTAGAACAAAAAGAAACCATAACTCAAGAGTTTGCTACAGAAACAGAAACTGAGCAAGAGGAAGGATTAGTATTTGAAGATGATACTGGACATATTCTTCTTATTTCTGCCAAGGCTTTAGCAGATTTATTTAAGTTATTTTCAGATCAGGTGAATTGTGTTCTCTTGAACGGTTGTTACACCGAGGATCAAGCAAAGATAATTGCCCAACATATTCCCTACGTAATTGGGATGAAGCAATCAATTACCAATAAAGCGGCTCTAGATTTTGCTCTTGGATTTTATGATGCGTTAGGATCTGGTCGGTCAATGGAGTTTGCTTATCATCTGGGTTGTTCAGCAATTCAAATGGCAGGACTGTCTGAACATTTGACTCCTATTCTCTATAAAAAAACAGAATTTAATTCTATTTCTGCGCCAAATGATTCTTCTACGCTAAATGCTGTTCTAGGCAATGGTACAACTCTAAATATATCTTCAAAACGGCATATTCAAGAAAAGCGCGAAGACTTAGAAGAAGAATATCAAAATGTTCGTAAAAAGTTAAAATTTTTGAAGCAAGAATGGAATATTAAAACTGATTCAGAAGCCAAATATGAGCTTGCACAACGAATTGAACAGTATGAAGTTCAATTGCACAATATTGAAGAATTGCTTAAGGAATTGGAAATAAATAAGGGTTAAGCAAGTGTAAATAATTAGAAGATGGTGTATATTTTCGGTGCGTTATACTAACGTGGTAACACACCGAAAACTTGAATCAAATTACTTTCTTACATATCTCCCTTATATTCTTCTAACAATTGCGGAATGTGATCGTACCCATCTACACCGATAACAGCAATAATTTTCGGGCGATGTTGTTGTAAGAACTTTTGGAAAGCTTCTGCCCCTATTTGTCCTTGTAAAATTGTCAGTAATCCTGCTGCTTGACGCCACTCATTAGAAGCTATTTGCTCTAAAAGATACATTCCCAAGCAGCCTGTGTAAACAGTTTTTTCAGAATTTTGCAGATGATAATAAGCTTCTGCTAAATAAGCTAAGTTCCGCCCTTGGAGATACAAATCACCGGAAACTTGCGCTGTTTTAAAACCATCCTCCAGATATTTAATTGCAGTTTGGTGTTCTCCGATTACTAAATAGGCAATTCCTAAGCTGCTGACACATAAGGCTTTACTTTGAAGATCGCCTAATTTTTCTGATAATTTTAAACCTTGTTCCAAATAATTAATTGCGGCTTCATAGGTTTCGGGTTCTAGGTTTTCCAGTTCCTGAGCTTGCATAACTTCGCTGTAACCTAAATTTACCAGCGCGTTTGCTTCTCCTGTGCGATCGCCTGCTTGCCGACTTAGTATTAATGCTCGTTGACTGTAGTTAATTGCCTCAGCATAATTTTGCTGTTGCACGTAGGTACGGCTGAGGTGATTGAGATTGGCAATTTCACAGGTGCGATCGCCTGCATTCCTGGCTATCTCTAGGGCTTGCTGATGAAAATCAATTGACCGCTGGTATTGTCCCAAAGCCCGCTGAGAGTAACCTAAAAGTGTCAAAATTCGCGCCTTTTCTTGGGTTCCTTCGCCTCTTCGCAGTGGTTCATCTAGATAATCTAGGGCATCTCGTAAATAAGTACCAGTAAAAGAGGCAAAAATCCCGCCGTAAAAGGGAAAATACGGACGCTGGGCAAAGGTTCGTAAAATCTGGAGCATGATTTGAGAACAGGCATCGCTGTATATTGTCCCAATGCTCCTAAAACCACTTGCTAACTGACTCCAAATCACTGCAAAGGTCAAAAAAGTGGAAATGGACAACTTTGGCCCCGCTTTCACATCGTAAGCTTGTTGGTCAAACCAGTTAATTAGTCCCCGTTGCAAGAACTGTAAAATCAATGCCATTTCCACCCAATCTCTAAGGGTGATGCCTCGTTGTCGTTCGGCAAACTCGATTGCGGATTCTTCCCTAGCTAAAGTGCGAAGTAGTGTTTTGGGTAACTCACTATTAAGTTGTTTCGCCCAACTTGCCCAAGGGCCACGTTCTCCCGGTACGCCGCCAAATCCCAAAGATTCTTTTTGCTCGTACATCCAACTGAGCAAGTTATCTTGCAATCGTTGCCAAGAAGCTAAACCACGGGTAATCCCTTCGGAAAATTGTTGTAAATCAGCATCTGCCTGAGCAAATTGCTGCAATGCCTTTGATAACTGCTGTAACTGTTGTAAATTTAGCGGATACTTCTGATTGGGGTCAGTAACCCGGATAAATGTCGCTAGACGATCGCCAGCAGGGGCTGTAGTAATTTCTGTAGCTGCAAAGGCGATCGCTTCTGTGGCTTTGTTTTGCTCTTGCCAGCGTTGCCATTGGCTTTGAATAGTCTTAATGGCTCTCAAACTGCGAGTCGCCTTGGCTTTTTTGAGTTCGTCTTTTTCGCTATCTACTTGGCTTTGGAGAGAATTCAGGCGATCGCTCAAAGCTAGCTCAAAGACTTCCCCTGTCCCGGAAGTAATTCCTTTAAGCAGTATTTGATACACCTGTTCTACAGAGCTAATTTTGCCCTTGAGGGTGGTTTCGACAATTTCATCGATTAAGGCAAGATAGCGATCGCTTAATGGCAGAGAGTCTGGCACTTTGGCTACTATGAGAATGTCACGTCAATTCTAATTCTAGTCTTGTCCGCAGAGGTAGGGGAAACAATTGGCCACTTTTCACCAGTCATGGTCATAACAAACGCAAAATTTAGAAAAATTTATTTAGCGATTTGTTATCATTCCTTGAGTGATTCGCTGTTTAACTACACGATAAAAAAACAATGGAATGCCTACAATATAACGGTCTGCTAGACGAGTAGGTTCAGTAACTAAGCGTGTTAACCACTCCAGACCATTATCAGTCAGCCAACGCGGGCCGCGATATATAGAGTTAGTATAAAAATCTAGACAAGCACCTAAAGGTAAAAATACAGTAGTTTCAATTTTATTGAAGTTATCTAAAATCCAGCGTTCCTGTAATGGCATACCAAAACCAATATATAAAATATCTGGTTGGAATTTATTAATTTTTTCTATTACCAAATCATTCTCTTTTCCTGATTTATCAAAATAACCATGATGTCCCTGTACGCGTAAATTAGGCGCAATTGATCCTAACTTAGTAATTGCCTTATCTACAACGCCAGGTTTTCCAGCTAACAAAAATAAAGAAAGGTTTTCTCGCTCGCACTTTAATACTAAATCTTCTATATAATCTGGTGCTGTCATTCGATGTGCAGATTGCATAGAATAACCATTGAATCTAGCTCCTACCATTACACCAAATCCGTCACAAAATACTAAATCAGCCTTATTCAAAAAATCTCGATACCAAGACTTTTCATAAGCGAAATTCATGGCTCTGATATTCACATTTCCTATAACTGTCTTTTTTTGGCTTTTTGCTGCTTCTATTAAATAATCAACTAATTCTTGTACTTTAACTTTATGGAATCTTGTATCAAACAATTTCACTTCAGGAAAAGTTTTCATTTCTGCACCTTCCTCACTTATTAGCCAGTATACCAAGTTTAGAAGAATCCGAACAACAAAAGCTTAATACCTTTATCGTTTCCTTGATTTTTCCTAATATTAAATACATACTTTTTAAACGCCTATTATCCTTATACAGAATCAATTACGTTGTTTTTAAGCTCGGTATTTAATACATAGTGTAAGTCACTTCAACCTATTTTTATCAAGATGATTCTCAATTGATAACTGCTGTATAAATGCATCTTAAAGATGTAAGATAATTATTTATGTCCAAGTGTTTAACTCGGACTCGTGCGTTATTTCCCAAAGATATTCTCAGATTTTCGTCTGTAATTAAAGATTGCATTGCCTCTGACAATTGTTGAATATCCCCTGGATTAACTAATAAACCATTCTGATTTTGAGTAACTATTTCGGGTATTCCTCCTACTGCGGTAGTGATAACTGCCAAACCCCAACTCATTGCTTCTAGTAGTGCCATAGGCAGACCTTCGTTGTAGGAAGGTAACACAAAGACATCAGCTTTAGTTAAAAGCTCGTCACGTTTTTCTTTATCTACCCAATCAAGAATAGTGATGTAGTCAGTAAGATTTAGAGTTGGGATCAAACTACGAGCTTGTTCTACATCTCCATCCCCCGCTATAACTAACTTGGCTTGGCTTTGTTGAGCAACAGGCATAGAAGCAAATGCTTTAATTAAATCAAAAGCACCTTTGCGCTCACCAATGCGCCCTAAAAATAAGAAAAATATCTGTTTAGAATCTATTCGCTGTGGAATTTGTGCAGGAATTTTTACTGGGTTAGGGAGAACAATAACTTGCTCTAGCTTTAAACCAAGATTCTCAATGTAAAAAATTTTCCAGCTATCTGATAAAACAATAAAACGGGTACATTTACAAAACGACCAACTTAGCCACTGCTGAAGCAATTGAGGTAGTTTAGAGTAAAATAAATGAAAATCAGCACTATGAGTATGAATAATTACTGGTTTTTTAAATAACCAACCAATAAGAGTAGTAATTGAATGGCGAAAAGCACTACCTCTATCTGAAACATGGATGTGAATTAGGTCAGCTCTTTGGTTTAATAAGTTCCAAAACAACTCACCTATTGCTTGCAAAAACACTAACACTTTATGGAAAGTAGAACCATTCGGTAAAGTCGTAATGTGTTCAATTTGAATATCAGAGGTAGTTTCTTCAAGAATGAGCTTCTCCACAGAAACTATTCCACCTTGGCGCTCCAAGCTTTCGCCCAACATAGTAATTTTTATAGGACTCATCATTACTATTAATATTTTTTGGAAATTGAGTACACGGTTATTTATATAAACTATTGAACGAATTTCTTCTAGTTTATATCCAAAGGCGTACTCCAAGAGCATTTTGAGAATTAATACTAATAACTCTATCTGCTTGAGCGCAACTCCATAAATTTATTTTTATTCAATGTACACTTTTATGATTTTACAGGATGATCTCCATAACAAAATTCTGCCATAGGGATTGTTATGAGGATATTTAAAACATTGTTGTTAATAACAGCATTCTAGCACTCTCTCATAACTCAAAGCTAAGTAACAATTTTTTGTTTAAGCTAAATCATGTATTTACAGATCACAAAAACTAATGAATTTATTTGAGCTTTTAGTAGGAGAAGACAATCATCCAGCCCTAGTTACGCCTGATGGGCGATCGCTAACTTATAAGCAATTACGCGAGAATGTTATTGGACTGGTATCTCAACTCAACAGCTTTGGATTGAAACGGGGAGAACGCATTGCCATTGCCATGACTAACGGTTCACCAATGGCGATTACCTTTTTGGCTGCTGCCCTATCTGGCACTGCTGCGCCCTTAAATCCTAAATACAAGCAAGAAGAATTTGCCTTTTACTATCAAGATACCCAAGCAAAAGCACTGATTACGTTGTCTGAGGGGTTAGAAGCAGCCATTGCTAGTGTCACACCCGATATGATGCTGATTAATGCCAAGGTAAATACTGACGGCACATTAAGCTTTGAATTAGTCAAAACAGGCTCAAAACCAGCAGAATCCGCGAATCCCACAGCCCCCAACGCTGATGATATAGCGATGATTCTCCACACTAGCGGCACTACCAGTCGTCCCAAGCGTGTGCCGATTCGTCATCGCAACTTAATCGCTTCAGCTGGCAACCTGATTAGTGCTTACTCACTCACAGCAGCTGATACTACACTTTGCCTAATGCCCCTATTCCATGTTCACGGATTGGTGGGCTGTTTGCTGGCAACTCTGGCTTCGGGTGGTACATTAGTTTGTCCCAATGGTTTTAATGCTTTGGAGTTTTGGAAACTGGTAGATACCTACAAACCCACTTGGTACTCCGCAGCGCCAACCATGCATCAGACGATTTTGGCGCGCGCTAGCCGCAACTCAGAAATTGTCAAAGCTAACCACTTTCGTTTTATTCGCTCTAGTAGTGCTTCTTTGCCGCCGATTATCATTGAACAGCTAGAGGCAACTCTGAATGCTCCTGTGGTGGAATCTTACAGCATGACTGAAGCATCTCACTTAATGACCACCAATCCCCTACCGCCAAAAGTCAGGAAACCAGGTACTGTAGGTTATGGCTTCGGTGTGGAAGTGGGCATTATGGACTCCGAAGGCAACCTATTATCTCAGGGAAGCTTGGGCGAGGTGGTGATAAAAGCACCCAACGTTATAGATGGCTACGAAAACAATCCAGAAGCTAACGCCACTGCTTTTGTGAATGGTTGGTTCCGCACCGGAGATCAAGGTGCAGTCGATGCAGATGGCTACCTCCGCTTGACTGGACGGATTAAAGAATTGATTAACCGGGGTGGGGAAAAAATTTCTCCTTTAGAAGTGGATGATGTCTTGCTGCGCCATCCTGCCGTCTCTGAAGCCTTAGCCTTTGCCGTCCCCCACAAATCTTTAGGAGAAGATATCCACGCGGCTGTGGTTCTGAAAGCAGAAGCTGGCGAAAAAGAACTTTTAGCTCACTGTGCAACTATGCTGGCAGACTTCAAAGTTCCCAAGCAAATTCACATTTTAGATCAACTACCTCGTGGTGCTACCGATAAACTGCAACGGTTAGCGATGGCGAAATTACTGAATATAGGGCAGTAGGGAGTACCAATTCAATTAATGATTGCAACACATCCTTGGGTAAAGACGCGACGCCAGTCGCTACAACGGGGGGAACTCCCGCAACGCGCTGGCTCATGAATCGCGTCTCTACAAATGGTCTATTTGTCGCATTCTTTTTTCAAATTGGTATTATTTCACTTCACCAGCACCCCTCTCCACCTGAAATTAAATTTTCAACCATCAACGTTCGCGCAGCGTCTCCAAGAGTTGCGGCATTACTTTGTTTTACAAGTTGCAGATTGACTTGGTGCAAGATCCACGATCGCCAGCGTTGTACAGTCTATTACCGCAGGTAACTCAACTTCATTGTCTGACACGCTCTCAACAGACTGATGGTCAATTTATCGTCAAAATCACAAACGTCTACGCAATCTATAAAAACAGAGATTGAATAGTCAGATCCTTCTGGGTGATACTGAAGTTACGCTGTTCTGCTGTGGCAATGAATGAAACGATCGCTTCACACGCCACAGCAACAGTTAAAATCACTAGGTTTCGCGCCAACGGATAATCGCAAACATCATCATTCACCTCGGAAGGAACGCGATAAACGTCATTCCAAATCACTTCTGCATAATCAGCCGATAGTCCGGCATGAAGACAAGGAATGCTTAATTTTTCAGCATAATCTTTCACTGCTTGACGTGCCACGCTATTGTCAAAGACATCGATAATTAGCTGGCTGTCTTGAAGTAATTGATTTGTATTTGCTGGTGTCAACTCCTTTGTTTTGGCATCAACTTTAGTACCAATTGCTCGATATAAATTGTTCGCCAAAATCTTCGCCTTGAAAGCTCCAACATCAGAACGGTAATAAGGCTGAGTCGAAAGGTTACGCTCCTCAATGCGATCGCAATCTATCACTGTGAGTTTATCAAAACCAGACCGAGCTAAGTTTTCTGCAATGTTAGCTCCTAATGCTCCAGCGCCACAAATGGTTATAGGATAGTTTTTCAGCTTTGTCATCACAGCATTGGTGCGGTAAAGCTGTTCGTGAAAAAAGATACTCATTGTTCTCACTACTCTTGTTGTTCCATCACACCTACTAAAGATTGCAAATCAAAATCGCGATCGCGTCCACTCAGACAAATACCAGAACTGACAACAGTCAAGTCAGCTTTAGCGATCGCACTACTATGGCGAACACCATCAGCAGTTGTCCAATCGACTGTCCAGTAGTCGCTGCGATCGTGGAATTGGTTTAATTCTCCGCCACCCATTTGCAAAGCCTTTTTCAGTCGCTTTTCATCCTGTTGGGGTTGCGTAAATCCCTCAATGCGCCGAGTTGCTAATTCATACACTGTACGGATTTCTGGAGTAATGCCCTTAAACTGTAATTCCTCAGCCGGAATGAGTTGCTTAACGGCAGATTGCAGAGTTTCCACAATTACCGGATCGGTACGGCGATCTACTTCCTCGAACCAGCAAGACTGTCCATTCCATCGGGCAATGATTTGCTCAAAGGTAACGCCCTCCGTAACTAAGTGGACTGCGATCGGCTTAACTACCTTGAAGCGTTGACGCACATCTGCTTCATTGACAGGATATGCTAACCAAGTTTGTTTTTGCAGTTGGTGTGCTAACCGCAGCCGTATTTGGGGAAAGTGTTGCAGGTATCCTGCAATTTCGGGCAAGTCTGCCTCTTCTACAACCGTTGCTGTTTTCTCATCCACAGCCTGAAAGATGCCCCAGCCTTCAAATTTACTAGGCTTTGGGCTGAAGGTGTAGATCATCCTGGCTACCCGTGTGCGAACTCGTCCACCTTTGACACAGGGTGCAAGGAATTGGGTGCTGTGTAATTGTGCTTCTGCGATCGCAATTTGGTTAATTAGCTTACGGATGTCAGTCATCATTATCTCTGTTTACGCATAATTACTCAAGATTATTGTCAGTACGGAGTATATAAAAAACATAATTGTCGGACAGTAAACACAAAAAATAGAAAAATAATGACTACCCAAATACAACAAATATCAGAATCCCGAAAAAAGTTAGCATCTGCTTACCGTGCAGTTTACGCAATTGGAGTTTTGAGTATTTTTCTAAGCATAATATTCTTTGTTGCTGGTAGTCGATTGCCTGATTATCTAATATTAGGTTTTTGTTCTTTATTTTTTGGTTTACTCTATCTAGTTCTAGGTTTCTTTGTCCAACGTAAATCAAAAATTGCACTAGCTATTGCAGTAGGATTGATGTCGCTAAATGCTTTAACTGCCATTTACAATTTGATTCAAACAGGTAAACCGTTTGGCTTGGCTATTCCCATGATATTTTTAGGTCAGACTATAGAAGGATTTAAAGCTATAGAAGTATTAAAGTCAAAAACTTGAAGTTAATTTTAATTTTGTTAATCAATAGCCTCTTACTTAGGAAGTAGTAAAATTCCTGCGTGCAAGTTGGTGGAGCATTGCGTGTTCTCAGTTACTAGAGGGACTCCGCTGGTGAGTTGTTACACACTCTTTCAAGGATGGCTACTTTTGAGCCTACCTCCCAGGTTCTTCGCACTCCCCGTTCACACACGCCCACTGCATTTGGCAGTGTACCGTTCCTCTCGTACTAGTATGTAGGCTCCACAAGTTGGGGCACGCAGGATATTTATATAATACAAGATACTACATAAAATTGGAAGAGATGAAATCAGAGATTTTGGAGTAGAGCGATTGCTGTTACTTGATATCACTCATTAATCTACTGAAATACTCATTGATGACGCTGGTAATACGGCTAAACTGCTAAGAGGCCAATCTAATATAAAATAATAAATAAAATCAAGTGTAATCCTTTAGATGGCAGAATATGATAACCTTTGTAAGTTCCTTGCAGAAAAGTATCCCCTTGATTTTACTCGTTGGTTATTAAATCAAGAACCGCAAAAAATTGAAATTTTAAAAACTGAATTGAGCATCGAACCCATACGCGCTGACTCAGTAACATTTCTGCAAACAGAAAATCGGATTTTACACCTAGAATTTCAAACTACTATCAAATCACAAAAACCAATTTCTCTGCGGATGCTAGATTATTACGTTAGATTGACACGTAAATATCAAGTTCCTGTCACACAAGTAGTTATTTTCTTACAAGAGACAAGTGACGCGATCGCTTTTACTGATGAATATGTCAGTGAGGTAACAACCCACCGTTATCGAGTTATACGGATGTGGGAGCAAGATTCAGCGCTATTTCTTAGCAATCTAGCATTATTACCTTTAGCACCACTAACACAAACAGATTCACCCCAAACGTTATTATCCCAGGTTGCCCAGGAAATTGCTAAAATTCCAGATATCGAGATAAGACAAAATACTGCTGCTTATACTGAGATTTTAGCAGGGTTAAAGTTTGAGCAAGATTTGATTCTGCAATTATTACGGGAGGCAACTATGCAAGAATCAGTGATTTATCAGTATATTTTACAAAAAGGAGAACAAAAGGAAGCGTTTAAATATACTTTACGTCTTTTAAATAGACGTTTTGGTAAGATAGATTTACTAATAATCGAGCGTCTCAAAGTATTATCTACCGAGCAATTAGAAAGTTTAGGAGAAGAATTTTTAGATTTTTCAAATACATCTGATTTAGTTGCTTGGCTTGAGCAAAATACAAACGGTTAAAATTTACAAATAAATCAATGCTTACTATTTATAATAATAAGCATTGTTATAATTTTAGAACTTATTTATCATCTCGCACAGGCAACGGCACATCCAAAATCTCCATCAGCAAATCTAGACGAGAGGGGCGCGTTAGCAGTGGGACAATGTTCGGCAAACTGTAGTAGTCACCTGCGAAAGTGAACGTATCTACAGGTGCTTGCTGCTGCTTGAGTTGAGTCTCCACCCAGTCGTAATGACCACCCACACGGACAATCACCACATTGGGCATTATCGCCAACTCCCGGCAGTAGTTCTTGTAGACTTCACCGAAGTAAGGAGCAGCATTTTCGCCCTCATCCGTCACTATGATAATCTGGTCAACTACCTGCTTCTTCTTCCGCATTGCTTCCAATGCACAACCGATACTAGTACCACCGCCTGCATTGATATGCTGGAAAGCACGCTCCCAGTCTGTTAACTCCTTGCCCTTTGCTGTAATAGCGTAAGGAATGGTGTCAAAGGCGTAGACAAACAGTTCTGCCTGAGTGATACCAGAGATTAGAGCAGCGAGTTGTTTACCGATCGCGATCGCATTTTCCATTGAACCAGATTTGTCCACCAATAAAGCAGTTGGACGAGCGATCGCACCACGCCGCTTTACCTGTTCGTTTGTCACCTTTTCCAGTTGGGCAACCGTGTCTGCGTCAAAATCTCCTGCGTCTGCGGCAACCTGGGCTTTGAATGCTGAGACACGGGTACTCTTAGACGCTGCTTCCAACTTGGAATCAATCAGCTTCTTGACTTCTGGGTGATCCATTGCACCTCTAGTCTGGAGAGACTTGAGATTATTGATCGCTTCTTGAGGAGTCATGCTGTTGATTAACGCCACCAAGACAACAGGTGTAAGTTGCTTGATTGCACCAATTGCGATCGTATAGGGAATTTTGAACTCCACAATCAGCCGTGCCTGTTCTGCGGCATTTTCTGCCTTAGCAAGCTGCTTCAGCACATTTGCTAAAGAACCCTCTGGAGGAGTATCGCCAAACAAAATCGCATTTGCCCGTTCATTTGGCTTGATGTGCAGTGAAGCATATAAGTGCTTCATTGCCTTACGACCTCGCAAAGCGGCGCGATCAAACAGAGCCGGATTGCTCTCCCGTACCTTCAAGTAACGCCGTACCGCAGTCCGAGCGGAACGAGGTAGTTTATTTTGCTGCTGCTTCATGAAGTCCACCACACGAGCCACCTGATAGGGTGGAAACTCTTGCAGCATCATAAATCCAGCATCCCGGTGTTCAATCAAATTGCTGGTTAGTAAATGAGCTATGAATACTTCTTTATGGTCGCGGACATCGCCATGACGCTGATACCACACTGCTAAATGTCCGTAGAAAAGGGGATCGAGTTCAACAATTAACTTGTGAATTTCTGCGACTTGCTCAAGTTTGCGGTGAGGAGTTGTGAGCAAACTATTGAGCATTTCTAAACGCAGATCGCGTTCTGCGATATTCATGAGAACCTCCTTTAGGAATTTTGGATTTTGGATTTTAGACTTCGGCTTCGCTCAGTCGAACGATTTTGGATTGCAATCTAAAATCCAAAATTGAAGGAGGCAGATGTTGCACGCGGGGCGATAAAGTCACCGCGCAAGTTGTAGAAGCATTGTGTATAACTTTTTCAAAATTATGTAAGCTTCTGCGATCGGGGCGCGGCAACAACTGCCAGTTTTGATGTAACGTATCGAAATCCTTAGTACTACTCCCTAAAAGTAGTAGCTGCGTAAGCTGCCATCATATCTGCCGCTATTGCGACAGCACTTCTTGAAAGCAGCGACCAGAACCACAAAGACAAAGGTCATTGTTACCAAGCTTTTCTTGTAGTTCCTTGTCGCCATGAACAAGGCGATGGCCACGTTTAACAGCTTTTTCAGATGGGAAGCCACGACGACGTTTGCTCAAGGGTTCAAAAGCAGAAATCGTCAAAATCTTCAGGCTCGATGTTGAAAGAATTAATCTTTTTCATCGTTCTCACCTCCATATTTAAATGAAATAAAATCACCTCGTGCAAGTCGAAAAAGCTGTTGATTCACACACGGGATTTGAACCCGTAGTTGCTTGATCTTCAGTCAAGTGCCTTACCATTCGGCTAGTATGTAAGCTTTTTCAGTTAGGGCACGAAGTGAAAATTTTAGTTTTTAGAAAGTTGATTTAAAATAAATCGAATTTCTTTCTTGTTACACTGCTTTTTACTAACAGCGTAAATTTTTTCACCTCTACATATCACATTGGCAGCATCCATTACATAATGAGTGTGTACTGACGGAATATCTTCAAAGGTAATTAAATACCAAATGTCGTTTAGCTTTTGGTATTGATGATAATTATCAATGATGAGAATATCAGTTTGTTCCTGCTTTTGCTTCTGCTTTCGAGGTACTTTCTCGACTGCACAAAGAATTCCGGTTTCAGGATGGATATAGAAGCGATCGCGGTGGTTTGTATTTAGCTGCATTCCATACCCTTGGTAAGGCTTGCTGTAAAAACCACCATCAATTATTTCCACATACCGCTCAACATAGTCCCACACATGATCGATAACATGCCGTCCTGCCATTGTGTTGGGATCTAATCGTTGACACAGTTGGCTGTAAACTTCATTCCAAGGCTGTCCGACTTTTGAACGCAAAAACCGACGCAGAGGGCCGAGATGATCTGAAAGATACTTAGATTTATTTATTGGTTTAATCAGGTAGGGATTCAACAATCCATCCTGAATTGCATCCTCGGTGATTTTGTATAATCGCTTCTTAAAGCCAGTCACCTTTTTGAGGCTAATTCTCCTCCCACCGCGAGGACGCTCAATCACAATTTCGCTCAAACGATGTTCGCTCATATCTCACGTTGTTTAAATTCAGTTGTACTAATTGAGTTGTTATTAAACATGAGTTAGCTAACATCATTGAACTCACCTCCGTATTGGGTAAAAATTATAGACAAATACGATTTAAATAATTGAAATTCCGCACAAGTTAGCAAAGCAGTTTTCACAGTTGCCTATACCAGTTTGGCTACGCTCCCATCAAAGGGAGCGGCAGGAATCGAACCTGCATTCCGTTGCCGGAGTGTGTGTAGACTTCACAAGTTAGGGCGCGGAATTATGTCTTAATTCATTCCGTGCAAGTTCGAGAAGCTTTTTACAGCTACGGCCGCTCTTACCAAATATTGGCAGTGGGCACGCACGCTAAATCTGCGAGAGACTTATAAATCATGGTTCGCTTAGTCCGATCGCTCGAACTTTACTCCCTTAGGGCCGTTATGAATGTGTATGTATGCTTCTTCTGTTGGGGCACGGATGACTCGGAAATTTAACCATAAACAGCTTCAGGGCGGACAATCAAATCACCACTAGGGCGGCGATCGATTACGTAAGCAGAAAGGCGATCGCTATTTACATCTAAATGTCGAGCAACACGCTCCTTCACCGCCACATCATTCATCCCTGCTGCAATTCCCAATTGGGTTTTTGGCACATCAACAGAACGTCCTTCAAATCGAATATGAACCATTGTAATCACCTCTTGTTTTAATTACGAATTGATATTAGTGGATCTGATCGGGATTGAACCGATACCCTCCCTGTGAGAGTTACACTCACACCTCATGCAAGTTGAAAAAGCTGTGGTTACACCGCAGGAATTGAACCTGCACCTTATCGTTTTAGAGACGATCGCTCTACCATTGAGCAAGTATGTAAGCTTTTTCTGTCAGGGCACAAGTGACATCTGGGAACTCTACCGTTAGAGCTACAGACCCAAGGAAAGCATTATTGCAATGCTTTTGAGGAGGCTTTTCTTGTACACTACAAATGTAGTGCTTTGTTTACATGATGTCAAGTGTCGGAATGGATCGGGCAATTATCCTTGATGTAGTGTCATGGAAACCATTGCCCGACAGCATCGACCATTTTTCAGCATTTGGCACGAGCGTGGCGGAACCAGTACCTTCTTTCATGACAGTCTTTCAACTCCACACCACAATCTTGGTTTTCAGCCAGCAACAGAGCAGGTTGACTTGGTGCATAATCTAAGTACAGCTTTGCGTAAAACCGCGGTGAATTGAGGGTTGAAATTTAAACGCAAAGGGGAGGCAGCGCGTTGCCGGGGTTCCCCCCGTTGTAGCGATTGCCGTCGTGCAGAGTAACGCAAAGTCTGTTTGAGTCCATTCGCTACGAATTAATGCAAAGCTGTACTAAGAGCCAATACGGTTCAGTTAAGCATTTTTTCCGGCTCTCTGTGCCCTCTGCGCCTCTGCGGTTCGTTAAAAAAATTGACTTTGAAAAGGAGTTTTAACCTTAACTGAACCGTATTGTACTAAGAGCGCCAGCGTTGTACAGTCCATTGCCATAGGCAAATCGCTCAGTGCCCACCTGCCCCCTGTCTGCTGCCTTCTGCCTCCTTCACGACTTTGTTTTTAATTAAAAAGTATTGAATGCAGTTGACAAATTCTTCTAATTCTAAAATTAAATTAGTAGTGCCTTTAAAGTCTCGATCGCTAGCTAGTTGTTCTAGTTTGTCAGTTGCTAAGTACATAGCTGTGGCTCCAATGTTGGCACTAGCACCTTTAAGGTGATGAGTTTCTCGCGCTATTTGCCCAAAGTCATCAGCTGCGATCGCTGCTTTAATTATTTCTAAACGTGGTTTAATATCTTCAATGGATATTTGCAATAAATTTAATTCAAATTCTTCATCATTTCCCGATATCCGATGCAAGTGTTCCCAATCAATTGCTAAGTCAGTGGAAACTGTCTGTTCATACACACCTGCCTCTTGCTGGGAAACGATCACACCTGTCCAATGCTCTAAAGTCTCAGCCAATTTTTCTTTAAATACTGGCTTACTCAAATAGTCATCCATTCCGGCATTTAGACAGGTTTGTTCGTCTTCTTTCATCACATTAGCTGTCATCGCAATCACCACAGGACGATGACCCAATGCAAAAGCATCCTCTTGCCAACGATGAATTTCTTTTGTGGTTTCCAAACCGTCGAGAATTGGCATTTGGCAATCCATTAAAATCAAATCGTAAGGGATTTTTTCTAATAGCTGCAAAACTTCCTGTCCATTGGCAACGACATCGGCTTTATAGCCCAAACTCTGAAGTTGGTTTAGTGCTACTTTTTGATTCACCAAATTATCTTCGGCTAACAGAATTCTCAACTTTGATTTAGTAGAGGAGTTAGGGGAAGAAGTAAGAATACCTGAAGTTTCTGTACTCAGAATTTCTTCTGTAGCTTCTAGCTTCCTGCCTCTAAATTCTTGTTCTGATTCCGGCTGAGTTTCTAAAATATTTATGATGGCATCAAGGAGTCGTGATGGCTTAATGGGTTTGAATAAATAAGTAGCAAATCCGATTTTGAGCGCCTGTTGTACTTCATCCCGTTGATTAGTAGAGGCGAGCATAATCAAAGGGATTTTAGCAATTGCAGAATTGGCTGAAATTTGTTCTTTTATTGTCATGCCATTTGTTTGGGCTATTTGCATATCAACCAAGGCAAGATGATATGATTTCCCCTGCTCGCTAGCTTGCTGAATAACTTTAACAGCCACAGCAATACTGTCAGCTCGATCTACCTCCATTCCCCAATGAGTAGCTTGATGGGAGATAATTTTATAATTAGTAGTGTTGTGATCCACTACCAATAAGCGGCGATTTTGCAAAAGTCCGCGTACGCATTTTGGCTCAACAGGCTCAACTTGTTTGGTAAAAAGCACCTCAAACCAAAACTTAGATCCTTTGTCCATCTGACTTTCTACCCCAATCACTCCTCCCATCAAAGTTACAAGTTGTTTACAGATGGCTAATCCCAAACCGGTACCACCATACTTGCGAGTGGTCGAAGCATCCACTTGGGTAAATGGTGTAAAGAGTTTGCGTTGGTCTTCAGGGCTAATGCCAAGACCTGTATCTGTAATGGCAAAATGGATAGTGGCTGTAGTCGGAGAAAACGTACGCAATTCTGCTTGCACTAATACTTCGCCAGCGCTGGTAAATTTGATGGCGTTGCTGATTAAGTTCATCAAAATTTGCCGCAGCCTACCAGTATCTCCTTTGAGTTGAGTGGGTACATTGCGATCGATTATTGCAGCAATTTCTAATCCCTTGTTATGGGCTGAAGGAGCCAATAATTCCACCACTTCTTCTACACAAGTGGATAGGTCAAAATCGAGAGTTTCGAGAGCCATCTCTCCAGCCTCAAGTTTGGAAAGATCCAAAATCTCGTTGATCAAACTTAAAAGAGCGTCTCCACTACTGCGAATTATTTCAATAAAATCTCGCTGTTCTTCGTCTAAGGGAGTATCTAAGACCAAACTGGTCATCCCCAACACAGCGTTCATCGGAGTGCGAATTTCATGACTGATATTTGCCAAAAAAGCACTTTTCGTCTGAGAAGCTAATTCAGCTTGGCGACGGGCAATTTCAAGTTCTTGTCGCTGACGAGTTTCTGCTGCTAATAGTTGGGCTTGGGTTAAAGCAATACCTACTTGGTCGGCTATTTGCCGCAAAAGATCGGTTTCAAAGCTAGACCAGTGGTGGGAATCGTCACACTGATGAACTATGAGTAAACCACGAAGTTCTTCTTTAACAAGAATGGGCACAACCAAATTGACTTTGACCCCAAACTGTTGCATTAATTCCAGATGGCTTTGTTGAACTTCCAGGAGATCCAAGCTATCCAGTCCGAAAATCTTGCCTTGACGGTACTGCTGTAGATAGTACTGTTGGAGATATTCTGCTTCCAAGTAGAGGGCGGCGTTGTTTTGCTCTTTGATTGCTGGTAAGCCAGAAACTACTGCTTCAATAACGGTGTTTGCAGACTGATCTGGCATCAGCTGATAGATTAAAACTCGGTCAGTCTGGAGAATCTTTTGTACCTCTTCGACAGTGATTTGGAGAATTTCTTCGATGTCCAAAGATTGACGAATCTTCAGGGTGATTTCGGTAAATAGTTGCGATCGCAAATTTTGGCGTTGTATTTCTTCTTCAGCCTGTTTACGCTGGATAAATTGCCCTACTTGCTCGCCGATAGAATTCATCGTTTTTACTAAATCTTCGTCAAGGGGCTGGATTTCACGGTTGAAGCAGGTAATGATACCGAGGATTTTGTTACCGTTGCGGATCGGAAAACCAAAAGCTGCATGTAGTCCTACTTGAGCAGCTATTTTGAAGTTGGGAAAATTAATATCTTTAGCAATATCAGCGATCCAAACAGGTTCAGAACTAGCCCAAACCTTTCCAGGTAGTCCAATTCCGGGTGCAAAGGTGGTTTGCCGCTTCAGTATTTCAAACTCTTGCATTTCAATGGATGCTTTATGCCAAATATCGAGAAAATGCAGCACATTTGCTTGCTCATCTACCATCCAAATTTCACCCAAATCCCATGCCAAACTCTCACAGATTCCTTGCAAGATTTTGCGAGTAGCTTCGCTGATGGTGGCAGATTCGGCTAAAACGCGGGTTGCAACATATTGTGCAGTTAGATGCTGTTGTGCGCGTTTGCCATCGGTAATGTCAATGCCAGTGACGACAATGTACTCAACATAGCCCTCATAGTCTTTTAAAGTGGTATTCGACCAGGCAATCAGCCGCCGACTCCCATCTTTCATTACCCAATAATTTTCATAATTATTGGAAGGTTGACCAGATCGTAACTGATCAAAAACTGCTTTGACTGGCTCCACCTCTTCGGGAATGAGGAACAAGTTCCAACAATACCTACCCCTCACCTCATCAAAGGAATAACCAGTTATTTGCTCACAAGCTTGATTGAAACGAACAATT
This sequence comes from Nostoc sp., assembly GCF_036917235.1. Taxonomy (GTDB): domain Bacteria; phylum Cyanobacteriota; class Cyanobacteriia; order Cyanobacteriales; family Nostocaceae; genus Nostoc. The sequence goes on from NZ_JBALDU010000053.1 coordinate 84,932, forward strand.
TGCCCTTGAGAATCGAGAACTATTACCAACGCACCGACTGTATCAAGGACTGCTGAGATAAAGTTGTGTTCTTGATTTAAGGTTTCTTCTGTCCTCTTCTGCTCAATAACTTCACGATAGATCGAGTAGTAGACTACAGCAAGAACGATAAAACTTAGGCAAATAGCGATCGCCATTGTCAGAATTGTGTTTCGAGTCCAAGTCTTTGCTGTTTGTGACTGCTGTTGGATTCGGCCCCTGTCCTGGTTTTCCATCTCATTGATTGCCTTGCGGATATCATCCATGAGATTTTCTCGATCGTTTTTCAGCAGTACTTGCAACGCCGCCTCTAATCCCTTTTTCTGGCGCAAGTCGATAGTCTGTTTTAGTTCAGTAAGTTTAGCCGTTATCAGAAATTCAAGCGTTGCAATCTGCTTTTGTTGGTTCGCTTGAGCTGCTGTTAAATTCCTCAGCTTGAAAATTTCTCGATCGACGTTATCAAGTGCTGTTTGATACGATTTTAGATAAAGTTTTTCTCCAGTGAAGATGTAACTACGTTGTCCAATTTCAGCATCCTTTACCTGGGACAGTATTTCCTCTAGGCTATTAAGTTTTTTATAAGTATTTTTTACTATACTGCGATTAAAATTAGTAAATACTCTTGTATTTTGATAAGAAACCACCCCAATCAGAACTAAAATTATTGACGATAAACCAAAACTTGCTGCAATCTTTTTGAAAAGTTGCTTGCGTACCCTCTGTACTTGGTTGGTTTTCTTGGAAGCAAGTACCAAACTTGCTAAATTTCGGCGCAATTCCAGTTGCTTAATGACTTGACGACCTAAAGTTCGTAATGTCTCTATTTGTTCTGGAGTAAGTTCTCGTGGTGCGTAGTCAATTACACATAGGGTTCCGAGGGCGTATCCTTCAGGGTTAGTTAAAGGTACACCAGCATAAAACCGAATATTTGGGTCAGATGTTACCAGTGGATTTGTTGCGAACCGTTCGTCATTTTTTGCATCAGGCACGACCAAAACATCAGGCTGGAGAATGGCATGGGCACAGAATGCGAAATCTCGGTGCGTTTCTGGGGCTTCCATTCCAACTTTTGACTTGAACCATTGGCGATTTGTATCAATTAAGCTAATTAAGGCAATAGGAGTCTGACAAATATACGAGGCTAAACGAGTCAGATCGTCAAAGGTGGCTTCCGATGGCGTATCGAGAATCTTATACTGCAAAATTGCCTCGATTCTCTGGGCTTCGTTGTCAGGTAATGGTGCTTTCATCCTTGAGCCTTATCTACATTCTGGGGATTGGGGAAATGAGGGGACAAGTGGGATGAGGGAGACAAGGAGACAAGGGGACAAGGGGACAAGGAGAAGGGGGGATTATTGAACAAGTCTCTGCCTTGTCTCCCCCCTCTTCCTTGTCTTCCTTGTCTCTTCTCCATGCTCAATGCCCAATGCCCCATGCCCAATTTGGTCAACAAACTTACCTTTAATTAATGACAATAGTTTACTTAAAAGCGTTAGCGTAATTTTACTGAGTTATATGTTATTAAATAATCGGTCAAATGATTAAGTCCCTGCTGTATTTTTTGTGGGCTGGTTTATTGGAAATTGGGGGCGGCTACTTAATCTGGTTGTGGTTGCGAGAAGGTAAGCCGTCCTGGTTGGGCATAGTGGGGGGAATTGCTTTAGCTTTCTATGGGGTTATTGCAACTCTCCAACCAACAAATTTTGGGAGAGTGTATGCGGCTTATGGCGGCGTGTTTATCGCAATGGCAATGCTTTGGGGTTGGAAAGTAGACGGGGTAACTCCAGACCGCTACGACTTAATCGGAGTATGTTTAGCTTTAGTGAGTGTTTTAATTATCATGTTTGCTCCCAGAACTTAAGTAAAATTTCTATATTATCTGGAACCAATAACCTTTGTGGTGTTCCCTTTGAAACAGATAATAATCTCACGCAAAATTGCAAAAGTTTTTTAGCAACTAACCTGTCAAAAGTACGCATCTGCATATCTACGCGTTTATGCGGGAGATTATAGAAGCAACTCATGATGCAGCATTTTGCAACTACATGAGGTATAGTCCTCCCCAACGCTCACGCAATTTGCTTTTCCCTTCTCTAGAAGACGCTCCGCGATCGCACGAGTAGGGTATTTCTGTACCTCATATTGGCGTAGCCTCTATCTCCGTCGCCTATTCGCGTTCGTAGAGATGTTTAAATCTGCTGTATATTTGTGTAAATTCTCTGAAAATACTGGTGATAATTTACGAGACCTGTAAATTATCACCAGTATTTTGTTTTGTAACAGTAGGTAACTAAAAATTTGGAATTTTGTCAGGCTTGAATAAAATGCTATTCTTCTCTTTAAAAAAAAAGATGCAATGTAATGATTGCGTGTTTATACGCTAATTTAAATCCTGGCAACTACAATCTGGATTATATTTTTGTTAACATTTCAAGAAAATTCAGGTTAAGTAACTTTTAAGACAAAAATGTGTCCATAAAAGTAATCAAATGTAGTTAAGGATACAAATCGTTGGTGCTTAGGAAGAAAAAAAAGTGTTGAAGAAAGTTGTGATGATTGGAGCTATCACCCTACTGTTTTTAGGAGGGCCGTTGATGGGCAATGCTTTTGCCCAAACCCCAACTGCTGCTCCACCTACTGCTGATACTGGAGATACGGCATTTATGCTGATCTCAGCAGCACTTGTGCTGCTCATGACACCAGGATTGGCGTTTTTCTATGGTGGATTTGTGCGATCGCGCAACATTCTAAACACATTGATGATGAGCTTTGTGTTAATGGCGATCGTCGGAGTTACCTGGATTCTGTGGGGCTATAGTCTTTCCTTTGCGCCGGGTTTACCGTTTATCGGTGGATTGCAATGGCTGGGCTTGAATGGTGTCGGGTTAGAGATAACCGATTATCTTAAAGGGTCAAATCCGCCGGAAGTCGTCTCTTATGCCGGAACAATACCCCATCAGGCATTCATGATCTACCAAGCCATGTTTGCCATTATCACCCCAGCCTTAATTTCTGGGGCGATCGCAGAGCGGATGAGTTTCCGCGCCTATTCGCTGTTTGTGCTACTGTGGTCAACCTTTGTTTACGCTCCCCTGGCTCACATGGTCTGGGCGAAAGGTGGATTTTTAGGTTTGTATGGTGGATTAGGTGCCCTGGACTTTGCAGGTGGCACAGTAGTTCATATTAGTTCTGGGGTTTCAGCCCTGGTAGCTGCGATCGTCCTTGGCCCTCGCAAAACCCATCCCGATCGTCTTAGCCCGCCCCACAATGTTCCTTTCATTTTATTGGGTGCTGGCTTGTTGTGGTTTGGTTGGTTCGGTTTCAACGCTGGAAGTGCCCTATCTGTTGCTAGTGGAACCTCTGGTAATGTCGTCACAAATGTGGCAACAACAGCCTTTGTGGCCACCAATGCGGCGGCGGCAGCAGCGGCTTTAATGTGGCTAATTTTGGAGAGTGTTTTACGGGGTAAACCAACCGCCGTGGGAGCAGCGACAGGAGCCGTCGCTGGTTTAGTGGGCATCACTCCCGCTGCCGGATTTGTCACACCGCTATCAGCGATTTTAATTGGTTTCATCACCGCCTTTGTTTGCTTCTACGCGATCAGTTTCAAGCACAAGCTACAAATTGACGATGCTTTAGATACTTATCCCGTGCATGGCGTTGGTGGTACAGTGGGGGCAATTTTAACGGCTATCTTTGCCACGACTCAAGTCAACGGAGGAGGTAAAGACGGAGTGTTACGCGGTAATTTTGGTGAATTGGGAGTTGAACTAGTAGCAATTGCCGTTGCCTATGTAATCGCAGGTGTTGGTACGTGGATTATTCTCAAAGTTATCGATGCTACAGTCGGGCTGCGAGTCAAAGAGGAAGCAGAATTGCAAGGTTTGGATATCAACGAACACGGCGAAGAAGGTTACAACTCCGAGTTTGGCGATCGTCCTACTTAGTAAAGAGTGCTGAGTCCTTCAATTTTGGATTTTAGATTTTAGATTTTTCTTTCAATCCAAAATCCAAAATTCAAAATCCAAAATTGGGCTGATTTGCGATCGCTAGCGTTAAAATTTGATTCAAATAATTGGTAAATTTCGCTAGTCGTGTCTACATCTGCAAAAACCTTTCCTATCTGGGCATTTTTCTCGCTGTTAACCAACGGCGTCTTAATGTTGGCGGTCATCCTGCTAATTTGGCAACAGCAGAGATTGGCCGCTTTTTTTGGGATAATCGCATCCCCACAGCCAATTAACCTGAATAATTCACCGCAAATTGCTACACCTGATTTAGGTCGCCGTCACCAACTCACTTATCAAGAGTGGGTAGATATCCTCAACCAAGAAGCCAAGGTCGCTGCTGACCAACATCCTCCGCATTTAACCATCTTGGCGGGAGATTCTCTGAGTTTGTGGTTTCCCCCTGAGTTATTACCCGAAGGTAAAAATTGGCTCAATCAAGGAATTTCTGGCGAAACCAGCAATGGACTATTGAAAAGATTAAAAATATTTGATCGCACCCAGCCAGAGGTGATTTTTGTGATGATTGGTATTAATGACCTAATTCGGGGGATGAAGGATGGGGAAATTTTAGATAATCAGCGGCAAATTATCAATCACCTACGACAGACGCATCCCACAGCGCAAATTGTTGTGCAATCGATTTTGCCACATGGGGCAGAAGAAGCAACTTGGAAAGGACGAGAAAAACTTCTGGCTGTTGCCAATAGTCGCATTCGCGAGTTGAATCAGCAACTGCAAAGCATATCTACCAAAAAAGGTGTCAAATATCTCGATTTACATCCCTTGTTTACCAACAAGCAAGGAAATCTCCGCCGCGAATTTACTACTGATGGCTTACACTTAAGTCCTGAAGGCTATATGGTTTGGCGTTCTGCATTGCAGATTTATAGCGAGATTGAATTAAAACCCCAGCAAGAAAAAGAGGGGAAAAGGTTAAAGGGTAAAGGGTAAAGGTATTAAATCCTTTTCCCTTTGCCCCTCTCTGATAATATCTTTGAATACAACTTTGTATTAATCGCGTCTAGGCGCGAGAAAATAAGAAATAGTGAGTTTAAGTAGACAAATCTAATGGATACAAAAGCTTTTAAGCGCAGCCTCCAACATTCAGAAAATTACAATCGCAAGGGCTTTGGTCATCAAGCAGAAGTTGCTACACAGTTGCAATCTGAGTATCAGAGTAACTTAATTCAGGAAATTCGCGATCGCAATTACACTCTGCAACGGGGTAATGTGACAATCCGACTAGCACAAGCCTTTGGTTTTTGCTGGGGTGTAGAAAGGGCTGTGGCCATGGCCTACGAAACCCGTCAGCACTTCCCCACAGAACACATCTGGATTACTAACGAGATTATCCACAACCCTTCTGTAAATCAGCGGATGCAGGAGATGGAAGTAGAATTCATCCCCATTGAAGGAAAGAATAAAGACTTTTCTGTTGTTGGAATTGGTGATGTGGTCATATTACCCGCTTTTGGGGCTAGCGTTCAAGAAATGCAGATACTTCACGAGAAAGGCTGCAAAATTGTTGATACAACTTGTCCTTGGGTATCTAAAGTTTGGAATACAGTAGAAAAGCACAAAAAAATCGATTATACATCAATAATTCACGGTAAATATAAGCACGAAGAAACAGTTGCGACTAGTTCCTTCGCCGGCAAGTATTTAATTGTGTTGAATTTGCAAGAAGCAGAATATGTTGCTGACTATATTATCAATGGTGGCAACCGTGAAGAATTTATGACAAAATTTGCTAAAGCTTGTTCAGCAGGATTTGACCCCGATCGCGATTTAGAAAGAGTTGGCATTGCTAACCAAACTACCATGCTTAAAGGCGAAACTGAGCAAATAGGCAAGCTTTTTGAGCGGACTATGTTACAGAAATATGGCCCCACCGAGTTAAATCAGCATTTCCAAAGCTTCAACACCATTTGTGATGCCACTCAAGAACGGCAAGATGCCATGCTGGAGTTAGTAGAACATAATTTAGATTTGATAGTAGTAATTGGTGGGTTTAATTCCTCGAATACTACTCAGTTGCAACAAATTGCCTTTGAGCGGGGAATTCCTTCTTATCACATTGATACTGTTGAACGAATTAAATTAGGAGATTCTATAGAACATCGACAATTAAATGGGCAATTAATAATTACAGAAAACTGGTTGCCAGATGGTGAAATTGTCGTAGGAATTACTTCTGGTGCTTCTACCCCAGATAAGGTTGTAGAAGATGTGATTGAGAAGATTTTTGCTGTGAAAGCAACAGCAGCACTGGTTTAAAAGTTCTCAGAGGAATTTGCAAATAAAAAATATCCAGTTACTTGTTGTGGGGTGGGCATCTTGCCCGCCTTATACAAATGATCGATTTGATTATTGGCGAAGTACACACAAATATCAGTTATCAGTAACTAATCTTCAGTGTTTGAATAATTTGAAAACCTAAAAAAATGTCTGTTTATCAGCAAATTGGTAAGGGGTATGATTTGACTCGTCGCGCCGATCCTGACATTGCTGCTCGATTAGCTTTTCACCTCCGAATTAATTCACATTCTTCATATCTAGATGTGGGGTGTGGCACCGGAAATTACACAATAGCTTTGGCAAAACATGGTGGTATTTGGCGTGGAATAGATCAGTCAAAACTGATGATTGATACTGCTAAAAATAAGAATAATAATATCGCTTGGCAAGTTTCCCAAGTAGAGTCGTTACCTTATACTGATAGAAGTTTCTCTGGTGTGTTGTGCACGCTAGCAATACATCATTTTGCTGCATTAATCCCTGCTTTTAAAGAAATCTACCGTGTCTTGAGAAGTGGTCATTTTGTATTATTTACTGCTACACCAGAGCAAATTAGCAAATATTGGTTAGTCGAATATTTTCCAGAAGCTATATATAAATCAGCTAAACAAATGCCAAGTTTAGAAGAGGTCAAATATGCTCTCCATGAGGCAGATTTTAACTCAGTAAGTAGCGAACCTTATTCTATTTGTAAAAACTTGCAAGACCTGTTTTTATATAGTGGTAAATATCGTCCTGAAATATATTTAGATGAAAATATCCGCTCTGGAATTTCTACATTTGCTCTGCTAGCTTCGCCAGAAGAAATAACCACAGGGTGTCAAAGGCTAGCAGCAGATATTAATACAGGACGCATCACAGATATTGTTAATAAATATGAAAACAATCACGGAGATTACTTGTTTGTAATTGCCGATAAAGTCGAGCGAAAGGGTGAATAATGAGTAAGGTACAATAACCCCATCTTCAACCTCCCCCGCAAGGGAGGAAGAGACTATGATGTACCTTACTATGATGAGAAAATGCTATATTTATTCACACATCACGCGCTTTGAAAAAATTATAGATAGCAAGGCCAATGGCTATAAGCAACACTGCGTGAATTAAATTTCCGGCAATATGAAGTGTCAGCCCTAATGCCCAAAAGGCAACCAGTATAACAACAATACCCCAAAGTATACTAAACATATATTTGTTCTGAATCAAATCAGTTTTAATTTGTTCAAATATTTTACTCCCTATCTTCACTTTTTTTCTATTTGCCTTAAGAAATATTACTTTACGCCATAACTCAAAGTGACTTAGTATGCTTAATCTTTCGTTACTATTTAATTAGATAGAGCTAGCGGCTTTGAGGTGTCAGTTAACTGCCTCCATCATTACCTCGAGCGACAGGATTGCTCTATAGTCGGAGTCTCTTCAAGTTACACCATTATCAGAACAGCAGGTGCATCGCCTACTGTTCCAGATAAGTGAGCTTTATGACCTTGCGCGTCTGCTTTTGTATTCTGATCTTCTCCAAATGAAATTTCGCCAGGGCCCATCTCGACTCGCTGTCCGTCCATAGTCTCCACAAACCAGCGTCCCGACATTGGGATTATCCACTGAGGCTTCGGGTTCTCATGCCAGTTGCCAACCCATCCCACGGGTAGCACAGTAAAGGTGATTGTGGCACCGGACTGTTTCAACTTAGAAAGCCACTGCGGTGAAGTATCTGGGGCTATGCCTTTTTCAATAAAGTCCTCAATTTGACAACGAGATTGGTGACTTATACCGTCGCGATCGCTCCAGACGTGCCAGTAGTCAATTGTTGGTTTATTTGATGAGTTATTCTGCATAAAATTGCTCTTTTTTATTGTGTGAGTAAAAACTTTAGTCCTTATTTTCTAAGCACTAAAGTGCTGACTACAAACTCTGAAAACTTGCAATAATTGCTACTAATCAACTGCAACTGTATAATTGCGTTCTTCCCATTTACTGCTTTCAATCCAGAAAAAGGTAAAGCTGATTGGCTGTTGCTGGTTATCAGAAACAGAAATATCTACAAAATTCACTCCTAACTTTGTGGAAGTAGAAAGCGTATCTTGTGTGGTTTGCCAATTATCATCTGACCAGTGCAATTGAAAAGATGCTAAAGCGTCAATTCGTAATATCTGACCTTTTTTGACTTGGCTAATTTGTCGGTTAAACTTCCAAATTTCCAATGATTTACATTGCTTTCTTTCGCCTAGATAGCGATTTGCCACCTCTGGAATAAAATCAAACACCTGTCCGTCATGAGTTGACCGTAGCAGTTTGATATACTCTGCGTGTGCCCACATTAAAGGCATTGCTGAACCTGTTGGTTTTCCTAAATACATATAGATATCAGGTATATCTGCCTCATCCCAAACTTGTTCTGGTAGCAAACAAGTGTCTGAAGCAAATCCTTCCATCGCCTTGATATATGTTTTGACATCCCCGCCAGCAGCTAGTTCATAATGTCCTCGTTCTCCTGCCAACAGAGGCCAAGCGCGTCCTTTACCCGAACCGACATAAGGATTTCCGTCTTTTTGCTGACCGTAGCCGTCGTGGTTGTAGCGATGCCAACAAGGCCCAACGGGTGTATCTACTTTCAATACTGCATCAATTACTTTGACAGAATCAACAATAATCGGGTCATCTGGTTTACGAATTCCATAGCGTACTAATTGCAGAAATCCGCCATCGACAATTTCCTTGGCCGGAAATTCTGCTGGTTCACCAGCTGGTTGACTGCTGATGAAAAGAGTTCCTTGGTTAGGATTGTCGTCGGCTTGAGGATTATTAATATCTGAGGGAGTAATTCGGATATAATGCCGTTTGATCCCAGGAACTAAAGTTCCTTCAGTAGTTACTGTCCAAGCTTCGATGTGAGATTCTAAAAAATCTGCGTATTCTTCTATAAACTTTGCTGTTGCTTCATCTCCACGTTCGCGAACAAATTGAGCAGCACAGATTAAGGCGGCAATATTGGATGCTAGTGTTGATGGTGAATAACCACTGTTTTCTTCCCAGCGTTCTTGTTGGGTAGCCGGGCCGTTACGAATTAAATAACCCGCCGCCCGTAGAACCATCGGATAGATATCGAAGTTTAAGCAAGTATTTTGCTGGCGCAATAGCCATGCTAGAAGAATCGGAAATGCCACCTCATCTAATTGGATACCTTTCCAGTAAGGTTTACCATCAACCCAGAAATTTTGGGCAAAACCGCCATCTTCCTGCTGGCTGGTGGCGAGATAAATTAGCGATCGCACTGCTGTTTCTGTTTCACCAGCAGCCACTAAACCTGATACACTGCTAACCATATCCCGCGTCCAGACAAGATGATATCCTCCTTGGTCTTGGTCGTCTTTGGCTTCACCCCAAGGGATAGCAAGGGATGCAATCAACGCACCGGGATAAGTTTTGTCTTCATGTGCTAACAACAAACTAATGCTGTTGTGATACAATTTTCCATCATTGTATGAAACATTTTCTAATGGTCGGATATTGCGGCGCGATCGCTTCCACTGTTCGTTGTATTGCTGCTTCTGCTGTTCAAAAGGAATATTCAGCGACTGAAATAGCGTGGAAATTGCATTATGCAAGTTTGTACCAAACGCCAGTCCTAAAGTAAACTCTTTAGTGCTATCTAGATTTAGTTTTCCAGTCAAAGCAAGATTGCCATTTATAGCATTATCAAACTCCCAATCCATCTGGAAATTATCAGCTAAATCTGTCCAACCATCACTTTCACCGACGTAACCACAAGAAAGGCGGGTAAAGGGAACTGTTGCACCCAGCGCTAGCCATGTTCCTTTTTTCTCGGCTATCAAAATACGATGTCCAGCAACCTCTACAGCGTAACCATTATTACCCATACCTCCGACTTCTAGATGCGGCGCACACAAAGCATATAAATGGAGTTGGGAAATAAAATCGCTTTTTCCTGTTAATGTGGTGTGCTGTAAGATACAGGGGAAATGCGGGTCGGCAATCACTTCTTTGATTACGGCATAACGTTCTTGGGGATCGGAATTAGTGATGCGGTATCCTAAACCATGAGTCCACATCGGTTCCACTTTGGATTCGAGATGGCGTTTCTCTTCGTGGAAAAAGCTTTTCCCATCAGAAATTAAATACTGCAAATCCCGAATTTGGGGTTTGTCTACTGTGGGATGGTAGATTTCAGTGACAATACCGTTCCAAAGAGTAAACCAAATGTTACTAGAGGTAGAGTAAGCTGTTCCTACTCCATCTTTATTAGCATGAGTCCATCGAGGCTCAATACCCGGTGAGCCAAAAGCTTCTGCTCGATCAATAATCTTTACCATACTGCATTGTTGTGCCGATAAGCTTTGAGTGCATTTGGAAAATGCTGTATTTGATATTTATGTGATTAAAAATTTATTGAGAAGTTGGCAAAAATTTACGAGCGGCAGTTAAGGATTTTGCTTCAATAAAAATTTGTTTGATTTCAGGATGCTTTTGGCGAATTTTTCCTTCTAAACTTTCTACGGTTAAGGCTATTTCCTCACCTGTAAGATTTTTAGAAAATTGGATTTCTAAGTTGAGTAATACTTCCTTGGGAGCAAGCTGCATTGTTAGTACACGGATAACTTCTTTCACTCCTGGTTCTGTTTTGCACAAAGACCGGATATTGGCTATAGTTTGAGGGTCAGCACTTTCACCAACTAATAATCCTTTACTTTCTCTTGCTAATACTACTGCTACTATAGCCAAGATAATGCCAATAATAATCGAAGCAATGCCATCAAGATAAACATTATTAAATAAATGTCCTAAGAAGATTCCGATTAAGGCAACGAATAAACCTAAAATTGCAGCAGTATCCTCAAATAATATTGTAAAGACTGTGGGATCTTTACTGTTTTTGATTGCTTGCCAGAAATTTTGTTTACCCTTGGTCGGCAAAAACTCTTTTAAAGCTACAGTCCAAGAAAAACCCTCCAATAATATTGCCATACCTAATACAATATAATTCCACATTGGGTTTTCTAAAGGGCTGGGATGAATTAAATGAGTGATTCCTTCATAAATTGACATCCCGCCGCCAAGGGCAAAGATGAGGATAGCAACGATAAAAGTCCAGAAATAAAGTTCTAGACCGTAACCAAAGGGATGCCTATCGTCTGCTGGCTTTTGGCTTCTCCGAATTCCCAGCAAAAGTACTAGTTGATCGCCAGTATCTACCACCGAATGAATCCCTTCAGATATCATGGCGGAACTGCCAGTAATGGAGGCGGCGATAAATTTAGTAATAGCGATCGCTAAGTTAGCGCCCATTGCTGCAAATATAGTTTTATGAGATGAATCAGACGCCATGAGAGTAAATAATAATTAATTATGCAGAAACTTCTAATTAACCATCCAGATGGGTAACTTTCCATTGGGTTGGTTCGACATTGTACCAAAACGCTATTTTAAAAATTTATAGTATTTTTCTAATCTATCCAGAGAAAGATAAACAGCATATTTTTGACTTAAAAATATTTAAATCATTTGTCAACTATGTGACAATAGTATGTTTTTGTTTTTAAGATTTGTAAAAATGTAATTTTAAAGCTTATATCAATCTCAAGAAAGATTTATGGTATATTCAAAGCAAGTTGGGTTATTGGTTAAAGTAAGTTTTTTAGTTAATCAATCTTAAATATAAGATGACCTAAAGAAGAGAACCATATTAATGTTAAAGGGTTTTTAGCCGACTATGAACCGTCTTATTAGCTTGGCTATTATCAATCTTATCTAATAAAAAATAAGCATTTTTTATTTCTTGTAAATGCCAATTGAGATTTGATATTAAGCAAAAGTTTAGTTATTTTAGTGAGTTTTTAAATTTAGAAAAAATAATTGCTGAAAAATAGTAAGTATATATTTTTTTGTTTTAAAATCTACTTGAAAAATTTCAGTACATCATATTTTTAATTGGTAGTTCTGTGGCATTAAAACAGTATTATTGAAAATATGAATGGTACGTTAAACGGATGGTAATTCCATACAATGCATCTACATATTTAGATCCATAAAGGAGAAAGCGATGCCTGCTCTGTCTCTAAATAACCAAAATTTACCATACCCTGACCCTCTACACCCAATTATTGTCCACTTCGTAATCGCGATGGTACTTTTTTCGTTCGTGTGCGATGTGCTGGGCTATTTCACCCGCAATGTGCGGTTATTTGAGGTGAGTTTCTGGAATATGTTTGTGGCCTCAGCAGCTATCTTTTTAGCGGTGATTCTTGGTCAGTTTGAAGCAGGTTTGGCAAACATCTACCCAGCAGTCCAACCAACACTGAATTTTCATACAGTGATGGGTTGGTCGCTGGCGGCTATTGTTGTTGGCATTACAGCTTGGCGTTTCGTGATTCGCAAACGCACTCCACGGAAAGTACCGCCTGCTTATTTGGGTGCTGCAACGTTTTTAGTCTGCTTAGTGTGTTTGCAAGTCTATCTAGGAAGCAAGCTCGTTTGGGTGTACGGCTTACACATCGAGCCAGTTGTGCAAGCCATGAAGCAGGGAGTTTCGCCATGAACTGGCAACTTATTGAGCAGTTGAGATTAAGACTAAATGCTAACGGATTACCTTATGAAATTCCGATACATCCGCAACTGGTGCATCTAACATTGGGCTTGTTCATTATTGCCATTATTTTTGATATTGCAGGAGTGCTTTTTGCTTTAGAAAAACCAATCTTCAAATTTTTAGGTCTGCCTACCCTGCGTTCTGGTTTTTTTGATGTCGGCTGGTATAACCTCATAGGAGCAGCTTTTATTACCTTTTTCACAGTTGCAGCAGGTTTTTTTGAGCTACTGCTAGCAAATCCACCAGTCGATCAAAAGAGCGTTTGGGGGTTAACTGCTGGTTGGACAATGCTTTTGCATGGTTTAGGTGGCATTTTGCTGTTAGGGGCGATCGCAGCCATGACAATATGGAGAGGTTTGCAACGCTATCGCTGGCGCAAGGATGCTTCTAGGCAGGTGCAGTGGAGTTACTTGTTAGCAGGTTTGGGGATACTGGCAATATTATTCGTTCATGGAACTTTGGGGGCGCAATTGGGAGAAGAGTTCGGCATTCACGTTACTGCTGCGAAGTTACTCCAAGAAGGTAAAAACCCAAATTTACTACTCAAATAATCAAGCGGGAAGTACTCTTAGATGAAATTATTATGTTTAGTTTTTGGGAATATATACTAATAGCCTTTTATGTAGCAGTGCTGCTGATTGTCAGTCGATGGATTGGACAACAGGCATTTTCTTGGATGCCTCCCCAGGCGACAGCAGAAGCACAACGGGTAGATGATTTATTTAGCTTTTTAGTCTCAATTGGAGCATTTATCTTGCTGGGGCTGGTTGGTGTTATTGTGTATGCGATCGCTTTCCATCGCGCCCCCCCGGAAGACTATAGCGAAGGACACCCTTCTAGAGGTAATGGGAGGCTAGAAATATTATGGACAGCTACCCCAACTCTGTTAGTAATATGGATTGCCTTTCAAAGCTTCAATATTTATCAGCAATTAAACATTCTGGGTTTAAACCAAATAGTGCATTTGCACGCGCCCCTAGAATCTGCGCCCGCCTACGCCGCAACCGTTAGCGATGTCCCCAAACCTGCATCTGAAACAATTGATGTTTTCGTTAGGCAGTGGGATTGGTCTTTCCACTATCCAAATAATCTTACTAGTAAGGAATTGCACTTGCCGATCAATCGCAGCACTCGCTTAAAGATGCAAGCAGAGAAAGTAATCCACGGCTTCTATGTTCCTGAGTTTCGCTTAAAGCAGGATATTGTTCCAGGGCGGAACATTGACATTGTGCTAACACCCATTCGCCCAGGTAAATATCGACTGAAAGATTCTCAATTCAGTGGTGCTTATTTTGCCTTGATGGAGGCAGATGTATACGTTGAATCTCTTGATAAGTATAATCAGTGGCTCGCGCAAACAGTCTCTAGCGAAACTACAAACACTAAAAATCAGGCAGTTGCCGAAAATATCCAACCACCAAAGACATTATTTAAAAGCGGCTGGTACACAGTCGCACCTGCTCAACCTGCTGTAGCGAATCAAAGGAAGATAGATAATGACGCATGATTTGAGTGAAGCTATAGCCAACAATAGAGAACCTGAGAATAACTGGCGGGAATATTTCAGCTTCAGTACTGACCATAAGGTGATCGGTGTTCAGTACATGGTGATGACCTTCATTTTCTTTCTTCTTGGCGGGCTGTTGGCGATGATTATCCGGGCTGAATTGCTCACCCCGGAAGCAAATCTAGTTGACCGCCCCCTCTACAATGGTTTGTTCACCATGCACGGGACAATCATGATTTTCCTGTGGATTATTCCCTTCAATGCAGGTCTTTCTAACTTCTTAGTACCGCTGATGATTGGAGCGCGGGATATGGCTTTTCCCGTACTCAATGCCATTTCTTTTTGGATTTTGCCACCAGCCGGTCTTCTACTACTGTCTAGCTTCTTATTACCGACCGGGACTGCACAAGCTGGCTGGTGGTCTTATCCACCAGTTAGTCTGCAAGTTCCAGCCGGTCAGTTGATTAACGGTCAATTTATTTGGATAGTTAGCCTAGTATTAATCGGCATCTCCTCAATTATGGGGGCTGTCAACTTTGTTACTACTATCTTTTGGATGCGATCGCCAGGGATGACATTTTTTAGAATGCCCGTCTTTGTGTGGTCAGTTTTTAGCGCCCAGTTGTTGCAGCTGATTAATTTGCCTTCCTTGACGGGTGCATTGATACTGCTGTTGCTTGACCTCTCCTTCGGTACACAATTTTTTAAACCTGAAGGAAGTGGCGATCCCATTATTTACCAACACTTATTCTGGTTCTATTCTCATCCCGCAGTGTATATCATGGCGCTACCAGCCTTCGGTATTATTGCGGAAGTTCTACCAGCCTTTTCTCGCAATCCCCTATTTGGCTATCGGTCAGTTGCTCTTGCTTCTTTAGGTATTGCTGTAGTCAGCATTTTCGTTTGGGTACATCATATGTTCACCAGTGCTACTCCTGGCTGGATGCGGATGACCTTCATGGCCACCTCAATGTTAGTTGCCATACCTACCGGTGTTAAGGCATTCGCTTGGACTGCCACAATCTGGAGGAGCAAATTGCACCTAGAGACACCAATGTTATTTGCAATGGGAGGTGCAGCGATGTTTATTTTTGGCGGTGTCACTGGTGTGATGCTTGCTGCCACGCCATTTGATATCCATGTCAATAATACTTACTTTGTCGTGGGTCACTTCCACTACATCGTTTTTAATACCATTACAATGGCAATCTTTGCCGGAATTTACTACTGGTTTCCCAAAATAACTGGCAGGATGTACGCCGAGGGTTGGGGTAAGCTGCATTTCTGGTTGACCTTTATTCCTGCCAATATCACCTTTTTCTCTATGCATCCGTTAGGTTTGCAGGGGATGCTACGCCGAATTTCTTCCTACGATCCTCAGTATCAGGGATGGAATATTATCGCTAGCCTGGGATCGTTCTTACTGGGAGCATCTACGCTGCCCTTTATTGCTAACATTGTCGGTTCCTGGCTATATGGAGCGAAGGCAGTTGATAATCCTTGGCACGCTACAGGATTGGAATGGACAACTTCTTCACCACCTCCGCGAGATAACTTTGCAGAGATTCCTGTTGTCACCAGACCTCCTTACGACTATGGCGATCCAAAATACTCATTCGTGGAAAATTCTAATGATGCTGAGTAATTCCGTTTCTTGATAAAGCTGCGCTAAATTTTAGCTTTTTTTAACGCAAAGTACGCGGAGGTTTTCTAAGGATAATCTGCTCTGTCCGAAAACCTAGATGAAACTTGAATTTATTAATTACGAATTGGTATTATGCAACGTCGCAACATTCATATAGATGAAAGTCCGATCCGTTTTGAGCGGTGGCGGCGACGCTTACCGAATTGGTTGCAGCGCTTTCTACCAAGTGGTGGCGGAAGTCATGAAGATCATCATGGCAAAGGAATGTTTGGGTTTACTGTATTCCTGTTGTCCGAAAGTATCATTTTTTTGAGTTTTATCTTTACTTATGTTGCTCTGCGACTGAATACCAATAACTGGCTACCACCCGGTATTTCTGGGCCAGAATTGTCTAAACTCGTGATTATTAATACGATAGTTTTACTTTCTAGTAGCTTTGTGATTCAACCAGCAGAAAATGCCCTCAAGCGTAATCAACTGGGTAAATTTCGCGGGCTATGGTTGATAACGATCGCAATGGGAACCTACTTTTTAATTGGTCTATTAATTGAGTGGAAAAATCTCGATTTTAAGCTCACCACGGGATTAGTTGGTTCCACATTCTATTTGCTGACAGGTTTCCACGGCTTACACGTTCTGGCTGGTGTAGTGCTTCAGATAATTATGCTGATTCGCTCATTCATTCCAGGCAATTATAATAAAACTCACTTCGGTACAAGTGCAACAACTCTATTTTGGCACTTTGTTGATGTAGTTTGGGTCTTCCTTTTCTCGCTTATCTACCTTTGGCGGGCATAAATATTTTCAGTTCACTAAGTATTTTCAGGAGTAACTTTATGAATTTATTCATCCAAGAATTACCAGCATCAGAACTCGCGCCAAAAGCAGTTCAAGAAACTCCCGCACCAGGTAAAGATCCACTCATTGCACAAGGTTTACAAAAAGAGCAATACATTGGCATTATTGGACTAGCGATCGCTCTAATCGCTGCTGTCGGATTTTTTAGTCGCAGAGTCGAATACGCTATTGGTTTCGCTTTATTCCTCAGCGTCTTTTTAATTGCGTTATTTTTATTCATATAGCGAATTTTTCATTGTTCATTTGTATTTTCGCAAAAATCTTAATTTTGACTCTTTATTTGCACCTCGGCGTGAGACAAAAATCTGATTTAAATGCGTAAAATTATGGCAAATTCATTGATTTAACAATACTTTGGAGAGATTGTATGAACAGCCCAGTTTACCAAACTGTGATTCTTGGTGGTGGCTTCACCGGCTTATTTACAGCCTTACACCTAGCTCACGAACATTATCCTCGCTCTGTAATTTTGATCGATCAAAATGAAAGCTTTTGCTTTAAGCCATTACTCTACGAATATTTCAGTGGCGAGATGGATGCTCTTCAAGTAGTACCGCGTTTTGCAGAATTACTTAAAGGCAGTGGTGTCATCTTTGTTCAAGATGCAGTGGAATCAATAGACTTGCATCAACAACAAGTCAAATTGGCTTCAGGAAACTCCTACAACTACAGTAACTTAGTATTAGCTTTGGGTAGTGTTACTGCTTATCATCATCTTGAAGGTGCTAAAGAATACGCTTTCCCTTTTTGGACAGAAGCAGATGCGATCGCTCTCGATCGGCATTTAAGCGATTGTTTGCAAAAAGCAATCAAAACTGAAGATTCAGACCAACGTCGCCAACTGCTAACAGTAGTTGTAGTTGGTGGTGGTGCAAGTGGTGTTGAAATGGCAGCTACCTTAGCTGATTTCCTCCCACATTGGTATACCGCTATGGGAGGAAATTCTAGTGAAATCCGTGTGGTATTGCTCAATCACGGTCAAGAAATTCTCAATGGTGATATTAACAATCCTCTGCGCCCAATCGCTGAGAAAGAATTACAAAAACGCACGATATCAGTTGAAATACTTACGGGAGCAGAAGCTACTACTATTCATGCCAATGCCATTGAATATAAGCGCAATGAGCAAATTGAGACATTGCCAACATATACCGCAATCTGGACAGCTGGCACTTCTATTCACCCACTAATTAAAGATTTACCAATTTCTCAAGAACATCGCGATCGCCATAACCGCCTCTTAGTTACTCCCACAATGCAACTACTCGACTTTCCAGAAGTATTTGCAGGCGGGGATTGTGTAGCAGTTCAAGATAATTCACTACCGCCAACAGCCCAAGTTGCTTATCAGCAAGGAGCCAATATTGCCCAAAATTTGAAAGCACTCGCTTTAGGCGAAGACCTCAAACCAGCAAAGGTAAATCTACGCGGAACTCTCTTAAAATTAGGGTTAAATGATGCTGCTGCTAACTTATTCAATGTTTTTGAAGTTGCAGGAGAATCCGGGCATTTAATTCGTCAAGGTACTTATTTAACGTTATTGCCAACACCAATTCATGACTTTAAAGCAGCTAGTGAATGGGTGGATGAAGAGATTTTTCATCACCATCTTGACCCTCATGATGTGGGCAAAAAAGTTGTTCAAGCAGTGGAAGTGGTTGGTGCAGGAGTTATGGGTGTTTTAGCTGCCAGAAAATTATTGAAAATGTTGGGTTCGGAGGATAAAAGAGACTAGTACAGAACGGCGTAAATAAACCACCTATTCAAAATCAATGAAACGCTTACGCTGTATTAATTTTGAATTTTGTTAGCGCCGGCGGCAAGCGAGTTTGCGTACCCCTACGGGGAAGCAAGCTACGCTTTTAGCGTCTGTCTTTGCTACGCAACGCTACCGCGAACGACACGCTGCGCGAACGTAGTGGCCTGGCAAGCTTAAAATGGTACATTAGCTTTACTCTTGTGGGATGGGTGTCTCGCCCGTCCGGTGCGGGCTAGAGAGCTTACACTACAAGAAAATTTATTGCAACATTTTAGCCTTGACACGCCAGTAGAGAGCGTTATTTTGAATTTTGAATTCCGCCTTGCGGTACTAGCACAATTTCGTGCGACATAAATTTTAATACATTTAGTCATGGTTTTGTCACAATTTCGCAATAGCTTTGTCAATACGACGTGTGATGCTATAGCTCTGGCTTCGGAAATAGTCTCAGACTAAACCCACACACCAGAATCTACAGAAGAGAATCGCTTAAGGCACAGTACCTTATGAAGATGACTCTTCAAATAGAAATTGCAAAATCTCATACAGTTGAAAGGAACAAGAAGATGAATTGGAAAGTACTTGCTTTGCTCCCTGCTTTGACTCTAGCTACTGCTATACCTGCTTACTCTTTAACTAATAATAAAAGCCAAAATTCGGCTACTGCTACCCACGTTGCCCAAAGTACTCAGCAAGGCAACACTATGAAAAAACCTAGTGCTGTAACAAAGGTTAGTGCCAAGCGCAAGTCGAATCATGTGGCAAAGCGTAGTACTGGGACTGTACTGACAGTAGGCAGCAAAGGAGAGACAGTGAAAACTGTTCAAAATTCTTTAAAGAAACAAGGATTCTATACAGGAAGTGTGAATGGCGTGTTTGATAACAAGACTCGTGCCGCTGCGATCAAATTTCAGAAGTCTAAGGGATTAAGAGCAGATGGAATAATTGGACATCGGACTTTAGCCGCTCTTAAATAAAATTGTTTACTAATATCCTCATTGCTAAAATGCCTTAAAGACAAAAGGCTAGAAAAGAAATTCTAGCCTTAAAATACTAACACAACTTTTTCTATTTTTCTATCTGTGTAGGTCGGGGAGCTAGCGCGGTCTTCTCTACTTGTTCGCTTTTAGCGATCTTGTTCAAGATACTTCAAAAATCCCTTTAGTAATTGATAGTAATTGTTCGTAATCCCTTGGTGTATCAATATCAATATCCCCTAGTGGGAACGGAATAGAAAACACTTCATTAAGATTATGATTAATAACTTTTTTTGCCCCTGAAGTTTCTTTTAAAGTGGCAAGTTCTGAAAAAAATGCCTGACTAAATAAAGCAGGTACACCTAATGTGTCTCCATATTCACAAGCAATAATTGGTTTTTTTGTCGAATAATATGTATCAACAATTTGATTGATAATTTGGGGAGAAACAAATGGCTGGTCACAAAGTGTAATAACTACTGCTTCTATTTTTTGCGGAAGATTATTCAACAATTCAATACCACTCTTGATTGAAGTACTCATTCCACAAGCCCAATCCGAATTCTTAACTACTCTAACGGGAAGTTGTTTAATTTGGGGATGAATCTGTTCTGCGTTGGCTCCAAGTACTACTACCACAGGTTGACAAACTGAAGCGATCGCAATTTCTGTAATATATTGTAAAAAACTACGCCCTTGGTAAAGCAATAGTTGTTTCGGTGTACCCATCCGTGTAGATGCACCAGCAGCAAGAATCATAATGGCTATGGTTGATTTCTCGTTGTCTATAGCAGTCATAAAAACTATGTGGTAAGTAGCAAGTTTGAGTTGCTTTCATAACATTGGTGAATTGGTTGATTGCGATTTCTTAAAAAATTACCATTACGGTTTGTTAGCACTGCTTGAATTTCTGCAATAATAGCGATCGCTATTTCTTCAGGTGTATCTGCTCCGATATCAATCCCAATCGGGCCATGCAATCTGCTTAATTGTTCAGTAGTATAAACTATTCCTTGCGAACCTAAATCTTCAAGCAATCTTTCAGTACGCGCCTTTGGGCCTAAAACCCCTATGTAGCGTGCAGCAGATGGCAGCAACGTTTTTAAAATTTCCAGGTCATCAAGATAATTATGCGTCATCACTACAGCAACTGTGTTGACATCTATAAATACCTGTTTTTGTACAATTTCTCGCCGAGTCAGAATCACGTCACAAGCTATCGGAAATCGCCCTCTAGTTGCTTCATTAGCTCGACAATCGACTACAGTAACGTCCCAACCTAATGCTTGAGCAAACTGTGCTACGGGTATAGCGTCATAACCTGCACCAAATATTACTAAAGGCGTGGGTGGTTGGATGACTTCAATAAAAACTTCTGCACTGCCTAAAGGTAACTGATAGTTTTTTACACTAGACTTTTGATTAATAAAAGCTGCTTGAGTATCTACTTGCAGAGATTGAATTAAATTTGGATCTTTGATGTCAGCGATCGTTTTACCATCAGGATACAGCAGTAAGCGCGACCCAAGTTTTACATCTACCCCGCCTTCAAAAGCAAAGACTGTAGCAATAATACCCAAATGTTTTTTATTAAAGCACTCTTGCGTAAAAGCGATCCCATTTGGTGAACTTTCTTTTTCAAGACGTTCGATGAGAACTTGCACTGTCCCATTGCACCCCAGACCAAAGCCCCAAAGAATATCTTCCGAGGCGGTGTTATCGTAAGTAACAACAATTGGTTCGCCGTCCGACATTCGTTGTTGAGTATGCTCAAATACGTCATTTTCCAAGCAACCAGCGCTGATTGTTCCAATCATCCGACCTGTATCTGTCATCAGCATTTTGGCACCCGGTCGGCGATAGGTTGAACCTTGAGTTTTGACTACAGTAGCAAGAAAAGTAATTTCACCATTTTTTTGACTTGACTGGAAGCCTTCTAAAATTGCTTTTAATTCGTTCATTTGATTGCTGATTTTTCTGTTTCTAGCAGTTTATAAACTTGAGTAGGCAGTCTCTATGGAAACAATGTGATGACTGTGCCATTGTGCATCGCTGCTAGTTTCAAACACTCCTGAAATTTGCTGCCCTTTAACGATTACAGTATATACGTTAGATTGAGGTGCGTTGTTTACCGCCGCAGGCATCGCGGTGTTCTGCTATCCAAGATAAGCGAAAACACCACTGAAATCATGCCCCACAGGATAGTTGTCAACTTTAGTCATTTATCTATCACAAGAGTTAGCACAAAATACTGATTTTCCCTAAATTACAGTTTTGGCAGAGTACTTTAAACTTATTGCAAAAGTCTTAATTTGAGACTCTTTATTTTTATAAGAAGTCTATTGTGTTAATTTAAAATATCTATCTACAGGCTGAATTTAGTTTGAACATTTAGCTGGCATTCAATCCGAAAGATGCACATTTTGTTTGGAAAAAATGGCGTTGCCGACACCCCCGCAGATAACTTTTCAACGATCAAGTGCATAGGCGTTGTTGTGCTGCATGACTACGGAAACAACCCCAATCGAATCCATAATTGCCGTGCTGCTACCTGAGCAGGACTGTTCATCGCCAAATACTCTACTGTAACTTCTCCAACTGGAGTCATTCCCCTAATTTTGCCAGATTCAACATCAACCTGAAAATGTTCACTCCACTGATTTTCTCTTGGATGAAATAACCGAACTTCAGTATTGGAATCAGGCAAAGTGCCACTGATGCGAGTTCCTTTACGGAGATTACAGGAGCGACACGCAAGGGCTAGATTTGCTTTATTATTTGCACCTTGCCGAGAAATTGGAATAATATGCTCCACCTCAAACGGAAAATTGAAAACGACTTCAGGAGCTTGGCAGTACTCACAACGATGGTTGGCTCGTTCCGCGATCTCAGTATAGTACGGATTCATGAATTCTCTGGCTGCATCAACGCAGCAGTACGGGCTATCGCCGCTCTCAATTCAGCCTCAACCAAGTCATCCAGCTGTGCCTGTTGTTCTGGTAGCAATTCTTGTCCCCCATCCCGTGCCGATCGCCATAATCTCATCAACTCTGATAACCGTTCTTGTTGCTGGGCGCTAAAGAATGCGTCAGGACGAAAGCTTTGAATGACCAGTAGCGCACTAAACTCAGTCTCACCCAACTGGGCAGTTAACGCATCTAAAGCTTGCCCCGCAGTTTTGCCAACCGAATGTTTATCTCCTGCGATCGCACGATAGGATTTCTCACCGCTAGCGTCTCTTGTTGGTAAAATTGCTACAGTAGTCATACTTCTAGCCTCAAGTGCTGCCTCAAATTATAGCTTTCCGCCACACTTTAGCTGATATCAAATAAATTGCGATCGCGCATAGACGCTGATTTTTATCACACTATGTAGCGGGTATGATCTTCTTTTTTGTTCTCCATATTTAAAAATAGAGGCTTTATACCTTTTGGGGAAAAGTTTTTTCTTTTTCCCTTATCCGCAAATCCATTCCCCTCTTCTTCTTGGTAAATAGGATAAACATTAAGCTTTGGTTAAAAAATATAATTTTAATTATAGAGCGTGACACTTTCTACTTTAAAATATGAATCGAATTTCATATGAATTGCTATTTATTTGCGAGAGCAGCAGTTGTTAATCTTCGCTGAACACGAGAGCGTTCGCTGCAAAGTAACTTCGGAAACAAGAAAAACCTATTCCTTTAGAGGCAATGAAAAATAGCAGCAAGAAGCAGGTTGACTGCGTAGAAAAGCTGAAGGTGCTGGCAGATGAAACTCGTCTAGCAGTATTAGAACTTCTGATCGACAGTCCCAAACACGTGGGAGAGATGAACGCAATTTTGGGCTTGGAACAAAGCCTGCTCTCCCATCATTTACAAGTTCTGCGTCGCTCCCAGTTGGTTGTGCAATCGCGTGATGGCAAAGCAGTTCTCTACCGCCTAGCTCCAGAGGTGCAAGTAACTACTGGCAAAGCTTTGAACCTTGGCTGTTGTGTCCTCTGTTTTAACTAAAAACCCAATTTCGGGTTGAAAAGCAATAATGAAAAATTCTCAAATTCTACCTCTGGCAATTGGGTTAACTACCTGCATTTGGTTACAAAGCTGTTCTTCAGCAAATCGAGGTGCAAATGATCCAAATCAGCTTCAGGGAAAACTAGTACTTACTGGCTCCAGTACGATTGCACCGTTAGCGGCTGAAATTGGCAAGCGTTTTGAATCTCAGCATCCAGGTGCGCGAGTTGATGTGCAATCAGGGGGGTCTTCGCGTGGGATTTCTGATGCTCGTCAAGGTGTTGCTAATGTTGGCATGGTTTCCCGTGCCTTGTTGAAGCCAGAAGAAAACGATTTAAAAGCATTTTCTATTG
The DNA here is from genome assembly GCF_036917235.1 of Nostoc sp. GTDB lineage: Bacteria > Cyanobacteriota > Cyanobacteriia > Cyanobacteriales > Nostocaceae > Nostoc. Next base: position 108,955 of record NZ_JBALDU010000053.1, read on the forward strand.
CCCGTGATGGAGTGACGGTAATTCTCCACAAAGATAATCCAGTAAAATCGCTCAACAACAAGCAAGTTGTAGATATTTACACAGGCAAAGTGACGAACTGGAAACAAGTTGGAGGTACAGATGGAACGATTACAGTCGTTAACAAAGCCGAAGGACGTTCCACTTTAGAATTATTTACCCATTATTTCAAACTGAAAAATACAGACATCAAAGCCCAAGTAGTAATTGGTGACAATCAGCAGGGAATTAAGACAGTAGCAGGAAACCCGAATGCAATTGGTTATGTATCGATTGGGTCAGCAGAAAATAGTGCAGCCAATGGAGTAGCTATTAAGCTGCTACCTGTAAATGGTGTAGCTGCAACAACAGCCAACGTCCAGAATGGGACTTTTCCGATTTCTCGTCCACTTAACTTAGTAACTAAAACCCAACCTCAAGGATTGACAAAAGCATTTCTTGATTTCGCGCAATCACAACAGGTAAATGACATTGTTCAAAAGCAAAACTTTGTCGTCGTCTCCAAATGACTTTTGGTTAATCTGGATACTGCGTTTTTTAGCGGCGATCGCCGGAGCGATCGCACTTTTAATTATCGTCTTTCTGATTCTGGAGTCTCTACCAGTCCTCAATCATGTCGGAATAACACGTTTTTTTACAGACTCTTCCTGGAACCCAACCGCCGGATTATATAATCTCTTCCCGATGTTATTAGGTACATTTTTGGCAATGGTAGGCTCAGTAGCGATCGCGACACCTGTAGGAATTCTATCTGCGGTTTTTTGTCAATACTACGCCCCACCAATAATGGCTCGGTTATACCGTCGCTTAATTGAACTATTAGCAGGAATTCCTTCTGTAGTTTACGGTTTTTGGGGATTAGTGGTGCTGGTTCCCATGATTGGTAGGATACATCCACCGGGGCCAAGTGTATTAGCAGGTATTGCCATTCTCACGGTGATGATTTTGCCAACAATAGCGCTTGTAGCCGATGCTAGTTTAGCGAAAGTCCCAACTTCCTATCTTCAGGGAGCAGCAGCTTTAGGATTATCCCGTTGGGCAACTATCTCTAGAGTTGTGCTTCCTGCTGCCAAATCTGGATTATTCACAGGCTTAATTTTAGAAACAGGTCGAGCAATTGGTGAAACAATGGCTATTTTGATGGTCTGTGGCAATGTGGTACAAATGCCAAAAAGTATATTTGACCCCATCCGCACGTTGACGGCTAATATTGCTCTGGAAATGGCTTATGCCACAGGAGACCACCGTTCGGCGTTGTTTGTTAGCGGTTTAGTCTTGATGGGAATGATTGTGCTGTTAGTTGCGGTTGCGGAAGTCATCAGTCAAGGAAAAATATATGGGTGAACCTGTTGTAAGTCCTAAAGATTGGTTGCCAACAATCATTGTTTGGACAACTGCTGTCCTAGTTACTGGTATCTTCCTTTGGATACTCAGTGATATCCTTTGGCATGGTATAGGACACTTGACGTGGGAATTTCTGACAACTGAGCCAGAAAATGCTGGCAGAGAAGGGGGAATTGCCAGCATTCTTGTTTCCACTTTTCTGATTATGGCAGTGTGTATGGCGGTTTCTATCCCCATTGGTGTTGGTACAGCCGTTTTACTGGCAGAATTCACCCCCGTAGATAGTTGGTTTGGTGGGTTGGTGCGGCGCAGTTTAGATGTACTGGCAGGAGTTCCTTCTATAGTCTTTGGATTGTTTGGCAACATCTTCTTTTGTCAAGTTTTGGGGCTGGGATTTTCTATTTTGTCGGGAGGATTGACTTTGGGGTGTATGGTGCTACCAATTTTAATTCGCTCTACAGAAGAAGGATTTCGCGCTGTTCCAAATGAGTATAGATTAGGAGCCGCAGCCCTTGGTTTTTCCCGTACGACAACGCTATTTCAACTGTTGTTACCTGCTGCTGTCCCTGGTTTGGTTGTGGGATTGGTGCTGGGCATTGGTCGAGCGATCGCCGAGACTGCGGCTTTAATTTTTACTAGTGGTTACGTAGATAGAATGCCAGAATCACTGCTGGATTCCGGGCGTGCGCTCTCAATTCATATTTTTGATTTATCAATGAACGTCTCTGGGGGAGATGCCAATGCTTACGCTTCAGCATTAGTCTTGCTGGTATCACTGCTGGTAATTAATGGTACGGCAGCATGGATTGCAGATAATTGGTTGCACAGGAGAATTTTTTCTGCATGAAATCGCCAAATATCGTCACTGAAATTGTTGAACCGTTGATTGAAACGGAGAACTTAACTTTGCAATACGGGCAAAAAACCGCGTTTGCTAATGTAAATTTGAGTGTGAATCTGGGGGAAATTTTGGCATTGGTGGGGCCTTCTGGTTGTGGAAAAACTAGCTTTTTGAGTTGCCTAAATCGGTTGACAGATATGATTCCCCAGTGTCGAGTCAAAGGGCGGATTCGCATCGGTACTTTAGACGTGCTAAATGCCAAAACAAATGCGAACGCGCTGCGGCGGCAAGTTGGGATGATTTTCCAAAAGCCTAATCCTTTTCCTTTATCAATTTGGAAGAATCTGGAATTACCCCTGCGAGAACATGGTATCCATAAAGGACAAATTGATGCGATCGTCGAGACAAGCCTGAAAGATGTTGGACTTTGGGATGAAGTAAAAGACCGGCTGCAAACCTCTGCTTTAGCACTTTCTGGCGGACAGCAGCAAAGGTTGTGCATAGCTAGAGCCTTAGCTTTGCAACCAGAAATTCTGTTATTCGATGAACCTTGTAGCGCCCTCGATCCAATTGCCAGTGGAATAGTTGAAGACTTAATTACTAGTTTGCGTCAGCGTTATACCTTGCTAATTGTGACGCATAACCTAGCGCAAGCCAAGCGCATCGCTGATCGAGTTGCTCTGTTCTGGGTGCAGTCAGATGTTGGACAATTGATTGAGTCAGGTTCAGTGCAGCAAATTTTTGAGTACCCTCAACATCCCTTAACAGCAGCTTATGTCACGGGTGCAAGGGGTTGATTTGAAAAATATAGAAATAGAGAATTTTATGTTATCATTCGTGCCGCAGGAAATGAAAGACCCTGCTCCTTATCATCTTTTGACAAGCATCGTTGCTCCTCGTCCAATTGCCTGGGTGTCTACAATTAGTGCCTCTGGAATTGCCAATCTCGCTCCGTATTCCTTTTTCAATGCAGTAGCAGGTTTTCCACCAACTATTATGTTCTCAGTCGCATATCGTAGACATGAGCCGAAAGAAAAGGACACGTTACGCAATATTCATGAAGTTGATGAATTTGTCTGTCATGTGGTAGATGAAACACTGTCTCAGGCAATGGTTCAAACCGCAACGGAATTTCCCTATGGAGTTAACGAGTTTGAAAAAGCAAACTTAAAAGCTATTCCTGCTACAGATGTCCGACCATTGCGGATTGAAAGCTCACCTGTGGCAATGGAGTGTAAAGTTACCCAAATAGTGACAGTGGAAGGAACCAATAATGTGATGGTATTGGGGCGAGTGTTACGATTTCATGTGCGTGAAGACTTATACCGCCAAGATTTGGGGTTAGTTGATACTGTAAGGATGCGGCCGATTACGCGCTTAGGTGGGCCAGTTGAGTATACAAAGATTGGGCAACTATTTGAGATGACGACTCCAAAGGTATAATCGGATGTTAATTGACAGGGGTTGCACGTAGGTTTTTTGTAGCTTGTAAAATTCACCCTTGACTTATTTTCAGTCTTTTCTAAGCTCGTGCTTCTTGGGATTGGTGAGCATAAATCATGTGAGAAATAACTGGGGGTTCATCGCCTTGATGAAAGGCAAAAACCCTTTCACGAATCTCTCGATCTGCCACCGTAAACCGCTCATATTGACGTAAATGATCTACCCAAGACTCGACGATAAACGTCTCTAAGTAGCGATGCGGCATAGATGTATCGTGAAAGATGCCCCAGCGAATCGCACCATCTCGTAGCCGCACCACGCGCAGGGCATGAATTGCTGTAATGAATTCCTTTGCTTGAACTGGGTCAATACAATATTCAAGTGTGACTAAAACTGGCCCTTGTTCTGGTTGCAATTCAATTACTACCAGCGGTTCTGCTCGCCGTAATGCTGGGCCTAAATCCAGTTTTCCTGATAGCAAGCGATAACGCCGCGCTGTAAAGGTTCCCCCTACTAAGCCGATCGCAGCAATGAATAAGGCAGTCCGCATACCCCAATGCTCTGCCGCTGCACCCCAAACAATACTACCAATTGCTGAACCTCCTTGAAATACCATCTGATAAGTTCCTAGTGCCCGCGCCTGTACCCAAGCGGGAACCGCAAGCTGCACTGTAATATTCAAGCTGGATGTCATACTTGTCCAGGCAATTCCCGCCGCTAGCAAAGCCAGCAACACCAAAGGTACATTGTGAATGAATGCCAGAATTAATGTCGCAACTGCAAACACCAGAGTTCCGGCAATCACAACTCCATCGCCTGTGAGATGTTGACGCACTTGTGGCATCAAAATTGCACCGAGAATCGCCCCCAATCCAAAGCAACCGAGTAGTAAACCATACCCACCTGCTCCTTGTCGCAAATCTTGTTGTGCTACTAAAGGCAGCAAGGCTAACAAAGCACTCGTGCAACTAGTTAAAACACCGGCTCGAATTAACACGGCTTGCAGGGCGGGAGAAAAACGGACATAGCGAATACCAGCCCGCATAGAACCCAATACTCGCTCTGCGGGCAGGGCGCTTTCATAAAGCGGTTGGCGCTGCCAACGATAGAGGATGAAAATCACCCCGATAAAGGAAAGGGCATCAATCAAAAAGACGACTCCCGCATTTGCCGCCACCAAAATCAAGCCTGCGATCGCAGGCCCAACTGCTCGGGCAATGTTAAACCCAGCACTATTTAAAGCGATCGCAGCCATGAGTTCCGATCGCGGTACTAATTCTGGTACAATCGCTTGCCAAGCTGGGCCATTCATTGCCGCTCCCAAGTTGAGCAAAAACGTCAGCGCCAGCAGTGACCACGGTGTAATTTTACCTGCAAAAATCAATCCACTCAAGATCAGTGCCGCAACCAGCATCCAGAATTGCCAAAACAGTAATAATCGACGGCGATCGAAAATATCTGCCGTTGCTCCGGCTGGTAATCCTAACAACAGCACTGGCAAAGTTGCGGCTGTTTGCATCAGTGCCACCAACAGGGGAGAGGTAGTGAGAGAAGTCATTAACCAAGCTCCCGCTGTGTCCTCCATCCAACCGCCAATGTTGGAGACAATCGAGGCAATCCAGCGATCGCGAAACAAAGATTTACGGAGCGGACTCCAAGCAGAGGTTGTCATGACTGCGGTATGCAGGTATTTACTTCAGCATTCTAGGAGCGGGGCCACGCGTGGTATCTAATCCTGACACACGAGGTAGGGTAATCGTCTTGCCTGTTTGTGCGGCTTCGTAAATCAACGCTATCAGTTTTTGATCTTGCAAACCTTCTTCACCAGGCGTATGAGGTTGTTTATTTTGAATCACACAATCCGCCATGTGATCGATTTCTAAGGCAAACTGATTCTTCTCACCTATCCGCACTTCGCTGACGTTTTCTGCCATGCTATTGGTTGGTGATTTGCGCGAAATCATCATCCGCAAACCGTTGTAGGAGAACGCCGGATCGAGTTGTCCCCAAGCATCAGAACCGAAGACACGAAATCGACGTGCTTCGTGAAAGCCGTAGCTACTGGAGCAAATCCCTAGTATCCCACTGGGAAACCGCAGCTGGAAGGTAACACTTTCTTCTACTTCTTTGAAGCGCGGATCGCCAGGAGTGCTGAAGATTTGGGCACTAATTGCGATCGGTTCTTCTCCTGTTAAATAGCGAGTTGCATTCAAGCAATAAACTCCCACATCCGGCAAACAGCCACCTCCAGCTAAGGCGCGTTTCAATCGCCATTGATTTAAGTCACCTCCCTGGTTTTGTCCGTTATCTGCCTGAATCACCTTCACAGTTCCCAATTCTTTGCTACGGATCATCTGAATCATGGCGCGATGGTGTGGCTCATATTGGCAGCGATAAGCAATCATCAGCTTGCGATTCGCTTGTTTGCACGCGTCGATCATCTGTTGAGCATCTTCAACTGTGGTTGCCATTGGCTTTTCACACAGAATATGCTTTCCAGCTTTCGCACCACGCACCGTATATTCCCGGTGCATACTGTTGGGCAATACAATATAAATCACATCAACGTCTGGATTGTTGCGGAGATTGTCGTAATTCTGATAGTTGTAAACGTTCTGCGGTTTGATGCCATACTGCTGTGCAACAAGATTTGCTTTGGCAGCATCACCACTAACTAAAGCAGTTGGCTTTGCTAGTTTACATTCTGCAAACGCAGGCATAATTTCTTCTAATGCTAGTCTCCCAAGTCCAACGATCGCAAATCCCAAACGTCGCTCTGGAGGTAAGGCAGTTGGTGGCCCACCCGTATCAACCTCAGTTTTTTCTGAGATGGGCGGAAACTCAATCTGAGGCGGCAACGGGCCTCCTCGGGGAGTGGCTTGCCCAGTTGGCTGTTGGGCAGCAACCTCTTCGCCCATACTCCCAATTGCGGCGGCTGAAACGGCTCCTAACCCAGCTGTAGTCAGAACCTGACGACGAGAAATTTTTCCTTTAAACAATTTAGACATCGCGGTTCCTTAAAATTCTCCTTAATGATGAAATTTTGGACTTAATACAGCGAAACGCTATGCGTAGCTTTCTTCTTTGTAGAAGTACGCGTAGCGGATAGAAAGGGAAAAAAAATACTTAACTCAACTGTATTAGACCTCTTGGAAAAATATATTTTTGCAAGAGAGGGAAAAGGGTAAAGGATTTTGAGTTTCTTTACCCTTTTCCCCTTCCCCTTTACCCCGACTTTTGCAAGAAGTCTATTGACTTACGGAGTAGTAGTTGGGGTACTCGTTGGAGTTGGGGTGCTAGTTGAACTTCCAGGATTAACAAGGGAACGAACCTGTTGCAGGTGTTCTTGGAGGATTGGTAGAGTTTGAGCCGCAAATGCTTTCACTTCTGGATCTTGTCCCTGTTCAGCTTCAGTCTGAAATGCAGAGACATCTTTTTCATGATCTTGAAGCATGTGATTCAAATATTGGCGATCGAACTTAGCACCAGAAAGTTTGGATAAGCTTTGCTGGACTTGCTTATTTTTGCTGTCGAGACTAGTTGGCAGCGTTACACCTTTTTGAGTCGCCAACTGTTTGAGTTGATTGTTTACCAGGGTATGATCTTGAACCATACGCTGTCCATACTGTTTTACTGCATCGCTAGTTCCACGTTGTGATGCTAGTTGTCCTAGTTGGACTTCTGCTAAACCACCTTGAGCAGCTTCAGTCATAAACTCTTTGTCTGAAGAACTGGGGGTATTTTGCCCTGGTGTAGTTGGTGACGCAGTTGGGGATGGAGATGGACTTTCTGTCGTTTGCACAGATTGAGCAGGTGGAACTTCAGATATATTGTCGTCATGGGGCGTAGTTGGTGTGCAACCAGTTGCCAGAGATAAAGCGATCGCTACTAAACCAGTAGAGAGTATTTTGATGGACATAATTAGTGTTCTCCTTGGATAAAGCTATATTTTGAAACGTTGAATGAAAAATAAGCGCGATCGCACAGTTGAGTAAACTACAAACTAAACCGATTAATGTGAAGCAGATGCCGCCGGTGCAAATTGTACAAATAGATTCAAGATTTCTCGATTGAATGCAGGGATATCATCTGCTTGAGTTCAGTTTGAGCGAGGAGCGGTTGCAAAAATCTTTCTAAAACTGCAAGTCCTGCTGCCACTAATTCCGAAGCAGAAGCAGTTTTTAACAAGCTGCGTCTACTAATTTCCATAATTGTCTCCTACAAGCAAGAACAGGAATGAGCCGTATAGTATCACGACTATTTGCCACAAAGACTCTAGCTAAGGTGTGTTTTGAAACATACTCCGAAAGATGCATTCAAAATGCAAGTTGATTGATATTTTGCACCTCACTGTACAAACCTCTAAAAGACAAATAAAAAGTACAAAAATGTAATGGAGATGAAGGGGAAATTTAAGTCCATTGAGGTAATACAATGAGTTAAACAGACCGTAATGTTACATAGGTAAATTTCCACAAAGTACAAAATACAAAGATGATGCTTTACGTCATTCTGTAGTGCGATCGCTAATTCCCAAGTGTGAATTTGCTTAAATAGCAGAAAATATCAAAAAAGGGCGTGAAATATCAAAATCTTTTAGAGCAAGAACAATCTTGCAGAACTCTACGATTCTACAGGACGCTACAGCCAAGCCGAACCCCTGTATCAGCAAGCTTTGGAACGAACGCACTCTTTCTCACAAAATCACACCAAATTGATGCCACTCAATAGTGTAGTTCAAACTTTAGGAGCCATCGCCATCAGTTGTAACTTCAAAAGGCGATCGCTATCGCTCCTTTTTATCTCTTCCTTCTCTGCGAGACGCTGCGCAAACGTGCCCTACCCTGCGGGAAGCCACTTCGCGCTCTTTGCGTCCTTCGCGGTTCAATTCTTATGCTAATTTGCAAAGTGCGATCGCTCCCTCATATCCAAAGTACAGTGAAGAATGGAGCGATACTGCTCAAGCGTTAGCCGAGGAACTGCCAAATGCCGAAAGCAGAGGAATAGCGATCGCCCATTAGTTGTAACTTCAAATGGCGATCGCCTTTGCTTATCTGTTGAATTGCAAGATGTACAGATATTCCATACCTGCTCATGTACTCGACACTACTTTGCGTGGCGCTAAAAAGCCAAGGACAATTGCTACCAAGAACAATGCTGGAACATCACCAAACAGGTGTCCTTGTTCAACAGGGTCAATTATTGCATGTACCGCCATGATCAGCCCGTGGATTGCACTTGATATGACGGTGAACCAGATTAAACTGAGGTGAGCTTCTGGTTGCCTTGAAGCCAACAGCAAAAATACACCAAGTGTCGCATAAACACCAACGATCATCTGTTCGTATTCGTGCTGACCTGGTTGCCATAACCAGCCTGATGCCCAGACCTGAGTTAGCGGATAGATAAGTAGAAAAGCTATTCCAACAAGAACCAGAGCGATTTGTAAGTACCGATCGCGCCCATCCATTGCTTTAACCTCCACTATTTTCTAGTGCAGTCTTTACTAACACAACTGCATCATTTTCTGATTGTATTCCCACTAGTGACACTTCAGCTTTAGAGTGTTAGAAATTTTAATGCTCCTCATGGTTTAAAGAGCGCAATTGCGATCGCGCTACTTGCTAATTAGTGTTGTCTTACAGTTTTGTAATTGCATCGGTCTGTTATGCCAATACATTGACCTGTTATGTTAATACATCGGTCTGTTATGCCAATACATTGACCTGTTATGTTAATACATCGGTCTGTTATGCCAATACATCGACTTGTTATGTTAATACATCGGTCTGTTATGCCAATACATTGACCTGTTATGTTAATACATCGACTTGTTATCTTAAACTATCCTTTCTAACCTTGCCCTATCGGAAAATTTAATCTTACTGTTAAGTTTTTGTGTTGCAATGGGTACATTAAATGTACAAGTTACTAAGTATGTATATATGCCTCCCCAAAATACAACAAACCGTTTGCGCCCTCAACTGATTAGTCAAGATATTGACTCATTCCACGGTTTACAAACCGTCAGCACTTACAACACAACTCGTGCTGATGCCTCAGCTGCAAACTTACAGGAAGCTTATCAGGCAATGTTGATTTCTCAGCAAACCGAAACTGAGAAACTAGCTTTATACCGTGCGGCTGCTGATGCTGCTCGATTAGCAGAATGGGAATTTCATAATGCTGTATTAGCGATGAAAGAAGTTGTACGCGGGCAATATGGCTCAGATAGCGATCAAGCCCAAGCTGTGGGACTGAAGAAAAAATCAGACCGCAAACGTCCTTCGCGGAAAAAGATAGTTGCGATGGCGTAACCGCCCGCCCGAAGCGATCGCAAGTTATACCTAGTTGAGGCCGGGGAGGCAGTGCAGTCTTGGGGTTTCACGCCACTTCCTACAACGGGGGAAAACCCCGCAACGGAGTAGCTCCCCAAGTGGAGCAACTGCCGTGAAGCAGAGGAGCTTTCTAGCAAGGGGAGAAATACCACAGATGATTGCAACTTAGTATTAATCAACTTGATTGAACGTAAGTTCGACCAACACAACGGTAGTACGATCGCTACCGCCTGTAGCTGCTATTAACTAGATATCCGACTGCTTGATGTGGATCGTCTCTAGAATCGGGGTTGCAACTCAGAAGTCAGATATCTCGTTTCACTGTTTACTTTGCAGTTTGCTGTTTGCGCCGACGGATGTAGGCACAAGCGACACCTGCGAGCGCTAGACCTGCAATTGTGTTCGGTTCAGGAACAGTACGCGTGTTCGTTTCATTTGCGGTAGATAATATTGAGCTAAAATTGACAGGCAATCCATCGCTGACCATGCGCTCAATGCGGAATACTTCACCAGGGTTGATGCGCGCGCCTGTGAATGTCGCAACAGAGTTGTTTTCAGATAGCGTGACTGTGTAAAGGTTTGAAGTAACAGTGCCAAACTGAGCATCAGGGCTTAACAGACGATACACAATATCACCAACAGAGACATCCAAGTTATTCAGGTTATTGTTAATGCTAAGTGCAGGTCCCGATCCTGTCGTCAGAATAGGACTAGCAGATGGTAGGGACGTAACTCCTAGCTCGGTGAAAGTGAAGACTGGTTCACCGGAGGGAGGTACTGAGAAAACGTCTAAGGCTTGATTGACAATCGAGACTGCTTGTGCAGCCGTTGCAGTGATAGCTAAGGTAGCTAGTGCTACAATAGTCGAGAGTGCGAACTTTTGGGTTTTCACGATTTTGAATGAACTCCTAATTAGAAAGAACTACAATCATCAAAGCTAGCCAATTGAACTTGAAGATGCACAGGATGCAAGGGAGGGATTTAATTGGCGGTCATCAGCACAAAATTTGCTACTCAAGGCAGCTTGAAAACTGAGCGATCGTTTAATAAAACCCAATTGATTTTGTAGAGATAACTAGATATCTATGTTTTCCTACTAATTTGCTCTCATTACAGCATCCTTAAAAATCACTAGTATCATAATAGATTCACTAAGCTCTTTATTGTCTTCTTTACTGGCTTCACAAAAACTTTAAAATAGTTGATCGCCCTCTTAAGTCATCTTCAGTAGATCGAAAAATAAGTGCGATCGCAAATCGTGTGATTCAGCTTTCATCGTTTTGGCATTGCAGTTGATGAGAGATGCGATCGCGTCATTCCTGAAAGCTCAACGGCAGCAATTAATCTCTTATTTTATATCTTGCATTTGCTGATTGCTCGAACGCTCCAACTCCAAATCTTCCCAAGAAACTGGATCTTCCACAGGTTCTAAATGAGTTGTAACGTGGGTTGAAGGTAGCATCCCAAGAATAGCAAGCTCAATTGCCTCGCACAAATCGTGCCCTTGTTGCACTGTCCAAGATCCAGGTACAAGAACATGAAAGGAAACAAAGCGACGGGTTCCAGCAGTACGGGTTCGCAAGGCATGAAACTGGATGTCTTCACGTTTGTACTCGTTAAGGATGCTCTTAATTGCGTCAATTTCTTTTTTCGGCAAAGCTGCATCTAGTAAGGCGCTACTGGTTTCCCGTAGCAAACGAAATCCTGTCCAAGTAATATTTGCTGCTACTATCAGCGCGACAATTGGATCGAGTACGAGAGTCCCTGTTAGCTTGACGAGTAAGATTCCAACTATCACACCACCCGAAGTCACCACATCGGTAAACAGATGGTGAGCATCAGCCCTGAGTGTAATGGAACGCAACCGTCGTCCTGCCCCTAGCAAGATAAAGGCAACAACGCCGTTGATTGCGGTTGCAAATAGGGAGAGTGCCAACCCCAATCCTAGCTGTGTTAACGGTTCTGGATGCAACAAGTGTCCCCATGCTTCAACAGCAATGCTAATGGCTGCCACTATAATCAACGCACCTTCTGCACCACTGGAGAAGTATTCGGCTTTAGAATGCCCAAAGTCGTGTTCGGCATCGGCTGGTTTCTCAGCATAGGTCAATGCCCATAGAGCCACCAATGCTGCTAAAAGATTTACAATTGATTCAATCGCATCTGAAAGCAAACCTACTGACCCGGTTAGCTGGTAAGCGCCAAATTTTAGGGCAATAGTGATGATTGCTGCTGCAATCGATAAGAAAGCGTAGGAGCGTGCTGTTGGACGACTCATCTCGGTAACAAATCTAATTACAGTGATTCCGAGTTAAGAGTACCAAATTTTACTTGACTGGTCATCAATCCTGAGTATTTCAAGACGCAATAAATCAAGACGCGATAAATGGCGTCTCTACAGGGGATCATTGCCGTGTATGAAGTTCTTGCTCATACTGGTAATGTAGCGATCGCCAATCGGATGATTGAGGTTTCATCGTTTCGGCAATCGCCATATCTACAGCAGCTTATCTAATGTAATTGGCAAATCGCGGATGCGTTTACCTGTGGCATGATAGACAGCGTTAGCGATCGCCGCCGCAGTGCCGGTAATCCCAATTTCGCCAATCCCCTTGACACCAAGCGGGTTGATATGTGGATCGTGTTCATCAACAAATAACACCTGAATATCAGGAACGTCTGCATTCACTGGTACGTGATACTCAGCTAAGTCATGGTTGACAACGCGTCCTAGATTCGGGTCTGTTACCGTATGTTCCATTAATGCCATACCGATACCATAGATAATCCCACCGATCAGCTGACTGTTGGCTGTTTTAGCATTGAGGATGCGTCCCACACCAAAAGTTCCCACCCAGCGCGTTACTCGCACTTCGCCAGAATCAGAATTAACGCGGACTTCGGCAAACTGCGATCCAAATGCGTGCATTGAGAACTTCTTTTGTTCCTCTCCCAGCTTGGCATCGGCACGCGCTTCGATCATTTTCATTCCATGCCGTGCCAAGATTGCTTGATATGTCTCGGTTGCGGACGATTTATTTTTTAAGAAAAAGCTGCCATTTTCGGCAATCACATCCTCAGCGTTTGAACTATAAAGCGGCGATTTTTGATCGGCAAGTGCGAGTTGCAAAAGCTGACTGCGAGCTTGATTTCCCGCTATATGCACGGACGAGCTGACACTAGCGGCTGTTTGTGAACCACCGGAAACGGGAGTTTCTGGCATCTTAGTATCGCCTAGTTCAAAGCGAACTTTGTCAACTGGTAGACCGAGTGCCTCAGCCGCGACTTGAGTCATGACAGTATAAGTCCCCGTGCCAATATCTTGCGAACCGCTTTGGACAACGGCTGTACCGTCTGCCATAATTCGGGCGATCGCTGATGCTGGGGAACGGTTAGTAGGATAAGTAGCTGTCGCCATACCCCAACCAATCAAATAATTGCCGTCTCGCATCGAACGGGGCTGAGGATTGCGCTTTTGCCAGCCAAACTTTTCTGCTCCTAATCTGTAGCACTGGATGAGTGACTTGCTCGACCAGGGCAGTCCTTTACTAGGATCGACATCAGCATGGTTACGCAGACGCAGTTCTACCGGATCGATATTCAGCGCATAAGCTAGTTCGTCCATTGCCGATTCTAAGGCGAACGACCCAGAAGCTTCGCCTGGGGCCCGCATAAAGGTTGGTGTACCTTCATCAAGCTGAACTAGATGGTGACTGGTTTCGATATTCGGGGAAGCGTAGAGCATGCGGGCGCTTTTACCAACAGGTTCGATAAATTCATCGAAAGTTGAAGTCTGGGAAGTGCCTGTGTGTCGCAGAGCGGTTAATTTGCCCTCGCGGGTTGCACCTAGAGAAACCTGTTGAATTGTCTCTGGTCGAAAGCCAACAGGCCCATACATTTGTATGCGACCCAGAACTAATTTCACTGGGCGCTTAACCTGCCGTGCTGCGATCGCCGCTATAGGCACATGCGACCAAGCCGACCCTTTGCAGCCGAAGCCACCGCCAACAAAGTAAGACATAACGCGGACTTTCTCTGGCTCAATTCCTAATACCCCCGCAACTTTTTGTTGAACCTGAAAGATTCCCTGAGTTGCGTCATACAGCAGCAGTTGATCGCCCTGCCAAACTGCTGTTGTGGCATGAGGCTCCATCGGATTGTGATTTTCGATGGGTGTAGTATAGGTTTGCTCGACGCGGACAGCCGCCGCCGCTAGTCCCTGGTTGACATTGCCGTGCTCTAAATCGGGCGGCTCTTCTCTGGGGATTTTACCTTTAGGCAAGTATGCCTTAGCAAGGTTATCCCGCATATTAATGGTCGGTTTCTCTTCGTCATAGCGAACTTGCACCAGCGAGGCAGCATACATAGCTCGTTCAAAGGTATCGGCAACGATGACACCAATGTGCTGACCGCTATACAGCACAACGTTATCTTGTAGCACTTGCAGCTTGCGACCGCCGCCCTTTTCTCCAGAAGCTTTAGGCGCGTTGAGGTGGGTAATTACTGCTAATACACCCGGTACTTGTTCCGCCGCCTTTGTATCGATTTGGGCTATCTTACCTTTGGCGATCGTGCTTTGAATCGTGACTCCATAAGTCATTTTTGCTACCGGAAACTCTGCCGAATAGCGTGCGCCACCCGTCACCTTCAGGTATCCATCAACTCGATTGAGCGGTTTGCCAAGAACTGTATTTGTATCCCCTGTATTCATGCCATTCCTCCCACTGTTGCCAGCGCTTTAACAATGGTGCGTTTAGTCAGTTCGACCTTAAAGGCGTTGTATTTTTGAGGTTTAGCTCCAGCGATCGCTGCGGATGCTGCTGCTTGAAATGTTGTCTCGTTTGCGGGCTTGTTCAAAAGTACTTTTTCAGCTTCATAAGCACGCCAGGGCTTTGTTCCTACTCCACCCAAGGCAATGCGGGCGGCGCGAATGATGCCATTTTGAACATCTAATGCCGCCGCAACCGATGCTATCGCAAAGGCATAAGAGGCGCGATCGCGGACTTTTAAATAGTGCGATCGCCTAGCAAGGTTTGAGGCAGGCAAGTCAACAGCAACAATTAACTCTCCATGTTGTAAAACTGTCTCCCGTTCGGGTGTCTCGCCAGGTAGGAGATGAAAATCTACTAGTGGAATACTGCGCTCTCCATTCGGCCCGCGTGTTTGCACAACAGCATCAAGTGCTACCATTGCCACAGCCATATCAGAGGGATGAGTGGCAATACAGCGATCGCTACCGCCAAGAATTGCGTGAATGCGGTTGTAACCCTCGATTGCCCCACAACCTGAACCTGGAACGCGCTTGTTACAGGGCATCGAAGTGTCGCGGAAGTAGTAACAACGGGTACGTTGCAGCAAATTCCCGCCCACACTTGCCATGTTTCGCAGTTGCGGCGATGCCCCAGACAGCAATGCCTCCGACAGCACAGGGTAACGCTCCTGAATCATCGCATTATAAGCAACTTCACTATTGCGTGCCATTGCGCCAATCCGCACACCGTTGCCCTGCATTTCTATCTTGGTTAGCGGTAATGGGTTAATGTCAACCAACTCTTTTGGTGTCTGGACATTCAGCTTCATCAAATCGATTAGGCTAGTACCACCAGCGAGGTACGACGCTTGAGCTTCTGGAGACACCAATGCCACGGCATTCTCCGCTTGTCCTGCTTTCTTATAGCTAAACGGCTGCATCTTTTTTTCCCTCTAAGACATCGCGGACAGCAGCCACGATATTTGGATAAGCCCCACAACGGCAGATATTGCCGCTCATCAGTTCGCGAATGTCGGCATCCGATTTAGCGTGTCCCTCGTTCACCAAACCCACCGCCGAACAAATCTGCCCTGGCGTGCAGTAGCCGCACTGAAACGCATCGCGGGACAGAAACGCGGCTTGCATCGGGTGCAGATTGTTTCCTTGCTCCAACCCTTCAATAGTTGTGATTTTTGCATCGGTGTGCATAATTGCAAATGCCAGGCACGAATTAATTCGTTGCCCATCAACCAGCACCGTGCAAGCACCGCACTGACCATGATCGCAACCTTTTTTAGTACCAATTAGTCCTAGATATTCCCGAAGTGCATCAAGTAAAGTAACACGCGGTTCAATCTGTAAACTATGTGGTGTTCCGTTCACTTGCAGCGTCACCTTCACAGTTTCAGAAGTGGAAGTTGCCAGCATTGGAGTAGTTTTTTTGACTTGAGTTTCTGCTACAGCTTTCTCTACAAAATTAGCGATCGTTGCCGCTACTGTACTGAAGACCATCAATTGACCCAACTTGCGGCGTCTTAAGACAAACCTCATTTGTTCGCTCCATTCTGTTTTTGTTAAAAATATTGAGTAATTATCTCTACTAAAATAATTGATAAAAAACCATATTTTCTTACAAGCATTTTCTCTAAAAAGACATTGTTAATAGAATACAATTTCGTTTTGTTATGTCTCTCTATCGGAAGGTTTATGCCATAAGTATTATCTATAATTCTTTAAATAGAATTAAGGCATCAGTCGTCAGAAGAAAGCCATGAGTTTGAGTTCGACTGGCGAATGAATAAACAGTGAAACATCACACTAAATATGCTTTATTTCGTGTGATGTTTTTTGCTACAGCGAAATAAGTCAGCAGAAAAGTTTGTTGCAATGCTTTCTCAATTGCAAAGCACAGTAAAAAGGAGAACAAGAATATTGTTCCCCTATGAACGCTTTATAGTCTATGTTATTGAAAGCGGCTATAACGTTTTTAGCTTTTAGCGATCGCCAAATTTCAAATAACAGCAAATCAGTTTTCATCTCGCCCGTGAACTTGAGCGGGTGGACTGGTTGCTTCAACAGCAGTAAATGGTTCTAGAATTTTATAGGTGTGGCTAGCTCCTTTTGGTACTATCCAAGAACTCCTAGGTTCTAGTAAAATCGTTTGCCCTTCAATATGTAATTCAGCACGACCATTGATTACATAACCAACAGTTTCATATTCGCGTGCTGTTGGCTCTTTAGATTCGTTCGGTTGTTCATTTTCCCACAGACGCATGGAAATATTTTTGCCAGATGCAAGATATTTTTGACCAAGTTGGCCTTTAGGAGAATGACTAGAGTCTACTTTGCTAACAGTTGTATCAGACATATTTTTTTGCCTCTTTGATAGTTTTAACTTTAAGCATGGGGAATAGGGCATTGGGCATGGGGAAGAGGACAAGGGGACAAGGAGAATTGGGGACAAGGAGAATTGGGGACAAGGAGAAAAACTTGTTGCAAGTTCTCACCTCTGCTCCCCTGCTCCTCTGCTCCCCTGCTTCCCATTACGGTTTGAGTACAACTTTGATACAGTTATCTTTCTTCTCCTTAAAAATTTCGTAGCCGTGGGGCGCTTGTTCTAGAGGTAAGCTGTGAGTGATGATAAACGTTGGATCGATATCACCGTTTTGGATGTGTTCTAGCAAAGGTTTTAAATACTTGTGGACGTGTGTTTGTCCCATTTTCAAGGTTAGGCCCTTGTTCATCGCAGCACCCATCGGCACTTTATCTACAAAGCCACCATATACACCCGGAATTGATACGTGACCACCTTTGCGACAAGAGACAATTACTTGTCGTAATGCCGTTGGACGGTCTGTTTCTAAACGTACTGCTTGCTTTACCTGGTCGTACATCGCCATAAAATCTGTGCCATGTGCTTCCATTCCCACTGCATCAATGCAAGCATCGGGGCCACGACCACCAGTCATTTCTTTGAGTGCTTCGCCTACATCGACTTCTTCGTAGTTGAGAACTTCAGCTTTGCCGTATTCTTTAGCCATTTGCAGACGTTCGGGAATGCGATCAAAAGCGATTACCCGTTCAGCACCTAGCATATATGCGCTTCTGATGGCGAATTGCCCGACAGGGCCACAACCCCAAACGGCGACAATATCACCGGGTTGGATGTTGCAGTTCTCAGCTGCCATATAGCCTGTGGGGAAAATGTCTGTTAAAAATAGTACTTGCTCATCCGTTAAACCATCAGGGATTTTGAACAAGCCGACATCGGCAAAAGGCACTCGTGCATACTCTGCTTGACCACCAGCGTAACCGCCGAATAAATGAGAGTAGCCAAATAGACCTGATGGCGAATAGCCCATTTGCTTTTCTACTAACCAACCATTGGGGTTAGAGTTATCGCACAATGACCATAAATCCCGATTACAGAAAAAGCAGCTACCGCAGGAGATGGTGAAAGGAACAACGACGCGATCGCCTATATTCACATTTTTAACTGCACTTCCAAGTTCTACAACTTCCCCCATGAATTCATGGCCAAGGATATCACCCTTTTCCATTGAGGGGATGTAGCCATTGTAAATATGCAAATCAGATCCACAAATTGCCGTGGAAGTAATTTTAATAATGGCATCACGCGGATTAAGAATTGTGGGGTCAGGAACCGTTTCTACCCGCACATCATTTGCTCCATGCCAGCAAACTGCTTTCATAATTATTTAGTCCTTAGTTATAATTTATGGAGCATTCATATCAAGATGAATACTAAATTTAACTTGATTTTGAGACGCGATAACTATCGCGTCTCAGTAACCGCTAAAAAGTTATTCAACAATGTATGAGTCAACAATCTCGACTCAAAATTTGTTAACCGTCTAGCTGCTACCTCTCAGTTATTTGCTAGAAGGAGTGCGATAATAACCTTCTCTACTTTTACTTAATGATGAAGTTTCATCTCCGGTTCTGTTTGAAGTAGGATCAAAAAACTCTTTTGTTGCTTCAGGAGGTTTTTCATCCAAGTTTAACTTTTCGCGGATATTATCAACAGTGCTTTTGATTGGGTTTTTTGATTTTTGGGTATTATTGATTTGGGTATCGTTTCTAATTTCACCTTGCTGATTTGGCACTCCTTTATAATAAGTACCCTCTGGAGTTTTAACGTCAGCCAGTGCTATGTTAGTGTAGCTAAAAGCTTGACCCAATAAGAACATAAATCCTACGAGGAAAACTACAAAAATTTGAGAAATGCGAATATTCCGCAGCCATGAAATTACTCGATTCATAAAAAACCTCAATTACATTATGTTGGGTGTACAATTCAAAACCTTAAATGACTGTTCACCATTCAGGTTTAAGAATAACTTTGATAGAGTTATCCTTTTTTTTGTTGAAAAATGTGATGGTCTTCTATACCAACAGCATCGATGCAAGCATCGGGGCCATAGCCACCAGTTATCTGTTTCAACACTTCGCCAGGATTAACTTACGAAGAAGTTAATCACTTTTGCTTTGGCAAACTTTTTCGCCATTTTCAGGCGTTTGGGAAAGCGATCGCTATTAATCGCAACTACTTACGTCCACTTGGTTGACCTTCGGTGGTGGCAATTTCACCTGCTTCCATTAGCATCTTGAAGCGGCGCAATTCATCACCAATCTGCTGTTCTGGTTCTTCACCGAAAAGTTTAGCTACGGTAGCTGCCAATGCTCCACCTGGTGGGTTATACTCCAAGACAATCTTTACTTCTGTGCCGCGATCGCCTGGTGCTTTTTTGAAGCGGACAAAACCAGAATTATCAACGTCTGCACCTTCTACAGAAGCCCAAGAAATAAACTCATTTTCTCGGTCTTCGAGAATATCTGCATCCCATTCCACGCTGCTACCTAATGGTGCATTGGCTATCCAATGAGAACGTTTTTCGTTATACACCTTTACTGACTTGAGATGCTTCATAAAGGTGGGCAAATTCTCAAAGTTATGCCAAAAACGATACAATTCTTCTGCTGATTTATTAATTGTTACCGTCTTTTCAACTTTGATCGGTTGGTTTATCCCGATTGCTTCCTGTGCTTGCTGGATTGTACTTTGTTTCGTTGCACCTTGATAAATCAAACCACCACCAGCCAAAGCCGTCAGCGCTCCCCGCAGAGAACCTTGTTTTAAACCCATCAGCACCATAGCACCGCCACCGATGAGAGATGCCCAACGCTCTACTTCATTAGCTTCACCCTGACTAGTAGTAAGTTTATCGCCTGATGTCGAAGTCACTTTTTTTCTCTCCATTACATACAGTAGATAACTCTAGATAACTCCAGAAATTAAATATGCGTTATCCAGAAACCTTGTAGAGACGTAGTAGTACTACCTCTCTAATTCTTTTTGATCGGATGTCTAGTAAAATAACCAAAACGCAAATTCTCACGAGACATTAAGCATGGCTTGGTTGTCCATAGGAGTATGCGTCTCTGCGATTGGTTACATTGATATAGCTGCGCCTGTAGTCGGCTTAGGAGGCGCAACCTGAGCGCTTATCCGCGCTCGATACAACTCTATTAATTGCTGTTCGGATTTCAATAAATCTTGGTAAATTTCTTTGAAAATAGCAGTTGCTACTGGGTCGGTAAACATCGCAGACAAATTGCCAATATCGCCGATACCAGTTTGCAGATCACCTAAAGCAGAACGTAACTGATATATGTCATCACTTCCAGTTAAGGCAGTTTTCACCTTAGCATACTGATTGGCAATATTTGCACCTAAAGAAGGTTTTTCGCCCAATAACTGAAGATAGGTTTCTAGTTTTTTAATGTGGCGCTGTTTATTAGTAATTATTTCTTGAAAGACTGAATTAACTTCGCTATCTGATTCCTTTTCCAAGTAATTTTCAAATGCTTCTAGCGAATAACGTTCACCAGCAAGAGCATTATTTAAACCTCTGGTGATATCACCTTTAGTTGAGCCACCCCAAGCATCTGCAAGCTTCCACCATTCAGCACTTGTGTCTTTCTCATTTGGCAATGCAGCATCTTTGCCACCATAACCCAAACGGGTCAAAATAGCTGTGGTAAAAATTGCCAAGTCTCCAGGTTCGCGAGATGTAATCAAATTCCCGTCAACTACTACCGGCTCATCTAAATAATTTGCGCCAGCGTTAGTTATATCCTTGGCAATAGCAATAAACCCAGTGACTTGTTTGCCTTTGAGCAAGTCGCCTTCAATCAAAACTTGTGGCCCGTGACAAACAGCAGCGACTAATTTTCCTTGTTGGATAGCCTCTTGTACGAAACGTACTGTATTAAGGTTCCGTCGCATTTTGTCAGGAGCCATACCGCCGGGAATCACTACTGCATCAAATTCAGCTGCGATCGCTTCCGTTGTGGTACCGTCAGCTTGTATGCTAAGTTTGCCGCGTTTACCCTTATATTTTTCATTCATTCGGGAACCAAGGACTACTACATCAATTCCTGCTTGTTTGAATCCATTATATGGAACTATAAATTCTGCATCCTCTACTGCTTGTTCAATGAGGATAGCGACTTTTTTATTGCCGGAGTGATTGTTATGTTCAGTCATAAATGGTGTTCCGTTTTTATTTCTCTAGTCTTTAACTACTTACAAAAATATTTATCGATGAAGACAGTTAAACAGCCAAACTTTTAACTAAATAAATGATGTTGAATTACCTATCCGCATTATCTACCTCCGTTACTCAAATAATTTTGAGTGTTCCATTGTTTAGCATTTAGGTAATTAAAAATGTGAATACTAATCTAAAATACTAAACTTAAAATTTTGTTTATGTTTACTTATTCTTCCCGAAAAAATAGTTATGAGTTAAAAGTTCGCTAATTAATAATTTCGGTTGGCTTCTAACTCATAACTTCAACTACAAGTTCCTTGACCATGAATTCATAGCTACAATCTTATGGCGCGATCTCTAGTTTAGCGTCGTACCCAGGGGATAGATTATTTTATAAGTTATACACCTCTAGTTAGACAAATTGCTGACAAGAAAACGTTATTGTGAGAATGCAGAAAAGGGCTAGTATCATGGCAGAAAAAAATCATAATGACAAAATTAAAAGTAATGATTTGCCACAAGAGATTACCGAATCCTACGGTACTGGTGTAAAAGACTTGCCGGGATACAATATTGGCGGACGCTCCATGCAGGATGAAAGAGACGAGTACACAGAAACAAGTCCGAAACTGACTGGTGGGGATGTTGATGCTTATTGGCAAGATGCAGATGCAGTTGGAGATGAAGCTGTTGGTGGTAGTACTTCCACTCCCGATAAAAATGTCACAGAGGACTTAGAAGCAGCAGTGGGGCTAGAAATGGCTGATTCTGAGTTTTTGCATACCAACGATATTTTAGAGGATCGTGATGGCGATCGCTGGGAGTTAGATCCAAAGTCTTCTGAAGATTATCAAGACCGATGAGAATAATTACCAATGACAAGAAGCAACCAAATTAGCCACTATCTCAACTAGTTCTTCTGGAGCGATGGGTTTAGATATATGAGTGTCAAAGCCCGCTTCCAAGGCACGGATACGAGCCTCACTATCAGCAAAGGCTGTTAAAGCAATAGCCGGGACTCGTCCAGAATTATTTGGTTTAAGCGCACGGAATTTGGAAATGAAAGTGTAGCCATCCTCCCCAGGCAACCCGATATCACTAATTAAAACATCGGGTTGCAATTCAGACAATACATTACGTGCATCTGCTGCTGATATTACTGCTATAACTGTTGCTCCATCCATTTCCAAGACAGTAGTGATAAAAAAGCGAGTATCATCATCATCCTCAACTACCAAGATATCTAAACCAGTAAGAGTTCCAGAAGTTTGCATAATAAATGACATTTTATTTATCCTTACTTGCTATATTTGTAATTCGTAATTAAGAGTACAGAGCAAGCAGTGATTACAACTACGAATTACGTTAGCGAGTCAGCAAGCGTCATTATCAATTACGAATTATTATGACTTTTACACCCATTAGAGCTTCTTTTAGAGCAGATTTTAGATTTACAAAAGTAGATTGATGTGCTCGGAGTGCTGATGAGATACCGAAGCAGGCTCTTTTAACAAGAAATGATTTAACACCATAATTTCAAACACATAGCTTGATGTTTACTACTCCTTTATCTATTTTCCTACTGGAAGACCACTTCGCACAAATGAAATTCAAGCGTCGTTAGAAAGTCCTCACTTATCTCGATTTTCAGAATAATTCAAAATTCAGGAGTCAAAACTAATTCTGAATACTGATTGACAAAATGCGCTTTACGTTAATTCTCACCGATGCCCTAGTGAAGTTACGATTGATAAGGATAGAACAATTTGTTTAAGCATACAGACAAAAAAGCCAACAATATTATTATTGAAGACTTTTTTTGTTTTTTGGTTGCTAGTGATTATTGAAGAGGTTTTCAAATATGCTGATACCGTAAAACTACAGCAGAGATTAAAATTGATTCCCAAGCCCTGCTAATTCCGTTTCGATCGAGGATAAAAATGATAGGGGCTGACTCATATTAGCAGCAAAGCCCAGAATTCCTGGATCTCGATGTTCGTAAAGTAACTGGCCTTTGGTATCAAACAGAAAAGTTCCACCACGCTGAGTTAAGTAGGCAGAATTAGGTACATAAGTATGCCAATTGCTAAGAACTTCCACCATATTCCGTAGCCGTAAAGTAGCTAATTCAAACGGACGTTGAAACCCACTTCCGCCAGCTAATTTGAAAAACGAGCCTTGAAAAGCAGGTAGAGGAGTACCTTGAATAATTTCATCATCTTCAATGAGTTGAGGGGCTTGACGATCTCCCCTGTATCCCCGAAAAACTTCTCTTAGTGTTCCAGGACTTCCAAACCCTGCACACATTAACACTAGATTTAGCCAAGCTTTCTGAGTAGGGGAAAGTCCAGCCAGAGGAAGATTCAGTCCTGAATAAAGTTTGAGTTGGTGATGTAGTTCTGCATTAGGTTCAACAAATAAATTTTCGGCTGGAAATCCTGTATATTCACAGAATCTTGTTCCAGAGGCGCGATTACCAATTCCCACTGCACGAATAGCGAGTTTTTCATCTGACAATTTCTTAGCTTCGCGCTGTAACCACCACGCATATTCAAGACTATCAAAATCCCCAAGTTGGGGCCAGACTAAAACAAGGATATATGAGGCAGTCTCGCAATTTTCTAGTAGGGGGCGGGTCATGCCATCACTAACACGCTGAAGTCCGGTCTGATTAAGGATAGTGTAAGGATTCATGACAAATGATTACTCGGATATTTGGGGTATCAGTGACACAGGATTTACTAAAGCATTAATATGCCATCATCTCAGGTTTGTAAATATTTTGTTATACTAGTTAACAGAAGTTCATATTTAGGTTTGACACCGCTAAGTAAGGGAATACCCAGTAGGTCGCTTGATGAGTGTATTACTGCTAACGGCAGCTAGATATGAAAGCTTCTTCTCAAGATTGCCAACATTGACCCTTTAGTTTTCGCCTAGTTGGGCGATTGACCCTGCGATGAATCAACCCATTACATTATCCTTAGAACAAGAATTTAGCCTTAGAACTTTTGCCGATCAAGTCGAGCAGATGTCCCGCGAACAAGCTCAAGAGTTTTTGCTTATGCTTTATAAGCAGATGATAATTCGGGAAACGACTTATCAAGAATTGCTCAAACATCAGTGGGAACTTGATTCAGACTCAATCTTCGGCTAAAGCATACAAACAAATAAATGTTTTGAATTTAGCAGCGACAAAGAAATATTGGTATAAACTTGTGGGAGAGAGAAGCAGCCATTGATTGCTCCTCTCTCCCATGTTTTTAATTGATTATTATTCTATTTATTGCTGATTTTATTTTTTGGAAGTCCCTTCCCACTCCAATTGAACTGATGTCGGGAGCATCTCAATGAGTGTAAAAACACGCCTGTCCTGGCGAATGGAATTCGCGCGCTAGTTGCTCATGAGGGAAACCCCCAGACGCTCTCTACGTTCGCGCAGCGTGTCGTTCGCGGTAGCGTTGCGTAGCAAAGACAGACGCTAAAAGCGTAGCTTGCTTCTCTGAAAGAGTACGCAGACTCGCTAACGCTGCGTTGGCGTCTCCCCTTCTCCCAAAGGGAGAGGCTAGCGCCAAGGGAGAAGACCACACTGGCTTGGCTATACAAACAAAAGCTACACTTCGACAAGCTCAGTGACCGCCTTCGTGGGTTTCAAATTGTTTGAGTCCGCGTAGGCGGAGTTCTCTGCGAGACGCTACGCGAACGGCTCTATAGATAGAGAAATATCCTGAGCAAAGCTGGTATATTTACAAGTTTTAGTAGTAACATTTTTTGAATAGAATTAAGAGATTAACCTGGTATTTTTACAAGCCTTGGCAGTATGAATATGGAATTTTTTAACAGGATTCCTTTGATGCCTTTAGTATTACTCTTATTGGCTTACATTCTCCTGGGATGGTATCTTGCTGCTAATCATATTATTTGGTTAGTAGGAGCTTTTGTTGTTGCTATGGTTATAGCTGTAGTACGAAAGAGCTTTTCTTGGTTCGAGCGTTTAGTTGAGTTTGACTCTAAAACTTTAGTTGTCATCTTGTTTTTAAGTATATCAATTGCTTTAGTAGCAACTTGGTCGATATTATTAAGGCTCTTTATTATCCCCTTAGCCACTACGCTGTTAGCTGATTTGGAAATGCGCTTTTCTGGCTGCAATAAACTAGATTCGTTTTGGGTTATAACTGTCCTAGCTGTATTGGGTTTGGTAGTAGGTGAAGTAATAGATATTTTACTTTTTCCCAGTAGCAGATATTAAATAATTAGGGATAACAAGCTGATACATTATTAATTAATTAACAGCGCACAGATGTGCATCCATACTTAGTCAAAACTATGGAGCGATCGCTGTTTGTATTACAGCAGGGTTTAAATCAATGAAACGTTTGCGGTATAAAAATTACGCATAGCAGTATCAGTTTTTAATCAAACAAGGCACGATTACCCCTTATGAGTCAATCATTCTTTAGATGACTATAAACATTTTCGTCTTCTATATATGCAGCCATAGTGATCGCACTTTTAACTGCTTTGAACATCGTCGGTTTGCAACAGAGTAAGTGGACACAAAACTTGCTGAGTGCTGCGAAAGTTCTAGGTTTGTTGCTGGTAGTCATTATTGGGCTTACCGCCATTCCTAATTCTGCTACGCCTGTAGAATCTGCATCATCGGGAACCTGGGGACTAGCGATGGTTTTTGTGTTGTTGTCTTACGGCGGTTGGAATGAGGCGGCTTACATCTGTGCAGAAATTCAAGATGGACGACGTAATATTGTGCGATCGCTAATGTGGAGTATTAGTATTATCACTACCATTTACTTACTAATCAATCTGGCTTACCTGCGGGGACTGGGATTAGCAAACATGGCACAGTCAGAAGCAGTAGCCGCAGATTTAATGCGCTCTCTTTGGGGTGAACCAGGAGCTTTGTTTATCAGTGTGCTGATTGCGATCGCTACTTTGGGAGCAACCAACGCCACAATCTTTACTGGAGCGCGTAATTGGTACGCGCTGGGACAGGATTTTTCGCTATTTGGTTTTATGGGACACTGGCAACAACGTCCGAGCAGTCCTACCTATGCCTTATTCTTGCAAGCAGCGATCGCCTTAGCACTAGTTTTTTTAGGCACGCTCACCCGCAAAGGATTTCAAACAATGGTGGATTACACTGCCCCGATATTTTGGTTTTTCTTCCTGCTTTCCGGCATATCACTGCTGGTCTTGCGCATCCGCGAACCCCACATAGTTCGCCCTTTCCGTGTGCCATTTTATTCTTTAACACCATTACTGTTTTGCGCCGTCTGCGCCTACTTGCTTTATTCCAGCTTGGTTTATACAGTCCAGTTTGTCCAACAAGATTTGTTCAACACTGATTTTAGTGAAGCAACAGTAGTTACACTTTATTTACTGCCAGAGATCAACGCCAAACTCCGTCCCAAGCTGTTGAAAGAACTTAAACCTGGGACTCGCATTGTCTCCCACGCCTTCGATATGGGTGATTGGAAACCACAGCAGACTCTCAATGTAGAGGGCAAAACTGTTTACTATTGGGTAGTTCCTGAACAAGTGCCAGCGAATTTGCGATAGGGATTAATACCAATTCGTAATTAAGAGGCGTCAGATTCAAGTTAAGTTCCATTTCTTGAATCTGTAGCCTGATTTTTGAGAATTGTTTTCAGAAATTCAAAATTATCAAATACTTATTTTTAACTTTAAACTCCGGGGTTGCATATTTGCGGGATGATTTTACTATTTTGTGGGATGGGCAACATGAGCGTCCCTTGTATTTCCGGGCGGGCAGGATGCCCACTCCACAAAAATCATCCCTTAATTCAGCAACGCCTAAATTCCCTCCAATGGGGGTTGACAGTACAAGGCTTAAGTGTGGAAAAGAGTAATCTAAACTCCAAAATTATTTGACTAGTGCAAATTCAAATCAGGGCAGCTTAGAGAGGAAATATGATAGGCTTAAAAGGAAAGAATGCTTTAATTACAGGTGCAACTTTAGGTATCGGTCAGGCGATCGCTATCAGACTCGCTCAAGAAGGGTGCAACATCGCCATCAATTACCGCTCATACCCTGATGCCGCAGCAGACACAGACAGAAGAGATGGCATTGCAAAAATCCTGTGGAAATATCGAAAATTGTGGTGTGAAGTCGCTGCTGCTTCAAGGAGATGTCTCCCAAGAATCAGACATTATTGAGATGGTCAACACCGTAGTAAACGAATTTGGCAGTTTAGATATTCTAGTTAATAATGCTGGCATTCAAACAGAAAGTCCATCCCACGAAGTTACCACAGCAGACTTTGATCGGGTAATTGCAGTCAATCTTTGGGGTGCTTATCTCTGCGCGCGTGAAACTATTAAACACCTCCTGTCTGTTAATCGTCCAAGAGCGATTATTAATATTTCCAGCGTTCACGAAATTATTGGGCGACCGATGTATATCAGTTATTCTATTAGCAAAGGCGGGATGGAAAACCTCACCAAAACTTTAGCTTTGGAATATGCAAGCCAAGGTATTCGTGTCAATGCCATTGGCCCTGGAGCAACAATCACGCGAATGAACCAAGCCTGGATAGACGATCCTGAAAAAAAGGCGATTGTGGAAAGTCACATCCCAATGGGGCGTGCTGGCTCTTCAGAGGAGATGGCAGCCGCAGTAGCTTTTTTAGCTTCGGACGAAGCCGCCTACATCACCGGACAAACGCTATTTGTAGATGGTGGATTGACTCTATATGCTGACTTCCGGGAATCTTGGTCAGCTTGAGGTTAGGCTGGCGTACTTTCCACAATTAAGCCGATACATAACATTAGTGGAATTAAACGCCCATGACTAGCGCGATCGATAAGAACAGTCAGATGGAAGCAGAAGCCTGGGAATTATTAGAAGATTCCGTAATTTATTACCAGGGAAAACCCATTGGGACTGTAGCCGCCAAAGATGCGGAGGCAGATGCACTCAATTATGACCAGTGCTTCCTCCGCGATTTTGTCCCTTCAGCCTTGGTGTTTCTCATGTATGGGAAAGCAGAGATTGTGCGTAACTTCCTAGTAGAAACACTGAAATTACAAAGTCATGAAAAGCAGATAGACTGCTTTGAACCAGGAGCGGGATTAATGCCTGCCAGTTTCAAAGTACATTCTAAGGGGAATGAGGAATTTTTGGTCGCTGATTTTGGTGAACTAGCGATCGGTCGTGTTCCCCCGATTGATTCTTGTATGTGGTGGATTCTCTTGCTACGCGCTTATGAAAAAACTACAGGCGATTTGTCACTAGCGCGTCAGCCAGATTTTCAAGCCGGAATCAAACTAATTTTGGATCTTTGCTTGGTACATCGGTTTTCCATGTACCCAACAATGTTAGTTCCCGATGGCGCGTTTATGATTGACCGTCGCATGGGAGTTTACGAACATCCTTTAGAAATTCAGGTGTTATTCTACGCGTCTTTGAGGGCTGCTGGTGAATTGCTGTTACCAGATGGGGATGGCGATAGCTACCTTGGCAAAGTCAATAGGCGATTGGGATCTTTGAAATATCATATCCGCAACTATTATTGGCTAGACCTGAAGCGATTGGGAGAAATCTATCGTTACAAAGATAACGAATTTGGTAAAGAAATTGTTAATAAATTCAACATCAATTCAGAATCAATTCCTAGTTGGTTGACCGAGTGGTTGCCCGAAACTGGAGGATATTTAGCCGGAAATCTGGGGCCGGGACGGATAGATTTTCGCTTTTTTGCGCTGGGAAATCTGATGGCAATTTTAACTTCCTTAGCCGGCGAAAAAGAATCTCAAAGCATTATGAATTTATTTGCCCAACGTTGGCAAGACTTAATCGGCTATATGCCTGTTAAAATTTGCTTTCCCGCAATGGATGGTTTAGAGTGGAGAATTGTTACAGGATGTGACTCTAAAAACAGGGCTTGGTCTTATCACAACGGCGGTAACTGGCCGGTTTTACTATGGTTATTTACTGGTGCGGCACTAAAAGCAGGTCGAACAGAGCTTGCTCAAGCAGCGATCGCTATTGCCGAAAGGCGTTTATTTAAAGATAAATTCCCTGAATACTACGATGGCAATAATGGTCGTTTAATTGGCAAAGAAGCCCGAATTTATCAAACTTGGAGCATTGCCGGATTGCTAGCTGCTAAAAGGCTTGTGGAAAATCCAGAGTACTTAGAATTAATCAGTTTTGCAGAGGGTCTGGAAGTCCCAGGCTGTAGCCTGTAGGTAGATTGTCTTGACGGCGATTCATCGCGTCTCTTGCCTTAACCAAAGAGTATTAGGTAGTGAATACTTGGCAAAGTTTGGCTCCAAAAATGATTTAGTGGTGTAATTATACAGGGTGTTTCTACTAACCAGTACAACTTGGTGTAAATCCAGCTACCATCTCAATTCGGCAGACAATAGGCAGACAAGTTGTTTTGAGCAACTAGTTAAAGGTAGGCAAACTTCCGGCTGTACCAGCTATACTGACATAACATTACAAGCGGCCAAACTTTTGGTAAGTATAAGTTAGCAAATAGTATGTTTGTACCAAAAAAATCCTGATTAAAAGGTTCCAGCGATCGCACAGCCTGCTTCTCTATCCAAGTTTACACCAACGAATGACCCTGCCTCTGAATACCCTTTTCAAATACCCGATAACTGATACACTATATTGTAAGAGGTATCTGAAGTGTCATACTTAGTAATATCACCAGATAGTCTTTGCATAATTAGCACGTTTTAACGTGTATTAACCATGAAAACTACTTCAGATTTAATTCTAGAATTTGAAAAACTATTCAGACAAAAATTACAACTAAATAATTGTAAACTTAGAAAGAAAAGACAAGAGAATAATTATGAAATTATTACTCCAGCTAAAGACATCTTTTTGATGTATTGGTCTGAATTCCCGGAAGTTCACTTAATATATCAGGCTGTAGGGGTACGCACTCAGCAGACTAGTGTTTATGAACGAGCTATCCGCTCCCACATTAGTTCTAGTTTGAGTAGTATTCAGGAGAATCCTCACTCTGAATCACCATTATTGGTGCAATAGCTGAAACTCAGATAACACAGACAATATTTACTAAGCTCTCGCCAGTTTTGTTATATAACTGACGAGAGTTGATTGCAGAAAATGTGTTGATCGAAAGATAAAAATGCAATCCGAAAAAAATCAAGATCAGCTAGATTATAAAGCCTTGTTAGCCAATGCAAAGCAAGCCTTAAAAGTTGAATATCAAAAATCAGCCGCTTTAGCATCCCAACTAAAAGCCATCAAAACTCAGTTAGAACAAGTTCTGGCTGAAAACAAAATTCTGAGAGAAAGTGCCTATGAAGATGTAGTTAAGCACTTTGAGGCGCGTACTCAAGCAGCAGAAGCACTGGCACTAAAAACAGAAGTACGCCAAAAATTCCTGGAAGCCAATGGTTGTAAGGACGATGAGAGCTTCGATGCTCTATGGGATATTATTAAAAATAAGATTCAGATCCAAGACAGTGAAGTGAGAATCGTTGCTCAAAATGGCACTCCTAAATTCACCTTAACAGGCAGCATGATGACTTTGAGAGATTTTATTCAATCCCTCAAACAAGATCCAATCTCTGGAAAATTTTTCTTGAGCTAGAGAGCCAAATTCATAAAAGCCTCTCGCTAAAAGCGGACTAAAGATTGTAGTCAAAAGTTATTTATCTTCATCTCCTAGCGGTCGTTCCACTCCCAAACAATGCGCTCCAACGATTACAACAGAGGTTGATGCAGGCAAAAGATGTTGCACTGTAGTTATTACCTTGAAATAACGTTATATAACGATACAGATGACACCACAAGATGCACGACAATACGCACCAGCAACCGAGCGTAACCGCGAATCAATTCTAGAAGTACTTTTACAAGTGTTGCCGGAGAGCGGCACTATTTTAGAAATAGCAAGTGGTACTGGTGAACACGCAGTCTTTTTTGCATCCAGGCTCAGAGATTATCTGTGGCTCCCAACCGATGTAAATCCACAATCAAGAGCTAGCATTATTTCATGGACTGAACACAATGTATGTGATAACGTTTATGCACCGCTTGAACTAGATGCAAAAGAACCAGTTTGGGCTGTGGAAAATGGTGGATTTGATTGGCTGAATACGAAGCCAATTGTCGCCATCGTCAACATTAATATGATTCACATTTCACCTTGGTCAGCCTGTCTGGGGTTAATGGCAGGGGCAGGTCGTATCTTAAAAGCAGGAGGTATCCTCTATTTGTATGGCCCCTTCAAACAAGGTGGAGAACATACAGCTGCGAGTAATGCAGCTTTTGACGAATATTTACGCACTGAAAACCCAGAGTGGGGTGTGCGTAACTTGGATGATGTCGTAGCAGTAGCTAGGGCACAAAATCTGATCTTGCAACAGATTTACCAAATGCCAGCTAATAATCTTTCAGTAGTATTTCAACGTTCTACTTAGTGATTGATTTTTATTGGGCTAAAATACCATACGTTTGGGTTAAGGGTTATTGGTGTAAATAATTGGTCTTTCAAGACGCGATAAATCGCGTCTCTACATTAGGGTTTGACCATTGTTTGCGTAAATCCTGAGTTAATTGAACGCTATCTGAGTAAGCAAGTCTTTATTTTCTTCTTACCGCCGACTGCGAAAACCCCTGCATACCATTAACTTGGTCAAAGAGTACATCGTATTTATCAAACAAGGCGATTCCAGGATTTACAAATATAGTTAGTTCTGATTGTGGCGAGATACTCAAATTCCAGCGATTAAATCCGTCACGGGTTCCTGGTGTCAAACTGTAATCAAAAATGCCATTAATTCCTACTTTCACAGCATTTGCTGACCCTAATACTCCGGGTTTGAGTTTACCTGCTGTAGAAGCTGACTTGAATTCAGTCAAACCATTAATAGTTCCAGTATCAGCGATCGCTCTGCTATTACACAAATTTTTTGCAGAACTCCCAGCAAGAGTTAAACAAACTTTGCTCAGTCGAGAATCCCATCTTTTACCGGGTACACCATTAATTTCGGGTTGTTGACTCCAAGAAGCCATTTTGAAACCTGCTTGATTCTCGGCAGTTAAACCGAGAATAAGGCTGCCATTTTTGTTACTACCATCATTACCAACGACAATAAATCCGTTACTCAGATTTCCTGATAATTTTCTTAACGGGTTATAGGGAAGTGATTTTTCAAAATAGTTAACACCGATAATTCCCGAAAATGGTACACCACTATTTGCTGAACACTTAGGTTTTTGAGCAGTACATTGGCGACTAGTAACAACCTGTACGGGAACAGGTTCGGCGGTGGGAATCAAACCAAACCGGACATTAGTGTAAACTAATTCTCCTTCCAGGATAGTACCATCACTTAATACTTCCTTGATATTTTGACCTGTTCTTTGGATCGGAGAATTACCTAAAAACTCTTTGGGAACTCTTAGCCCTGCTGACCCTGTATCTAATAAAATACGTTTTGGTTGACCATTTGCGATCGCAACTTCTAAAAAATAACCGCGAATACGTTGCCCAAGGGAAGGTTTTGGATATAAAGGTAAGCTTACGGTGTTAAAAGTTGGCTTGCGAGTTGTATTTTGCGAGATATCGCGCAACGCTGAATTTGGGAAAAGAGCCGCAAATGCCGACTGGCGTTGCGCTGCTGGTTCAGGGGCAATATCCCAAAGGCTTTCGTAGTAGAAAAAGCCGATACCTAAACCGCGTTGTTGCGCTGCTTCTACCTGGGATTGGATTTGTGGTATAGAAACTGGGCGATTTCGTAACCCCGCCATAATACCAATACCAGTTGGAATGATTTGTTGGGTTTCTAAAATTTCTGGGCGGGTAATTTGAGCGATAAAACTTTCCAAATCATTACGGTACACCTGCATAACCAACTCATCGACAATACCCAACCGTACCCAGTTGAGCCAATCTTGGAGTTGCATTTTATATGCAAAATTATAGTAATTAGGAGCAACTGAAAAAATGGCATTCGGTTTTTTGGCTTTCACGGTTTGGTAAAGGTCTACCATGAAGGCAGTAATTTTATCTGCCCGCCATTTTATCCATGCTTGGGCTTGGGGATTGGGTGGTGGAGGATTGCCAGTTTCTTGAGTATATAGACTTATCGTGTACTTATCGTAACCAAAATCCACAGGTAAACTCGTATGGTCGTCAAATTGAACGCCATCAGCATCGTATTTAGCGATCACTTCCATGACAAGTTCCCTGATAAAATTTTGCACTTCCGGGTGAAAGGGATTCAACCACGCTACTTCACCCGCAGCACTAATTGAAGTTTGAGTCCCATCCCCTTTTTGGGTTAGCCAATCTGGATGCTGCGATGCAAGTTCCGAAGTTAGAGGAACCATAAAACCAAATTCAAACCAGGGTATTGCCAGTAACCCTTGGCTGCGGGCTTGAGTAATAATGTCTGCAATTACATCTTGTCCATCTGTTCCCTTGAAGAAAAAAGGGATACCCATTTTCTGCATGATGGCACTGGGGTATTGTGTATAACCATCATTCCAAACTACGGGATAAACAGTATTAAAGTTTAACTGCCGCAGTTGGCTCATAGCTGCTTGCACCTGTGAACGATTTCTAAAAACGCTAAAATCGTTACCACTTAGCCATACTCCCCGAATTTCCTGACGAGGTAGTTGGGCAACGGCAGGGGCAAAGCTGTTTAGTAGCAATACTAGAAAGAATGATATCAGACATAATAATGGCAGCAGACGCTTTTTCAAAAGCCACGGCGCTGTCTGTTGACTTGTTACCTGTAGCTTACTTAGACCTACTAGTACTCGTCTGTGTACAGGCTTAAATAGTAAATTAGTTAGAGTTGCATTAATTTCTCTACTTTTTTCCCAAAACTGAGTTGTCATTACTTCTGCTTACTAAATGAGGTTAATTGGTTATATTTAATACCATATAAATGTTAAATTACTACATCAGAAAAACTGATGCAGTAATTTAGCTGCAAGATAGTTGACGCAGTTATAAGGTTAGTGGTGCCAAATAGAAATGTTTCAAATTTAAGCTGTAATCGAGTACCTTGGGGAATGTTTGATATGGGTGGGTTAGCTGTGGTTTTTAGCGTGGGTACACTCTTGCCTATACGCTGGTCTTCAGGTGGATAACTATAAATTAGATATGTTTTGATTTTCGTGCTGACTTTGGCGGCGTTCGGTGTGCGCCAAAATATTTCTCACTCCGGTAACGCAACCACACCCGCAACACTTGCGGAATCTGGTCTTTTTGTTCCTTAGTCAGAGTGTTATAAAGGGCTAAAGCGCGATCGCGTTCGCCCCGACAAGCAGCATTGTTGTGAGCATCCCAATAGCTGCGGGCTACTCGAATCCGCCGACAGACTTCTTTAATCAGTGCGTCTCCCGTAAGTGGAGTGTCTTGCTTGGTCATACTCAAATGCTGTAATTTTACAATGCGATCGTAGCGAGTCAGATTTATCTTGACACTTCAAATTTCAAGCTGGCTGATTTCATTGAGTTAATTCATTGCTGTTCCTCATGGTTATCCAATCAGATGAGAGGTAGAGCGAGAAAACGTTGAATTTTAAGGATAAACATCACTTTCAATACTTGTCGGGTTTTGGGGAAAAGGGAAAGAAAAAACCTTTAACCCAACCCCAGTAAGCTTTTTCCCAAACCCAATTCTGAGTTCAAAATGCACAAAGGGAGTAGCATTGACATCACTTTACCATTTATGTCATCCGGTATATGTGTGCGAGCCGCAGTAGTGATTAACTAAAGCATTAGGAAAATGACTGTATTAATTGAGTTTAAGCTAAAGGGAATCAATAAAAGCCCTTTGACTTGCTTTTTGATCGCATTTATCTACAGTCTCACTGCGTGCATTTTTCAGCCTTGAGAGTTTTTAACAAGCTCACTAAGCTGTTATGCTGCCATCTTCAGGCATCTCTAGTAGAAATCAACCTGTATTAGGAAGTGGGCAATGCATATTGGATTTCTGAACCCTCAAGGCAATTTTGATTCAAACAATAGTCATATAACGAAACACCCAGATTTTGGGGGTCAGCTGATCTACGTTAAGCAACTCGCCATAGCCATAGCTCAAATGGGTCATAAAGTTGATATTCTCACCCGTCAAATCATTGACCCAGAGTGGCCAGAGTTTGCCGAAGTGATTGACACTTATCCAGGGATCGATAACGTCCGCATTATCCGCTTACTAACTGGGCCAAAAGAATTTCTCCCTAAAGAGTTGTTATGGCCTCATCTGGTCGCTGATTGGGTACCCAACATCTTGAAGTTTTATCAAGAGCAAGGTGGCTTACCCGATGCTATGACTGCTCACTACGGCGATGGAGGACTGTGTGGCGCTCTAATTGAAGAAGAGACAGGCATACCTTTTACCTTTACTGCTCATTCTCTCGGCGCTCAAAAGATGGACAAACTGGAAGTCACCCCAGAAAATCTGCCAGAAATAGACGGGCAATTTAATTTCAGATATCGCATTTTAGCCGAATGCCTGAGCATGAATCGCTCGGCCATTAATATCACTAGTACACAACAAGAACGCTTTGGGCAGTATTCTCATCAAGTTTATAGTGGTGCAGTGGATGTAGACAACGACAACCGCTTTGCAGTAATTCCACCGGGAGCAGATTTCTCGATTTTCGGTGCAAAGGCACGTTCCGAAAATGAGGAAGCTACCAAAGAGTTCATTCAGGAGCGATTAGTACGGGACATTGCAGAAACCCGTCGAGATTTGCCCGTCATCATAGCATCTAGTCGATTAGAGCTTAAAAAAAACATATTGGGGCTAGTGCAAGCCTTTGCCATGAGTCCAACACTTCAGGAACGAGCTAACTTGGTGCTACTTACAGGGGGTCTAGACAATCCTTTACAAGAGGAAACTAGTGACAGCATGGCTGAAGAGGTATTAGCCCCCATTCGGGAAGTGGTCAAAGAAAACGACTTGTGGGGCAAAATCAGTGCCTTTGGCTTGTCAGCTCAGTCTCAAGAGTCACTGGCAGCAACCTATCGGTTTTTGGTTAAACGCCGCTCTGTATTTGCGTTGACTGCACTCTACGAACCCTTTGGGCTTGCTCCCTTAGAAGCAGCAGCTGCTGGTTTACCAGTGGTAGCAACTAAGAACGGTGGCCCCAGTGAGAGCTTGCGACAGGGAAATAAGGAATATGGCGTACTCGTTGACCCAGAAGATCCTGCTGATATTGCACGGGGCTTGGAGCGGTTGCTATGTGATGCTCAGGAGTGGGAGTATTTTGCCCAAGCTGGTCAGCAACGGGTGCTGAAGACTTACACTTGGGAATCTACTGCTGAAAACTACCTGTCTTTGCTTGAGCAAATTCTGTCTTTACCAGAAACCCGCCCTCGTACTGAACTCCTTCCCATCCATCCCTACTTCCGTAATCCAGAATCGCAAACTGATGTTTTTTTGGAAGAATTGGGCGAACTCTACTTTGGATCTAATCAAAAGGTACTAAGCAATGCAGATTAAATAAAGTGCAAAACTGGGGTCAAAGCGGAAGTTCTTGCAGGGAAGGCGGAAGTTGCTACAGACTGCGCGAAACACCGAAACGTCTTGGCGGAAGTTCTTGCAGGGAAGGCGGAAGTTGCTACAGACTGCGCAAAACACCGAAACGTTTTGGCGGAAGTTCTTGCAGGGAAGGCGGAAGTTGCTACAGGCTGCGCGAAACACTGAAACGTCTTGGCGGAAGTTCTTGCAGGGAAGGCGGAAGTTGCTACAGACTGCGCGAAACACCGAAACGTCAACCCTGGAGCAATATTTTTTGATGGATGCTAAATGTGGAATTCAGGCAGCTATGAGCAGCCAGCGCAAAATGTGCTGACTGCTTCAGAAAACTGCTGGTTTTGTTCCATCAATGCCATGTGTCCACCTGGTTTTAGGGTGACTCGTTCAGAATAAGGTAATTCTGCTTTCATGCGATCGCTCGCCACAGGTTTAGTTGCTATATCTGAAGCCCCACACATTACCAATACAGGAACGTTAATAGTTGCAAGTGTGTCTGTTTCGTCAAACTTCAACATTCCCAGTGTGCCACGAGCCAGAACACCAGGCGAACCCAATGCTGATAATAGACTGGCAAAACTTAGTTGACCGCGTGTTTCAGTACCCGTAAATCCAGATAGTTCGACGGTGATATACAGCGAACCATTGAAATACGAAAGCCAAGTCATCAACCAAAAAACCGGCCACAGCACGATAGTCAGGTACAACACAGGTTCGAGTAGCGGTTTCTGTAATTTCCGTACCAGATTGCTAAAGATGCAAGTTTTTACCGGATTGGTGTAAGTAGTATCTACAAGAATTAAGCCAGCTACCCGACTCCCTAATTGCTCTGGAAACAGGCGACAAAATGTCAGGTTAATCATTCCACCCATGCTGTGTCCCACCAAGATAACAGGTTTATCTCCTGCTATGGCAATTACAGCTTCCAAGTCACGGGCATATTTTTCTATAGAGTGATCGTTGTTTTTCGGTTTAGCGGATTTTCCTAACCCTGGTAGATCCCAAACAATTACTCGGAAGCGATCGCTTAGTTGTAGTTTGGCATAATACCATATAGTACTGTTTGGCCCCCAACCGTGTGACAAAATAATTGGTTGACCATCTTCAGGGCCAAAAAACTCTACTTGCAACACGCTCCCATCTGGACGTGGTAAGCGCTGCACGGTTTTGCTACGCATAAACTTGGGTTCCTGTTTTCCAGGACGGCGTAGCAGTGGCAAACTGATAAAACGACCTCCAAAAGTCCACAGAACCATTACTAGTCCAGCCACCAAGTAGGATGTTCCTACAAGTTCTCTTTCGTACCACTCATAGAGAATGTAGATTCCCCCACCAAGTACCCCAACAGACAGCAATTGAACCAGCCATACAAGTAGAAAATTATGAGGCATGAATATCATAAGCCTAGGGCGTGTCATCAATTAGGTAAAGTGGAATAAGAACAGGTGAAGAAAGATAAATAACAGGAAAAAGATGACGCGCCGATATGCACTACGAG
>NZ_JBALDU010000054.1:0-3676 GCF_036917235.1 Nostoc sp.
GTAATGAGTAATGAGTAATGAGTAATGAGTAATGAGTAATGAGTAATGAGTAATGAGTAATGAGTAATGAGTAATGAGTAATGAGTAATGAGTAAAATTCATTGTACTTAGCACTCCTGAATGCCACTAAAAAAGAACTGTAACGCGCCTTTATTTAAAAGGCGCGTTTTAAGTTGGTGCGTCTATCTGAGGTTTGAGTTTTGTGAGGCTGCCGTATTTTTTATTCTGTGTAGCATAGTGTTACAGACTATGCATCAATTATTATAAAACTTATGAATGAATTTTGTTAACTCTAGAAAATTGTGATTAAAAACCATGCCCCGTTCCTTACTCCAAGCCGTTTTGTTAGTGGACGGCTACAATATCATAGGCGCTTGGCCTTGCCTTAAAAAAACGCGTGATAGCGTTGGACTAGAGGCTGCACGGGGCGAACTTGTGGAAGCGATGACTGGTTATAGTGCGTTTCAAGGTTACACAACTCAGATAGTTTTTGATGCTCAATATCAGAATAGCTCTAGTAATAAAGAAATTATTACTGAGCTTTTATCTGTTTATTACACTGATTTTGGGCAAACAGCAGATACTTATATTGAAAAATCCTGCGCTTCTTTTCGCCACCAAATAGCCCAATCTTTGATTTCTCGTGTGATTGTTGCTACATCAGATCGGGCACAGCAGTTGATGATCCAAGGATATGGGGCTGAATGGTTATCAGCACAGCAACTCTGTGGGGAAGTGGAAACCACTGTCTGCCGGATGCGACAAAAGTATCATACGCGCAAACAATCTAAGAGTAGATTTTTAGCTAATGCCATTGATGCTAAAGCGCGGCAGCGTCTGGCTGAATTACGAATGGGATTACAGTAGATATTTAGTATCTCAGAGTCTCTGCTTAAGTTCCTGAATCGATTTTGGCTGCAAAAATTCTATAAATTAAGTTTCTAAAAAAATATTGGCGAAAGTACTTGCCAAATACTATTTTTAGCCCTACTATTATAAATCGTGAGTGGTCCTCAGTAGCTCAGTGGTAGAGCGATCGACTGTTAATCGATTGGTCGCTGGTTCGAATCCAGCCTGGGGAGTTTATCAATTTTGGATTTTAAATTTTGGATTCTAGATTATCCATGAGAGAGTTATGGTCGCTTGACTCGACTGTGACGTTTCTGAATCATGGGTCTTTTGGTGCTTGTCCTAAACAAGTGCTGGAGTTTCAACAACGTTTGCGATCGCAACTCGAACATGAACCTTTGCGCTTTTTTGGTAGGGAATGGGAACCTCTGCTAGACGATGCCAGAAGTAAGCTAGCGGCGTTTGTAGGTGCTGATGTGCAGGATTTGGTATTTGTCCCCAATGCGACGACTGGCGTTAATTCGGTGTTAAGGTCGCTGACGTTTTCACCAGAGGACGAAATACTTACAACTAACCACGAATATAATGCTTGCCGCAATGCACTTGATTTTATTGCCAGTCGCACGGGTGCGCGGGTGGTGGTAGCAAAAGTTCCTTTCCCGATTGACTCGCCACAGCAAGTAGTGGGAGCAGTAATTGAAGGAGTTTCAGCAAGAACACGATTAGCGCTTTTGGATCATGTTACCAGCCAGACAGGGCTAATTTTCCCGATGCAAGAGTTAGTAAAGGAGTTGCAACAACGGGGTGTAGATACATTGGTGGATGGTGCCCATACGCCTGGAATGATTTCTCTCAATTTGCGAGAGATTGGCGCAACTTATTACACTGGGAATTGTCATAAATGGCTGTGTGCGCCCAAGGGTGCAGCATTTTTGTATGTGCGACGAGATAAACAGTCAGAAATTCGTCCTCTGACAATTAGCCACGGAACAAATTCGCCACGCACTGATAAAACCCGCTTTCAATTGGAATTTGACTGGACAGGTACAGACGATCCTACAGCTTATATGTGTGTACCAGAAGCGATCGCTTTTATGGGTTCGTTCCTACCTGGTGGGTGGACAGAATTGAGACAGCAAAATCATCAGCTAGTGTTGCAGGGAAGACAGCTAATTTGTGAAGCGCTGGAAGTGCAGCCGCCTTGTCCAGAGGAGATGATTGGTTCAATGGCGGTTGTGCCATTGCCTACGATGTTGGAAAACCGCGATTTCATGTCTATACATGATGAGTTGTTTGATAAGCTTGGTATTCAAGTGCAGGTGATGCCGTGGCAGGAAAAACCTCGGCTGTTGGTCAGGATTTCGGCGCAGATTTACAATACTTTAGAGCAGTATGAGTATTTGGCAAAGGTTTTAAAGGGGTTGCTCTCAGGATAATCTATAGCGCTTCTCGGTCTTTGTAAGTTATAAGAACCCCACCCCCAACCCCCTCCCCGCTTGCGGGGAGGGGGCTATGATGATGTACCTTATCTGATTAGAAACCGCTATAGTTTCAAGGAAGTGGCGATCGCATCAAGGGTCTGTTTTGCACTCAGTGCTATTCTTTTAAGTGATTGCACTTAAATTGCTGAAACTAGGATAACGCTTTACATGACTTCTGGAGCGCTGCCTTCTAATCCTTTTGTAGCTGCGGGGATGATTGAAGATCCCAGGCTGTTTGTCGGTCGTAAGGATGAATTAAACGCGATCGCATCTCGGATGAAGGGCGATCAGCCTACAAGTATCAATATAGTTGGTGAGAAGCACATTGGTAAATCTTCGTTGCTGCATTATTTCGTTCGGACTTGGGAGCAGCGAGGATTAAACGCGAACCGTTATGTGGTAATTTACTTACCGTTACGGGGTGTAGATTGCCAAACTGAAACGGGTTTCTATGAGGCTGTAGCGGAAAGTTTACTGAATCACGTTCAGGGATGGCAACAACGCAGTCTGCAAAATTGTTGGAAGAGTAAACCGCTTAATCGTCAAGCTTTTTCAGATGCGGTTAAGGAATGGAAACAGCAAGGAAAGCTACCCGTCCTCTGTCTGGATGATTTTGAAAGCCTTTTGAAATATCCTGATAAATTCGATAATGGATTTTAT
The DNA here is from genome assembly GCF_036917235.1 of Nostoc sp. Classification (GTDB taxonomy): domain Bacteria; phylum Cyanobacteriota; class Cyanobacteriia; order Cyanobacteriales; family Nostocaceae; genus Nostoc. The sequence continues at coordinate 2,991 of NZ_JBALDU010000054.1, forward strand.
GACAATTTGCGATCGCTGATGGATAGGAATGCCTTGATGCTTGTGGTAGCTTCGCGTAAACAACTGGATGTTTATGCTAACGAGCATCGGTTTGTCTCTAGTTTTTTCAATATTGGTCACACGATTTATTTGAAAGAACTCACTACAGATGAGGCTATTGAACTGTCGCGCTTACCAACTCGCTCTACAAATGGTGCAGTTTTGAGTGTAGATGAACAGAGTCATGCCCAGCAATGGGGCGATCGTCATCCTTACAAGTTGCAATTGGCTGGTTACTATTTGTGGGAAGCACGTCAACAAAGCAAGACAATCAAGTGGGCAAAACAGCAGTTTGAACAACAGCTTACAGATCCTAAATCCAAAGCAAAGGGACAGGGATGGCAATTACTGGAGTTTAGACTAAATAGTCGAAATCAAAGAAAAAAGAGGGGGTCTGATTGAACACAGACCCCCTTTTGACAGAAGGTGAGAGAAGAACCACCTACTCTCACCTGCCAATATGAAATTTGACAAACTTCAAGAATTTCGTCAAGCGGCTTACAAGCATCTGGGCAAAGCCCACGATGCAACTTTTGAACTAACTGATGCTATATTACAGCATTTACGGCTCTTATGAGGTACAGTAGCAGCAACTAGCAAACCAGTTTCTTAAATGTTGAGGATTTATTAAATTGAGTGCAACTGAG
>NZ_JBALDU010000055.1:0-11535 GCF_036917235.1 Nostoc sp.
TCCTTCCATCACAATTGCTCAAAGATTTCTCTCTAATGATATTGACAAACTTCTTGCCCTTGTGGAATGAATCAGCCCTGCCTTATAAAGGGGGGAAACTTGAAATCTTGCCCCCTCCCCTTGTAAAGGGGAGGGTTGGGGAGGGGTGATTCAAAGATTTTTGCAAGAGGTCTTCTCTATCTCCTATTTTTCTTACTTACCAATTTTGCTGCCTAGTACCCACTCGTCTTTATAGATGCTGATAGACAAAGTTGATTGAGACTGATTTCTGAGAAATTACAAAAAACAGCAATTGATGCACTAGCATTTCAGATAAAACAAGCAACTCCTCTGATGCATCCTGTATTTTTAGAAAGGCTTGTTATGGCAGCCCTCACATGAGTTACATCTTCGCCTGTAGCCCCTCACCGCAACGAGATGTAACTCACTCAGACGATAAACACTATAATTCTTTTGCTAGTGTTAGCTTATCTAAATATTAGTATAGCTAATAATATGTAAAATCAAGTATTATTTTGAGATTTTTAGAATATAAATTATTAGATAATTAAACAGGATAATTTACACACATATTTTCTATGTACCTTATGTTCTATTTTATTATCTAAGCAAGAAATTTATTTTTTACTAATAGTATTTTAGGTATTTTGTTTAACAGAAATAGCAATTTATACAAGTAATTGTAGCCTTAAATATTTTAAAATGCTCTAAATCTATCGATAAACAGAACTATATTAAAAATTTTCTTGAAATTTGAAAACTATACACTATTTGAACTATGAGCTTTAGCCGCAGCCCTGGTTGGATTCACGGTGGCGATCGCTTTGCAGATCCGAGAGATTTTACCAATAGCCCCCTCTCCCAAACATTTCCTGATTTCCTGTTCCATATTTCTCATTTATATGCAATTCTTAATATTATAGCTATTAACTCCGGCAAGTCGATTGATATATAGTATTTTGTATCCTGGCTTTTGCAAAGCAATGCTCATAGCTCTGCAATACTCTAGGCAAATCACTGTCAAAAGGCTATAGAAATATCACAACCTTATTAAGCATCCCAACAAAAAGTAGAGCAAACTGTATGACGAAATATGTAAATCTTGGCAAAACTGGACTCAAAGTATCCCGGATTACACTAGGCACGATGACTTATGGTTCGCGTAAACTGCGCGAATGGGTATTAGAAGAAGAAGAAAGTCGTCCATTTATCAAACTGGCTTTGGAATTGGGGATTAATTTCTTTGATACCGCCGATGTCTATTCTTTGGGTGCTAGTGAAGAAATTGTCGGACGAGCGCTGAAAGACTTTGCTAAACGAGATCAAGTTGTGATTGCTACTAAAGTACATGGCAAAGTCGGCGATGGCCCAAATGATCGAGGACTATCTCGCAAACATATTTTTGACAGCATTGATACTTCTTTGCGGCGGCTACAAACTGATTATGTAGACTTGTACCAAATTCACCGTTGGGACTATGAAACACCAATTGAAGAAACCCTAGAAGCACTGCATGATATTGTCAAAGCAGGTAAAGTCCGTTACTTAGGGGTTTCTAGTGTTTATGCATGGCAGTTTGCTAAAGCCCTTTATACAGCAGACATTCACGGCTGGACTCGTTTTGTATCAATTCAAAATCACTACAACCTAGTCTATCGGGAAGAAGAACGAGAAGTGATACCCTTAGCCCTAGATCAAGGGATTGGTATTATTCCTTGGAGTCCTTTAGCGCGGGGCTTTTTAGCAGGGAATCGCAGTAAGTCAGATCATGGCCAAACACTGCGGGCAAAAACTGACGAATTTGCTCACAATCTCTACTATCAAGATTCAGATTTTAAAGTAGTCGATCGCGTAGTTGAATTAGCCGGAAAACGGGGTGTGAAACCCACACAAATTGCCCTAGCTTGGCTATTGCATCAACCAGGTGTAACATCTCCGATAATTGGCGCTAGTAAGATAGAACATCTTAAAGAGGCTGTGGAGGCGGTGGATTTAGAGCTTTCTGATGAAGAGCGCAAATTCTTAGAAGAACCTTACACACCCCATCCTATACTAGGGCATCAGCACCCATCTGGAAATCGCCCGTAGAGTAATCTTGCACTAGGCGATTGGAAGTCACGGCTACATAGGCAAAACCCGCATACGCGGGTTAAAAGCCTTGATTTTACCTCTTTTTACAGCAATTCCAAATTCGGAATGTAGCGGGAGATACAGATAAAATTATAATGATCGGCATTGCCTTTGCTACCACCTAAACAGAAATTTTGAAGTATGTTGACGAATTAATTTTGGGAAACTTTCTTATCCTAAACTCATATTATTTATCATGTATAAACAGGAAGTTATCGATTTCTACAACGCTAGGACGAATTATGATAATGATGCCACTCGCAATCGCGCGATCGCACTTTTTGACTACGCAACTCCATTTCCTGGGCAATCCGTTTTAGATGTTGCAACGGGAACAGGAAATATTGCGATCCAAGCTGCTAAGAAAGTTTGCGCAAGTGGTTCTGTGATTGGAATTGATATCGCAACAGAATTACTCAAGATTACTCAGCAGAAAATTCAAGCCGAAAACTTATCCAATGTTCAGTTAATTGAAGTCGATGCCGAAGCATATCAGCCTGAATCGAATGAGTTTGACGCGATCTATTGTTCTTACGCGATCGTGCTTTTTCCCAACATTCCCACGATACTCGGAAGTTGGTATCGTTGTCTCAAATCCGGCGGATTCATTGCATTTACCTGCTCGTCTGAAGATTCATATTTAGCATTGTCGATCGTAGAAGCCTGTGCAAAACATGGAATCACACTTCCCAATCTGCACGAACCATTGGGAACACCAGATCGAATTCAACACGTATTAACTCAAGCCAAATTTAATCAAATCGAAATTCATCCCCAACAGATGGGAACTTATCTGGGCTTAGAAAAAGCCCAGAGCAGATGGAATGGGCAATTCTGGCTACATACCGATAATCCTCTGCGGGAATTAAAACCGGAAAAAATTCGCCAGATTAAAGCGAGTTATGACGATGAGATTGCTGCACTAGAAACTGAGCAGGGCGTATGGCATAAGGAATTGATTTACTACGTTGTTGCTCGTAAACCATAAGCATCATTGCAGATATAGTATCTTGTCTTTACGAAAAGCTACGCAAAGCGCGTCTACTCTATTTAAGCCGAACTTCCGCTTTCTCTAGTTATGCCACACTAGTTTAAAACCCTATTGCTGCTTATGTTTCATTCAATCTTGCATTATCCTGTCTTGCCCTGTTCAAAATTCTAAGTTGTTGAGTTGGATCTTTGTCAGTCCCTCCCATTTTGCCATGATGCCAACCCATGTTACGGGTGTAACTACCCAGCAAGTTTTGGGTAATTAACTCTTCTGTATCAACCTCATCATCCAGTTCGGCATAAGGCGACACATAAAGCGCATCAACAGGGCAATACAACTCGCACAAAAAACAAGTCTGACAATCTGATTTACGAGCAATTACAGCTATTCCATCGTCTCCAGAATCAAAGACATCGCGCGGACAAACTTTTACGCAGATATCACAGCCGATACAGCGATCGCTATCAACAATTTCAATCATTACGCTACCTCTTGCAACTGATTTTCTGCGGCGACAACCACAACATCATCGATACCACTGGTAAATATTCTTCTTGTTTGTTGCACGTCAGTTTTTGTAAAATCTGTGCGTCGGTGCATTCCTCTACTTTCTTTACGTGCATCCGCACTCGCCCAGATCCAGCGAGCTGTAGCTGCCATCGCCGCAGCTTCCCGTGCGCGTAGAGCATTGCGACCTTCACCTACTAGATAATCTCGAATATCTGCCCATACTGCATCCAAACGTTGACATGATAGTGCTATCCTCCCTCCAGAACGAAAGAAATTAACATCAAGCGGCAAGGTTTCAGCCTGAACAGCACTAATCGCTTCCGATATTAACTCATCCTCTAGCGGCTGTTTACGGGGACGCAAACCTGCTTGACCTAAACCACGAACCAAGCGTGTCCCGGCTTTGTCGCCTAAAGAGGCAGCAAAAAGTGCTGCTGCTCGGCCACTCCAAGTCCCACTAGCGATCGCCCAGGATGCATTAGGGCTTCCCCCTCCTGAAACTGCCCCTGTAAGATTTTCCCGAGAGGCTGCATCACCTGCGGCATAAAGTCCCGGCACTTTTGTAGCGCAATCATTGTTGATGATTTCCAGCCCACCTACGCCGCGAACAGTTCCTTCGGAGCGTAGCGTCACTGGGAAGGGTTGCTGGAATGGATCTAATCCAATCCTCTCGAATGGTAGAAAGCAGTTAGGTTGACCCTGGCGCAACCATTCATGTTCAATAGGGTTGCCACGATTCATCAGGGCATACACTTTTTCACCCGCAACCAACTGGCGTGCAATACGTACAGCTCGGTCTTCCCCACTTTCCGGTAAGGGAGAGCCATCCTCCAGATAAAAACTGGCGAAGGTAAAGGTCAATCCCTTGGTCACGGAAGTATGAGCAGGTGACAAGCCATATTGTGAGGAAAATTCCATTCCAGATAGTCTGACTCCTGCCTCTGCTGCCATGAGATAACCATCACCTGTATTACCATCGCAACCTAGTGCATGAGACAGAAAAGCGCATCCACCGGTCGCCAGCACAACGGCACCTGCTCTGACTTCCCAGCGATTCCCTGTGCGCGGATGAATACCTGCCGCACCTGCGATCGCACCATCAGCCCAAAGTAGTTCGAGTGCGGGATGATGGTCAAGAATGCGTACACCAGCTGCGATCGCTCTATGTCGCATGAAGCGCATATAATCTGGCCCGCGCAAGTTAGCACGGTAGGGATTGCCCTGCTCATCAAAAGGAAAAGGATAGCCGTTATCCCCTAAATCTTCTAAACCTATTTGTGCCTGCTCAATCACACGCTGTAACCAACGGCGATCGGCAAGTCCTGATGAGCGAGACAGCCGACGCTCAATTTCTGCATCACGTTCTGCGCCTTTGGGAAGATACCATGTCCCAGTATTGGATGGAGCTGTTGCCCCTGATGTACCGCAATACCCCTTATCCGCTAGGACGACACGGGCACCTTGCTTTGCTGCTGAAAGTGCTGCCCAAGTACCAGCCGGCCCGCCACCCAGAACTAAGACATCAGTGGTAATTACACTCTGTGCTGCCGAGACTTGAAAAGTTTTTGTACTCATATTATGGCTGTATAAATTTGTTTAGTATCCTGCTTCCTTATTAACTACATTCCGTAAAGGCTTATTGCCTCGGTAACGTTCTAAGTTATCAAGGAACAAGTCTTTAATGCGTCCTTTTAATGCTGGGGAAATTGCGGAAGTATGGGGTGTAATAAAGAGGTTAGGCAACGACCATAGAGGACTTTCTGGCGGTAGTGGTTCAATAGAAACTGTGTCTAATCCTGCACCTGCAATCCAGCCTTCAGTGAGAGCCTTAGTTAAGGCTGATTCATCCACAACCGCACCTCGACCGACATTAATTAAATAAGCATGACTGGGTAGCGATCGCAGTACAGTTTCATCAATTAAGGCTTTGGTTTCTGGTGTTAGAGGTGTCGCCACAATTATATAGTCAACTTCTGGCAACAATGCGTGCCATTCATTTGTGCCGACGATTTTATCAAAATTTGGTAGAGGTTCAGGACGACGACGACCACCCCAAACTCTCGCCCCAAATGGTTTAATACAAGCTGCGATCGCTTGGCCTATGTTTCCAGTCCCAAGAATTAACACAGTTGAATTTGCTAACTCTGGTAGTACTAACCAGCTTTTTCGCCAAGTACGTTGGTCGTGAGCAGCTTGCAATTGCCGTAACTGTTTGGCGTGATAGAGGATCAAACTTAAGACAAATTCCGAAATCGGAATCGCATGAACCCCCGCGCCATTAGTCAGAATAATATCGTGTTCGAGAAAAATCGGTGTCAAAATGTGATTTACACCAGCACTAGGAGTCTGTTGCCAACGTATTCCAGGAGCAGCCGCCAGCACCTTATGTAGAGTGGTCGGCTTCAATTTAAACCCATTAAGATAAATTTCAGCATCACTGGGATCGTTATCAAAATTACCATCACTATCTACCCGCACAAATCTTGTATCCGATGGTAGGTGTGGCTCAATCTCGGTAGTAAGTTCTATGGGTAAAATTAGTTTGACCACGGGTTAATCCTTGACGCTAAATAGTCAATGGGCATGGAGAAATGCAAGCAATATATCAAAGGAAGCGATCGCCACTGAAAGTATAGTACTATAAATCGATAAGTTTGCCGTATTATACAATTAATCAACAAAGTTGTTTCTCTCCTGCAATGCTGGATTGCTCATGCTGGCTGACTATTTACATCTAAAAATCAATGAAAGCCTAGATTGTTAGCTTTGCTAAGTTTTTTAAAAAAAGGCTAAAAATTTCCGTTTCTTAATCCTAGTCATCTTCAATTGGCAACTTACTGAGTATCGATAAGGAAATTCATTAAAATGACGCAGAAACTTGCCCAAACGCAATACCCTGTTCATGACTTGATCCAGAGTCGTTGGAGTTCTAGAGCTTTTGCCGATCGCTCAGTTGAGCAGGATAAACTACTCTCATTGCTAGAAGCAGCTCGTTGGGCACCTTCTTCCTACAATCATCAGCCTTGGAGCTTTATTGTTGCCACTAAAGATGACTCAACGGAATACAATCGTCTACTTAGTACCTTGGTTGAGTTTAATCAAGGATGGGCAAAAAATGCTCCGGTACTGATACTTGCAGTCGCTAAAATCCTTACTGACGACGGAAAAACAAACAGACATGCATTTCATGATGTCGGACTGGCTTTAGAAAACCTGATCCTTCAGGCGACTTCTCTTGGTTTATTTGCCCATCAAATAGCGGGATTTAATGCAGATACCGCGAGAGAAATATACCAAATTCCAGAAGACTATGAGCCTGCAACTGTGGTGACAGTTGGTTATCCTGGCGATCCCCAAAGCCTCCCTGATGGACTACGCGATCGCGAACTGGCTCCACGTGTCCGCAAGTCGTTGAAAGAATTTGTCTTTACTGGACAGTGGGGACATACCTCAGCCTTATTGAAAGACTAAAGATCGAGGCTGAAGTATGTAGATACATTCGACATACTCCAAAGCAGAACGCGAAGGAAATTTACAAAAAAGAATTACTATATGACCCAAGAAAATTGGGCTGCGGTTGATCGCTATATCACCGACTTGTTTGTTCAGCCCGACCTCGCCCTGGATACAGCGCTGCAAACTGCTGCCGATGCAGGGCTACCACCGCACAATGTGTCACCCAATCAGGGCAAACTGCTGTTGCTATTAGCGCAAATTCAGAAGGCGCAAACGATCCTAGAGATTGGTACATTGGGCGGTTACAGCACGATTTGGCTAGCGCGATCGCTACCTGCTGACGGTCGCTTGATCTCGCTGGAGGCTAACCCAAAGCACGCCGAAATCGCCCGTAGTAACATTGCACACGCTGGTCTGTCCAACCTCGTAGATATACGCCTCGGGCGGGCGCTGGATACATTGCCACAGATCGCCACCGAAGGACACGATCCATTTGACCTAATCTTTATTGATGCTGACAAGCCAAGCAATCCCGATTACTTGGCTTGGGCGCTGAAGCTTTCCCATCGTGGTAGCTTAATTATTGCCGATAATGTTGTCCGTAATGGGGCGGTGGTCGATGCTGCTAGTAGTGATAGTAGTGTGCAGGGGATACGCCGCTTCAACGAGCTACTTGCAGCAGAACCGCGTGTGAGTGCTACAGAGATCCAAACCGTGGGTAGTAAAGGTTACGACGGCTTTGCGATCGCGATCGTGACTAGCGACTCTTGAGTTGCAAAAGCGATCGCCCGTTACATCGGCTGTTTTTCCCATACCTAAAGACTTGTATTCACTAATAACCCATTTAAGATGAGCAAATCGAAGCAATTAAAACTAGGTGCTTTCATGCGCCCGGTAAGCATACATACAGGTGCTTGGCGCTATCCTGGGGCTTTGCCTGACGCTAATTTTAACTTCCCAGCGTTGAAACGATTCATCCAGAAACTAGAGCAAGGTAAGTTTGATGCATTTTTCATGGCTGACCACTTAGCGGTGCTGAATATGCCAATCAACGCATTGAAGCGCAGCCATACTGTCACATCCTTTGAACCTTTCACCCTACTTTCTGCCCTTGCCAGCGTTACCGAACACATTGGGCTGGTAGCCACCGCTTCCACAACATACGACCAGCCTTACCACATTGCTCGCCGCTTTGCGTCTCTCGACCATATTAGTGGCGGTCGCGCTGGCTGGAACATCGTCACCACTGCCAATCCAGACGCAGCGCTCAACTTTGGTTTAGAAGAAGAGGTAGAGCATGATGAACGCTATCGGCGGGCTAGAGAATTTTATGATGTTGTCACGGGTCTTTGGGATTCCTTTGCTGACGATGCGTTTATTCAGGACGTGGAAGCAGGAATTTATTTTGACCCCGCAAAGCTTCACGTTCTGAATCATCAGGGAAAATATCTCTCGGTGCGAGGGCCATTGAACATCGCCAGACCTGTCCAAGGCTGGCCGGTAATCGTCCAGGCAGGCGCATCCGAAGCCGGACGGCAATTAGCTGCCGAAACCGCCGAGGCTGTGTTTGCACCTGCTAGTAATCTGGAGGCTGGCAAAGCTTTATTTGCGGACATTAAGGGACGAGCGCAGGCAATCGGACGTGACCCAGACAGCATAAAAATCCTTCCAGGTGCTTTAGTCATCGTGGGGGAAACCGTCGCCGAGGCACATGCCAAGCGTCTTTATTTAGATAGCCTAGTACATTATGACAGTGGAATTGCTAGCCTAAATAGTGCGCTTGGCTACGACGTTTCGGGTTTTGATCCCGATGGCCCCTTGCCAGAAATCCCACCGAATAACGCTGGTCACTCTTCACGAGAAAGAGTAATAACCTTAGCGCAACGTGAGAACTTGACTATTCGACAACTGGCGCAACGCATTGGCAGTTACGGCGGACTGGCCTTTGTCGGCACACCCCAAAGCATCGCCGACGAGATGGAGCAATGGCTGACTGAGGAAGGGTCTGATGGCTTCAATGTTATGTTCCCTTTTCTTCCTGAAGGGCTGAATGATTTTGTAGACAAGGTTGTGCCAGAACTCCAACGCCGTGGGATTTTCCGCCAGGAGTACGAAGGCAAGACGCTGCGCGAAAATCTGGGACTTGCTCGCCCTACTAACCGTTTCTTCCAGCCCACAACCGCATCTGTCAGCTAAATGTAGCTATTCCAAAAATATTCAGAGAGAAAAACCATGACCCACATTGAAGAAAAAGCTTTAGATTCCACCTTTGAGTTCTCTGCTTCTGTCACAGCCAACTCTCCCGAATTGCAAACCTTGTTGGATTTTATCGCGCTGGGGGCAACGGAGCGCGATCGCGATCGCATCCTGCCTTTTGATATCATCGACCTAATTAGGCGATCGCGCTTAGGTGCATTACGCATCCCCGTTGCTGAAGGTGGTGGTGGTAGTTCAGCGCGGGAACTATTTGAGGTGGTGATTCGTTTGGGAGATGCCGATCCGAACGTCGCTCACATTGTGCGGAATCATTTCTCCGTGACCGAGCGAATTTTGCGCGCTCCCCGCAGTGAGCTAATTACTAGTAACCAATTTGCTAGACATAAATAGACAATCATGGTCAAATATTTGTTGCTTTCTAGACATTTTCTCGATAGCATCACTTAAGCTATTAGCGTTTAATTCAAGGGAGCATCTTCTCCAACCACTTTAACGCTGTTTTTGTAAGAGTTAAAGTGGTTTTATTTTTTGGTTCACCATAGATTGTTTTACCAGACATATTGACTTGCTTGTATACTACGTGTAGTATGCTTTGATACCACATTTGAAAAGGTCGTGTCAAATGCTTTTATCCATCAAAACAAAGCTCAAACTAAGTCAAGTCCAAAAAATAATCATGAGTAAACACGCTGGGATTGCGAGGTTTACTTATAATTGGGGTCTTGCTACTTGGAACAACCTTTACAAAGACGGATTAAAGCCTAACAAATATCTCCTGAAAAAGTTCTTTAACAACCACGTTAAACCAGAATTTACCTGGATTAAAGAAACTGGTATTTGTCAGAAAATAACTCAATACGCCTTTGATAATCTTGGTGATTGTTTCTCTAGATTCTTTAGTGGAAAAAGTGGATATCCTAACTTTAAAAAGAAAGGACATCACGACGCTTTCACTATTGATGCTGGTGGTAAACCTATTCCCGTAGGCGGGAAATCAATAAAACTGCCTACAATTGGATGGGTAAGAACTTACGAGGGTTTCCCTCACACTACTTGTAAATCAATGACAATATCACGAACTGCTGATAGTTGGTTTATTGCCTTCGCTTATGAGCAGGAGCGCGTTCCAACTGTTAAGCAACACGATGTTGTTGGCGTTGATTTAGGTGTCAAGGAACTGGCTACACTCTCTACAGGTGTTGTGTTTCCTAATCCCAAGCATTACAAAACTAATCTAGAAAAACTGAGAAGATTATCTAGAAGGGTTGCCAGAAAAAGCAAAGGGTCTAACAACCGATATAAAGCTAAAATTCAACTCGCTAAACATCATTCTAGGGTAGCTAATCTCCGAAAAGATACGATCCACAAAACCACTAATTTCTTATGCAAAAACCACGCTCATATTGTAGTAGAAGATTTAAAAGTTTCTGGGATGTTATCTAACCATAAATTAGCTCAAGTAATTGCTGATTGCGGTTTTTATGAGTTTAAACGTCAGTTGGAATATAAAGCTAAAAAGTTTGGTTGTGAAATAATTATTGCAGATCCCTGGTATCCATCCAGTAAAACCTGTTCCAATTGTGGACATATTCAAGATATGCCACTCAAAGAAAGAACCTATAACTGTGGTAGTTGTGGTCATTCAATGGACAGGGATTTAAACGCTGCAATAAATTTATCGAGGTTGGCTAAACCTTGAAAGCTTACTGAGGGATAACCGCTCCCATGCTCCCAGTGAAGTAAGAAATAAATGTCTAGACTTGTCTAGGATTTATATAGCAGAGAAACCGCCGTTGGCTCAAGGCGGTCGTTGATGGAGCGATTATCGGACTCGCTACCACCGAACTGGAAGTGAAGCGATCTGGTGGCGGTGCGGTGGTAAATACAAAATTAACACCCGATAACGGCGGCTATCGTCTCAATGGTAAAAAGTATTACAGCACTGGTAGTATTTATGCAGACTTGATATTTGTACGCGTGTTAACACCCGATGACCCTATAGCATTCATACTCATTCCTACTAAGTGTGAGGGAATTGATCTGATAGACGACTGGGACGGCTTTGGGCAACGGTTGACGGGTACGGGAACGACTACGTTCGCTAATGTTCGGGTCGAGGCAGATGAAGTAATTCTTGATACAGATACAGATACAGATACAGATACAGATACAGATACAGATACAGATACAGATACAGATACAGATACAGATACAGATACAGATACAGATAC
>NZ_JBALDU010000056.1:0-42855 GCF_036917235.1 Nostoc sp.
TGGTTCACCGCCTTGGGTGTAAGCACAATGGCGTTCAACTTGAATGGTTTCAACTTCAACCAATCAATCATTGACTCTGAAGGTCGTGTGATTGCAACTTGGGCGGATGTAATCAACCGCGCTAACCTGGGTATGGAAGTAATGCACGAGCGTAATGCTCACAACTTCCCTCTAGATTTGGCTGCTGGTGATTCTGCTCCTGTAGCTCTTACTGCTCCTGCTATCAACGGTTAATTCTGAAGTTTAGCTAAATGAGAAAGCGCCCTCTGGTAACGGAGGGCGCTTTCTTATTTGTATAGGTAAAAGATAGGTTAGATAGCAATCCTAAATGAGTTGTGAAAAATAGTTTTCTAATCGAACCACAGAGGCGCAGAGAACACGGAGAGATAAGAAATAGAGGTTTTAACAAATAATTTAGGAATGCTATACATCAAATATTCCCAGTGCCAAAGCATAAAAATTAACTTTTGCACGAACTCTAGGTAAAATACATAAGCCTAATCCTTTTTCTTTAAGATCATGGGCAACACTTTTGGTCATCTATTTCGCATCACTACTTTTGGCGAATCTCACGGCGGCGGTGTGGGGGTTGTGATTGATGGTTGTCCCCCACAACTAGAAATTTCGGCGGAAGAAATTCAACTAGAATTAGATAGAAGGCGTCCGGGACAAAGTAAAATTACGACACCTCGGAAAGAAGCGGATACCTGCGAGATTTTATCAGGGGTATTTGAAGGCAAAACACTAGGAACGCCTATAGCAATCTTGGTACGGAACAAAGATGCTCGTTCGCAAGACTACGACGAGATGGCCGAGAAATATCGCCCTTCTCATGCGGATGCAACTTATGATGCAAAATATGGCATTCGCAATTGGCAAGGCGGGGGTAGATCGTCAGCTCGTGAGACAATTGGCAGAGTAGCAGCAGGTGCGATCGCTAAAAAAATTCTCCGTCAAGTTGCCAATGTCGAAGTTATCGGTTATGTCAAGCGCATCAAAGACTTGGAAGGTGTGGTCGATCCAAATACTGTCACCTTAGAACAAGTGGAAAGTAATATTGTCCGCTGTCCTGATGTTGAATGTTGCGATCGCATGATTGAATTAATTGAGCAAGTTGGTAGACAAGGTGATTCTATCGGCGGTGTCGTAGAATGTGTGGCGCGAAATGTGCCGAAAGGTTTAGGCGAACCAGTATTTGATAAATTGGAAGCTGATATTGCTAAAGGTGTGATGTCTCTCCCTGCTAGCAAAGGCTTTGAAATCGGTTCCGGTTTTGGCGGAACGTTGTTAACCGGAATTGAGCATAACGACGAATATTATATTGATGAAAATGGGGAAATTCGCACTGTAACTAACCGTTCTGGTGGTATTCAGGGGGGAATTTCTAACGGGGAAAATATCATTTTACGAGTTGCATTTAAGCCGACGGCGACAATTAGAAAAGAGCAAAAGACAGTAACTCGTGAAGGTGAAGAAACCCTATTAGCTGCGAAAGGACGACACGATCCTTGTGTGTTACCTCGCGCAGTTCCAATGGTTGAGGCGATGGTGGCGCTAGTATTGTGTGACCATTTGTTACGGCATCATGGACAGTGTAAGGTGTTGTAGGGATTATACTTTGACTTTCAGAAAATATTTATGCTTCGGGGGTGGGTGTCAAACTCGCCCTTTTTTATCTGTATTGCTATAGTAGCGGATAACACATTTAACTACGTGCGATCGTATCTACTAGCAATATGCTTCAAGAGTCTCAAAATCGCTTAAAACACTTTGCTGCTTTAAAGTCCAAGTACCAAGCAACTAATTATCCCGATTCATCACCCTCTAGTCTTCTTTATCTCATCCTGCGAAAAGTTGACTTAGGAATTCAACTAACTACACTAGAAATTGAATGGTTAAGAGAACATGAGCTTGAATTTATATGTCAAGAACAGCAAGATAAATTAAAGGACTTTGTAAATTTAGGGGTTGAATTCTCAAAATTAAAGTCTAAGTACAAAGCTACAAAGCATGGTACTTCCTGGCAATCTAGTCATCTGTATTCTATACTTTGGAAAATTGATTCAGGGAATTTACTTACTGATTCAGAAGTTCAATGGCTGAGAGAAAATGATTTATCTGAAGCCAAGAAGATTGCTCAAGAGATGAAAAAGATTGCTCAAGAGAAGAAGAAGATTGCTCAAGAGAGAAGCCGATTTACTCAACTAAAATCTAAGTACAAAGCTACTCAATATCAAGACTCATATCTTGATAGTTTCTTGCATCAAATACTAAAAAAGTTAGAGGTTACAGAACGTTTAAGTGATTCGGAATATAATTGGCTGCTTAATAACCAACTCTTAGAAACAGCAGAAATTTTCCAACAACAAGACTCAGAAAAAGAAACTCACTTTGCTCAATTACGAGATAAATACCAAGCTAATAAACACCTCGATTTATCATTGTCGAGTCCACTGTATCCAATACTGCAAAATATTGACGCCAAAACTAATTTGAGTGAGTCAGAAATTAACTGGCTGGAACAGCAAGAACTTAGCGAAACAATTGCCATTGCTCAAGAGTTGGAACAAACACGAGAATTTGCAGCCTTGAGACTTAAGTATAAAGCAACTGAGTATCAGGATTCATCGCCTAAAAGTCACCTGTATAAAATTCTCAAAAGGCTTGAGTTGTCCAATCAGTTAGGCGAACAGGATATTAACTTTCTCAAAAAACGCAAGCTGACTGAGATTATAGAAATTGCAAATGAAAAATACGCCTCTACCCTAAAATCTAAGATAGATTTAGGAGAACTACTTAATGAATCAGAAATTGACTGGCTGAAAAATAATAGACGTGAATATATCATTGTTCTCGCTCAACAAAAGCACTTCGCTATTCTCAAAAGAAAATATGGATTGATAGCTCCTACTCTACCAATGCAGCCATTTTACACAATTATGGTAAAGCTGGAGAAAAAAGAACGACTAGATATTATTTTAGTCGCTCAACTAATAGAACAAAATATGTTATCTCGTGATGGTAAGATTGCTATCGCACATTACAGACTAGAAGCAGAATTTTATGAACAGGAAATTAAGCGTACTGGGCATAAATGGCATATACCTACTGCTAGTAGTTATTGGCGTAAAGCCAATCAACCTGAACAGGCATTAAAAATTACTAGCTTGGATTTAGAAAGAATTAAAGAAGGTAATCTAAAATCAGCTATTTTAGTGACTAGAGGTGCAGCATTCAGAGATATAGGCAATTTAGCTGATGCTGAAAATTGTGCCAGAAAAGCTATGGAGTATCAGCCTAACAGTTATCAACCCTATACTTTAATGGGAGCAATTTATTATGACATCGGTGACTATGTTGAAGGTGATTATTGGTTTGAACAAGCCATACAACATGGAGCTAAAACTGAAGATATAGATGATGAGATCAAGCGAATATTCCGAAGTACAAAAGATGAGAATAAACGACATGAAGCAGCAGAATATTTACTGAAAAAAGATTCACAACGATATTCTTGGGCTAAGTCTTATCTCAAAAAATCGCCAAATAATAGTAAATAAACTGGTTTGCATCACCAAACTACCAACATGACCAGATTCATCCATGACCAATTTGCCAAAGACTACCTCGAACAATTACTCACTCCTTACGGCGAAGTCCAAGCAGCTAGACGAGTCGCAGGAGAAGTTAGATAGATTGACGTTTATTTCATTCCCAAACCACAACCAAGGGACATACCAGGAACACTCGGATTATTAGGTCAAATTGTCACTACCCCTTCTCTACTTGAACCATTTCGTAACGCAGCCTCAGCTACAGAAATTTGCGATTGTCTCTTAAAATTATTAGAGGTGCGTGGCGATTTACAACGACAAGCAAATCGCAATAAAACTCGTATTCTAGAATCTGATTTACCAAAATTATGGATTCTTACCCCCACAGCATCCGCACAACTCTTATCAGGATTTGGTGCTAACCCAAAAGATGACTACCTGCCTGGAATATACTTCATGCCAGAATATTTGCGTACCGCGATAGTAACAATTCATCAGTTGCCATCTATCTCAGAAACCTTATGGCTGAGAATCATCGGTAAGGGAAACGTTCAAAAGCAAGCAATTGACGAACTAGAAGCACTTACTCCTGATAATCCTTTCCGAAAAGCAGCGTTAGAATTGCTGTACAACTTGCAACAAAACTTACAAGTCACTCAAAATCAAGACGAGGAAGATAGGGAATTACTTATGCGATTAGCACCACTTTACCAACAAGACCGAGAACAGGCGATACAAGAAGGAGAACAACGGGGACTCCAAACAGGACTCCAAACAGGACTCCAAACAGGAATTCAGCAGGGAGAACGCTTAGTAGTGGAAAACTTGCTGAAAGTTCGCTTTGGTGAAATAGATAATGAGCTTCAAGCAATTATTGAACCTTTATTATCCTTACCGCCAGAAGAGTTTACGCCTTTACTGTTGCAGTTATCTCGTGAAGAATTAATTCATCGGTTTTGCTAGTGTTTATCACATATCCTTTAATGAGTTTTATTTTGTCATGCTAATTGCATTTATAATCGGTCTTTTTTGGTGGTTAATATACATAAATTAGAATTTTAACCGATTATTCTTGCTAAGACCGTGAGACATTTTTAGATTACCTGCTGATTGAATAAGTCGGCAATCTAGTTGTTAAGCTGTTGTAGCGATCGCTCAACAGTGTAAAATGTCTCGTATAGCGTTGCATCAAGCAGAGAAGGGCGATCGCTGATGTATGATATGGCAACTTGATATAAATAATTAAACATGGATTTTCTGACAGTTCTAGGATTAGCTGCCGCCACAATAACCACAATCTCTTTTTTGCCACAGATGTTTAAAACATGGCAAACAAAATCTGCAAAAGATGTTTCTTTGGTTACGCTAATGACATTCATAAGTGGTGTTTTTTTGTGGCTAATCTATGGAATTTATTTACAATCCTTGCCAATTATTCTTGCTAACGCCGTAACATTGGTTTTTAACTTAATTATTCTATGGCTTAAAATTAAATATAGATAAACTTGTCTCTAACAAACACCTGTGACATCATCTGTATTTGACTCTGAACGCCTTCTATTTACACCTACCACCCCAGACACCAACGCTATCCCCATAATCTTCGCCTTTCCCAATGAGTACAACGTAGGTATCACTAGCCTTGGCTATCAAGTAGTGTGGGCAACTTTGGCAATGCGTGATGATGTACAGGTAAGTCGCCTGTTTACTGATGTTCACGAACAACTCCCTAGAACGCCAGAAATTGTGGGATTTTCGATTTCGTGGGAACTGGATTATGTGAATATTTTAAATTTGCTGGAATCTTTAGAAATTCCCATTCGAGGAACCTCTCGTGATGATTCTCATCCGATAATTTTTGGTGGTGGCCCAGTTCTCACTGCTAACCCCGAACCTTTTGCAGATTTTTTTGATGTCATTTTACTGGGTGATGGTGAAACCCTGTTAGGGAATTTTATTGAGGCTTACAAAGAAGTCAGAAATGCCTCAAGACAAACTCAACTAAAAAGACTTGCACAAATACCAGGAATTTATGTACCAAGTTTGTATGAGGTGGAATATCACACAAAAGATGGTGAAGTAAAGTCAATCAAACCAATTTCTTCTGAAATTCCCGCAGTGGTGCAAAAGCAAACTTACCGGGGAAATACGCTATCGGCATCGACTGTAGTCACCGAAAAAGCCGCCTGGGAAAATATTTACATGGTGGAAGTGGTGAGAAGTTGTCCAGAAATGTGCCGCTTTTGTTTGGCGAGTTATCTCACCCTGCCTTTTAGAACAGCCAGTCTGGAAGATTCGTTAATTCCAGCGATCGCAAAAGGTTTAGAAGTCACAAATCGGCTAGGATTATTAGGAGCTTCTGTTACACAGCATCCAGAGTTTGAAGCGTTGCTAGATTATATCAGTCAGCCAAAATACGATGATGTCCGTCTCAGTATTGCTTCAGTGCGAACTAATACTGTAACAGTCCAGTTAGCAGAAACTTTGACGAAACGAGACACGCGATCGCTTACCATTGCTGTAGAAAGTGGTTCCGAGAAAATCCGGCAAATCGTCAACAAAAAGCTGCATAACGACGAAATCATCCAAGCAGCGGTAAATGCCAAAGCTGGCGGATTAAAAAGTTTGAAACTCTACGGAATGGCAGGAATTCCCGGTGAAGAAGCAGAGGATTTAGAACAAACCGTGGCAATGATGCGTAATATCAAAAAAGCTGCGCCGGGATTGCGGTTAACATACGGGTGCAGCACCTTTGTCCCCAAAGCACACACACCGTTTCAATGGTTTGGGGTGAATCGTCAAGCAGAAAAGCGGTTGCAATTTTTACAAAAACAGCTAAAACCACAGGGGATAGAGTTTCGCCCAGAAAGCTATAATTGGTCGATTATACAGGCTTTGTTATCGAGAGGCGATCGCAGAGTGTCCCAACTACTCGAACTTACTCGTGACTTTGGCGATTCCTTGGGTAGCTACAAACGTGCTTTCAAACAACTCAAAGGACAAATCCCCGACTTAGATTTCTACGTCCACGCCGAATGGTCAACAGAACAAGTATTACCCTGGAGCCACTTGCAAGGGCCTCTGCCACAGTCTACACTACTAAAGCATTTGGCTGATGCTAAGAGTTATATCAATCCATCCTCAAAAGAATTACAGCCATTGAATTCATAGCTGAAAACTTGATGCAAAACACAGCTGAGTATTACTGCGCCTATTGCGGCGAACCGAACTTAACTTTTATTGATTTGAGTGCTGGAGGACAGCAATCTTACGTTGAAGATTGTCAAGTTTGTTGCAATCCAAATATTTTGTATGTACGAGTTGATGAAGATACCCTAGATATCGAAATTGATACCGAATCCGAAAGTTGAATTTTAGGTTTTTCTTTCCATGCTGCACTTTAAACATTCCTCAGTAATTAATGCGTCGCCACAAGTAGTTTGGAAATTTCACGAAAGGCCAGATATTTTGCAACTGTTGAATCCACCTTGGCAGCCAGTCCAAGTGGTTCGTCGTGAAGGAGGACTGAACGTGGGCGCTATCACCGAATTTCGCTTGTTTCTCGGCCCATTACCCTTAACTTGGTTAGCGCGTCATACTGAATGTGAACAATATCGCCTGTTTACCGACGAACAGATATCTGGCCCCTTTGAATCGTGGGTACATCGACATGAATTTGAACCAGAAAATGGCAAAACCAGATTAACTGACGCTATTTCCTTCTCTATGCCTGGTGGAGGAACTGTTGAATTTGTCAGTGGTTGGCTAGTGCAAGCGCAACTGGAAGCGATGTTTCGTTACCGCCACTATGTGACTAAACGTGAGTGCGAGTCATAAAACCTCTAACTTTTGTTAGATTTTTTTGGCATCTGAAATACTATTGAGCTAATTTCAAAGTATTTTCTGAGAATTTTAAAAATCTCATCCTTGTCAAAGATAGTAATGCTTTAGAGTTGGGGTGCGATTCTTATAGGAATCCGATTTGATTTTTGAACAAAATTAAGTATTTGTAGGGGGCGTTGCCCTGTCGCTAACACACCCTACGTATATTTTCAAAAATCAAATATGAGTCCTATAGTCTGAACTTTGGAGCGATCGCTTGGCAAAGATCGGTTTTTAGCCTACATTAGTTTGGGATCTCAACTGTTACAGCATCATGCACGAATTACTCCACTTCATTCCCTACTCTTGACGCTAATTATGTTATCGGCTTTTTCCCAGACTTCAGCTGTTTAAAAAGCCCCATATTAAAAACACTAGTTTTTATAATCACCAAAGCTATCAGTGCTATAACTTACATAATCCAACCGCCATAACAAAAACAGTTGTTGGTATGGCGGTTGTATGTGTAATAATAGTTAAAGTATCTTAATATTTCTAAATGTCTTATAGCGTTTACTAATAATAGTCCCCTCATCGCTTGCGGGGAGAGGGTTGGAGGTGGGGTTCCTGTATCTCACCCAAGCGAGAATCGCTATAAATGTTGGCCCTATCCAATGCAAAACACTGACCACTAATAGAGTTTTCTGGCTAGTGGTTAGTGCTTTTTGTTGTGGCTTATTTTAGGAATTTTCACCTGAATACGAGGCGGAGTAAAAGCGTGATTCAATTAGAACAACCACCCAGTCATCAATCAAAAGTGACTCCAGTAGTGAAAAGTAAATCTCAGTTTAAAGGGCTTTTCATTGCTATTGTCATTGTTAGCGTATGGGTAATTAGTCTGAGTTTATTACTCTCCCTTGACATCTCAAAATTACAATTTTGGATGCTATTTCCCAGTATACTTTGGCAAACATTTTTATATACAGGATTATTTATTACATCTCATGATGCTATGCATGGGGTAGTGTTTCCCCAAAACAGCAAAATTAATCATCTTATTGGGACATTAACTTTATCTTTTTATGGACTTTTACCATATAAAAAATTATTGAAAAAGCATTGGTTACACCACCACAATCCAGCAACTCAAATAGACCCAGACTTTCATAATGGCAAACACAGAAACTTTTTTGCTTGGTATTTACATTTTATGAAAGGTTACTGGAGTTGGGGACAAATAATTGCGCTAACCCTAATTTATAACTTTGCTAAATATATACTCCATATACCCAGTGATAATTTAAATTACTTTTGGGTGTTTCCTTCGCTTTTAAGTTCATTACAATTATTTTATTTTGGTACTTTCCTCCCACATAGTGAACCTATTGGAGGTTATATTCAGCCTCATTGTGCCCAAACGATTAACCGTCCAATTTGGTGGTCATTTATCACGTGCTATCATTTTGGCTATCACGAAGAACACCACGAGTATCCTCATATTCCTTGGTGGCAGTTACCAGAAATTTACAAAGCAAAATAGTTCTTGTTCTTCTAATAAATAAGTGGGCGTGAATAATTAAAGGTTTGTAGTCAGTGTCTCCAGCCCTTAAAATAAGTGTGGGGCTGCTTACTAAGAGCAAATTTATTCTGCTTATGCCAATTAATAATTCTCGTCTTGTCACTTATAGCCCTGCTTATACAATCGTTCCCACTTACGAGTGCTTTAATCGCTGTAGTTACTGCAACTTTCGCAGCGAACCGGGTAAAAGTCCGTGGATGAGTCTTTCAAATGCAGACAGTATTTTGAAACCACTTCAAAGCGAAAAAGTCTTTGAAATTCTCATACTTAGCGGTGAAGTACATCCTCATTCGCCAAAACGTCAGGCGTGGTTTGAGCGAATTTATGATTTGTGTGAATTAGCGCTTTCAATGGGGTTTTTACCTCATACAAATGCGGGGCCACTGAGTTTTGAAGAAATGCAAAAGCTCAAGCGTGTGAATGTTTCGATGGGGCTGATGTTGGAACAGTTAACGCCAACATTGTTAAATAGTGTACATCGGCACGCACCGAGTAAATTACCAGAAGTTCGTTTACAGCAATTGCAATGGGCGGGAGAGTTGCAGATTCCCTTTACAACTGGGTTACTGTTGGGAATTGGGGAAACTGTAGATAATTGCTGGGAAACATTAACAGCTATATCTCAACTGCATCAACGTTATCACCATATTCAAGAAGTTATCTTGCAACCTCATAGTCCAGGATATCAACAAACCTTTGATGCACCACCTTTTGACCCTCATCAGTTACCAGAAGTAATTGCTAAAGCACGTCAGATTTTACCACCAGATATTACGATTCAAATTCCGCCAAATTTAGTTAAAGATGACCGATGGTTGCTCGCTTGTATCGAAGCTGGTGCTAGAGATTTAGGTGGAATAGGGCCAAAAGATGAAGTGAATCCTGATTATCCTCATGTTCAGGAACAGGCTTTAAGAGAAATTTTACAACCTGCGGGGTGGGAATTGGTAGCTCGTTTGCCAGTTTATCCACAATTTGATAGTTGGTTGTCGGGAGAATTACAAACAGTGGTGAAGCGATCGCGCAATGCTATGTTATTGGTTTAACAGATTGAGTGCGATCGCTAACCAAGAGCGATTATCTTACTACTGATTAACCAGAACGGATACATCTCCTTTGACTTTGCCCAGATTTGACAATGATCAACGATCAGGAATTCCTTCATGGTGCTGCATTTTTGCGGCTAATTGATTATGGAGAACGCTTTACAATAACTCACGCATCTTCGATACATTCATCCATTTATCTAGTTGAAACAGAAAACAGTAAATCGGCTATTCTTTTTAAGGTTTCTAAAAAACCCAAATCTGTATGGTCTTTTACCTTCAGTAGTCAAGAAGAATTAGCCTTAGATACTCTGCATAGTAAATACCACGATATTTCAGTATTTTTGGCATTAATCTGTCATAAAGACGGTATCTGTTGCATTTCGCAAGAAAGGCTTTGGAGTATATTGGACAAATATATTGGCATTGCTGACCAACACATATCTGTGTCTCGAAAAACACATGGTAGTTATCATGTTAGTGGCCCAGGTAGGCAGCATCTGGATCAAACAATACCTCAAAATGCCTGGCCTCGTGTACTTTTTTCCAACTAGGACAATACTGATGAGTAAGATAGATATTGCAACGGATGGATATTGTATTAATAAGGTTATTGACAAAGTTAATAGCAAAATTGGGGAAAAAGCAGCAGAGCAATTAAAACAAACTGCTGTTGAGGTAGTCCAGAATTGCGTTCATTTCTACTCCACCACTTTTGGTTCTGGTGATGTTGGCGCTACAGGTACAGGTATTGTTAGTCAGTCTCACAAAGGAAAAATAGCTGATGGTACTACCGGACTAATTTATGGCAAAGTCCAAAGTGGTAAAACCAATACTACCATTGCTACACTGGCACTTGCTCAGGCTAACCATTTCCGTTGTTTCATTGTCTTGACTTCTGATAATACATGGCTAGGTAAACAAACTGCTGATCGTTTTGTCAATCAACTCAAGGGTGGGCCTGTTGTCTTTAATTGGGAAGAATGGAGAAATGATCGACCAAAAGACTTTGCTGAAAGCAAATTACTTCCCTATATCAAAAAAAGAGGAATTGTTCTAGTATCTACAAAAAATGTACGCCACTTAGATAACCTTCTTCAGGTTCTCAAGTTTGCTAAAGCTAGTACTGTACCCACTCTAATATTTGATGATGAAGCTGATAATGCTAGTTTGAATACAAACGAAGCAAAACAGAGTAAGAAAGGTAAAGCGGCAGCTCCAGATAGCTCAGTTTTTGTTAAAATTGGCGATATTCGGAAAGAGATAGCTAATCATATATATATACAAATTACTGCAACTCCTCAAAGCCTTCTGCTGCAAAATCTTGAACATCCCTGCAAACCAGTTTTTTGCGCTGCTCTTCCTCAGCCAGGTAATAGTTATATGGGAGGTGACTTATTTTTTGAAGAAAATAGTCTATACTCCTGCACAGTTCAAGCCGAAGAATTAGATCGCTTAAAAAAACAGGAAGGAGAGAACCCTAGCAAGAACTGGGATATTCCTAATGGTCTTAAACTAGCTCTGTGCTGCTTCTTCCTTGGGTCGATTTACAAGATGCAATCAGGGAGCGAAGATGCTAAATATTCTTTTCTAGCTCATATATGTTACAAAAAAGACAATCACAAAAATTTAGAAGAAATTATCAGTTCCTTTGTTTTAGATATTGATCAGGCTATTTGTGGAGAATCCTCAGCCAACAAGCAAAAAGAGGCATTAAAGTATCTTAATGAAGCTTATAATGAATTGAGCAAAACAGCAGTAAATTTACCATCTTTTAATCAACTTATTGAAGAACTAAAACCTGAATTACAAAGTGTCAGACCAAAAATTATTAATGCTAACAACCCAGATAAAGAACTAAAGTATAGTCCAGGAATGAATATTCTTGTAGGGGGTAATAGACTTGGACGTGGTGTAACTATTGACGGATTAATGGTAACTTACTACCTTCGTGATGCCAAGCAAAAGACGATGGATACAGTTCATCAGCACGCACGGATGTTTGGTTATCGTCAGGAACTACTTGATGTGACTCGCCTTTTTTTGCCTCAGCATATTTTAGAAGATTTCCGAGCAATTCATGAAGCTGACGAGGGAATGCGCCAAGCTATAGGTGATGATCCTAAAAATATTAATATTCAGCCCGTTTGGGTAGGATCAACACTGAAAGCAACTCGTTCTAATGTCTTAAATCCGTCAGCAATTAATGCTTTTACGCCTGGTATAGCTATTTTTCCACCCGATCCACTCTGGAAAGCTTCGGAAATTAAGGAGCATACAGAGAGTTTGACCAAGCTTTTAGAGCCGTATAGCGATGAAGATATCCGATATGAAGTAGATATTGACTTTCTACTCAATGTACTATCATATATGCCAAGTCGCCCTGCTGGTAATTATCCCTGGGAGGATAAACGAGTTCAAGAGGTACTTAAGGCAATGAAGAATACGGCAGGTATTCAGCAGGGACGACTCAATGTTCGTCGGGGAAAAGAAACAAAAGGCAAGGGATTTAGATTAAAAAATAGACCAGCAGCAAAAGATGGGTCAGGAACGTGGAGAGGAACTTCTGGTTTTACTAGTCCTGAATGGGTAAATAAAGCAAAACAAGAATATCCTAATGTTCCTACACTTATTGTAATTCTGGAAGAAGGTAGAAAAGAAGATGGCTGGGAAGGTCTACCTTTCTATCTTCCAACACTAGTTCTGCCGAAAAACAAGTTTGTCTTCATGTTTAATTACTCAGAGACTGCTGAAGAATTAGAAGATGATATAGACTTACAGGATGGAAAAATAAGTGCGTGATGTAGCTATCGCACAATTAATAATTAATAGAATTTTCGCATAAGCGATCGCTTTCACAATCTCACTTGCAATAGCAACTTAAGCCAGTACCACCAAAATAGTCTCAAATCAATACCCCGGCGAACTAATTCATCATTGCATCCCCCAAAGGAGAGAGATAGGAGCCTAAACCCTGTTGTAAAATAGACATATAAGGATTCGGGGGGCCATTTAAGTGGTCATAAACGCCTATAGAAACTATTTTTGGAAATCTCCAAGGTCTGAAGTCCAGCCAGCTGAAGCAACTACAGCGGCTGTATCACCAGCGCATACCAGGCGATCGCATCACCACGCCTGAGTTTTCCCAGCGTCTGGCAGCAATTAGCACAGAAGTCAATCAGCCTGTGTGCGCTTACATCAACCGTCGCGGACAAGTGATTCGCGTCGGGGTAGGCACACCGCGTCAAACGCAAATACCACCGATGGAATTGCCCCGTTACGGTGCAGAACGACTCAGTGGTATTCGTTGTATTGCCACCCATCTGAAGCCAGAACCGCCCAATGAAGCGGCGCTCACGGCTATGGCACTACAACGCTTAGATGCCCTAGTTGTCCTAAATATTACCGGAACCGGATTTACACGTCGGGGAGGCGGTGCGACTGGCTATGTCAAAGAAGCTTATCTAGCTCATCTGACACCCCAAGACTCTCGCACCCTGATTCCTAGTCCTGCTGCTGTCAAAGTAGAGGAAAGCCAATTCGGCTTCGCTCACTCTAAACAAATCCAATCCCCAAGTTGGAATATATCACCACCTTTGGATTTGGACGATCTGGCAGACCAGGATTTAGTAGACTTGGTAGAAAATCTGGAAGCGGAATTCCAGCGCGAATTTATCGCTCAGGAAGTAGATGCTGACCACGATCGCGTGCTGATTGTGGGGCTGATGACCAGTGAGGTGACTCCCCTACAATTCCAAGATACCCTAGTGGAATTGGCACGTTTAGTTGATACCGCTGGGGGAGATGTATTACAAACAATACAACAAAAGCGATCGCGCGTTCATCCCCAAACCGTAGTTGGCGAAGGTAAAGTGCAAGAAATTGCCCTAACTGCCCAAACACTAGGAGTCAACCTCGTTGTCTTCGACCGCGACCTCTCACCCTCCCAAGTCCGCAACTTAGAAATGCAAATTGGTATCCGGGTGGTTGACCGCACCGAAGTAATTTTAGATATCTTTGCCCAACGCGCTCAATCTCGTGCCGGTAAGTTGCAAGTAGAACTAGCACAGTTAGAATACATGCAACCGCGACTGGCTGGTAGAGGTCGCACCATGTCCCGATTAGGTGGTGGTATTGGGACTCGTGGTCCTGGTGAAACCAAACTGGAAACTGAGCGCCGTGCAATTGGGCAACGCATTTCTCGACTGCAAAAAGAAGTAACTCAGTTGCAAGCCCATCGTTCGCGGTTACGGCAACGAAGACAGCATCGAGAAGTTCCTTCAGTTGCTTTAGTTGGATATACCAACGCTGGCAAGTCAACTTTGCTGAATGCTCTCACTAATGCAGAAGTTTATACAGCCGACCAGTTATTTGCCACTCTCGATCCGACTACCCGCCGTTTGGCGATTCCTTATGGCGAAACCAATGAACATCAGGAAATTCTGATTACAGATACAGTAGGGTTTATACACGAACTGCCTGCATCGTTAATGGATGCCTTCCGTGCCACCTTGGAGGAAGTCACAGAAGCCGATGCCCTACTACACTTGGTAGATTTGTCTCACCCAGCTTGGTTGCGTCATATTCGCTCAGTCAGAGAAATTTTGGCACAAATGCCAATAACTCCTGGCCCGGCGCTAGTGATTTTTAACAAGATCGATCAAGCCAATAGTGAGACACTAGCCATAGCTAGAGAAGAATTTCCCCTCGCGGTATTTATTTCTGCGAGTCAGCGCTTGGGATTAGAAACCCTACGTCAGCGCCTTGCCAAGTTGATTGAATACGCCGTTGATTCTCAGTAAATACTGAAATAAATTTTTAATTTCTAGTTGAAAATGCCGTAGTTAATAGTAACTATGGCATTTTTTATTGAAAATAATAGATATTTCTACTTTACTAAAGCTTTATCGGGTTATGTGGAATTTGCTGAATGACAATCTTATAAAAGACGTGCTAGAACAATTGATTAATAGTATTTTTATGTTTATAACTGATACAGGAATTCAATTTATTCACAAAATAAATTCAATTACGTATAAAGATTTAAGCATTGAACTTGTTCTTAATTAATTTTCTACAGCAGAACTCAGAATGGGCTGCGCTAAGGAGAGTAAAACACACTTTATATCTGGGTAACAGACTTAGCTTGTGTACCTTACAACTTTAAATCTGCTGTAAGTAATGTATTAACCTTTCAGAATGACTTTTTGATTTATCTCATTTATCAACATTATATAAAGAAAGGTATATGCAATTAGCTTCACAGCCATTTGAGTCGAAAGATGTCAAAGTACAGCTTCTTTTAACTGGAGGACATCAATATACCGTTTATTTAAAATCGGATGCACCTTTACTGCATAGCCTTTTAACAACAGTTGTGGCTCGTGCTTACAAACAAGAATCTGAGTTACAAAATTTATTCCAAATTCCCATCAATGAAGGTCGCTCGGTTTTGTGTTTTCCTGGCGAACATCTTATAGGCGTGGTTACAGAACCCCCAATTTTTGTACAGCAATCAGAGAAAATACAACAGCAAAATGATTATATTTTGGATTCTGATTATATACAAATAGATAATTTTTTTAAACCAGAAGAGCACAAACACTTACTCAAATATGTCCTAGAGAAAGAGTCGGACTTCTTGCCAAGCAATACTTCTACAAAGGATATTAACTATCGCCAATCAATGGTTATCTACTCATTCCCTGAATTTTCTGAACTGATATTAAAGAGAATTCAAGCAATGATTCCTGATATCATGAGCAAATTAAACTTACCATTATTTTCTGTATCACAAGTTGAAAGCCAACTAACTGCACATAATGATGGTAACTATTACAAACTTCATAATGACAATGGTAGTCCAGATACTGCTACTAGAGAATTAACATACGTTTATTATTTTTATCAAGAACCAAAATCATTTTCTGGTGGTGAGTTGTTGATATACGACAGCAAAATTGAAAATAACGTATATGTAAATGCTGAGACATTCAAAACAGTCGAACCTCGCAACAACAGCATTGTATTTTTCCTCAGCCGTTATATGCACGAAGTACTGCCTGTGAATTGTCCCTCTCAAGCTTTTGGAGATAGTCGATTTACTATCAATGGCTGGGTGCGTCGATAAGCAAATTCAGTATAATTACTGTATAATACCACCATGAATATTTAACTTTAGGTAAGGCGCTCGTCTTACTTAATTTATTGCAAACTCATAGCCAATGGACTTTCTGAATAATATTTGTGGTTGCATTATAAATAGTCTATAGCAATTTATTTATAAGTTCAAAAAAGCGATTTAATTTACTACTTAAAACTAGAAATATTACGTAATTGAAAAAAAATATTTTCATAGTATAAACACTTAGCAATCGTAACTTTATCGTGTGAGTGTCATTTGTTTATGCTCTATTAAATTTTTGATGAAGCTTAAAGAAAACAGTATTATATCTCTTTTTTTTGTGCGAATTTAGATCAGCAAATGATGTCAATGATGCTCATATAAACATCATTATTAGGAAGCTTTTCCATATCTTGTTTAAGACGAAGAGGTTTGATTTACATGTCTCAAGCATATTCAAAAAAAGTAATTGGTTATATAAGTTGTGGTTTATTATCATTCACCTTAGCTTTAGGGTCACAAATACCTCAAGCACAGGCCGGTAACGGTAACAGCAATGGCAACGGCAACGGCAACGGCAACAAAAATACACCAGCACCTGCTCCAGCGCCTGCTCCAGCACCTGCTCCAGCACCTGCTCCAGCGCCTGTACCAGCACCTGTACCAGCACCTGCTCCAGCGCCTGCTCCAGCACCTGCTCCAGCGCCTGCTCCAGCACCTGCTCCAGCGCCTGTACCAGCACCAGCACCCAAGAGTTTAGGGTCTATAAGTTTTTCAGCTACAGGAACCAATACATACGACAAATCCAATGATCCTCTCGCAGCGTCAGTCCTTTTTAATTTCCTAGACAATGGTTTATTGTCACTGACCCTGACTAACAAATCTTCTGTAGGAATCTCAAACCCTTCTGATGTTCTGACATCAGTCTTCTGGGACTATGCTGGTTCTGCCCTAAACAATTTATCGCTGGTTTCGGCTTTAGCTCCGACAGTGACCTCAAGCGCAGGTTCCACCACTACAAATAATGTTGATCTTCTAGCTCTAAAAGAATGGAAATTGCCAAACACGAGTAATACTGGAGGACTTCCTGGCATTGACCAACACTACGGTCTGGGTACAGCTGGCTTAGGCATTTTCCAAGGTGGTGGTGGACAGCAATTTAATTACGGCATCATCAGTGGCTACGCTAATGATGCAAATCCAGCCGTGAGTTCGGGGACTTTTATTCAAGGTTCAGCTACTTTCCTGCTATCAGGGCTAACCTCCGACTTTGACATCACCAAGATTGGCAACATCCGTTTTCAGTACGGTACATCACTAGACGAAACTAGTATAAAACCTGCCACAGCGCCAGCACCAGCACCCGCGCCAGCACCCGCGCCAGCACCCGCGCCAGCACCAGCACCAGCACCAGCACCAGCACCAGCACCCGCACCAGCACCCGCACCAGCACCCGCACCAGCACCCGCACCAGCACCCGCGCCAGTACCCGCACCTGCGCCAGCACCCGCGCCAGCACCTGCGCCAGCACCCGCACCTGCACCCGCGCCAGCACCCGCGCCAGCACCCGCGCCAGCACCCGCACCAGCACCTGCGCCAGCACCCGCGCCAGCACCCGCGCCAGTACCCGCACCCGCACCCGCGCCAGCACCTGCGCCAGCACCTGCGCCAGCACCCGCACCCGCACCCTCAGTACCGCCTTACTATCAACCCCCTGCACCTCAACCGAAAAAAGTACCTGAACCTAGTACAACCGCAGCATTAGGATTATTAGGCTTGGGTGTTTTCGGACTCCAGAAGAAAAACAAAAAAAATCTTTCCTAAACTTAAACCGCACAGCTAAGTTTTAGTAGGAAGGGTCTTAAATACATGGGTTTAGAGGAACATAAGCACTTCTAAACCCATATTTGTTAGAGGTAAGAAATGCGAAATTAAAACTCGCCTAGAAAATTCCCGCTTTTTAACTAGCGCTTAGTACTCAAAAAAAGTTGAATGATAGAAACAATCTCAATACAATTACTGGTATTCCCAGCATTTAAACTGAAATATTATTAGTTTTTTAAGTCGGATAAAAAATAACAACACTCTACATATTTGGCTAGCATTAACTTTGCAGTCCACATTCACTGCTTCTGTAGATTAGGTTATGAAGGGATAAAGCAGCCACAGTCAGTGGCAAAGCTCTAAAATTAAAAAGTATTAAATCAAGTTGAGGACATCATGGCTGCAAAAGTAGAAATTTACACTTGGAGGACTTGCCCGTTTTGTATCCGTGCCAAAAGTTTGCTGAAAAACAAGGGTGTTGAATTTATCGAATACAGTATTGATGGAGATGAAGCAGCCAGAAATAAAATGGCTCAAAGGGCAAATGGACGGCGCTCTTTACCGCAAATTTTCATCAATGATAATCATGTGGGTGGTTGTGATGATATCCACGCTTTAGACAGTCAAGGCAAGCTTGATGAGTTACTAACTTCTAGCAATAGCGTATAGATTCAGAAGGTATTGCACTAGCGACAAGCCGCTGCAAATTACACGGCAGTCGCTACAACTATAGAAAAACAACGTGCTGCCTTGTCTACGGGCTTTTTCCCCACAAAACCGATATCTGTCCACAAGACTTTACCCTCCAGTTCTACTCAGTAGTACAGATGTACGTCAATTGCTAAGATCATCAAGGGATAATAATTGAATAACGATTTAATTTCTTGGTGATTGAGGTATAAAGGGTGAAACTGGCTTTTATCATTGATTCCATCCATCTACTTGACCCGTGTCATGATACGAGTGTTGCCCTAATTGAAGCAGCGCAAATTCTGGGACATGAAGTTTGGGTAACTCAGGCAAATCTGCTGAGTGTGGTGGAGGGCAAAGCTTGGGCTGTCCTACAGCGAGTCGAACTTGTACCAGTGCAGTTAGTGGAGGGACGCTGGGTAGCGGCGAATCCTTGGTATAAGTTGAGCGATTCCTTCTTAACTTCTTTAGAGACAATGGACGCCGTATTTATGCGGACAGATCCACCTGTCAATGATTCCTATTTATATGCCACCTACATTCTGGATTACATTGACCAAAATAAAACCCTGGTGATTAACAGTCCCAGTGGCATCCGAGGGGCAAATGAAAAAATGTATGCCCTCCAGTTTACCAAAGCGATTCCAGAAACGATTGTCAGTGCTGATAAGCAATTTATCCGGCAATTTGTGGAAGCAAAGGGGGCAGGAGTTCTCAAACCACTCGGTAATAAAGCTGGCGAAGGAATTTTGTTTTTGCAATCAGGCGATCGCAATTTTAACTCCATTGTTGAACTCAGTACCCTCCAAGGTAAAGTGCCAGTAATGGTACAAACCTATTTACCGGAGGCAAAAGAAGGAGATAAACGAATCATCTTGCTCAATGGTGAACCAATTGGTGCGCTCAATCGCCTCTCTAGTGGAACTGATTTTCGCAATAATATGGCAACTGGTGGTACAGTCGCCCAAACCGAAATTACCCCAAGAGAGTATGAAATTTGTACCCAACTAGCCGAACGCTTACGCCAAGACGGCTTAATTTTTGTGGGTATTGACGTTATCGGTGGCTACCTAACTGAAGTTAACGTCACTAGTCCTACTGGCATTCGTGAGATTGACCGCCTAGATGGTACTCGCCTTGGTCATCAGGTTATTCAATGGATTGAGCAGACGCTCAAAATTCAAAAATAATTTACATTTGTTTTTTTTGTTTGATGTCCTATTCCCCAGCAAACAGACTTCTTTCGGATACTTGCGTGGGCTGGTTCGCTACGCTACGCTACTTGTTTTAAGTAAATATATTTACTTGTACGGAATATGAGTTTAGTGGATCGCGAGGGGTAGATGTATTATTTCTGCGATCGGCTGTGATGCTCGTTTGCCCTTGGTGTCTCCTTTTGGGAGAAGACTCGTTAACACTGCGCTATCGGTGATGCATCCATAGTTGGGCAGGTATTCCTATTGTTTTGTTCTGAAAGCATAGCTGGACATGCAAGCCAGTAGACTCCTGCCCAAATTCATTCTATAAAGTAGCGTTGACAAGTTTTTTTACCAATTGGCAAAATTGGGTACAGCAAAAGATTGCTTATCCCTACCCTTGGTAAAACCCTGGTGGAAGTAGCAGATTTTATACAGCGTTCAGCCTGACCTGGGACTGCTAAGTTAATCTAAAATCCGAAATCTTTTAATTCCTTGGTGTACGTCGGTTTCTCAGAAAATCAGGTATATCTAATCCAGGTTTTTCCTTTGGTTCTGGAATTGGAGTTGGGGTTGGAGTTGAATTTGGAGTTGAGGTTGGGGGATTAACAGCGGGTTGCTGTGTTGTTGGACGCTTCGAGGTATTAGGTGCTACTCGAACGTTAGCCACGCTTTGTTGTACCGCAGCTTGCACTTCACCTGTAAATCCAGTGGCAATTACAGTAATTCTTACCTCTCCTTGAAGCCTGTCATCAATTACAGCCCCAAAAATAATATTGGCGTTGGGATCGACTACTTCATAGATTGCTTCTGCGGCTGCATTCACCTCATGCAAAGTCAGGTCAGTACCACCTGTTATATTAAATACAACTCCTCTAGCACCTTCAATAGAACACTCTAGTAATGGTGAAGAAATAGCTGCGATCGCAGCTTCTCTAGCTCTAGATTTTCCAGAGCTAACGCCTATTCCCATCAATGCCGATCCCGCATCTGCCATCACAGCTCGGACATCAGCAAAGTCAACGTTTACTAAACCGGGGATCGTGATGATATCAGAAATACCTTGCACCCCTTGACGCAGCACATCATCTGCATAACGAAAAGCTTCTTGCACAGGCGTTTGTTCGGGGATTACTTCCAGCAGTTTGTTGTTGGGGATAATGATGAGCGTATCTACTCTACTTTTTAGTCCTTCAATACCTTGTTCCGCTTGACTGGTGCGGCGGCGTCCCTCAAAAACAAATGGACGTGTGACTACACCAACAGTGAGAGCGCCCATTTCTTTGGCCACTTCTGCCACGATTGGTGCTGCACCC
This sequence comes from Nostoc sp., assembly GCF_036917235.1. GTDB lineage: Bacteria > Cyanobacteriota > Cyanobacteriia > Cyanobacteriales > Nostocaceae > Nostoc. The sequence continues at coordinate 21,152 of NZ_JBALDU010000056.1, forward strand.
GTCCCAGTACCACCCCCCATACCAGCAGTGATAAATACTAAATCTGCACCCTCTAAAGCCGTAGCAATTTCGTCCCGTGATTCTTCAGCAGCCTTTTGACCGATAGCAGGATTACCACCTGCTCCTAAACCCCGTGTTAGCTTCTGCCCAATTTGCAATCGACTTGGAGCGCCAGCTAAGGTAAGAGCTTGGGCATCGGTGTTAATTGACCAAAACTCTACCCCGGAGACATCAGACTCGATCATGCGGTTAACAGCATTGCCACCACCACCACCGACACCAATCACTTTGATGTTGGCGACCCGACCAGGAACAATCTCGCCAATTCGGCTATTTTCCGGAGAAATTTTCTTATTATCGTGATTTTGCCCGAAGTTCAGCCCAGAGTTATTAAAGGGATTGGTCGAGTTAACTGCCAGAGAAAACCCCGGCTGTCCCGTAGATTGGGAATTTTTATAGTTAAGTCCTTGGTTATTATCAAGTGTCATTGGATTTGTGAAAGGGTAGATAAACGACTTTTTCAGGTGTTATTCACCTAAGAGTCAACTTTAGTTTGACAATGCCACAATATTATGGCGTTGTTCTTTATTGTTTTCACTACTGCCAAGCCTAACAGAATTGGCAGTGTGAAAATTTGCTATGGGATAAGCTTTTAACACAGCCGATCGCACAGCCAATTCTAGAGAAGTATACCTATATTTATATAAAACTGACCTGTATAACTTCAACCAGACATTGATCTCTTCATTATTCTCAGCAGCGGGCATAACTTGTAAAGACACACTACAGCGTATCTTCTCTGCCTCAATAATAATATTGTTAATAGGTTTCACCATTGGGGATGATTGCAACTTTAGACACAAAATTTACCTTCTACTTACTTATGCTTAAGTTAAACTAAGCAAGAATTTACTTGTCAGACTATACATGATTAATTTGTTGTTTGGGTGGTCTCAATGGACACTTTGTTGGAGCAATAGTCTATCTTACAAAAACCCTCACTAGTGCGGCCAACAAATCAAGATTTCCTAAGAGATTTCGTTACCTAATAGGAATTACAGCACAGAACAGTCCAAACTTATTGCCCAGAAGCAATGCTTACACAACTTTGGCTGGCATTTTTCGTTACAGATTTAAACTTCGGTAAACTGTCTTTGGAAGTGTCCTCAACAGACCAAAGCCAGAGCCTTATTGCCTCTGCACTTAGATGGCGGCATAAACCGTTCTCATCAGTGACCTCTGTCCACGAGTCTGAATCTGAATGAAAAGCTCAAGCAACTTTCTCTTTTTTGTACTGGGTTTAGTCAAAGAATGTATGGGCAGAAGGCGTTTTGTACGCTACAGACCATCATTAGACTGTCTGACATCTTGCACCCTACTATTAGATGTTAGGGTAACAATTGAGAGTCTTTTACTCGCAATAGAGATTTTATGATTGATCTTCTCATTTTAATTAGAAGTTAATGCCGATTTTCGGGCGATTTGCTGGAAAACTGAAAATAATAAATATATTTATCAGCATAAAGCTTCTTAATTTACTAAGAGCTATCAAAATAATAAACACACTAGATGTTTTTAGGAATTTTGGGAGTTAATTTTTGCTCTTTTTGGTTCATTTGTACTAATGGAAGTTCAGGATTTTTCAGATCGATATACTCTATTTGACCAGAATTAAATTTTGTTGCTAAATGACGCATTTGGGCGAGTACCTTAATTTGTTCAGACAATTGGGGACCTGGAACACCAAGATGCACATTTCCTAATTCTGTTTTCAAAATTAAATTTGTTGGATTTTGGCAATCAATTTCCATCACTTTCACGGGACTTTGGCTCACAGCTTCATGGAGTTGAGTCCAGTAAAGGCAGTATTGATTTGGTAAGCCAATTACTCTGAGATTGGGTAATTTTCTAGTAGGATTCAGGGATGTATATTTTTCTAAAGGCATCCAGGCCCCACTTGCATCTAGCAAGCCGATTGTTACTTTTTTGTTGCCACGTGTTTGAGTTACCGCTACAGGTACTCGTTCTTGGATTTCAATGATTAGTCCAGGAGGAAAGAGGCGGCGTCTGACGATCGCTTGGGCAATAGTTGGCTGTTTCTTCAAAGAGTTAGCGATCGCTGACGGTTCAATCCGCCACAAAGATTGAGGGTAAGATAGCACCAACAATGACTGAGTTGTTTGATCTGACAGCAATTTATTACCTGATTTCATCACTATTTGTTTGGGAGCCTTTAGCATCCACATCGGTTGGACAGCCACCCACAACAATCCACCCGCTAAACCAGTAATGGCAAAGGTTCGCCAAATAGCTTGAATAATTCTCATCTGTCGCTGTCGACGCAATTTCTGACGACGCTGGGCTAGATGCGTGCGGGAAACTGATATTATGCCAGCCATTCACACCCCTTTTTGATTGCAATCTAAATTCCTTAACAAGCTCGTATCATTATTAATTTCAGTAAACACTGTTGGCATCTTTTAGCCGCCCTCCTCAAGACTTTTTTTATTTTTAGTAACACTTTACAGTAACTACACAATGATTATGGCGCTAGTAATTAGTCCTATTAAAGTTTCCGGTGTCCATTTTTAACTGACTGTAGTGTTTTTGACAAGTTATTTTTGAAGATTTTTCGTTAAAGATTACAAAATATTAATTGACATGTGTGGAATTTTGTTTTCTTGACAAATAGAATGTGAAATGATACACAAGTATTCCTGGATCTCTGTGTAGCTTGCTATAATTCATACCAGTCATACTCATCATCTATCCAAACTGAAACCCATGAAAATTTGTAGCTTTTTTTACTTAATTTCTCAAACATATAATTTTGTGGCAGGTCGAACAGAAGGGAGAGATTGTCAAAACCTCAATGACGGGTGTAAAAAGGACAGATATGCTTAAGACCTGATGGGTCGAACGGCACTAATAAATGATGAAATCCTTGCCAGGTATGGGTATAGAAGGTAGGGTGTAGGTTCAGAAAAAATCAAGAAAAGTAAAAATAAAGTGCGAACATAAACAAATTTCTTTGGTACGCAGCGCTGGCGCGAACGTCACTATACCCCACACCCTACACCCCACACCCCAAAGCTTTGTAGATAATGGGTTTGCATTATCTTAGTGCCATTCGCTATTAGGGTCAATTAAATCTCCACCATACTACTGACAGTAATCTGGCAACAAACGCTGTCTTTTGCAAGACACTACCACCTCCTTGCGCTCTATCTACATCCTAGATAGGGATTTATTGTATAAAAAATCCAAACTAAGCTGCATCTACATAAACCTCTACATACATGAAAACGACATTAAATTTGTCACGTTTTTATAAAGCATGTAACCCTAGCTACACGCTAAATATAAGTAACATACTAGATCGGCAGTATTACATAGATTTTGCTGATGTACGTGGTTGCAAGATTGTCGAAGAATTGCAACGAACTATCATTCGTATTTCTCCTGATGAGCCAACCTGTCAGTTATTTACGGGTCATATCGGCTGCGGTAAGTCAACGGAATTGCAGCGCCTTAAGACAGAACTAGAGTTGGCAGGATTTCATGTGGTTTATTTTGAGTCCAGTCAAGACTTAGACATGGCAGATATTGATATCAGCGATATTTTGCTGAGTGTAGCCCGTCAAGTCAGTGCCAGTTTAGAAGGGATTAGCATCAAACTCAAACCTGGTTACTTTACCAATTTGTTTAAAGAAGTAGGCGATTTTTTGCAAAGCCCTATAGAACTTTCTGGACAAGCAGAGTTGTCCTTGGGTATTGCCAAAATTACTGCAAAAACCAAAGATAGCACCCAGATGCGGAATCAACTAAGACAATATCTCGAACCACGAACCAATAGTATTTTGCAAGCGATTAACGAAGAGATTTTAGAAAAGGCTGTTGAACAGCTAAAGCTAAGGGGTCAAAAAGGACTGGTAGTGATTGTAGATAATTTGGATCGAGTGGATATGCGTCCCTTAGCATCCGGGCGATCACAACCAGAATATCTCTTCATTGACCGAGGCGAACAGTTACGCCGACTTAAATGCCACCTAGTTTACACAATTCCCCTAACATTAATTTTCTCCAATGAATATGAGACACTGAAAAATCGTCTAGGGGGAGGGATTGCACCAAAAGTACTGCCGATGGTATTAGTGCGGCAAAGAGATGGCAGTGACTACGAACCAGGAATGTCACTAGTACGCCAGTTAGTTCTAGCTAGAGCTTTTCCAGAAGTTCCTTTGAATAGCAGACTTTTATTAATTACAGAATTATTCGATCACTCCCAAACCTTGGATCGTCTATGTCGTGTTAGTGGTGGTCACATTCGTAACTTATTAGGCTTACTTTATAGCTGCCTGCAACGACAAGATCCGCCTTTTTCTAGGGACTGCTTAGAAGCCGTGATTAAGGACTACCGTGACGATCTGCTATTAGCTATTGATGAATCCCAGTGGGAATTATTGTTTGAAGTAGTACAGCAGCAGAGAGTTAAAGGTGAGTCTGACTATCAGAGCTTACTAAGAAGCATGTATCTGTTTGAATATCGCGATCCTGTGGGGCGCTGGTTTGGAATCAGTCCAGCCTTGGCAGAAACAGAAAAAGTTTTAGCTTGGCAACAAAACAAGTAACAGTCAATTGTAATTTGTCATTGGTCATTTGTTAGTGAATTAATGATCAATGCCCCATATCCAATGCCTAATACTCCATATCCAATGCCCAGCCCCATATCCAATGAGTAATGATAAGCAGCTACGTGTCTACACCAAAGAAAATCAGCATACTTTGCAAAGACTGATTAGAGCGATCGCACTTTCCGAAGGTCAATTTGCTCTGATTTTAGTTCGATGCAACTATGGGCGATTACGCGAGCAAATGTTAGAGAATATTCGCTCGAACACTAAAGAAATTCATATCAGAGAAATCGTTCTCAATCCATCAACTACTTCTTTACACAGCACAATAATCTCAGAACTATCTTTAGATAATCCTGCCGTCCTTACAGACTCTTTACCGTCTGCTGTAATGATTTTCGGTATTGAGTCAACTACCGATCTAGAAAACTTACTTACAGGTATCAACCAAGCACGAGATATCTATGCTGCTACTTTTCCATTTCCAGTCGTGTTGTGGCTACAGGATGAAGTAGCATCATTGCTTTCAAGATTAGCGCCTGATTTCAAAAGCTGGGCTGCAACCACTATTAAATTTGAAATGACCAAAGCAGATTTAATTGCTTTGATATCTCAAGAGGAAGAATCTTTATTTGAGAAAGTTTTAGAAGCAGGTGCTGAAACTTTTTTATCTAATGCTTTCCTAGATTTAGATCCTAAGTCGCAACACCGCCACGAAATAGAATCAGCGCGTAATGATTTACTACGCCTGTATAACGTTAAATTAACACCAGGATTAGAAGCTAGTTTAGAATTTGTGTTGGGGCGAGATAAATACGCCAACGATCAAATTAACGGTGCTTTAGCCAATTATCAAAGAAGCCTAGCATTATGGCAGCAGGAAGTGAGGAGAATAGCAGAGTGGGAGAGTAATTCTTCTTTGCCTCTCTCATGTCCTCAACCTATGCCCCCCTCATCTTTACTCAAGCAAGCAATAGTACTATTCCACCTAGGGCTTTGTTATCACCGAATGGCAGACTTATACCAGAATACTAGTAGCTATTGCGAACATGCCCTGTCCTGGTTTAAACAATGCTTGGAGCTATTGGAGGAGGTACAAAGAGAAGACTTAGTTGCTAAATTCATTTTGCCTGCTTGTGAAATGCTACAACGTCTACAAGCCTGGGATGACTTAAAAGAATTAGCTCAAAAGTCATTAAACCTACATAAAACTTATGGAACTCCCGCACAAGTTGCTCAGAATTATGGTTTTTTGGCAAATGTGGCGGCTTCAGAATCGAATTGGGTACTGGCTCATGAATTAGCAAATACAGCGCTTTCTATCTCCGAAGAAGTAACACAAGTTTCTTTGCGAGACGCTTTGCGAAGACGACGACAAGAAAGTTGGTATCTTCTATTGCTAGCACGCACACAACGGCATTTGGGTGAGTGCGAGGAAGCTATCAATAACTTGGAATGGGCGAGGGTAGTTTGTGAGCTACAACATCAGCCATTACTGTACTTAGAGATTTTAGAGGAACTGCGATCGCTTTACTTTTTTGAGTGTCATAACTATACAGAAGCCTTTAAGCTGAAGCAAGAAAAAATTAAAATAGAACATCAGTATGGCTTTCGTGCCTTTATCGGGGCAAGTCAATTACAGCCACAACGCCCTAGAATTAACCCAGTACTAGAACCTCACAAAATACCGTTTATTCCTGAAGAAATTGCTCAAGAAATATCTGCTTCTGGACGGCAACAAGATGTCAATCGCTTAATTGAAAGAATTACCCGCGCTGACTACAAACTCACAGTTATTTATGGGCCATCTGGTGTAGGTAAAAGTTCAATTCTCAAAGCTGGTTTAGTCCCAGCACTCAAGGGAAAAGTTATCGGTGAACGCATTCCTATACCGATTGTTTTGTCTGTTTATACTGATTGGATAACAATCTTGAGCAGCAGTATCAACCAAGCATTAGCATACACAGAAATATCGGTTAATATTGACTCTACACCCACCATACTATTAGAAAGAATTCGGCTAGCATCTGAACGTAATTATACAATAGTTATCATATTAGACCAGTTTGAAGAATTTTTCTTTATTAGTAATCCTCCTACACAAAGAATAGAGTTTTATAAATTTTTTAGTGAATGTTTAAATATTTCTTATGTAAAAATTATTCTTTCATTACGAGAAGATTACTTACATCATTTATTAGAGTTTGAACGTTTGAGTCAGAAAAATAGTACTGGCTTATATGATTTAGGAGTAATTAATAAAAATATACTTGATAAGGACATTCGCTACTATTTAGGAAAATTCTCTAGCCGAGATGCCAAAGCCATAATTCACAGTCTTACTCAACGTTCACATTATGAACTAAGTGAGGAATTAATTAACCGATTAGTCCTGGATTTGACAGGAGAACTAGACGAAGTACATCCAATTGAATTACAAATAGTCGGTGCTCAACTACAAATAGAAAATATTACGACACTTGCGGAATATAAGCTTTGTGGTGGCTCGGCAAAATTGGTAGAACGCTGGTTAGGGGAAGTTATCAAAGACTGCGGTCAAGAGAACGAAGATTTAAGTTGGAAATTATTATTTGAATTAACAGATGAAAAGGGGACGCGACCTTTAAAAACTAAAGCTGATTTAGCAGCTGCATTAGTGAATAATTATGATATAGATACAATATCAAGCTTTGACAAAGTTGGAGAACTGATTTTAGAAATATTGGTAGGCTCAGGATTGGTATTGCGAGTCAGAGAAGAGTTAGGCGATCGCTACCAGTTGGTTCACGATTATTTAGTTGAACCAATTCGCCAAAAGAACAACTATGGTATGCTCGCCGAATTAGAAAAAATCAAACTTGAAAAAACTAGAGCCGAAGCAGCCCAACAACTTAGTCAAAAGCAACTAAATTTGGTATTGCAACGACGACTGCGGGAAGCACGGGTAGCAGGTGCAATCCTAGCAATTATGGGGGGAACAATCGCAGCGTTATGGTGGCAAGCCGACTTACAAAAAAGAGCAGCAGTCCGTCAAACTCTACGAGCTGAACATAGTGAAACCAACTTACAAATTAGTGCGATTACTGCTACTAGCGAAGCTCTGTTTGCATCTAATAAAGAATTTGATGCCCTCCTAGAAAGTTTACGGGCTTGGAGAGGACTTAAACAAGCAGATGGAGTTCAGCCAGATACCCGAATGCGGGTAGTAACAGCACTGCAACAGGCAGTTTACGGGGTAACTGAGGTTAACCGCTTGGAAGGGCACACTGATATCGTCTGGGGAGTGACTTTTAGCCCAGATGGTCAATTGCTAGCATCAGGTAGTCGAGATCAGACAGTGAAACTTTGGCATTCTGACGGTACTTTACTCCAAACCCTCAAAGGTCACACTGATGCTGTTACTTGTATCATTTTTAGCCCTGATGGTCAAACCCTAGCTTCCGCTAGCCTTGACAAAACAGTGAAAATCTGGCATAAAAACTCGGTTACAGGTGAATTTGACCCCAAACCATATAAAACCCTGAGAGGACATGAAGATTGGGTTTATAGCGTCGATTTTAGTCCTGATGGCGAGTTATTAGTTACTGGCAGTAAGGATAAAACCATAAAAATCTGGCGCAAAGACGGTAGCTTAGTAAAAATACTGAGAGGACATCAAGGGTGGGTTAACTGGGTAAACTTCAGTCCTGATGGTCAATTCATCGCCTCAGCTAGCGACGACAAAACAGTAAAAATCTGGCGGCGGGACGGTAGCCTCGTTACAACTTTGCAAGGACATAAGCAAGGCGTAATTGTGTCTATTTTCAGCCCAGACGGTAAATTTCTGGCGTCAGCAGGTCGAGATCAGACAGTGAAACTTTGGCGGCGGGAGAGTAGCAACACTAAAGACGGTTTTGACTTTTTTCCTTACAAAACTTTACGGCAGCATAACGGTACGGTGTGGAGTTTGAGCTTTAGTTCGGATAGTAAAAAGTTAGCTTCCGCAGGTGAAGACAATACCATAAATCTCTGGAGTATCACTGGTAATTTACTCAAAACCTTCAAAGGACACAGTGATGCTGTCGTTAGCATTGCTTTCAGTCCAAAAAACAAATTATTAGCTTCAGGAAGTTTCGACAAAAGTGTGAAACTATGGAGTTTAGATGCTCCAAGACCGTCTATGCTTCAAGGGCATCGAGATCGAGTTTTGAGCGTTGCTTGGAGTCCCGACGGTCAGATGCTAGCTTCTGGTAGTAGCGATCGCACTGTCAAACTTTGGCAGCGATACACCAGTAGTGGCGAGATCAAAACTCGACTTTACAAAACTTTGGTGGGACACACAAATAAAGTTCCTAGTGTCAGTTTTGACCCAAAAGGTCAAATGCTGGCTTCAGGAAGTTATGACAAAACTGTGAAACTTTGGCGGCTTGACGGTACTTTAATCATGACTCTCCACGGACATAGCGATAGCGTCATGAGCGTCAATTTCAGCCCTGATGGTCAGTTTTTAGCATCAGCTAGCAAAGATAAAACAGTGAAACTTTGGAACCGTGAGGGCAAGTTGCTCAAAACCTTAGTGGGACATCAGGGTTGGGTAAATAGCGTCAATTTCAGCCCTGATGGTCAGGTTTTAGCCTCTGCCAGTGACGATCAAACAGTGAAACTTTGGCGGCGGGATGGTACTTTGCTCAAAACTTTCTCGCCTCATGATAGCTGGGTATTGGGTGTCAGCTTTAGTCCCACTGACGAGTTGCTGGCTTCTGCTAGCTGGGATAACACCGTGAAACTGTGGCGACGGGATGGGACGTTGTTAAAAACTTTATTAAAGGGGTACAGTGATAGCGTCAATGCCGTGACTTTCAGCCCCAATGGTGAATTACTCGCCGCCGCTAGTTGGGACAGTACAGTGAAACTCTGGAGCCGTGATGGCAAATTAATTAAAAGTCTCAATGGGCATCGCGCTCCGGTATTAAGTGTCAGTTTTAGCCCAGATGGTCAAACACTAGCATCAGCTAGTGATGACAACACGATAATTCTGTGGAATTTACATCTTGACGATCTGCTTGTTCGTGGTTGCGATTGGGTGGGTGATTACCTTAAGCACAACCACAATCTTGAAGAGCGCGATCGCCTTCTTTGTGATGGGATAACCCGTACAAACCCTTTTTAATTACGAATTATAAATTAGGTTGAAGCCTCAATGAGCAACCGCTCTTGGTTTAGCGGTTGATGAGGCGATCAAAGTTATTAATTCAGAGCTAGAAATAAATTTCGAGCTAATCAGTCAAAGGAGCGATCGCTCTCCAAAAGTTCATGGCTATTTTCTTTGGGAGCCTCTTGTGGCAAATTCGCTAAAAAGGCTTGTAGCCTCATCCGCTCAATATAGGGCCAGCCTCCCTCAGACTCAATATCTTTCAGCAGTGAGTAAAGTTGGCGACGGTTAACAGGTAAACTCTCTTGAAAAACCCCATCCCGGATCTCTCGGTGTAACTGCTCTAATTGCCGCAGCAAAGCTAAAAGAGCTACAGTCTCGCCTTCACAAGCTGTAGCGGCATCATACACCACAGTTGCGATCGCTTGCAGTTTACCAGACAACTTCTCTGATTCAATATTTTTTTGATCGTTCATGCCACCTTTTCCGTATAAATGAGATCAACTCAAATTTACCGGAGATTTTTAATTTTCCCTAGTTTGTCAGTTGTCTCCCTCTTATCCCATCTCCTCACTTGCCCTAGTCAGGGGTGAATATAACTAGATTTGTATCTTTATCAAAAGCAATTGCGATCGCTCCAAAAAGAGCGTAGTAACCTTTAGCATAGGCTCTACAGAAGCTAGATGCGATCGGGACGAGACTTTCTTGGATTTTGAGAACTTTGATTTTGAGTTAAAAAAAATCGTATGATCTGGCTGATTTACCCATCTAACAATGGGCTGTATGTAGTGGCGTCACATACATGATACAAAAAGACTTGGGCGACGCCGCTTTTGCGATAAGCAAAAGCAAAGTGCGAAGCAGACACCACTGTTCGCATTTTTCAAGGCACAAGCATTTATGCTTCTCTGTGTGAGGCTTACTCATACACTCGCCCAACTCTAAGGTAGCTTTTCGCAGAGTAGCGGCTTCTCATTAGAGATAAAAGCTTCGATGCAGTTTTACAACTTAGATATTAATTTTTGAGATTGAGGTTGACCATGAGGTATCGCGCTTTAATTGTTGCATTCTTGGCTTTGTGCCTGGGGCTAATAACCGCTTGTAGTGATGCTCCTGCTAGCAGTAGTGGTAGAGATGTACTGACTTACGATCAAATTCGCGGCACTGGCTTGGCTAACAAATGCCCCCAACTAGCAGAAACAAGCCGTGGTTCCCTTCCCATTGATTCTAGCCAGTCTTATACCATCAAAGAACTTTGCTTGGAACCAACTAGCTTCTTCATTAAAGAAGAACCTGCTAATAAACGGCAAGAAGCAGAATTTGTTGCTGGCAAATTGTTGACCAGATACACTTCCACCATTGACCAAGTACAAGGTAATCTGAAAGTCAACGCAGATAATAGCCTGACTTTTACGGAAACTGATGGTCTTGACTTCCAAGCCATCACTGTGCAACTTCCTGGTGGTGAAAGAGTACCTTTCCTCTTCACCATCAAAAATTTGGTTGCTCAAAGCCAACCCAGCTTGACTAGTATTAACACCTCTACGGACTTTGAAGGCAGCTTTAAAGTTCCTTCCTATCGTGGTGCTGCCTTCCTAGATCCTAAAGGTCGTGGTGTAGTCAGTGGCTACGATAATGCCGTAGCTCTCCCCGCCCAAGCAGATGATGAAGAACTTACTCGCACTAACGTCAAGCGTGCTGAAAATCTTAATGGCAAGATTTCTCTGCAAATCGCCAAAATAGACAGTTCTAGCGGTGAAATTGCTGGTACTTTCGAGAGCGAACAGCCATCTGATACAGATTTAGGTGCTGGCGAACCTAAAGAAGTCAAGATTCGTGGTCTATTTTATGGACGGGTTGAATCGACTCGTGGCTAAATCCTCGAAAGTAAGGCAACTGACTGGCACTCAAAACGACAATTCTGTAAGTATCAGACTTGATCGCAAAAGTTAAACTATCCACCCTCTTTAAAAAAGAGGGTGGATAAATTTTTTACAAAAATGAGAAAAAGTTAAATCTGAGTAAAACTGGGGGCAAAATAGCCCTGACAATTGGGAAAATTATTATCCCTCAGTCTTATGGGTGACTTAATTCATCCCTTTAACCTTTTCCCTTTCATTAAAACACTATAGACTTAAGTACAAAAAAGGGTGAGACGCCCTTTTTTTGTTTGCTTGCGTAAATATACGTAAGATTTTTTTAAATTATTAGTAATTTTTAACTATTGGATAAATTTTAGTGGGATGAACACGTAATTTTACTGTAAATCCAACTTTTACTTGTCAAACAAAAGCTCGACTACTGTTGTTTCGTTTCTCTAAATTAACTTCATCATTAATTAATTCAAGTTAAGTACAATCTCGGTTTGATATTTAGTGATTAATTTTATATTTTATTTCTATGTGGTTCTAAAAAAGCTACAGGTCATACCAAAGATAAATAACCAACTAAATAGCGATTTCGCCCATTTAAATTCTGCTCGATTGTCAAATAACCTATGGAATTTTAATAGAAAGTCTTTATTATCTCCCATAGTATTTGCTAAAAAATATAGCGCAATATTTCATTTGATATCGTGCGATCGCAGCTGAATTTAAAAAGCGAATAATTGATTCTTTATTTGCTCAATAAACCCGGTGCTATGCCTACCACAGTCACCAATGAACTAAAGCACGAAATTTGGCAGTTGTTGCGAGAATATCAGCAATCTCCGTCAGAAAATATCCGCAATCAACTGGTAAAACTCAATTTTGGACTTGTGAGAAAAGAAGCTCACTATTGGACAAATCAATGTCATGAAACCTACGATGATTTGCTCCAAGTTGGATGTTTGGGTTTAATCAGAGCTATTGAAAGATTTGAAATTTCCAAGGGACATGCCTTCAGTTCCTACGCTCTTCCTTATATTCGGGGTGAAATTCAACACTATCTCCGAGATAAAGGTGTCACCGTGCGAATTCCTCGGAGATGGTTAGCACTCCAACAGCAAGCAATAGGAGTATCACGTTCTTGGCGTGAAAAACACAATCGTCAACCAACCGACTCGGAATTAGCAGCAGCACTGGAAATTTCTCCAAACGAATGGCAAGAAATTAAATTAGCATGGGTCAATCGCGCTCCCTTGAGTCTTGATGTGCCAATCCAAGATGGAGAAGAAGGTTCTACCTGCTTGGGAGAATTGGTTCCAGATCCTCACTATCGCAGCTTTCAACTGGCACAAGAAGACCAACTTCGCTTACAACAAGCGTTGGTTCAGCTAGAAAAACGCACCCGCGATGTGTTGGAATGTGTATTTTTGCAGGATTTGACCCAAAAACAAGTTGCAGAACATCTGGGCATCAGTGTAGTAACGGTTTCCCGTAGAGTCAAGAAAGGACTGGATTTGATGAAAGAGCTTATGGGTGTGGCAGAAGATTGACTGCAAACAACAGACCGCAGTTATACTGGGTATGCAGTACTAAAAATAACCCTTGAAATGTAAAAAATTAGGTTATAAAGGAAACATACTTTGCCTTTAATCCAAATTATAGGCATTGTTTATTTCCAATTTTCAATTTTCCAATGGCTTTTGAGAAAGGCTCATGGGCATAACTTCAAAAATTACAATTGCAGCTATTTTAACTTTGGCGATCGCCGGATGTGCTTCTGAAGATACACCACAAGCCATCAATCCTGTGCCAGTTCCCAAAATAGCAAAAAAGTCGCCACCAGCGGCTCAATCCTTTAAGAATCCAGTGATACCGGCTAAACAGGTCTCACAAGTTAATCTTGCATCTGTTAGCTTGATTCAATCCACTAATGCTACAGAGCGGACACGGGAACTTGTGGTATCAAAAGCTCGAAGCGACCCTTTTGCACAACTTTTCGGGCAGACTGTTCTCGGAATGTCTAAAACATCTGGAAGACCAGTTCCCGTGTTGCCTAAGCTACCTACTGCATCACTAGCAGTACGAAAACTTCCAACACGCAGCATCGCTTTAAATCCAAAGAAAAATAACATTTCTTCTCTACCAAAAAAAGTCAATCCTACCTTGACTTCAGTGTTGCCTAAAGTTTTGCCTCAAGTTGTCCCCAACCCCACTTTAGTCTCTGTATTGCCACCGCCAGCACAGCCTGAGTTAGCAAGGGCAGTGGTTGTGACTGGTGTAGTTCTAATTAGTAAAGAACCACAAGCAATTATCAAAGTACCGGATGAGCCGACAAGTCGGTATGTACAGGCGGGACAGCGATTAGCAAATGGCGTACTGATTAAACGTATTGAAATGAATCAGGGCTACAACCCCATCGTGATTTTGGAACAATATGGTATTGAAGTTGCCAAAATGGTAGGGGAAGGGACTGTCAAATCAACGTCGTCAGCTGCATCTGCTACCGGCAATGCTATTTCAGTGACAACGCCCCTCCAAAATACCTTTAATGTGGGAGCTTCATAAAGATGGAGACTAAGGAAAAAGTTGAATTCGTTGGTTTGCCTTTAGCTGTTTATAGAGAAATAGCAGCTCATTTAGGTCAAGTCGAAGGGGTGGAAGTGGATTTAATTCCCCAGTCATCCCAACAGTTTGATTACAATCAAAGTCAAATTGCTGGCTTGAACCTCTCATGGGCACCAAACTCTACCTTAGAAAATCGTCAACGAGTTAACCAGATTTTGGCTTACTATCAAAATCGTTATATGAATCCTATTTGATTTTTTGATTTGTGAGAATTGCAACCCGCAGAACCCCGACTTATTAAAAAAGTCGGGATTCTTGTTGTTCGCAAATCATTCTGAAGTTCATTCCACAGTGCAGCGATGTCTCCGACGGGCTACGCCTACGCAGCAAGCATTATTTAACATAGGTTCATAAAGAATACTGTCTAACGACCTCACAACACGCAGCAAGGTGAGGATTTCAAAAAGCAACGTTATGATAATTAATGCATTAATCGAGCTTGGGTTTAATAATAAATAAGTTGGCACAAATAAACCTCCAGAGTACGGAGACGATTAATTGCCTCTGTACAGCAGTCAAAAACCATTGCTCTTGAGTGTATATTTAGGTGCTACGTCCAACCAAAATCAGCCGTTGTACAAATTTCCATAAGGATAATTCAAGTGACTAGGACTAATTCAGACTTTCTTTCTTCCAGCGATCCGGCGATCGCAGGGTTAATCAACGACGAACTACAGCGTCAACGAGATCACTTGGAGTTGATTGCTAGTGAAAACTTTACCTCCGCGGCTGTACTAGCGGCTCAAGGCTCGGTATTGACAAATAAATATGCTGAGGGTTTACCTGGCAAACGCTACTATGGCGGTTGTGAGTTTATCGACAAAATCGAGCAACTAGCGATCAATCGCGCTAAACAGATATTTGGGGCTGCTCATGCAAATGTGCAACCCCATTCTGGCGCACAAGCCAATTTTGCTGTGTTCTTGTCACTCCTAGAACCAGGGGACAAAATTATGGGGATGGATTTGTCTCATGGAGGACATCTTACCCACGGTTCCCCTGTCAATTTCTCAGGTAAGTGGTTCCAAGTTAGTCATTACGGTGTCAGTCAACAAACAGAACAACTTGACTACAATCAAATTCGCGAGCTGGCGCTGAGGGAGCGTCCTAAGCTCTTGATTTGTGGTTATTCGGCTTATCCCCGTGTAATTGACTTTGAAAAGTTCCGTAGTATTGCTGATGAAATCGGCGCTTACTTACTTGCCGATATTGCTCACATTGCTGGTTTAGTTGCCACTGGTCTTCATCCCGATCCCATTCCTCACTGTCACGTAGTCACAACAACTACCCATAAGACTCTACGCGGCCCTAGAGGTGGTTTAATCTTGACTGGCGACGCAGAACTAGGTAAAAAGCTAGATAAGTCTGTTTTTCCTGGCAGCCAAGGCGGGCCATTGGAACACGTTATCGCTGCCAAGGCAGTAGCTTTTGGAGAAGCCCTCAAGCCTGAGTTTAAAACTTATTCTGCCCAAGTGATTGAAAATGCTCGTGCTTTGGCCGAACAATTGCAAAACCGTGGTTTAAAGTTAGTATCTAACGGCACTGACAATCATTTAATCTTAGTAGATTTACGCTCTGTAAGTCTAACTGGTAAGCAGGCAGATCAGTTAGTCAGTACTGTGAATATTACTGCTAACAAGAATACTATTCCCTTTGATCCGCAGTCGCCATTTGTTACCAGCGGTCTGAGGTTAGGTTCGCCAGCAATGACCACACGGGGCTTAGGAGTAGCAGAATTTACTGAGATTGCCAATATTATTAGCGATCGCTTGCTTTCTCCAGATTCCGACGTAGTAACCCAAGATTGTCGGCAACGGGTAGCGGCATTGTGCGATCGCTTCCCCTTATATCCTCACCTGGAAATTCCTGTACCAGCATTAGCCTGACATGATAGTTAGGAGTTAAGAATTAGGAGTGATGAGTTTTAAATATTGAACTCCTAACTCCTAACTTCTAACTCCTAACTCCTAACTCCTAACTCCTAACTATTCCTTCTAATGAGTGCAGAAATTATTTGTGTTGGTACTGAACTATTGCTAGGAGATATCCTCAATGGCAATGCTCAATTTTTGGCGCAACAATTAGCGCAACTAGGTATTCCCCACTACTATCAAACAGTGGTTGGAGATAATCCAGAACGGTTAAAGCAAGTTATAGAAATTGCTATTTCCAGAGCGCAAATTCTCATTTTCACTGGTGGACTCGGCCCAACACCAGACGATCTCACCTGCGAAACCATCGCCGATTTTTTTAAAGTTCCGTTGGTAGAACGTTCTGACATCATCGAAGACATAACCCAGAAATTCGCCCAACGTGGTCGGATTATGTCACCAAGTAACCGCAAACAGGCTTTGATTCCCCAAAGTGCAGAAATTCTACCCAACCCCACTGGAACAGCACCCGGCATCATTTGGCAACCTCGTCCTGAAATCACAATTTTTACCTTTCCCGGTGTTCCAAGTGAAATGCACGCGATGTGGGAAGAAACAGCTGTGCCATTTCTCAAAAGTCAAGGTTGGGGTAAAGAAATTATTTACAGCCGGAGTTTAAAGTTTTGGGGTATTGGTGAATCTGCTTTAGCGGAAAAGGTTGCTTCCTATTTAAAGTTGCCAAATCCCACAGTCGCCCCTTATGCAGGTAAGGGGGAAGTAAGATTACGAGTTTCTGCAAAAGCAAATTCAGAAGCAGCGGCAGAAGCCCTAATTGCGCCCATTGAAAAACAACTTAAAGAAATTGTCGGACTGGATTTTTATGGCGTTAATAATGATACTCTGGCTTCCGTAGTCGGTCAGTTGTTGCGGGCATCAAAAGAAACGCTTTCAGTGGCAGAATCTTGCACAGGTGGTAGTTTAGGCCAAATGTTGACTGAGATTTCTGGAAGTTCTGATTACTTTTGGGGTGGAGTAATTTCTTATGACAATTCGGTGAAGGTTAGGCTGTTGGGGGTTAACCAGGAAGATTTAGATAAATTTGGGGCGGTAAGTGCTACTGTTGCAGAGCAAATGGCTGTTGGAGTCAAAACCAGCCTTGCAACAACTTGGGGACTGAGTATTACTGGAATTGCTGGCCCAACTGGAGGGACAGATACGAAGCCAGTGGGTTTAGTTTACATTGGTTTAGCCGGGCCAAAGGATGAAGTGACAAGTTTTGAGTATCAGTTTGGTACTGTGAGAGGACGCGCTCTAATTCGTCATGTGAGTGCGAATGCAGCGTTGGATAATCTGCGCCGGAAGTTGTTGACGAGGTAGCAGGTATATTATGTTATTTCTGTGATTTCTGCACCCTGCTTCCAAGAGATTTCTAATTGAAACTCAGCATTGGCTTTGTAGTAGGTGTAGCACTCATCAGATGTTGGACTGAAGAAAAAATCAAACGCAAACGCCCCAATCGGAAACAGTAGTTGGGATGGCGTAACCGTCTGCTGGAAGCGATCGCAAGTTGATTAACTCAAGGGCGATCGCTAACTTTTTTCTGGGTGCGTTAGCGTAGCTTACCGTAGGTATCGCTCATTTTCAAAGTCTGTAAACTGTTTAATTCCACCTTTGATTACCAGAAAATAACCTTTACTCAAAATTCAATCTATCAAAGTAGTGAATTCTTTTCATAACTATTGATGCCAGAACTTCTATCTAGGGATCGATATGGCTAATAAGCTAAATGAAGTAGAAATAGTATACTAAATCACATGAGATTGTATTGTATGAAATCCAATTATGTTGCAAAACAGCTTTCCACCGTAAAACGCTGGATGGCTACAGCGCTGTTTTGTATGTTAGCGATCGCTTTCGTTTGGCAAGGTGCATTTTTCTCGAACACCTCAGCAATGGCTGCTCCTGCTGGAACCTTGATTGCCTATGATGATGCAGATCGCGCTCAAGACAAAGCTGGTAGAGATGCAGGACGAACCAAAAACTTCATTGATGATGCAGCAGATAAAGTTAAGGAAGCTGCTAAGAGCAATGCCAGTAAAGTTGACCAATCAACAGACAATGGTAGCTTTATTGAGCGCAAAGCCAAGAAAGATGCCGCTACAATTCAGAAAAGAGCAAATGAAGATGCATCTCGCACTAAAGAAGCAGTAGACAATACCAAGAACGTTGTTGAACGTACTGTTGAAAACATTAAGGATGCTTTTGGTAAATAGAGATATAGCGATCCTATTAGATTCGTAAAAATCGAAAGCTTTAAATTTCCGACTTCTTAAAGAAGTCGGAAATATTGTTGTTTACGAATAATTTTGAAAAGTCTCAGGTTATGTGAATATTATTACAGCAATTTACAAGTATTTAACCATTAGGATAGGGTAACACAGCTAGCTCTGCTTCACTACAGGGAATTATAGTTAAAATCTAGTAATTACCCAGACATGATATTTATATAAACTAATCAAGTAGCTTTAGATACATATTTGTATAGCTATAAGAACTTGCGATCGCTGATAAAATTAGCTGTTGTCACTGCACAAGAGAAGCAACTATTGTTAAATATTTACCAGCAATTATGCTAGATATATAGTTATAAATAAAATATTTGACTTTCTTTTGTACTAACTTAAGATAGCAAAATTGAGTAATCTGCTTAGGGAACTACCGCAAACTACTCCTAGAAAAATTGTTTTTCTATACGGACTAAAAACAATTTTTAAGTAGCATTACTTATTGCCAAATGTGTTATAACATTAACTGATTGCAATTTAATTTGACGAATTGTTAATGTATAACAAACTTTTCGCCATTAACAATTACGAAATTATACTTTCCACTACAACTTAGTAACAATGTAAGAGTTTGATTCTGTGGACAACCCGACCGTGGGAAAATCAAAATACCGAGACTCGAAGTTAGAGAGGAAAACCTTATAATATGCATCTGAGCGAAATCACCCATCCTAATCAGTTGCACGGTTTATCTGTTCGCCAACTGCAACAGATTGCCCGTCAGATTCGAGATAAGCATCTTCAAACAGTAGCAGTTAATGGTGGACACTTGGGTCCAGGGTTGGGTGTTGTCGAATTAACACTAGGACTTTACCAAACGCTGGACTTAGATCGGGATAAAGTGATTTGGGATGTAGGACACCAAGCTTATCCCCACAAACTGCTTACAGGACGTTACGATCGCTTCCACACCCTCAGACAAAAGGACGGAGTTGCGGGCTATCTGAAACGGTGTGAAAACAAGTTCGATCACTTTGGGGCTGGACACGCTTCTACAAGTATTTCAGCAGCATTGGGCATGGCTTTAGCGCGAGACTTGAAAGGGGAAAAATTTAAAGCCGTTGCTGTGATTGGGGATGGCGCACTGACTGGGGGTATGGCTTTAGAAGCGATCAACCATGCCGGACACATGCCGAAAACGAACCTGTTGGTTGTTCTCAATGACAACGATATGTCCATATCTCGCAACGTCGGCGCGATTCCTCGCTATCTCAACAAAATGCGCCTCAGCCAACCGGTGCAATTTATTAAAGATAATCTTGAGGAACAGTTTAAGCAAATTCCCTTCGTGGGTGAATCCCTGTCACCCGAACTTGGACGCATCAAAGAAGGTATGAAGCGCTTGGCTGTTCCAAAAGTAGGTGCAGTTTTTGAAGAACTTGGCTTTACCTACATTGGGCCAGTGGATGGGCATAATCTCGAAGAATTGATTGCCACTTTCCAACAAGCACATCAGATAATAGGCCCAGTCTTGGTACACGTGGCAACAGTGAAAGGCAAAGGTTATGAAATTGCCGAACTAGATCAAGTTGGCTACCACGCCCAAAGCCCCTTCAACGTCGCAACTGGCAAAGCCATTCCTTCTAATAAACCCAAACCCCCAGCTTATGCCAAAGTCTTTTCTCACACTCTGGTAAAACTTGCCGAACAAAACCCCAAAATCGTCGGCATTACTGCGGCTATGGCAACGGGGACAGGTTTAGATAA
The DNA here is from genome assembly GCF_036917235.1 of Nostoc sp. Classification (GTDB taxonomy): domain Bacteria; phylum Cyanobacteriota; class Cyanobacteriia; order Cyanobacteriales; family Nostocaceae; genus Nostoc. Next base: position 41,333 of record NZ_JBALDU010000056.1, read on the forward strand.
ACTTCAAGCAAAACTGCCGAATCAATATATAGATGTCGGCATTGCCGAACAACACGCGATTACTCTAGCAGCAGGACTTGCAACAGAAGGGATGCGACCTGTAGCTGTTATTTATTCTACCTTCCTGCAACGCGCCTACGACCAAATAGTTCACGATGTCTGCATCCAAAACCTGCCAGTATTTTTCTGCTTGGATCGGGCAGGAATTGTCGGTGCTGATGGCCCCACTCACCAAGGTATGTATGACATTGCCTATTTGCGTTGCATTCCCAACATAGCAATAATGGCACCTAAAGACGAAGCAGAAATGCAAAGCATGATAGTAACTGGTGTTAACCATACCAGTGGCCCCATCGCAATGCGCTACCCTCGTGGCAATGGCTACGGTGTTCCCTTGATGGAAGAAGGTTGGGAACCTTTGGAAATCGGCAAAGGCGAGATTCTACGTACAGGCGATGATGTGTTAATTGTTGCTTATGGCACAATGGTATATCCAGGAATGCAAGCTGCGGAAATTCTCAGCGAACATGGCATTGAAGCAACTGTAATTAATGCCCGTTTTGTTAAGCCGTTGGATACCGAGTTGATTTTACCTTTAGCGAAGAAAATCGGCCGTGTTGTCACCTTAGAAGAAGGCTGTGTAATGGGTGGCTTTGGTTCTGCGATCGCCGAAGCTTTACTAGATGCAGATATTCTTGTTCCTGTCAAGCGATTCGGTGTACCAGATGTATTGGTAGATCATGCTGAACCCAATGAATCTAAGACAGAACTAGGTTTAACTAGTCATCAAATAGCAGAGAGAGTATTGCAAGCTTTCTTTAAGCAGCAAGTATCTGCATCTGCTGTGGTTTAGTTTACTTATCAACAGTATTATCTAAGAATAACCCCTATAACAGGGGTTATTTTTGTGAGAATATTAGCGATCGCTATTTCTATTCACTCTTCACCAATTGCAATAAAATTAAAAGCCGACTTTTGTTTCGTGACTGCTAGTTCATAAATTGACTGTTCTTGATGTATTAGCAGATTGGCATTAGTAGGTTGGATTTCGTTCCTCAAGCTAACCTACGCCTTGCGGAAAACACTTAAATTAGAAAGCAAACTAAGGTTTGAGTAAGTAAAAGCAGCTTTTGCTTGCGGAAAACACCAAAATCAGTAAGTAAAAGCAACTTTTGCTTGCGGAAAACACCAAAATGAGAAAGCAAACCGGGGTTTGAGAAAGTAAAAGCAGCTTTTGTTTGCGGAAAACACCAAAATGAGAAAGCAAAAGCTTCTTTTGAATAAGTCAAAGCTCATTTTGAGAAAGCATTTCGGTATATTGAGCAAGCAAACGGGTATTTTTATAAAGCAATTAGACGTTTTGATAAAGTAATCAGGAAATTTTCTTGACAATTAAAAATCACGGCTGAACAAAGAAAGCCAACATAAATAGGACTTACGCAACTGGCATAAGCAATGGTGCGTCGAACGCGCCGAGCGCCTAAAAACTAAGCCATAGACATAGCAATATCCGGACGTTTTAG
>NZ_JBALDU010000057.1:0-43306 GCF_036917235.1 Nostoc sp.
TTGTTCAATCAGAGAACTACCCATAATTTTCCTCCCCTCAACACTTGCAATTTTACCTGTTTTAGGGAATGAATCAGCCCTGCTTTTTAAGGGGGTCGCCGTAGGCGGGGGGATCTGAATTTAGGACGACTCAACCCCTATCCGAGAAGTATTGGGCTGCGAATGTAAGTTAGCTAAAATCTAATAGGTAAACAATACCTACCCAACGGGAGAGTAACAATATTGTAAATCTCCCGTTCAAGGAGTAACGAGCCGGAGATTGGAAATTCCTAGAAAATCTTTGATGTTGTGAGTAACTAGGGGTAAGTCATGGCATAGAGCCGTGGCTGCAATCAAAGGATCTTGAGGTGAAATCGATCGTCCTGCACTTTGTTGCTCCACACGCATTTGCACCCATTGCCGACAAAGGGTTTGATCGACCGGAATGATCGCGCCGAGCGCAGCACAAGCGCGATAGGCGGGTTTTGTCTGTGTAGTCGCGAAATTAAATTCGCCCGATGTAATATCTATAACTCAAAAAATATTACAATCTATCAGAGACACTGTTAAAACCACTGAGACGCTTCATAATGGCAACCACATCTAATCTTCAGGTGACTATTTTGCTGACTGAACTGGGTTTAGACGAAGAGGAGTTGCAAGCAGAAGCACAGAATTTGCTGCCACAGATTAAAGAAGTTGATGGAGTAGAAGATGCAGATTTAGTGCCAGTCACAGAAGCCCCCCAAGGTTCAAAGTCTTTCGGGGGTTTTGAGTTGGGGGCATTAAAAGCTGTAGTCAATCCAGCCCTCATAAAACCTTTGTTTGGATTTTTGGGTAGAGTATTGGGCAACAAAACAATTAAAGTAGGAATCAAAGCAACAGACGGCAGAGAACTAAACCTAGAAGCCAGTAGTCGGGAAGATTTAGAATTTGCTAGGCAGCTAGCAGAAGATTTTGTGAACAAGACAAAAGATACAAAATAGTAATAATGCCTAAGTTTGCACTGCTGATAGGAGTTAGTGAGTACGATTATCAGGATAAAGATTTAAAACCGCTACCAGCTGCTGTCAAAGATGTTGAGGCGATGCAGCGAGTGTTAGTCAACCCAGAAATGGGTGGCTTTGCTGCATCAGATATTACAGTGCTGAAAAATCCTGCACCGCAAGCTGTGAGAGAAGCTATTTTTCACCTTTTCTTCAATCGCCAAAAGAATGACTTGCTGCTGTTTTATTTTTCTGGTCATGGGATTAAAGATGAAAGAGGGCAACTATACTTATCAACTCGTGAAACTAAAAAACAAAATAGCAAGCTAGTAACGCCCTCCGCAGTACCAGCTAGTGTTTTACATGAAAACATCAATGATAGCCGTTCTCTAAAACAAGTTTTAATTCTAGACTGTTGCTTTAGTGGGGCAATTACCCAAGGGATGACAGTCAAAAGTGATGGTACTGTAAATGTGCAAGAGCAACTAGGTGGTAAAGGCAGAGCAATTCTCACTTCTTCGACTTCTGCCCAATATTCCTTTGAGCAAGAAGGCTCAGAACTATCTATTTACACCCGCTATTTGGTTGAAGGTATTGAAACAGGGGCAGCCGATAAAGATACCGATGGCTGGATTTCTATTGATGAACTGCATGATTATGCCAGTACAAAAGTGCAAGAAGCTGCGCCTGCAATGACTCCCAAGTTCTACCCAGTTGAAGAAGGGAGTAAGATTTTGCTGGCAAAGTCGCCTAAAGATGACCCCAAACTCAAATATCGCAAAGAAGTGGAAAACCGCTTCAAGAGTGGGAGATTTAGCCGTGCTGCCCGTCGTTTGCTAGATTCATTGCGCCTTAAGTTGAAACTTACCACTGATGTTGCAGATTCTATTGAAGCTGAAGTTCAACAACCGTATCAAGAGTATCAGCGAAAATTAAAAGACTATGAAGAAGTGCTGATTGAGGAAATGGAAGATGAAGCAACATTAAGTGAAATTACACTAAATGACTTGAGAGATTATCAGCAATATTTAGGGTTGAGGGATGAAGATGTAGCGCCTATTGAAGAACGGATTATTGGTCAAGTAAAACCGACTGTAACTGTAGAACAAACGCCTGTAGCCCCAGAGCAATATTCAGCTAATCAGTTTGAGTTTGAGGTAGTGACGGTAAATGCTAAGGGAGAACCAATCAACCGCAGTCAGCAACGAGCCGAGTTTTTCTCAGAAAATTTGGGTAATGGTGTGGTTCTGGAAATGGTTGCAATTCCTGGTGGAAAATTCTTGATGGGTTCGCCAGAGAATGAACCAAAAAGAGAAGATTCTGAAAGTCCACAGCACACCGTCACCGTTCAACCCTTTTTCATGGGCAAATATCCAGTTACGCAAAGCCAATGGGCTATTGTAGCTACGCTGAAAAAGGTAAATATTGATTTAGATCCTGAACTATCGAATTTCAAAGGTGCTAATCGACCTGTTGAACAAGTGTCTTGGGATAATGCAATTGAATTTTGTGCCAGATTGTCTAACAAGACTGGGAAAACCTATCGTTTGCCCAGTGAGGCAGAGTGGGAATATGCCTGTCGTTCGGGAACAACTACCCCATTTTATTTTGGTGAGACGATTACGACTGATTTAGCAAATTATGACGGTAACTATACTTATGGTGCTGGGTCAAAGGGTGAATATCGTCAGAAAACTACAGATGTCGATAAATTCCTACCAAATACCTTTGGTTTATTTGATATGCATGGTAATATATGGGAATGGTGTCAGGATGCTTGGCACGAAAATTATAATGGAGCGCCAGCAGACGGTAGCCCTTGGATGAGTGAAAGTAATCTCCGGCTGCTACGTGGTGGTTCGTGGAACTACGCTCCGAGGTACTGCCGCTCGTCCAATCGCATCGGGAGCGCGCGTGTCTATTGGGTCAGCTACGTGGGTTTTCGAGTTGTGGTTGCGGCTCCCCTCAGGACTTAGTATCCCTTTACACTCTCGCCCTTTTGCACTCTTCGCTTTTTTCTTTTCCCTTCTTCATTTCTCTCGCGCTCTGCGCGATAAAATTTTTTTAGCTAAATTTTGAATGAGTGATTTACCGATAATACAGAAAACTTATGATTTAATCAAGTGGTACGTGCCAATTTTAAATCGTCTGCCTAGAGATCATAAATTTTTATTGGGAAATCGGATAATTACAGAATTATATGATTTATTAGATTGTTTGATTGTAGCACGGTATGCAAAGCAAAAATTAGCTCAGTTAGAAAAGTTAAATACCAAGTTAGATATTATTACGTTATCAAACTCGGTTACTTTTAGAGTTTAATTTAATTAAAACAGAGCGTTATGAATATGCACAAAAATTGTTAAATGACATTGGCATAGATTTAGGCGGCTGGATTAAACAGCAAAAATTTAAACTAGGCGATTAGAAATCGCGACTACACAAACAAAACCCGCCGACGCGGGTTAATTTAAATGAAACGATATGGAAATCTTTGGAATGAAGTTATTGCATTTAGTAACTTACTAAAAGCCGCCCAGCAAGCACAACGGGGTAAGCGTTTTCGAGAAAATGTTTTAGAATTAAATTACAATTTAGAACAAGAATTATTTCACCTACAAGCAGAATTACAGTCAAAAACATATCTTCCAGGAGAATACAAGACATTTCAAATTTTTGAACCCAAGCCGCGAATGATTTCTGCGGCTCCCTATCGTGACAGAGTTGTGCATCATGCTCTCTGCAATGTAATTGTTCCCATATTTGAACGCACATTTATTAGTGATTCCTACGCTAACCGAATTGGTTTTGGTTCTCATCGTGCCTTGCGTCGCTTCACTGAATTTGCCCGTTCGAGTCGCTATGTTTTGCAAGCTGATATTCAGAAATATTTTCCTAGCATTGACCATGAAATTTTAAAGTCATTTATAAATCATAAAATAAAATGTCCTGATACGCTCTGGTTAATTAACACCCTTATTGATAGCAGTAATCCCCAAGAAGCAGTAATGAATTACTTTCCTGGGGATGATTTATTCATGCCTCTAGAAAGACGGCATAGCTTACCAATTGGCAATCTAACCAGTCAATTTTTTGCCAATGTATATCTCAACAGCTTTGACCATTTTGTAAAAGAACAAATCAAGGCTGCTAAATATATTCGTTACGTTGATGATTTTGCTTTATTTTCAGATGATAAAGCTTTTTTAGAAAATGCCAGAGTTGAAATAGAGCAATATCTTGCTGGTTTAAGAGTCAAAATACATCCTGTAAAAAGCCAATTATTTGAAACAGAACACGGGGCTAATTTTGTCGGTTTTCACATCTTGCCAGACCGAATTCGAGTCCGCAATGATAGTCTGCACTCTTCTGCTGTCAGAACTGATGAATAGGAATTTATCGGGCGTACCCAAGAAGAGTCCAGACCTACTCCAGTGAGGTTGGTAACAATCTCCGAATATAAAACCGGGTCGGATAGCTTGGTAGGCTGCGAAGCCGAACAGTTATTCGGCTCATCCCATTTATTATTTGATGGCTGAATAAGTTTGTAGTAAGGACTTTAGTCCTTGATTTGAAGGTTAAAGCGCTCACTACAAACTGAGAAAACTTAACTGACTACTAGAAAATTTCACTTCTATTGCAATTATAGTTAGGCAAGTTTACCTTGTGGAAAACTTGTGGAAAAGTACTTGAGTTTTTCCACAAGGTAATTATACTTAATTAAGTTTTGACTGGAGAATATCAAGTTTTCCCCAGTTTTTTGCACAATCTAAGTTAAATTTAATCAATTTTTAGACGTTACTTAATATTCTTGACTAATTCTTCAACCGTCAAAACTCATAATTGAGACCGCTGCTTGTGGAAAACTTAAAATGCATCTTCACGATGGTTTTTGAGAACGGCTAGTCATATTGATGCGATCGCTCAGTTGGCGGATTGTTTGTGCTAAAGTGCGATCGCTCTCCTGAAGTTGGGTAATTTTATCGCAACTATAGATTACCGTTGTATGGTCTTTACCACCAAACTCCTCCCCAATTCTCGGCAAACTCAAAGCTGTGTGTTGGCGCATGAGATACATCCCTAGTTGACGCGCCCAGCTAATCTCTCTTCGCCGTGAGTTACTTTTGAGGTCATCTATCGAAACATCAAAGTTATCCGCCACAACCTTTAAAATTGCTTCTGGGGTAGCTGCCATTTTTTCGTTAGGCGGTTCTAAAACTGGTGTAATATTTTCCACCGTCATCGGTAAACCCCAAATAGAAATATAAGCCACCGCCCGAATTAAAGCTCCTTCTAATTCTCGAATATTAGAAGTGTAGTTAGAAGCAATATACTCAATCACGTCGCGGGGAAGACTAATATTTTCATCCTCAGCTTTTTTCTGTAAGATTGCCATTCTCGTTTCTAAATCCGGCTTTTGGATATCGGCAATTAAGCCCATAGAAAACCGAGAACAAAGACGTTCTTGCAAGCTAGGAATTTGGTTAGGCGGACGGTCGGAAGCAATGACAACTTGTTTACCAGCTTCATGTAGAGTATTAAAAGTATAGAAAAATTCCTCTTGAGTATATTCCTTCCCTTCCAGAAACTGAATATCATCCACTAATAAAAGATCGGCAGCTCGGTAATGCTCTCGAAAACTTTGCATACTATCCTTACGGATGGCTGTAATTAAATCATTAGTAAACTGCTCAGTAGAAACATAAAATATTTTACAATTAGGAGAAATTGCATAGCGATAATGACCAATAGCTTGCATGAGATGAGTTTTACCCAAGCCGACACCACCGCATAAAAACAAAGGATTAAACTCTTTACCCGGAGATTCTGCAACTGCCAAAGAAGCAGCATGAGCCATGCGATTGTTAGCACCAACTACAAATCGCGAAAAGACATATTTAGAGTTTAAGTCAGTAGTTTTATGATTGTGATTAGCAACAACTTTAGAAATACTGCTGGAATTTGGTGATTCCCAAGCAACCTCTGGTTCACTAAAATGAGAAACTTCATCACCTTGAGCAACGGTAATGTAAATCCCCACGGGATGACCGAGAATATCTTGGACTACATGAGCAATGGTATTGATGTAATACTTCTGTAACCAATTACGAGCAAATGGGTTAGGAGTACGGATAACCAAACAATTATTTTCTAATCGCTCTGCACTAGCAGTTTTTATCCAAGTTTCAAAGGTAGGTCGGGATAGTTCAAGCTTTAAGCGCTCTAGTACCTGAGTCCACAGACTTTCTATGGGAATTTCCATTATCCACCACCTTTGCTGCTAATCGTCACAATAGAAGAGAAAGCACTAATTTAGCATTGAGACACGCTAGACCTAAAATAAGCTTTTAAGTTGTAACCATTTTGGGACATACCCAGTAGGCAAGATCCTAACATCCACTGACTGACAAGGGAGAAGCAACGACACATGAAGATAATAAACCATCACTCAGCGCCCAAAAAGATTGAAACCAGGGGTTTACCCCAGAGGTTGCGGATGCTCTCATACGGGGTAGCAGTGATGTTCCTGGGGAGCTGCTCTCTTTTACCTACTAAGAATTTTGAGGCTCAACAAAACGATACTCAAGCCGAGAACACAACAGTACCTAATCCGGTAATTGTCCCCGCGCCGATTTTTTCTTCGTCTGGAGATCCTAATTTTGTAGTGAAAGTAGTGCAACAGGTAGGGCCTGCGGTAGTTCGTATTGATTCTTCCCGAACAATCACTTCTCGCGTACCAGACGAATTTAACAACGATCCATTTTTCCGGCGGTTTTTTGGAGAGGGAGCGCCACAGACGAGACAACGGGTAGAGCGCGGTAGTGGCTCTGGATTTATTATTAATTCTTCGGGTCAAATCGTTACCAACGCCCATGTGGTAGATGGTGCTGATAGAGTGACTGTTATACTCAAAGATGGCCGGACTTTTGATGGGAAAGTTTTGGGTGAAGACCCGGTAACAGATGTGGCAACGATTAAAATTAATGCGAATAATCTGCCCACTCTCGCTGTGGGTAACTCCGATGCCTTGCAACCAGGAGAGGCTGTAATTGCCATTGGTAATCCCTTAGGCTTGAATAATACTGTCACATCTGGAATTATTAGTGCTACAGGGCGTTCTAGTAGCGATATCGGTGCTAGTGACAAGCGGGTTGATTACATCCAAACGGATGCTGCAATTAACCCTGGTAATTCTGGTGGCCCATTGCTTAATGCTCGTGGTCAAGTAATTGCAATGAATACAGCGATTATTCGAGGCGCTCAAGGCTTGGGATTTGCTATACCCATTAACACCGTGCAAAGGATTGCCCAAGAATTAATCGCTAAAGGCAAGGTGGATCATCCTTATTTGGGTGTGCAGATGGTGACATTGACACCAGAAAATAAAGAAAGAATCAAAAAAGTAGCAGGCGATCGCTTAAATCTTACAGCAGATGAGGGCGTTTTGCTGGTTGAGATTGTGCCGCGATCGCCTGCATCTGTTGCTGGACTACGAGTCGGTGATGTGATTAAAAGCATTAACAGCCAGCCTGTTACTAAAATTGAAGAAGTACAAAAGCTAGTAGAAAAGAGCAAAATCGGTACTAAATTACCCATAGAAGTGGAACGCAATGGGCAAATTGTCCAAGTGGGAGTTCAACCTGCTCCTTTGCCTGTTAGACGTGAAGGATGATCTAGAAGAAGGCAGGAGGCAGAAGGCAGATCGCTTTTAGCGTCTCCCCTTGGGAGAAGGCAGAAGGCAGGAGTTATATTAAAATTCCCCATTTCCCATTCCCCATTACTTAAAGGAGCTTTATCATGACTGAATTAGCGCCGATAATTCAATTAGGCAATCCAACATTGCGCCAAAAAGCTGCTTGGGTTGAGAATATCCAAGATGAGCAGATCCAAAAATTAATTGAGGACTTAATCGCCACTGTTGCTAAGGCTAACGGCGTGGGAATCGCTGCGCCTCAAGTAGCACAATCCTATCGTTTATTTATTGTGGCTTCCCGTCCCAATGCTAGGTATCCCAACGCCCCGGAAATGGAACCTACTGCTATGATTAATCCCCAAATCATTGCTCATTCAACTGAAGTTGTCAAAGATTGGGAAGGTTGTTTAAGTGTTCCAGGAATTAGGGGGTTAGTTCCTCGGTATAAATCTATTGAGGTGGAATACACTGACTCTCAAGGCAACTTACAAAAACAAGAATTAACCGATTTTATCGCTCGCATTTTTCAACACGAGTACGATCATCTTAACGGTATCGTATTTGTCGATCGCCTAGAGAACACTCTTGATATGATTACCGAGCAAGAATATCAACAACGAGTAGTTAACAAATAAATGGGAGTGGGGACAATACGGTTCGGTTAAGGTTTTTTGATAAAAATTTTAGATCGCTAAAGATACGATAAATCATCACAAAGACGGCGATTTATCGTGTCTTTTGCCTTAACCGAACAGTATTGAGAATGGGGAGTGGGAAGTAGTATATTAATTACGAATTATTATTTAAGCGTGTGATTCGCAAACTTGCTCGCCCCGCCACAACTGATATAGCCGTGTTGCTGGCATAGTCATATATAAAACGTCGCCATCACTGAGATTAGTTTCTAGTAAATCCCAACCATGAAGAGTTTGGTGATTTGTTTCTACGTACAAAGGTACACAGTCAGCAGACATTGCTACATCTTTCACCCACTGACCGCAAAAGACGTGTGAAGCTGTAATTACAGTGGCAAAAGCTACCCAAAGACTATCGGCTGTGATGCCATTGCCAAGGATACGTCCCCCTAGTGCAGCGGCGGCAAAAGCTGGGGCTGCTAGTTCAGCCGGACTAAGTACTGCCTCAAAGCCAAATAGCTGTTGCGCTATGCCAGCAAAATCAGGATCGGCATAATGAACAATCACCGGAATACTGGGTGCCAAACCTTTGGCTTTGAGGGCAATTTCTAAATTGGTAGCATCATTGCTAGTAACAGTCATCACTGCGGCGGCAGAGTTTATATTGCTAGCTTTGAGAATTGTACGGAAGCTAGCATCGCCCTGAATGACGGGGATACCGAGTTCGCGGGCGGTGTTGATATATTTATTGTTGGAGTCGGGTTCAACGACTACAACTTCATGTCCGCTGGCGTGGAGTTGCTGGACAATTCTCACCCCAATACCACTCAAGCCACAGACAATGTAGTGCGATCGCTGAGGAATTCGGGCTGCATCCCAAAATTGCTTAAAGCGGCTTCCTAAGACAAAATCGGTAAGCATGGCATACCAAATACCAATTACCACTGCTCCAACCAGCATCATCACAACAGTAAATAACTTAATACTGTTAGGAGCATTTTCTACTACTTTGTCATTACCACCGGCTCCGGTAATCATGCCTACAGAAAAATATAAAGCATCGACAGGAGACAAACTCAACTCAGCCGACATATAGGTGAATGTAGCGATCGCAATAACTGTTAATAGTGCAATAGCACCCAGCACTACCGATCGCCCGTGTTCCTGAAACTGCCTAAAATTAGTCATAACTTTCAGCAGTTTTCTAATCAACGATCTCCGGGGAGAACGGATGCGGGGTTGGGTGCCAACAATTAAGCGATCGCCTACTTGGATTTCTTGGCCAGCTATGACAGCTGATACCAAATCCATCTCGCCTTTGACTGGTAAGTAATAGATTAGCATCCGCGATCGATCTTCCCACAATTCACTCAGCTTTAAACCTCTCCAGAAGTGGTTTTCATCGATGTATTCTTCGTGAATTGGCCAAGTTTGCTGAAATAATTTGATTTGTCCGATCGCTCGGTTTCCCAGTGCTGCAAAGGTGAATACGGGTGCTGCTAATCCGACAACACTCATACTCAAATGGTCTGGCAAACTTTGATCTAGGCGCTCTCCTAAATTTGTATTATAAAAACGGTTAATAATTCGAATCTGGGGATTCAGCACCCGCGCTTGCATCATAATAGACAAATTCAGAGCATCTTTAGATCCAGCGATGACTAAAGTGTGCGCCTGTTGAATGCCTGCTGCTGTCAGGGTAGAAGCTGCTTGTAAATCTCCAACAATTACATCTCCTGCTGTTTCGCCAGGGATAGATTGGTGATGAATGCCAACAACGAAGGCTCCCTGATGTCTCAGCAGACGAAAGGTTTTATATCCGGTACGTCCTAAGCCACAAACAATAATTCTGGGTTTCATGAAACGGCAGCATCTTTTACAGGTAAAGCTGCATTTCTAGTTAGTTATCAATATTGTTGCCCACTTGCCTGGAATATTACTGTAGCTGACAACACGATTGTTTTAATTGGAGGCAGGGAGCGGGGAGAGGAGCAGGGGAGCAGGGGAGAAGATTGCAGTAAGTTTTTCCCTCCGCCCCTCAAGCTTATGAGAAATGGGGGAGCAGGGTTTCAACAGGCAATAAAATAATCTAGAAAAATATGGCAATTTTTGTAGGTTGTGATACGCTATCTGCTTGAGAAGTGTGGAGGAACCGAAAATGACTAAGCTGCGGGTGGGGTTACTGTTTGGCGGTCGTTCGGGAGAACATGAAGTTTCGATCAAATCAGCAGGGGCGATCGCTAAAGCCCTGAGTGCAGAGGAAAATGCTAGTAAGTACGAAATACTGCCTTTTTACATCCAAAAAGATGGCCGCTGGCTGGCAGGAGAAGCACCCGAAAAGGTTTTAGCAAGCGGTAGTCCGCTGCTGGAATCGGCAGAATCAACATCTGTTGGAAATCTGACATCTAACCCTCAAGCCCAAACCCTGAGCAAGTGGCAATCTCCCTCTCAAGTTGCCCAAGTAGATGTTTGGTTTCCCATTCTCCACGGTCCCAATGGTGAAGATGGAACAATTCAAGGGTTACTGACTTTGATGCAAGTCCCTTTTGTCGGTTCTGGGGTGTTAGGTTCGGCAATGGGAATGGATAAAATTGCCATGAAAATTGCCTTTGAGCAAGCGGGATTACCACAGGTAAAATATAAAGCGATAACTAGATCGCAAGTTTGGTCTAATCCTTGCGTATTTCCGAAACTGTGTGATGAAATTGAGGCAACATTAGGTTATCCAGCTTTTGTCAAGCCAGCTAATTTAGGTTCATCAGTGGGTATTGCCAAAGTGCGATCGCGCCCAGAATTAGAAGCCGCTTTAGATAGTGCTGCCAGTTACGATCGCCGACTAGTTGTAGAAGCTGGAGTAGTCGCTAGAGAAGTTGAGTGTGCCGTTTTAGGTAACGATCAACCCCAAGCCTCTGTCATTGGAGAGATTACTTATGACAGCGATTTTTATGACTATGAAACTAAATATACTGAGGGTCGGGCAGATTTACTGATCCCTGCACAGCTTCCAGATGCGATCGCTCGTCAAATTCAGGACATGGCTTTGCAAGCTTTTGCCGCTGTTGACGCTGCTGGTTTAGCAAGGGTAGATTTTTTCTATGTGGAAGCAACACAAGAAGTATTTATTAACGAAATCAATACGTTACCGGGCTTTACTGCGACAAGTATGTATCCCCAACTCTGGGCCCATAGTGGAGTCTCCTTTCCAGAATTAGTCGATCGGTTAATTCAACTTGCTCTTGAAAGGCATTCTCCGAGCTGACAGAATAAATAAGCAAACTGATTTCGGATTATTACGGCAAAAAGTCACAATAAATACAGAACTTTGGCAAAATTTAGCCAGATTTTGTAGCTTATGTTTTACAAAAAAGCTACTAAAATCTGAACTTTGTTACGGATACCTGATGCTTGACTCCTCCAGTACAATTTATTGACTAGAGGGGTACAAATCTGAAAGTAATCATGAAAAAAAGTCAGAGTGTACAGCGCGAGCGAACCCAATTAAAAAGGGCTACTCCAGAGCTGACAAACAGGAAATCGAGACTAAGAAACAGCTCGAATGTTCTGATATATCTGGTTGCACATCATCCTTGGCTATTGTTGACTGGGTGTTTAGCCATGTTTCTGGGAGGTGGCACCTTTGCTTTATATAGCTTGGGTAATGCTGGCCCCGTGCCACAAGAAGAACCAGAAAAAATCCCAGTTATAGTTGAAGAACCAATCAGTCCGCCCTCTGAGAATAGCAATCCTACACCTTTATGGATGATTGCTGCGATCGTTCTCAGCTGTGGTGGTGGTTCCTTGCTGATTTTCCGAGTGCTTAACCGCACCAAGCAACCACAAAAAGTTCAAAAACAGGTTAATCGCCATCAGGTACGCTTGGCACAAAAGCATTACCAAAAATTGGAACCAAATCTTCCCAAGAGTCAGCCAATTTTTGTGCAACAGCCACAACTAATGCCCCTTATGCAGATGCAACCTAAAACAAAGCATCTGGTAACTGTTCTCCCAGCAGAACACAAGCACCACCTGGATACGCGCACAGAACCCTTAGCAGACTTGATGGATCTTCGTAAAAATAGTTCATTGTCTGCTATTTTACGCCAGTATTAATACTACGGTAAAGTAAAACCCCGTTAAATTAACACTTTTTGCCAATTAGTTTGGCTTAGATTCCCGACTTTCTCTAAGAAGTCGGGAATCTTGTTATGTACGAATAATTTATTTGCTATATAACGGTTTAACTGCTTTTAAAAAGTTAGATATGAGCAATTAGAAAATTTAAAAACTTGCCAAAATGGCAACCAGCTTTTGATTATTCAAGTTAAATTGTATGAAGATAAACGACTTCAAGGGTTTGATTATCAGGGACTACTACCTCAGCAAATTCCTTTTGTAAAACGCTATTTACTAAGTGATTTACAAAAACAAAAAGCTATCTCTAACAATTATTTGCAGAGTATTTATCTCAGTAAATAAATTCAATAATCAGGTTTGGCATTTGCTGCAACAGGAATATTCAATGCGTACAGGCGTTGTTGTTAAACTACGCATTAGCCCCCAAGTAACGGGTAACGTCTGTATACATTCCTGTTCACTTCAGCAGCAAATGGTAGAGTGGGAGTCTGAAAGCTAACTGATATGCTTCCTCCCACTCTCTTTTTATGGAAACAGAATTCAGGAGTCAGAATGGGCTACGCCCCGCTGCGCTAACAGGAGTCAGAATGAATTTTGTGCAACTGGTATATAGCGCAACAGTAGCACTCCTGCATAGAAGCAAGCTATGCGCATCGTCTGTCTGCGACACGCTGTGCGAAAGTAGAGAGCGTCTGAATCACCGGATTTAAAACCCCTACTAAAATATTACTGAATTCTGAGTTCTTCTTTAAAAGTTAGTATCTTGTAAAAACTCAAGAATCGTTTTATTCAATACCTCAGAAGCACCAGTTGAGGCATCATGACAACAGTTAGATAAAATCTGTAATTTGGAATTAGGGATATGTTGATGTAATTTTTTACCATGACTAGCAGGAAACCAACTATCTTGCTCACCCCATAAAACTAGTGTGGGACAATTAATTGCACTCAGGTTATTTTGAATTTTGGTGAGCATATTTGGTTTATTTGCTTGCCAATTCTCAATTTCTCGCGCGGCTATTTGTAACTCTTCGGCAACTTTTGCGATCGTACCAGGCAATTCAGTAAATGGGTAAGTTATCCAATAAATATCTTCCTGCGTCAAAACTGAGGGATCGAATAATACCCCACGTCTTTCTATTGCCATAACTTCTCTAAATAGAGGTGCAAACAAATATGCCAGACGTAAGGAGTCAATTGTTTGCATTACTTCTAAGGGCGTTTGGGCAAGCAACCACATAGACCAATGGGGTAGCTGTTCGGCAAAAACAGGTACATTTACTACTACAAGCCGTCCGATTAACTGTGGGCTTTCTTGAGCAAGAGCAAGGGCAACTAATCCCCCCAAAGATTCTGCTACAATCACTGCGGGTTCGTCACATAATGCCTGAATAATTCTTTGAAACTCAATAACTTGATGACCGTTGTGTTCTTTACGAGACAATGGTTTTTCAGAAAAACCAAAGCCTTTGGCATCAAAACAAATTACTCGGTAATGTTTAGATAATGCTACTACACTGTGGCGCCAATTGTAGCTCCAACTCCCCATACCATGTAATAAAATTAGCGGTTTACCTTTACCTTTTTCACCATAAGCAATTTGTACAGGATAACCTTTAGCATCAGTAATAACTAGACTTTGCCGCCCTTTAGGAAAAGTAGCTTGCCACCAATCTTTCATTCTTTTATCAATAAACAATTTAACCGCCTGTAAAGGCGCTCCACAGGATTCTAATTAGGATCACGGGCAATGCTACTAAGGCAATGGAGATTAGCAACAATCCAACCAAAACGGCAAAGATAAACCATCTGTCTGCACTCTTTTGCTCGCTAGGAAACTTTAAGTATTCTTCTAAGAGCTTGATATTATTAGTGTTAGCTCTCCAGGCAAAATCAAAAAAGTCTCCCAAAACTGGGACAGCGCCTACCAAGCCATCAATGATTACGTTCAAAACCATTTTACCTAGAGTGGCTCTAGATACACCTAGCCGTGCTGCTTCTAGAATAATGTAGCTAGAAAACATTATTCCCAAAAAATCACCACCAATCGGTATGAGTCCTAAAATTGGATCTAAACCAAAACCAATCTTTGTGCCAGGAATAGTAATAACATTGTCTAGCAGCCGACTTAACTGACGTAGGCGCTTCAAAGTGGGTGCTTTGGCATCAGGTTCAATCATCGAAAATCGAGGAGGAGAATCAGGCATAGAGGCGATCGCTAACTTTAGTATTGAATCGTTAGATATTTTACTCCCCTACTGAGCTTTTGCAATCATTTTCTCAGGGATTTACGAATTAATATTTGACTTGCGATTGCGACTGGGCTTTTAAGCGCATATCTTCGCCGATAGTCACGTTTAACTGATCGCCGATTAACAGAACAGCAGCGCTCATTGACAGCCAGAGCATTAAAACTATCACAGCTCCTACAGCACCATATACTTTATTATAATTGCCAAAATTCGCCACATACAGCCGAAATAAGGCAGACAACATTGCCCAAAAAACAGCTGCTAAAATTGCTCCCGGCATCATTGGTGTGCCTGAGTTCCATTTGCTTGGGCCATAGCGATAGACAAAGCCAAAGGCGACAGCAACAATGCTTAAAGATAAAGGCCAGCGTAACAGTAGCCAAAGATGCAACAAAAAGATCAAAGAACTATTTTCGCGGACTACTATTCCCAAAAGCCAGTCGCTAGTAAACACTGAGAAAGAAGCCAATACTAAAAGCAACATAGTACCGACTGTTAATCCCAGAGAGACAAGTTTGGCTTTCCAAAAGGGGCGGATGTTTTCTGAAGGAATTTGATGGATTTGATCGAGGGCTGTCATTGCCGTACTCACCGCCCCCGAAGCAGTCCAAATTGCTAATACAAAGCTTAGAGAAAATAAACCACTGTTTTTGGAGTTAGTAATTTCTGTGGTAGCAAAATCACGAATCAGCTCCAGGGCTTGTTCAGGTAGGACTTGACTCAGTTGCACCGCCAGTTGTTTAAAGGTGTTTTGTAAAGATTCTGCCAATAAGCCAATAGCTGTGATGATAGCAAGAATTGCTGGAAACAGCGATAGCATGGCATTGAAGGCAATTTCCGAGGCGAGTCCCAAAAGTCGCCTTTCGATTGTCCTGGAAAAAGTTTTTTTAATCGTGCGCCAATTGAGGTGGCGAAAGAAGCGAAAAAAACGAGGCTTTGGCATAATTTAGAGTTAAAACTGGTTGGGTTTATTAACTACTGTGCTAAATTTTGCGTAGCGATCGCATCTATCTTGCTACCGCAAGAATACCGAGTGGAAAGTTCCTAACTAATGACCATTAATCTATGAATCAAGATTTAACACAACAGTGGTTGACAGAAATCCAGGTAATCAAAGAGCAGATGGCACAGTTGCAACACGAGCGCGATACGGCTTGGGAAAGTGCCCAAAAATGGCGTCAGCTTTATAACACAGAAGCAGAACAACGCCGCACAGATGCCCAACTCTCCCAACAGACGATCGCCTCCCTCAAGGCAGAACTGCATAAACTCCAAGGTCTTGAAGTAGACACACTGGCTGCTGGGACACCAGTAGCGATTCAACAAGAAATAGAACAGCTAAAATCTGTGGAAGACTTGCAAGCTAAACTTATCGCCGCGATTAAAGAACGCGATCGCCTCTTGCAAGCTTTGAAAACTGAGCAGGATAATCATGCCCAAAGCCGCAATAGCTTGACTACTGCCTTGGGTGATGCTATTGATAGCTTGACACATGAACGAGCAGGGGCAGGGAGCAGGGGAGCAGGGGAGAGGTTGCAGTAAGTTCTTCTCCTCTGCCCCTCTGCCCCTCTGCCTCTTTCCATGCCCAACACCCTAAAATCCCATTGCCTTGGCTACTGCGCCCAGTTCTGCCGCGATACCTTGTTGAAATTGACTGTGATTGTGTTTGATGGCTGTATCTGGGTCTTTTAGACCATTGCCTGTGAGGACACAAACGACTGTCGCCCCTGTGGGAACTTGGTCTTTTACCTGCAACAACCCGGCTACAGAAGCGGCGCTAGCAGGTTCGCAGAAGATACCTTCTGATGCTGCCAAAAGTCGATAAGCGTCGAGAATTTCGGCATCGGTAACGGCGTGGAAACTTCCCTGACTGGCGGTTTGGGCTGCGATCGCTAAATCCCAACTTGCAGGGTTGCCAATACGAATTGCTGTCGCCAGGGTTTCGGGATGCGCCACTGGCTGACCATGTACTAAGGGGGCTGCTCCTGCGGCTTGGAATCCCATCATCTTGGGTAAGCGATCGCACTTTCTGGCTTGATGATATTGACAAAATCCCATCCAATATGCTGTGATATTTCCCGCATTGCCCACGGGAATACATAACCAGTCTGGTGCATCACCCAATGCATCAACAATTTCAAAGGCTCCTGTTTTCTGTCCTTCTAAGCGGTAGGGATTGACTGAATTCACCAAAGTGATCGGATAGCTTTCGGCCATCTCGCGGACAATCTCTAGGGCTTGGTCAAAATTACCCTTAATTGCCAATACTTCTGCGCCGTATAGTAATGCTTGAGCTAACTTGCCCAGCGCCACATAACCGTCGGGAATCAATACAAAGGCATTCATGCCTCCGCGTCTAGCATAAGCGGCGGCGGCGGCTGAGGTGTTCCCCGTGCTGGCACAAATGACTGCTTTTGCTCCTGCTTCCTTGGCCTTGGAAATTGCCATAGTCATCCCCCGGTCTTTGAAGCTGCCGGTAGGATTTAGACCGTCGTATTTTACAAAAACCCGTACTTGTCTGCCAATGCGCTCTGCGATCGCTGGCGCTGGTATTAGAGGTGTGTTGCCCTCCAATAGAGTGACAATCGGTGTTTCTTCGCTGACAGGCAAGTATTCGCGATAGGCTTCTATCAGTCCGGGCCAGGGTTGGCGATGAGATGTAGCAATAGACAGGCTCAAAGTCACGGGATTTAAAATTTCTTAATGTAAGGATTGGATATTTTAGAAAGGGGGGATCGGAAAGCGCAAAATGGAAAGAGGAAGAAAGTAGATTTTTCGTTACCAGTTGCCCGTTCAGAGTTCCCTAATCGAAAAGAATCTTGTTAAGAATATTATTTTTTGTGGTGCAGGCGTTTCACTTGCTATTTTATTTAGAACGTTAATTTATCATAAACTGCTACGGCGACCTTCGCTTCAACAAATTAGCTTAGAGGATACTGACGAGGTGAAAAGTCATCTGCAAATCTATAGAATTGTTATTTGACTTTTGAACAAGACTCAGTACGTATCTATCCTTATTTTCTATTCCCTGTTCCTTATTCCCTAGACCTCTTGCATAAATCAAAAATAAGAAAGAACTCCACCCCGCCAAAGCTACCCTTTGTCTCCTCTCTCGAAGAGCGGGGAGGGATGTTAGGAACTTTTGCAAGAGGTCTCCTAATTCACAGACTTACCTCATCACTCTCTGAAATTCTTATTTATCCGTGGTTCAAGCTGCTTTTAGTGCGTTCGTTTAGCCAAGTATATCTATGTATTTTCCCACCCTATTTGCTTAAGTGAAGATCGGAAAATTCTTGAGAGACTGTCTCTTTTTCATGGTAGCCTCTACCTCCCTTTCTACGATAGACTGCACCAAGTGCAAGTACTTCAGCCTACGTTTTTTCATCATTTAGCGTCATTCTTGATATAGTCTACATAAATTTCTTGCGTAAATTCCTCAAAAACGGCGATAATTATTTGTACAACCATAATTGACAGAGTGTAAATTAACTATTCCTAAGTACCTTCCAGTAGAAAGATGCTTTACACACTTGGGTCAGTGTTTTTTTGGAACACAGGCATTCTAATCACCGTCTTTTATGATTGAACCCAAAATCCATTAGAGTAATTGATTGAAAATATACAATTATTTAATAAAGCTTAAAAGAGCATTATTATAATATTTCTAATGGTGTGAGTTAAATAGTGGATTTAATTAGCGATGCCTACTTATTTATCTAGTGTTTCCGATTGCGAGTCCCAGACTGCCTGGGTCAGTAAGTTAACCAAGTCTTATTATCAAGACGATCAGCAAGCTAAATTGATGCATTTACAAGCAGAGGTAGACTCTCTGTTACAGCAATTGGAAAACTTGAAGCACCAACGTTTAGCCGAAACCAACCAAAAAGAAGAATAAGTCAGCCTTGTAGATAGCGATGTCTACGACGGGCTACGCCTACGCTTTTCCCCTATCTAATTTAAATTTGAGTAAAGGGGAAATTTGAGTCAGGGGTGCTTATTCAAAGCGCTGATTTTTCTCTGACCAGCGCCTCAAACTGTAGTTATGAGCATTTTCTACCAGTAAAGCTAAGGATTGCACCCCTGAAAGCTTGGCGATCGCAGAGAGTCTTTGTAAGTAATTTCCTGTAAAATCCGTGTAAATGACTTTATTTACATCAGACAAAATTATAGTCCGGTCGCGGCGTTGCTCTGGTTTTTCTCCCGGAATTTCAGGTGTCGGCTGATTCAAGGATGCTATGGCTTCTGGTGAGATAGTCAGTATTATTTCTGATTGAGCGTTATTTGTTAAATCAATCACTTGAACGGGCCAATCACCCAATTTTTCCTGCATCTGTTCAAAGCTAGGAATATTACCAGTCGGAAGTTCACCGGATTTTTGTAAAGATTGCCACAGACTCGATAGCATTACCTTCACCCCTTGGGGATTTTGTTGATGCAGTTCTCGTAGAGTAATAGGAGATGGTTGCACCCATTCCAGTGCTGCATTTGTCAAAGCTAAAGGCTTGGGTTGGAGAACATCGTTTTGATTATCTGGAATTTTTGGGCCAGCAGCTAATAAGCGCAAAACTTTACCCCGTAGTTGCACCGCTTTGATAGCGGCGATAGTAATTTTTTGTTCTCCATTTGGCAACCACACTATAATTTGGATTTCCGGGTCAGAAGTGATTCCCAAAGTTTTCCAGAAAAATTTGGCGGTATCAGTTTTCGGTGGGTTGAAATTCTCAAAGGGGAAATTTAGCCAGCGTTTCCCGTCATTAAATGCACTCACCTCCACCTGATACCAAACTTGGTTATCCGTAAGTTTCAAATCTGCTGGGGAATTTGGTTGCAGCCATTCGGTGTTGGTAACTTGAGTAACTGGTTGCACCGTACCAACAATCTGACTAGGGTGAATAGAGGATATTTGCGATGTACCCTCACCATTGAGTCTTGCCAACAAACTTTGAATATAGTCAAGATTCTCTTTTGTAATTTTTGGTTGCGCCTTTAACCAAGAATTAGCATGTCCTTCTCCCCGCTGCACTGCTAAAATCAAGGCGAACCAAGCTTGCACCTCTCGTCTATTTGGGTTCACCTGCAACGCCGTTGCTGTGCGATTCCACAACCGTTTTTCATCAGCTTTGAGTAGAGTAGCAACTTCTTGGGCATTATGTGGTGACGCTTCAAACACCTGTAAAGCTTTCTCCCAGCGACCATCAATCAAATCTGCTAGCACTTCTTGACTAGGACTTGCCCAAATTTTCTGGGCTTGAGCTTTAGTAAGTTGAGAATGCAAGCGAATCAAATCCATTTGCGCTTGTGCTACTTCTGGTAAAACTCCTTTGCGCTGTTTCTTAATGAATTTTAACCATTCAAAAGCTGGTGTCCACAATCCACTACGGGCAATTGACAGGGCCTTTTGGTATCCAGAATCCTTGAAGGTCGATGATTTGAGGGTAATCGCCTCCAATTGAATTGGTCTGAGGAATAACTTCAGAGGTTTGACTTGGTAAACCTGTAAGTGCGGTTCTAAACCTACTGTTTGCTCAACAACTAACTCTTTTGTACCATCACCAGTTACCTGCTGCCATTTGGGCAATTGCCCATTAGGACTAGTCCAAGACAACATTTGTAGTAAATTCGTGCGTTCTGGATTGTAGTATACGATGTAACCGTAGCGGATGGAACTAGCTGCTTGTTGGCGTTTACCGCGCAAGTCAAACCAAACCCCTGATGATGGTGTCTTACCTTCAAAGCGTTGCACTTCAGTTAAAGGTAGGGGAATACTGATATCTTGGGGTTCTAATGTTCCATCAATCAAAGAAGAAATCACAAAGGATTCATCTGGGCCAGTTATAGATAATTGAGTCGCTAGATAGTAGTAATTTTCTGACTGAGATTTAAACTCTAACTCAACTGATAGCTCGTAAACCCTGAGTTCTACCAGTTCTTCACAATCAGATTGACAATTAGCACGTTGTTGAAAAACTGGTAGTAAAAATGAGGTTTTCACATCCTGATGTAAAGGTAGAGTTTCCCCAAATATTTGGTTTTTTTTACTCAAATCGAGTTGAATTTGTTTGAGAGTTTGGGGGCGTTCGTGCTTACCAAGGGGGATTTGTGCCCATGTAGGTAAAATTTTATTTAGCCAGCTTACCTCGTCTGGATTGAAGATGAAGAGAACACTAATCCAGGCAAAAGCCATAACTAGACTAGCACTACTTAAGATAATTGCGTAGCTTGCCGCCGTAGGCATCGCTAGCATTGACGACAACCAACTTCCTCGTTTTAGCTTTTTCTGAGGTTTTTTAACGACGCGTTTCATCGCACCAGCACGAGGTTGATTTGGTTTAGAGGCTTTTGGCTTCAGCTTGCGTGAACGATTTGCCATAGATTCGAGATTAGAGAATTGAGGATTAGGGATTGAGAAACTCTTTCCTAGTCCCCAGTCCCCATTCCCCAATACCCTGTTATACTCGCCCTTGCAAAAGTTGCCCAGAAGCATTAAGTCTAATTTGGGACAAAATCCGTAAATGTCCCCATGTGAACCCTAGACAATCGGGAATACACTCTTCACTTAAGTATGTGAGCAGAGTGTAAAAAATTGAAAGGTAGATTTATTAGCCGCAGTCATCGCAAAACCTGGATGCTCGCATGGTTACTAATTGCGGGAATAAATGGAGTTGCACAAAAAGCATTAGCACAAGAGTACATCAATACAGAAACTACTCAGGAGATAGGAATTAAGGGCGATAATATTATGCCCTTATCTTCCTCCCTCTCCCCAGAAGAACCGATGAACCAAGTTACATCGGTATCTCAACTCAAGGATGTACAACCCAACGATTGGGCATTCCAAGCCTTGCAGTCTTTGGTAGAACGTTATGGTTGTATAGCCGGCTATCCAGATAGCAACTATCGCGGTAATCGCGCCTTAACTCGGTATGAATTTGCTGCGGGTGTAAACGCTTGTTTAGATAGAGTCAACGAATTAATCGCTACAGCCACCAGTGATTTAGTCACTCGCGAAGATTTAGCAATATTACAAAAATTACAGTCAGAATTTGCTCCTGAATTAGCAACTTTGCGGGGTCGTGTCGATAATTTAGAAGCCAAAACTGCTGAAATTGAAGCCAACCAATTCTCAACAACAACTAAACTCAGTGGACTACTGATAGTTGGCATTCAAGGACGAACTAACAATCGTGGTGATGTTAATCCTAGAGATGGACAAAAAGATACAGATGATGCCGGGACAAATATTAATCTTATGTCTCTGGCACAGCTGTATTTAACTAGTCAAATCACTCCCAGTAGTTACTTGTTTACAGGTCTTTTAGATGGGAACGGAACAACTTCACCTAGATTTACTAATAGTGTTTCTCGAAATGATGTTTTACTTGGCTACGAATTTCCTACAGATACCTTGATTATAAGTGACCTAAATTTTCATTGGCTGGTGACAGATAAATTAGCAGTAATGGTAGGAACAGAAGGCGTAAGTATGCCATCTGCTTTCCGAGGCCCCAATCGGGTAGAAAGTGCTGCAACAGGGCCATTATCTTATTTTGCCCAAAGAAACCCAATTTTAAATATGGGATATGGTCATGGCGGTATAGCTATTGATTGGCAATTTGCTAAACGCGCTAGTTTACAAGCAATTTATACTAGTTATCAACCAGGAAATCCTGGTAAAAGTAGCGGTTTATTTGATGGAACCACTACTACAGGCGTGCAATTACTACTGACACCAACCGATACTCTAGATTTAAGTTTGTATTACGTTAATAATTACGCTTCAGATGGTTGTTTGCTAACCTTTGTTGGTGATGAATGCTTAACTACAGTTAATACGACTACCGGAAAATCAGCACCGCTACAAACTAACGCTGTGGGTGCAACTCTCACTTGGCAAATTTCTCCCCGTATTAGTGCAGGTGCGTGGGGTGGTTATACTAAATCTTATATTCCTGGGCAATCAGGAAGTGTAGAAACGACAAATTATATGGTGTTTCTAAATTTCCCTGATTTATTTGCTAAAGGAAATCTAGGAGGAATTTATGTCGGTCAACCTCCTAAAATCACTAGTAGTGACTTACCTATAGGAAATAATGTCCCTGATTTTATCAATACAGGTTTAGGACGTGCAGGTGGACAACCAGGTACGACCACTCAAATTGAGGCATTTTATCGTTTTCAGCTAACAGATAATATCAGTATTACACCAGGGATAATTCATCTTATCCAGCCTGGTAACACACCAGATAGTGACTCAGTTACTATCGGCATTCTGCGTAGTACTTTTAGTTTTTAGTTTTAGTCTCACATAATCTTAAGAGATTCTGCGGCTTCCCACAGGATGCGTTGCAAGATAGCGCTCAGAACTTTGGGAGATGCGGAGATTCACCAGCTTATATTTTGGCGCATCTTCATACATAATTGATACAAGTGGCATAAAAGATTCTATGAAACAATGAGAGTTAAAATTTTAAAACGCAGAGGGGCGCAGAGGGAAGCGCAAAGGTTCGCAGAGAATTAACTCCTCTGCGTTCCTTTGCGTAAACCTTTGCGTTCCTTTGCGTTAAAAAAAAGGATATATTATGACGACAAAATTAGATGCTCTAATTAATTCTCTAGAAGGCATAGAAACTATTACCGACTCTACCCAAGTCGCAAGATTATCCCAGGATTATCACACTTTTAGCCCCGTGTTAGTGTCGAAACTAGAGGGAAAAGTTGGGGATATCGTAGTGCGTCCCGCTAGTGAAGCAGAGGTTTTAAAAGTTGCAGCTGCCTGTGCAAAACATCGTATACCTGTAACTGTGCGAGGTGCAGGAACTGGGAATTATGGGCAATGTGTACCGTTGCACGGTGGCGTAATTTTAGATATGACGCGGTTGCAAGAGATTCTTTGGGTAAAACCGGGAGTGGCGCGGGTAGAAGCTGGGGTGAAGTTGGCAGCTTTGGATAAAAAAACACGAGAAATCGGCTGGGAAATCCGTATGGCACCTTCTACGTATCGCACAGCGACAATTGGCGGATTTATTGCTGGGGGAAGTGGCGGTATTGGCTCGATCCAATATGGATTACTAGGCGATCGCGGTAATATCTTAGCATTGCGAGTGATAACTGTAGAAGATGAACCCCGTGCGATCGCATTACGCGGCGATGATGTCCAAAAGGTAAATCATGCTTGGGGAATTAATGGCATCATCACTGAAGTCGAAATTCCTTTAGGGCCAGCTTATCCTTGGGCAGAAGTCATTGTTACCTTTGACGACTTTATGACAGCAGCAAGGTTTGGTCAGGCAATTGGCAATGCTGATGGCATGATTAAGAAGTTGATTTCTGTCTTTGCATCCCCAATTTCTCAATATTTTCACGCAGTACAAGAGTATATTCCTGAAGGAACTCACTCAGTATTCTTGATAATTTCTGAACCGAGTTTGGAATTCTTACCGGCTTTGGTGCAGCAATACGACGGTCAGATTACATATAAAAAAACAGCCGAGGAAGCAGCCAAAGGTACACATTTAGCAGAATTTAGCTGGAACCACACTACCTTACTTGCCCGGAGTGTAGATACTGGCATTACATACTTACAAAGTCTCTTTCCTAATGATTGCAGTTTGCAACTAGTAGAGCAAATGTATCATTACTTCGGCGATGAGGTAATGATGCATTTAGAATTTTTTCGGGTGAATGGTGTCGTAGTTCCTGGTGCATTGCAACTTGTGCGCTACACCACAGAAGAACGCCTCAATGAAATTATCCGCTATCACGAAGAACAGGGTGTGAGTATTGCCAATCCTCATACATATATTATTGAAGACGACGGCAGAAATGTTATCAATCCTGAGCAGTTAAAATTTAAAGAAATAGTCGATCCTTATGGGTTGATGAACCCCGGTAAAAGCAAGGTTCTTCAATTCCAAATTCAAAATTAGCAAACTACAGAAACACATATCAGAAATTTCTCTGTATATTTGTGTAACCTACCTTCAAAAAGCTAGTTGCTGGGCGTTTATAATTTGTGGTTTGATTTTAACAGCCGTGGGGATAACCCAAAATCCAACATTCCAATAATCGCCCATGATTGAAATTGACGGTTCCTACGGAGAGGGAGGCGGACAAGTTCTTCGCACTTCCTTAAGTCTAGCCGCCATCACCGGCGAACCTATACGAATTACAGGCATTCGCGCTGGACGCAAAAAGCCAGGATTAGCAGCACAACACTTAACAGCAGTTCGGGCGGCGGCGAGAATTTGTAATGCCCAACTACGGGGTGATGCTTTGGGTTCAATGCTGCTGGAATTCATCCCAGGTAGTGCTGTGCAAGCGGGAGTTTATACCTTTGATGTTAGTAAAGCACAACAAGGTGGTTCTGCGGGTGCGATCGCTCTAGTTTTGCAGACAATTCTCTTACCTTTGGCATTAGCATCTGGCAATTCCCTGGTGACACTAAAGGGTGGAACTCATGTGAACTTTAGCCCGACAGCGACGTACATTGAGCAAGTTTATCTGCCCATACTACAACGCATGGGTGTAGAAGCCCAAGTCAAGTTAGGCGCTTGGGGGTGGTATCCACAAGGTGGGGGAGAGGTAGAGTTACAGGTAGATGGTGGTGGTAAACTCGGTGGGATCGACTTGTTGGAACGGGGCGACTTACAACAGGTGCGGGGATTAGCAGTGGTGACGGAATTGCCTTCCCATATTCCGCAACGGATGGCAAATCGTGCGGAGAATTTGTTACGATCAGCCCATTTAAAAGTTACTGTACAGACCTTGCGAGAAAAAGGTGTGGCACCTGGGGCGGGTATTTTCCTCACTGCTGAGTATGAAAACAGCTTAACTGGATTTGGTGGATTTGGGCGTTT
This sequence comes from Nostoc sp., assembly GCF_036917235.1. GTDB lineage: Bacteria > Cyanobacteriota > Cyanobacteriia > Cyanobacteriales > Nostocaceae > Nostoc. The sequence continues at coordinate 25,537 of NZ_JBALDU010000057.1, forward strand.
GCGGTTGTCGGCGGAAACAGTTGCAGAGATTGCTTGTCAGCAACTGCTTGAGTTTCATTACACAGGCGCACCAGTGGATGAACATTTAGCAGATCAGTTATTATTGCCAGCCGCTTTAGCTTCACAAGAAAGTCAGTATCGAGTGGCTGAGGTGAGTAGGCATTTGACGACAAATGCAGCAGTTATTGAACAGTTTGGGCTGGCGCAAATAACAGTAGATGAAGCTGATAAAATAGTGTCGGTAAAGAGTTTGAATAGATGAACAAGTGCTATTACTTTAGTAGTGCTATATGGTAGAGTCTTATAAAGAAATATTCTGTAAATTCAAATCAATTTTGTGAACTTTTCTACGTTCAAATAAAAGCTGCAACTTTTAACAGACAACTTTGATAAAGATTTAAACTTACTTTCAGAGATTAGAGTCATAAAGCATCAGATGCTTACTAAGTTGGCATTTTATTTATTAATTTGACATAACAAGTACTGAAAAACCAAAATGAATACAGTATAAGGGTTTCGTTGATTTGAAATAGTTGGTTTATTTCCGCCGTAGTGTAGATATAACAACGAAAGCCATGAATTATTATGACGTCTGCCAAAAATCCTAAAATATCTGCTGAATTAACTATACATACTAAAGTAGAAAAATTTGGTCTGCAAACATAATTAGTTAAGATATTTTCTCTATTTAGAAAGGGTTAATCACTACCCAATTTCTGGATAAAATCCCCATGTTCAGCAGACTGCAAACCTGCTTGTAAAACCTTCAACACACCCTGCATATTACCTGCTAATAACTCCGTCGCCGCTAACCACAACCCTGCAAATACCCGACTTCGGAAAATGCCTTCATTGTCAGGTACTAATTCCAGATATTCACCCTGTTCCAGAGAAAACCAAGTCAATTTTTGGTCTAAAACTTGCCAAACAATATATTCTTTGACACTGTTGCGACGATAAGCCTGTTTTTTGCCATGAAGATCGATAGCCGCACTACTAGCAGCAATTTCCACAACTAACTCTGGCGCACCTTCAATATAATCATCTTCACTCAGCCGTGTTTGACCACCTGCTTCCGGTTCAATCAACAGAACAGCATCGGGTTGAGGTTCGTTATCTAAGTCCAAGCGGACGGTAGGTTCAACTCCCAATGCTATACCAGGAGTTGCAGCTTCGTAAGTACCAAGCCATGTCAAAATCCAACCATGCGGTTGACCGTGACTTCGGAAACGTAGAGCAGCAGGCATAATATAGACAATTCCTTCGGTTAACTCAGCTTTTTTCAGGTTAGGGGTGGCATTATAGCGACGCTCAAATTCGTAGCGGGTGAGTTTGTCGCCATTTTCCAAAGGAGGAATTGTCCAAGGCTGGGAGGGTGTTTTCACCATAATTTTTGTGAAAATGAGCTTGTGTACATCTTAGCGAATTAGGTAAAAACGCAACCGACTAGGGAATGAGAGATTATTGAAGAAGAATTCAGAAGTCAGAATGGGCTAAACCTTAGCTATCCGCTAACAGGAATCAGAATCACTCTTTGTGGGGATTCAGACTCGCCACTGATAGCGGGGAGAGTACAGGATTCATTCTGAATTCTGACTCCTGACTCCTGAATTCTGTTTGAACATTAAGATTTTTTTACAAAATCACCAGCAATGTTGTCGAAATTGATAGCTGTATCCCAAGCAGTAAAAAGGTTTCAGGCATATCGCCTCCCCTAAAACCCGCAACAAACCTTATTTTTTTTCAGCCAGCAGGTTTGAGAAAATCAGAAACGATTTAATAATCAAGCACTTATGAGTAAATGGGCTGAATTAAAGATAATACCTCTCTCCAAACCTCTCCCCTTCTCTAGCAACGACACACTGGGCGATGCCTACGGGGGTAAACTACGCACCGAAGGGGTTGGTGGTAAGCTCTATCTTATATTTTTTACGCCCAGTTACTTAGTTATTTGAGTTTAAAAGGGAGACACAAACATGAAATTGGCTTACTGGATGTATGCTGGACCAGCCCACATCGGCACTCTGCGAATCGCTAGTTCTTTTAAAAATGTTCATGCGATTATGCACGCTCCCATTGGCGATGACTACTTTAACGTCATGCGCTCCATGCTATCGCGGGAGAGGGATTTTACTCCGGTGACAACCAGTGTCGTCGATCGCAACGTTTTGGCACGCGGCTCCCAAGAGAAGGTAGTAGATAACATCGTCCGCAAGGATGCCGAGGAACACCCAGATTTGATTGTGTTAACTCCCACCTGCACCTCTAGCATTTTGCAAGAGGATTTGCACAACTTTGTCGAACGGGCGCAGTTGGAAGCAAAAGGAGACGTAATGCTGGCGGATGTGAACCACTACCGCTACAACGAACTGCAAGCCGCCGATCGCACTTTGGATCAAATTGTCCAATACTACATTGAAAAAGCGCGGAAGCGGGGCGAATTGGCTGAGGGCAAAACAGCAAAGCCCTCAGTTAACATTATCGGTACTACCACCCTTGGTTTCCACAACAATCACGATTGCACCGAACTTAAACGGCTGATGGCTGACTTGGGAATTGAGGTAAATACCTTAATTCCTGAAGGTGCTTCGGTAAATGACTTGAAAAAGATGTCCCAAGCCTGGTTTAACCTAGTGCCTTACCGCGAACTCGGTTTGACCACAGCCCGTTACCTGGAAGAACAATTTGGCACACCTTATATAGACATTACTCCAATGGGTGTAGTGGAAACTGCCCGTTGTATTCGTAAGATTCAGCAGGTTATTAACGCTCAAGGTGCAGAAGTTGACTACGAAAACTTCATCAATGAGCAAACCCTCCATGTATCTCAGGCTGCTTGGTTCTCCCGTTCGATTGACTGTCAAAACTTGACTGGTAAAAAAGCTGTGGTTTTTGGTGACAACACCCACGCTGCCGCCATTACCAAGATTTTGGCACGAGAAATGGGGATTCACGTTGTTTGGGCTGGAACCTACTGTAAATATGATGCAGATTGGTTCCGCGAACAGGTAAGCGAGTATTGCGATGAAGTCCTAATTTCCGAAGATCATGGTGAAATTGGGGATGCGATCGCTCGTGTCGAACCCTCTGCCATTTTCGGTACGCAAATGGAACGCCACGTTGGTAAGCGTTTAGATATTCCTTGCGGCGTAATTGCAGCACCAATTCACGTCCAAAACTTCCCCATTGGTTACAAACCATTTATGGGTTACGAAGGTACAAATCAGATTACAGATTTGATCTACAATTCCTTCACTTTGGGAATGGAAGATCACCTATTAGAAATCTTCGGTGGTCATGATACCAAAGAAGTTATTACTAGAGGAATTTCTGCTGATTCTGATTTGAATTGGACAAAAGATGGTCAAGCAGAATTGAATAAGATTCCTGGATTTGTTCGCGGCAAAGTGAAGCGTAATACTGAGAAATTTGCCCGCGATCGCGGTTTCAAAGAAATCAACGCTGAGGTATTGTACGCCGCCAAGGAAGCGGTCGGGGCTTAGTTTAGCAGGTTAGGGATTCTTAATAAGAAAGGGCATATTTTACTCTATGCCTTTTCTTATTACTTATACTGAACGCCCTTATTATTATCAATAATTATAAAGATAATCCTCTGGATTGTTGAGATCATCCACATAGCCGTAATCCATAGATGTATCATAAGCTTCTTCAGGAAAATAGCCTTGGTTATAAGAATTATCATTTTCCTCAGTATTAAAAAAGTTTATTTCTGAGAAATACTGATTATCAGGTTTAGATTTATCAAAATTTTTAAATTCTCGATTATGAACAGAGTTAATATTTTCTAATATAGCTTTTGCTAAATTTCTGTTATAACTTTTTGGATCGCTATTAGCAATTTCTTGAATTATTGGAAATGAATATTTAGGCAGGTTGATTAGAGAAAGAGCCTTTAAAGCGTATTGCCTAACCTGTGGTGCAGGGTAAGTTAGATTATCTAATAAAAGACGAATAACTAAAGCGCATATATTTTTGTAACTCTTGGCAAGTTTGTGTATAGCTGAAGCAGCTAATCTTTTCTCGTCATAGGAGCTTTTTTTAGAAAGATATGGAATAAGATAGGAAATTGCTTCTTCTCGATTTGATTCACCTAACTCAAATGGAGTCCATTTAGCCAGTTTGTCAGGTTGGTTATTTTCACAAAAAAGTTTTGCAGATGTTTGAAAATCTTTAATAGCTTCTTCCTTTTTTTTTAATTTATAGTAACTCTTTCCTCGACTGTAGTATGCTGCGACTAAGTTAGGATTAATTTGTAATGCTTGATTAAATTCATTAATTGCTTCTTGATACTCTCCAAAGTGTAAACGAATTTTTCCACGCTGATAATGCTGAGTAGGGTTATTGGATTTCAGTTGTAATACTGTACTATCGCTTCCTAATAAATCTTGACGGATTTTTTCTAGCTGGCGTTTAGCATTTAAATACTTAGGAGTTATATAGATAGCCTGTTTTAAGTCTTCAACGGCACCATCATAATTGCCTATTTCAGCTTTAGTTATTCCTCTATAGTAATAAGTATGGGCATTATTAGGATTAAGACTTAATGCTTCATTCCAAGCGGTAATTGCTCCTTGCATATCTCCTCGTTGACGACGGTCAACACCTAAGTTAAAGTAATTAACAAATGTTTTAATAGCAGTATTTTGCTGACACGGACTCTCTTGTTGTGAAAATTTATCAACCTCTTTTTTATTAACTACATTTATTGATTCATCACATTCATCTTCATCTATAAAATCAAGTCCATCAGAAGGTGAGGGATCATAATATGAATTATCTATAAGCTCTGATAAATCATCACCATAACCGCCACTCAGATAATTAGAACTAATTCCATCAATTCTGCCTTGCATTGCAACACCCTCTAAACTCACACTTAGATCGTATGTTTTAGAGCGACGAATTACCTCAGAAAATCTTCGGTTAACACTGGAATAAATAAATTAGTCTATCCCGATATATCTACTAAGACTTTATTAGCCAATTTTCAAATACTGCTGCAAAGTTTGCTGGAGATATTTATCGTGGTTTTCTGCTACATTAAAATTATCAAATTTCAATGTACCTAGTAAAGGTGAAATTGGGTCAAATTCGGAGATATTTTCCTGTTTATCTGATTGAGATAACAATTGCAGAATTAAATCTTCTAAAGATAGATTCAGCTTTTGCGCCTGAGCAGTTAATTTACTTTCTAAGTCATCTGACAATTGTATTGTTAATGTTTTAGCCATTTCATTCACCAGTTACGTATGTTCAATAATCCCATTATATGCAGATATAGCAAGTACAAGAAAGTCTTTGTCTAGGTTGGAAATAATCGCAACTATTTGTAAAATGTGAATTATAGGTTTTACGTAAGGATTCAGTAATAACTTCAGTTAACAGAATATAAATCTATTGAAGCATCAAGAAATTTGCCTGCGATCGCGGTTTCAAGCAAATCAACGCTGAGGTGTTATATGCTGCGAAGGAAGCTGTAGGCGCGTAGGTTAGGGATTTAGTTTATATTGCTTTAAAGTGAGGAGTCAAAAATGCTCCTCACTTTAAAGCATTATTTCAACTTACGGATTTTTTCCCATTCTCCTTGAATACTTTGTAATGTCTTCAAGGTGCAATTTAAACGGACTTTCTTTAACTCAGGAGTCTCTTTTTGGAATAAAGTCGGAGAATTTATTACTTTATGTAGTTCAGATTGGGTAGAATGCAAGCGATCGCTCAAACAGCGTTCAAAGATTTCACCATTATCACTGCTCACATTTTCTACTAATTGACGATATATATAGTCTTTAGAACTGATTTGACCTTTGAGGGCGATATTAACAATTTCCTCGATTAACTTGTGGTAGCAGTCAGATAAGAAATCAGATAGTACGGCTGGCGTAGGTTCTGCTGCTAGATTATTTGCTTCAGAAGTAGAGGGATCGGATATTTCTTCTTTAGTTGGCGTTACGAAAGTTTCCTCAGAAGTAGGAGATTCTTCTTTTGTGGGTGTTGGTAAAGTTTTCCGAGAATTTGTAGGTGAAGAATTTGCTTTAGAATTAGATAAGTAATAATCTGCTAAAGAGCCGCAGAGAAACTCTTCACGAAAGCGGTTTATTTTGGCACGTGACTGGATTTTGTGGTAACGACGTTTCTGATACCATAAACCAGAAATGAGTAAGCCTGCGATCGCTCCTATGCCAACTCCTGCCATCGCAACCTTGCCATCTTCTAAAGCTTGATTTTGTTGCCCAGATTCAACAGGTGGATTGGAAGATGCACTTTCAGCAATAGCATAGTCACTCGCTGAATTTAGCTGTACGCTAGTGGCGATCGCCGCAGCCGACAGTATAAATCTAAATATTAACTTTGATTTCCACATAATTTTACAGGTTAAAAATATGTTGTCTATTTCTGGAAACTAACCGCCTCCCCAAGGAGTGAATAGTTAAGAATCAAACTAACTAGATATCTCTTTTAGCAAGGAAGTTCCACTCTACTCATATAAAAAATAAACTTTGTCAACAGTATTTTCCAGAATATGTTCTTCTTTTTTAACATTATTTGTCCGTTTAGGAATCTTGACAAAGCCATATATTAATACCATTTCTCAAAGTAGATATATTAGGTATTTCTTAAAATGGTTATGATTTATAGCGATCGCATAATCAAGCAGCATTGAGTTCAGTAGGCAATAGTCGAGGATGTGCGATCGCTGCCAGGCTCTCCACTGGTATCGCATATTGCTGGGCATCAAGTCTATAATTACATTAAATTGCAGGTGCTACAGCAGAATTTGGCATAAATAGCACTAGTACCTCATAGTCTATTGTAGACATCGCCTCTTGGATTTGGAAGGTATGAGCCAATAAAATGTAAACTTTCAGAGACTTGTACCAAGTTTCTAACTGCCTTGCTCTTTAATATCTCTGTGTGTAGTTCTATTTATAGAATAGGTGCTTCCCCGAAAGCTCAACTTATGAGTTGCTTGTGGTGTAATGATTCCAGCCGATTGGGTATTAGGATCGACGCCAACAAAATAAGTACATCCGCGAAAGCTCAACTTATGGGTTACTGATGGTGTGGTTTCCTCATCTAATTTGCTATTGAGATCGTGACGATAGCAAGCCCCACGGTAGATTAAGTGATAATCTGGTTCCGATTTGGGAACTGGTTGTTGTGTATATTGTGTTTCTCTGTTAACTACTTTGCTTGTATAATACTCGTAGCTTGTACTGATAAGTATAAGAATTAATAGTAGAAGTAAAATCTGCCAAGGAGCTAACATTAAACCCAAAATTAGGCTGATAGCTGCAAATACAGTCACTAAATGTGAGATTTCATCACTGGCTATTTTTGAATAAAAAATAGCCAGTGATGAAACAAACACACGGAAAAATTAAAAAGTACAAAGCCATATTTCCTACATTCGCAACTAAAAGCAAAGGGTTTATAAAGCAGATTGAACTTATTTTAAAAGTTGTTGTTTATTTTACCTCCAATTAGCTTGAGAAGTTACCGTGCTACTGGGGTAAAAGTTTTACGTCAAGTTATCTGTATTAGCTGGGATCGCAAACAAAAATTAACACTCAAGGCTATCTCAAACCTTTGGAGCAGTGAGCGTTTTTGTCTTTATTCATTCATATAGGTTACAGGAGTACTACAGAGTGGATGCCCAGTGTAAAGCCTTTGCTGGAGTATATGAAGATATTACCTTATAGCGATGTTATGTAGCGATCGCATTCCTTAACGCAGAAATTTACTGATAAATAAAAATTAAAAGCTAACAAATATCACAATACAAAATTATTACTTCGGGGATCTAATAGGCAGAATAACCTACTACAGCTTTAACCGATGTGTCTCCGGCAACGAAGTAAAAAAAGCATCATAAAAGCCTCGCAATCTCGCGTATTAAAAAAAAGCAGATGCGTGTTACTGTTTTAATCTCATTGTCTTCCCTTCGCGCCTTTCCCTATGCCTCTGCACTATTTACACCCCCAACACCTTGAAGAATTAGTCAAGAGTAGTGGTATAGACTTACACTTAGTGCATCTCAATTTTAGGTCGCTTCAAGGTGTAACAGCTTATGAGTACCTGTTGATTTCTGAGCTACTCCCCCGCACCAATACCGGAATGGTGAAAAGTAGTTGGTTGCAGCGTTACGCTCACATCACAGAAGGTGGTTGGTGGTGTTCGGGACTAGACCCTCTGAATAATTGGCAAATGATGGAATGGGGATGCTTTAAGCCAAACCAACCCCGACAAAACCACAATGGCAAGTCCATCAAGTACGAGCATCCCCCCAGTACACCAACGCGAGTGTTTTGTTTGCGGGTAACGTTGCAAGTGTGGCAGCAAGTCGCTGGGCGTTACAATCTGGTCATGCCTGAAAATATCACCGTTACTCCTGATGGCGAAGCTGGAGGCTTTTGGCAATGGGTGATGCAACAGAACATTCCCCTCATCATCTGCGAGGGTGTAAAGAAAGCAGCTACGTTGTTGACGCAAGGATATGTAGCCATTGCCATTCCCGGAATTACCAGTGGTTATCGGGTTGTGAAAGATGAATTTGGCAAAGTTACCCGTCGTCAGCTAATTCCCGATTTAGCAGCGTTTGCGATTACAAAGCGCAGCTTTTACATTTGCTTTGATTTTGAAACTCAACCCAAGACAATTGCTGCTGTAAATAATGCTATTTCTCAACTTGGCTGTTTATTTCAGCAAAAAAATTGTCCTGTGAAAGTCATCGAACTTCCAGGAATAGAAAAAGGGGTTGATGAGTTTATTGTTGCTAAAGGTGCAAGTAGTTTCGATAAAGTTTATCGCCAAAGTGTTGATTTAGAAATTTATCTTGCTCAAACTAAACCCCACACCGAGTTAAGTATTCCTGCTGCACTCACCTTTAACCGTCCTTATATAGGTGAAATACCTTTTCCCAACTCTGGATTAGTAGGAGTCAAATCAGCGAAAGGAACGGGAAAAACTACGGCATTGCAAGGCGTTGTTCAACAAGCAAAAAGTCGAAATCAACCAGTTTTGTTAATTACTCACAGAATTCTACTTGGACGATTCTTGTGTGAAAAAATTGGTATTCAATGGGGAACACATAAAGAAGATGGGGAGAAAAGGATTAATAAAACACTTACCCCCGCTCCTCCCATACTGCGCTCTCTCTTTCCTCAGCAATCCCTCGGCTTGTGTGTTGATTCAATTTGGAAACTTAACCCAGAAAATTGGCGGGGAGCAATAGTAATTTTAGATGAAGTGGAGCAATCTTTATGGCATCTGTTAAATAGTAATACTTGTAAGCACAAGCGGGTAAAAATATTAAAGTTATTCCAGCAACTCATTGCAACAGTTTTAACAAGTGGGGGGTTAGTAATTGCTCAAGATGCTGATTTATCAGATGTTTCACTTGAATATTTACAGGGATTGGCAGGAATTAAATTAACACCTTGGGTAGTTCTTAACCAGTGGAAACCTCAGCATGGTTGGGACGTAACTTTTTATGATTCACCGAATCCAACACCGCTAATTCACCAACTGGAATTGGATTTGCTTGCGGGACGTAAATGTTATGTTACTACCGATAGTCGGGCTGGGCGTTATAGTTGTGAAACAATTGAACGTTATCTGAAAGAACGGCTACAAAAATTACGACGACAATTTCCTAAAACTCTGGTAGTTAGTAGTCATACTACAAATACACCTGGTCACGCAGCAGTTGATTTTATTGCAGCGATTAATCAAAAAATATCTGAATATGACGGCGTTTTTGTTACCCCTAGTCTTGGTACAGGAATTAGTATTGATGTCCAACATTTCGATCGGGTTTATGGCATTTTTCAAGGGGTAATTCCTGACTCGGAAGCAAGACAAGCGTTAGCAAGAGTCAGGGATGATGTACCGCGTGTTGTCTGGTGCGCGAAACGAGGTATTGGTTTAATTGGTAGTGGGAGTACAAATTATCGCTTGTTATCTGATTGGTATCAGAAAAATCAAAAAGAAAATTTAGCTTTGCTGAGTCCCTTACATAAAATAGATGTGGATTTACCCTTAGTTTATGACCCAATTCATTTGCGAACTTGGGCAAAATTATCTGCAAGGGTGAATGCTTCTATTCGCCTTTACCGACAATCGATGCAAGATGGTTTGATTGCTGATGGGCATCAAATTCAGGTACGGAGTAATGCGGTTCACAATAATATTATTCGAGATTTACGTCTGGCATTTTTGGCAACTGATGCCGATGATTTAACTACCCGCAAAAGGTTAATTTTAGAAATTGTTAAAGTTCAAAAAGATTGGGCACAAAGTCGTCAAAAAGCTAAAGAAATTAAACGTAAAATTAAAGATATTAAGCAGCAAAATCAACTATCGGTAGCATCTGCTGTAGCCAATTCCAAAGATATCGATTATGTGGAGTATGAGCAGTTATTAGTTAAGCATTCCATAACAGATAGAGAACGCAACCAAATTAATAAATATGTTCTTAGACAAAGATATGGTGTAGAAATTACTCCTTGGCTAAAATTACAGGATGAACAAGGATATTATCGTCAACTGTTAATTCACTACTATTTAACTCACGAAAGCGAGTATTTTCACGTTAGAGATGAGCAAGAATGGCATCAGCAATTATCTTGGGGCGAAGGGAAAGTTTTTCTCCCAGATTTAAAAACTTATACGCTCAAGGTTGAAGCTATGAGAGCTTTAGGGATGCTTCAGTTTCTTGAAGAAAAACGCGAATTTAATGAGAACGACACAGATTTGATCTTGCTGAAAAATATTGCTTTCCAGCATAGTAAACATATTAAACGAGCGCTTGGTATTAACTTAGTTGGAGAGAAAGAGCAGGTTTCGGCAATAAAAATACTTGGTCGATTGCTAAATTTATTTGGTTTGAAGCTAAAACGAGTGAATCAGGTTTATCAAATTGATTTAGAAACTCTATATGATGGTAGGGAGAAAATATTTGCTGTTTGGCATCAGCGAGATGAGGTGATGTTGGCTCATGTTAAGAGTGTTGGTTATGAGTTGCCTGATTATTCTTCAGACTGGAAGTTTGAAATTATGCAAACGAAGTCTGAAAAAGCGAACCAGATGGTGTCTATGCCTACTCTTCCGTTATCAACTATATAGCAATCCTGAATGATTTGTGATAACTGCACAGTGTAGTGTAGATGATTGGTCTTTCAAGACGCGATAAATCGCGTCTCTACAACTGGGTTTTGGGCATTACTCTTTGCCTAATTGGAATAATTTTCAAAATATATCGTTAACAATCCCGATGCTTTAGGCTAGAGAATGTCAAAAGGCAAAAAAATTATATGAATGCTGAAGATTTTTTTAACCAAGGATTAAACCAAAATTTGCAAAAAGAGTATCAAGCAGCGATCGCAGCTTACACCCAAGCAATCAAGCTAAACCCTGACTATGCCGAAGCTTACCATAATCGCGGACTGATTTTAACTGGTCAACTCAAAGATTATCGCAGTGCGATCGCTAACTTCAATCGCGCCATCGAAATCAATCCCAATTTTGCCACAGCCTATTACAACCGGGCTAATGCTCGTTACTTTTTAGCCGATTATGAAGGAGCGATCGCAGACCATAACCAAGCTTTACAAATAGATCCTAATTTAGCGCAATTTTACCACAGCCGAGGAAATGCGTACTTTGCTTCGGAAAACTATGACAAAGCGATCGCAGATTATATCCAAACAATCGAAATGAGTACCCAATTAGCTGATAACATCAATATTGATATTGCCAATGCTTATCATAATCGGGGCGTAACTCGTTTTGAGAAGAGCGATCATCAAGGAGCGATCGCAGATTTTCAGCAAGCTTTACAATGGCATCCCCATTTTGCCGCAGCTTACAGCAATCGCGGCAATATTCACCATATTTTAGGTAATTATCAGGAAGCGATCGCTGACCATAACCAAGCATTACAATTAGATCCTAACTTGGCAGAGGCTTATCATAACCGAGGTAATGCTCACTACGCTTTAGCAGATTATCAAAGTGCGATCAGAGATTACAACCACGCCTTAAAAATCAACCCCAGCTTTGCCGGAGCGTACTATAATCGGGGTCTTGTCCTTGCTCACCTCAAAAACTATCATGAAGCAATTAAAGACTTTAACGAAGCATTAAAGCTGAATCCTGATGATGTACAAGCCTATTGTGAGCGTGGTCTGGTTCGTAGTACTCTTGAAGACTATCAGGGTGCGATCGCAGATTATGACCAAGCGTTACAAGAAAATCCGACTCTAGCTTTAGTATACGGGTTTCGGGCTAATGCTCTTCGCCGATTGGGAGATTATCAAGGTGCAATTGAAGATAGCAATCGCCTTTTACAACTCAATCCTAATTTAGCAGAAGGATATTGCGATCGCGCGGCGGCTCGTCGTTCTGTAGGAGATCATAAAGGTGCAATTAAAGATTACGATCGAGCATTGCAAATTAATGATAACTTAGCCGCAGCTTATTATGGTCGGAGTATTGCCCGTGAAGCTCTGCAAGATTTACAAGGGGCAATTGATGATAATACTCAAGCCATAGAGCTTGTTCCTGATTTTTCTCAAGCTTATTGCAATCGGGGAAATGCGCGTCGTCTTTTAGGAGATGAACAGGGAGCGCTTACAGATTATAATCAAGCATTAAAAATTAATCCTGATTTAATTGAAGCATATTACAATCGAGGTTCTACCCACTATGCTTTAGAAGAATATGAAAGTGCGATCGCAGATTACACCCAAGCATTGCAAATTAATCCTCAATCTGCTGCATTTTACAGCGATCGCGCCAATGCTCGCTATGCCCTAGAAGATTATCAAGGTGCAATAGAAGATTACAGTCGAGCGATCGCGATCGACCCCAGCTTTGCCGAAGACTGGTACAATCGGGGGCGTAGTCGTTCTCTGTTGGGAGACTTACAAGGAGCACTTGCAGACTTAAACCAAGCCTTACAGCGTCAGCCTAATTGGGCTTCTGCTTACATCCTTCGAGCTGATGTCTACAGAAATCTAGGAGACTCTCAACGAGCAATTACCGATTTTCAGAAATCCGCAGACTTGTATTACCAAGAAGGGAATATCCAGTATTACCAACAAATTATTGAGCTAATTGAACAGCTTTGAAGAACCCCACCCCGCCAAAGCTGTGCTTTGTCTCCCCTCCCCGCTTGCGGCTACGGTGTACACACATCTTTGTATAAAACGAAAATCCTTGAAGATCCCCCTAAATCCCCCTTAAAAAGGGGGACTTTGACTCCGGTTCCCCCTTTTTTAAGGGGGGTTAGGGGGGATCTAAACGCTGTGAGGCAACTCTCAAAGACTTGTGTGTACACTGTAGCCGCAAGCGGGGAGGGGATTAAAGAGTGCGGTGCAATGACTCTGGGAATCGCAACTAAATTATCCACATATGATATTATTCAAAGCAAAACCGTTTCATAAAGCGGCGGTCAATCCAATCTTTGTAATGCCAGAAGAGTTTGTCGGGTGGTAAAGTGAAGATGCCTTTTGTTGCAATAGCTCGTCCATCTCCCGTACCAATTAAACTCAAATATTGTTTCTGTGGTTTATAAGGTTTGAGCGGCTTGCCTAATAAAATTCGCTGTAAATTCTCAAACAAGGGTTTACCTTGCCTAACAGCAAATACCCCAGCTTTCGGACGTGGATGATTTACCATTGTGGCAATGTCACCAGATGCAAATACCTGCGGATGCGTTTGAGATTGCAACGTATCTTCTACTAGAATAAAACCTGGCTCATCAGTTCCTAGTCCAGCGTTTTTTAACCATTCGGGTGCTGATGCTTGTGTTACCCAAAAAATTTTGTTGCACTCTACTGTCAAACCAGATTCACATTTAATTTCAAATACTTTTTTAGCTTCATTCTGGGTTTTAGGTGCAATTTTACACACAGATTCTCCCAGATGTAGCTTAATACCTCGATCAGTTAAAATTTGCTGAAGTTGATGCCGCACTGATTGATGATAATTGGGCATCAGTTCTTGTCCGCGTTGGAATAAATGAATTTCTAGGTTTTGAATAGGTTGTTGAGTTTCATCCAAAATCCGATGTAAACGAGATTGCATCGATAGCGCTAATTCTACACCGCCCGCGCCACCGCCTACGATCGCAATCCTAATTGGTTCTTGAGGGTTGTTACCTACAGCTTCAATTAGTTGATGCCAATGCTCTAATAGCTGCGATACTGGTTTAGCTGCGATCGCATATTCTGACGCACCTGATACAGACAGTATGGCTGGAGTGCTGCCAATATCAATAGACAGCACATCAAAATCTACCGCAAGTCCGTTAGCACAAAGAACTTTGTTGTTTTTTAAGTCAAGGGCAACTACCGTGTCAATATACAATTGTACTTGAGCAAAGTTCGCCAAGGGTCGTAAGTCAATATGGCATTCATTGTGGCTGTAAAATCCGGCAATATGTCCTGGTAACATCCCAGAGTAGGCTGTCTCTGATGCTGTGGTAATCAGTATCAAACGTACTCCTGTTAACGGTTTGATACCGAACATCTTTATAAGAATAGCATGGCTGTGACCGCCACCAATTAACACCAGATTTTTAACTATTGGTTGTATATTTTGCTGAGTTTTAATAGTCATCTTTAGTTCATCAATGATTATAAGTAAATCAAAAATATCATGATGAGAGTTAATTGTCAGTGAAGACTAAAGACTAGTGAACACAAACAATGATTGGGAATGGCAAGAGTATGTATGCTTATGTTTACTTACTCAAAATTTATATTTACATTTTGTTAGTTACATTAGAATATTCCAGTATTGGCTATGGATGAAACAATAGCAGATACTAATAAAATATTCAATAACAAGTACGTATTTAAATTTATTTAAATCAATTATTAATGCCATGAAAAATATTTTAATAAAAACTACCATCCAGCTATCAAAAATATTCCTGCGGATACCAGTTTTCCAGGAACAAGTTAAACAAAATCAGCATCAGTCGCTAAAACGACGCTTAATAAGAGCAAGCGAACAGCTAGGAAATAACAATATAGAAATCAGTTTAGCTGTAATTAATGATTTAGAACAAATTGCCTATACTTATCCACAGTATCACTGGACGATCGTAGATATTCTTACTACTTTTGTACGAAAGAATGCTCCTTATATGCCCCAAGAGGAAGTAACAAGTAACCTGTCAACAAAAATTCGTGTAGATATTCAAGCCGCGCTGACTGTTATTGCCAGAAGAGATGCAAACAAAGACCCAGTAAATGAGCAACTTGATTTGAGCTTCACGGATATGAGAGGAGCAAACTTGAAAGGGGCGAATCTACAACAGACAAATCTCTATCAAGCTAATTTCGCTGGGGCTAATCTTAGAGAAGCTAATCTAGCGGGGGCAATACTTAGTGCAGCTAATTTAGAAGGAGCTAATTTGTATCTAGCGAACTTAGAAGGAGCAATCCTCAGTGCAGCTAATCTAGAGAAAGCTAACCTTTCTGGAGCTAACCTGCATCGTGCTAGTTTATATCTAGCTAGCTTGTATGGAGTAATTATTAATGATACCATACTTGATGGGGCAAACCTCAGAGAAACCAAATTTTCTGAGTAATATCATATCCGCTTGATGAAAATTTTTTCTCTACTCCTACTCCCTACTCCCTATTCTCAGCGTAATTCGTAATTCTTTTACCGCAAGCGTTTCTTGGTGTCGTGATGTAAAAGTATATTCGATATCATTGCTTAGTTCAATGAGTGTTTGGACACCTATTATAATTTTCTGCTAAATGCTATACTATTTTTCCTCAACATCTAAGTAATAATTCTAGGTTGTAAGGAAAATTTTTACCATGTCTTCTAAAAAGACAGACGCTCTTTTGAATTGGTTGATAACTTTAACAGCTATATTTGGCTGCTCGTTGACTGTAATTTTCTTTGTCTTGTCCAATATTAAAGAATTGTCAATTAAAGAAAAAATCCAGTATAGAAACCAAGCTTTAACAACTACTGCAATAGTTTTTCTGGCATCGGCAGCAATGTTTAATACTTATTATGCAGCAAGACGTGCCCAAGCGATGCAGAAGAGTGCGATCGCATCTGAGAAAAACTTAGAAATTGGCTTGCAAAATGCCAAACTCAATCAAGACAGATTGATTGCAGAGCGCTTTATGGGCGCAATTGCCCAGCTAGGCCATGAAAAGGTTGAAACCCGGACAGGCGCAATTTATGCTTTAGAAAGGGTTGCTCAGGATTTTCCTCAAGAACACTGGACAATTATGGAAATCCTCACTGCCTTTGTGCGAGAGAATGCACCCATTCAGCACGTAAAAGGCGAGCAACAACAGCCGGAATATCAAGGAGCAATTTACTCAAGTCGGCGTCGAGGTGGGTCGCGTCCGACACCGCAGTTGGAGCAAAATCTCCATGAAGAATTCCCCAAAATACGCACCGATATTCAAGCAGCCCTGACTGTTATTGGTAGGCGTAATTTACTCGAAGACCCAAAAGATCAAAAACTTGATTTACGTAACACCGATATTAGACAAGCAGACCTACTAAAAACTAACCTGCAACAAGCAGACCTGCGTGGGGCTGACTTGAGTGGGGCTGACCTACGTGGGGCTGACCTGAGTGGATGTGACCTTAGTGGCGCTAAACTTATTAGGTCGATTCTTTATGAAACCAAATTACTAAAAGCTAGTTTATGTGGAGCCAAGCTTTGTTGGGCTAACCTGAATCGTACTAACCTCTCTGGAGCAAACCTGCGTTCTGCCAACCTCTCTGGTGCAAGTCTGCGTGCAGCTAATTTACAAGGGGCGAACCTTTATAAAGCTAACTTGCAACAAGCGACCTTAAAAATGGCTAACCTCTCTGGAGCAAAGTTGTTTTTAGCTAACTTGCAAGGAGCAAAATTGGGTAAAGCCAACCTGCACCAAACGGGTTTAATTGGTGCTAATCTCTGTGGAGCGAACTTAAATGGAGCTAACCTTTCTGAGGCTAATTTGAATGCAGCCAAACTCCACCAAACAGAAGTCTATTTTGCCAATCTCTCAGAAGCTAGCTTAACGGAAGCTGACCTATATCAGGCTAATCTGATTGGAGCAAACCTTTATAGGGCAACCTTTTATCAAGCTAACCTGACTCAGGCAAACCTCATGGGAGCTAACTTTTCACAAGCTAACCTCAATGATGTCAAACTGGAAGGGACTATTTTGACAGGAGCAAAAAACTTAGAGTTAGAGCAGATTAGAGAGGCACTTGGCGATCGCACCACTCGCCTACCTGATTATATCGAAGCACCGGCACATTGGCCGCAATTGGGTTAAGCGATCGCAGCATATTAGTTATTTGGGCGTCTTCTACCGTTTTCACTTAGTGCTATAGTTTTTACCAAAAATCTCCGTAAAAATCTTGGAGATGAAGAAGATGAAAGCTATATCTAATAACAAGACAGACATACCGAGAAATTTGTTTATAATTCTAATTTTATTTATTAGTTTATTTAGAGGATGTTTTAAAAGTTCTTTAGTCGGTAAAAAAACGTTTTAGATCCCCCTAGATTCCCCGATAAATTGGGGACTTTGATTCCGGTTCCCCCCTTTTTTAGGCTACGGTGTACACACATCTTTGTATAAAACAGATCCCCCTAAATCCCCCGATAAATTGCAGGGCTGATTCATTCCCTAAAACAGGTAAAATTGCAAGTGTTGAGGGGAGGAAAATTATGGGTAGTTCTCTGATTGAACAACTGCGGCTTGTG
>NZ_JBALDU010000058.1:0-133002 GCF_036917235.1 Nostoc sp.
GTTAAAGCTGTTCGCCAACGACATCGACGTAACGCTGCAAGGTCGCTTGACATTTGGGCTTCTGCCTTAACTTGACACCAATGGCGTCTCGCCCGTCCGGTGCGGGCTAGAGAGCTTACACTACAAGAAAATTTATTGCAACATTTAAGGCTTGACACGCCAGTAGGGTGCGTTATGCTTTTGGCTAATGCACCATCCGAATACTTTCGGTATTTTACGCGATCGCTATAACCCACTCTAATAAATTGTCATCGCCATGCGATTTATTATTAAATTGTTTAGATGTAAATAATTAATAATGTTTTGAAGCGGAAAATTTTTATATCTAGTAATAATTGAATATTTTGTGGTAGCCAGACCCTCAAGAATTGCTAATATCTCTCATACTAATAATTGCATCATGTTTTTTTGGAGGAGCAATTGCTGGAATAGCTACTCTAATCATCACAAAGAAAAGGAATTTTTATATTGAAATATTTAGACTATTAATTGGGGCTATAGGAGGGTATGAAGGTGTCGTAATCTTTTTTCTTTGTAATCTTGAAGACAAGAATCCAAATAAAATACTTGAATTCATTATTTCTGCTCATCAAAATTCAAATTTAGAGTTCACTGGTAATACTACATTATTCATATTATTCATTATGATTCTGTTATCAGGAGCAATAGGTGCAAGTATAGCTATATTTATAATGAGAAAGGTATTTCGCTGGCGTTCATAAATTATTGAACTATAATGCAATACGGTTCGGTTAAATCCAAAAAATAAAAGTGTGTAGTAGCGCGGCAAGCTTAATTTGTTGGCTTGAGTAATGTTTTTTTTGGGAATTTCTAGATTTTTTGAACCCAATGTTTTAAGCTTGCCGCGCTAGTAGGTTGTGTTGAGGAACGAAACCCAACTTTTTACGGGGTTTGTTGGTTTACTCTTCTCCTACGAAGACGCTACGCGAACGGAAACGCCAAGGGCGAACGCAAAGCCTCAACCCAGCCTACAAATAGTCTTAACTAGACAAAACATATCCCTCTCCGAGTCGGAGAGGGACAGACTTGAACTAAAGTTCAAGGCAGGGAGAGGTTCGTCGAACTCACGTGAAGTTGACTACCCCACCTAACTCAATTTCTAACTACTAACTTGCGATTCAACTACACCTACGGGACAAGATACGTTTGTCCCTCCTAAACCACAATATCCATTGGGATTTTTAGCCAGGTATTGCTGATGGTACGCTTCGGCGTAGTAAAATTCCGGCGCATCCAAGATTTCTGTGGTTATTTTGCCATAACCTGCGCTGTTGAGGGCTTGCTGATAAGCTTCCCGCGATGCTTCTGCTAGCTGCTTTTGATTTTCGGAATATACATAAATTCCCGAACGGTATTGAGTGCCAGTATCATTACCTTGACGCATTCCTTGGGTGGGATTGTGGCTTTCCCAAAAGACTTTGAGCAGTTCGGCATAACTAATTACTTTGGGATCAAACACAACCAACACCACTTCATTGTGACCGGTTCGCCCACTACATACCTCTTCATAAGTGGGGTTGGGTGTTAACCCAGCAGCGTAACCGACTGCGGTAGTGTAAACTCCTTTAAGTTGCCAGAATTTGCGTTCTGCACCCCAAAAACAGCCCAAGCCAAAAATTGCTTTCTCTAATCCATCGGGAAAAGGAGGTTTTAAGGGATTCTTGTTGACATAATGAGCGGCGGGTAGTGACATAGATTGTGCCCTTCCTGACAAAGCTTCCTCTGGTGTGGGCATAACTGCTTTTTTGCCAAATCCGAATAGTGCCATTGATTTTGACTCTGATATATATCTTTACCTTACTTACTATTGTAGGACTTACGCAGAAGAGATCCCCCAACCCCCTTAAAAAGGGGGCTTTTAAGATTCCCCCCTTAAAAAGGGGGCTAGGGGGGATCAAGCTTTCAAGTTTTCAGTGCGTAAGTCCTGTATTGTAAAGATTCTGGCATCGCTTGGGATTTTCTCAGAGCCAGCCTTGGACTGTGTTGATCTTTACAAAAACAGTGCTGTAATCAAGCTCTTTCCTTGAGCGCCTGTTTTGCAATCCTACTAACCCAGTCTTGCGAATCATTACTTAACCGCTCCAAAATTGAAATCGGTGTATTGACATTTCTGGCAACTTTTGAGCGGAGATCGTCACAGCAATGAACTGCGAATTGTTCTAGAAAAAGAACAATTGTGCTCGCAAATGAACAGGGGTATTGGGATGAGTAGCAATAGCGCGTAGACCATCCATTGTATTTGGATGTCGCATTTGGTTGATTTTTAGATAAAGCTTCTCCAGCCCCTCGGAAGGTGTATTGGGGTTTTTAGCGAGAGTTATGAGAAAATGAATTTGTACGCTAGATGGGGCTTGATAGTCTGTAAGTGCAATTAGCATAGTTGGTGGGGTTTTCAAAGATGATGCGATCGCGCTTACTACATCATACTTATTTATTTGCAACAGATTTTCTAACACTTTTGGAGTGATGTCAGAACGTCTCACCAATTGAACTGCACTTCTTTCATACATGGCTTGATTGGATCGCGAAACTAGTTGATGTTGCTTAACCAAGAACTCTGCAAAAAACTCTAGAACGGTAGAGGTTGCATTGGGATTGTTTACGGCTTTGAAGGGCACATATTCATCTGTATCCTGCGCGAGTTTTTCTAAAACCTTTGCAGGGGTTGAGGGATGTGCGGCAACCAATCGCCGGACAGAGGCTCGTCGATCGCTAGCTAACTGCTCTAGCAAGTCGATGGATGTTCCAGGTTTTCCCTCGATAAAATTGATGATAGCGATCGCAGTTTCAGAAACATTTGGATGATTCTTGACCAGATCGCGAATTTCTTTCTCATTTTCTCCCGCTAGTTTTTCTAATATTGCGCTTGGTGCTTGAGGATTTCGAGCAATTGTTTTATGCATCGAAAAATCTCTCCAATTTGCAAACTTATTTAGCAGAGATAAGGGTGTTTTAGGGTTCTCAGCGATCGCCATTTCGATATTGCTGATTCCACTCTCGGCTAGTTTAAGCAATAACGATTCAGAAGTGTTCGGATTTCGAGCGATCGCGATAAAGAGGCGATTATCAACCTTATATTGACCATCATTATCTCGATCATAAAAAGCAGGAGGGCTTTCTACAAGTTGTTCTAGGAGTTCAAGTGGTGTCTTTGGATTTCTAGCAACAGCACAAAGAATTTCCTCATCCTCGATTTTAGATAACTGAGCGATCGCACTTTCACTAGTTGTTGTGCTACGCGCTAAAGAGAGCCTGACAAAATGGCTCTCAGGATTTTCCAGCAGCAAAAGATTGAAAATTGGATTCGCCGTAATTGCGTCTGGAAACTCTTTACCTAATTTCAGCAACACTTCAGTAGGCGTATTCGGATTTCTAGCCACAGCCTCACGAACTTCTGGCTGAGGATGTAAAGATAGCTCCTCAAGCACCACAACTGAGGTGTCAACAGCCGAGGCTAATGCAAAATCGTTGTCATCAAGTATAGTAAATATTTTTATAGATATAGAATAAGTTTTCCCAAAATATAAGGACACTTTTGCATTAGACTTTTACGAAACTTCATCAATATTACGAATATTTTTAAAGAAGAACTTGGTGTTAAAAGCTACTCATGGATAAAATACCGAAAATTGACCGTCAAAGGGAGCATCAAGCTAATGAACGTACCTTTCTGGCTTGGTTACGCACTTCTATTGCATTGATTAGCTTTGGCTTTGCGATCGCCCGATTTGGTATATTTCTGCGCCAATTGAATCTTGCTATTACCCAACAAGAACCTCCGGTAAATCCATTATCTAACTCGGAAAATTTGGGTGTTGCTTTGGTAATTTGTGGAATTTCGACTATTGCCTTAGCTGCATGGCGATACAACCAAGTTTTCTGGCAAATTGAAGCAGGGAACTATAGACCAAATCGGTTAATGGTTTGGATAATGACTGGAGTAGTAATTATTTTGGGGTTTCTCAGTCTTCCTTTACTCTTAAGGCGCGATAAAGTACCTTCTCGTTCTCCGCTTCCCATTCAACCACAGTCCCGAAATTTGCATTAAATACAGCAGAAGTCAGAATTCAGGAGCCAGAATTCAGGAGCCAGAATACACTTTTTATACGATCGCATTTTTTGTAACTTTTTTTGCCGATCCTCAATCAATCTTAGGGTAGGCGTAGCCCAACCCAGCCCGGATTTCTCACGCATAGAAGAGGAGTGTGCGGAGTGTGGGGAGTAAGACTTCTTCCCCATCCTCCCACACCCCTTGGATTTATCGTACTTGATATCTCGCAAGCTTTTAGACTTTTTGTAATCGTCGCTTTCAGCTTGGGCTGAATCGTCATACACTGATTTTGAACTAATGAAAGTGGTTGCCCTCAAAGAAACGATGAGCGAAAGTAAGATATCAGAGATATTAGAAACCTTCGAGGCAGACTTGCTGTCGGAGTGGACTCAAGAACTAGCCACTGTGAATATTCGCAGAGGCTTGATTAAAGAAGCACAGCTAAAGGAGGAGTGCCGGGAATTTCTTAGTTTGTTTCGGATTGCCGTTGGGCGGGGCAACTTTACCAATATTCAGGCAGGTGTGTGGCAGGAGATGCGGGAGATGCTCAACAGCATTTCTCGATCGCGATCGCAAAATGGCTTCACACCCTCAGAAATAGCTACATTCGTCTTTTCGTTCAAGCAACCCCTCTTCAACCGAATGCGTCACCAATTGAAAGACTCCATTGAGTTGGGTGAAAATATCTGGTTAGCCACAAACTTACTGGATCAGCTAGGATTGCTGACAATTGAAGTGTATCAAAAGACGCGAGAAGAGGTAATTTTGCGGCAGCAGGAAGAGTTGATGGAACTGTCTACCCCAGTGGTGAAACTTTGGGAGGGAATTTTGGCATTGCCGATAATCGGTACTCTGGATAGTACCCGGACTCAAATGATGATGGAGTCGTTATTGCAGAAGATTGTCGAAACTGGTTCAGAAGTTGCCATTATTGACATTACCGGGGTTCCCACCGTCGATACACTCACTGCTCAACATCTGCTCAAGACTGTTACTGCCGCCCGTCTCATGGGAGCCGATTGTATGATCAGTGGCATTCGTCCTCAAATTGCCCAAACAATCGTCTATCTCGGCATTGATTTGACAAATGTAGTCACAAAAGCAACCTTAGCCGATGCCTTTCTGACAGCGCTAAAACGGTTGGGAACGACCATTAACCGCTCTCAATCCAAATAGCTGGAAGAAAGCAATGGAACACATCCCTATACTTAAAATGGGCAATTTTCTACTTGTGACAATCCAGGTAGATATGCACGATCGCCTCGCCATGACGCTAC
Source organism: Nostoc sp. (assembly GCF_036917235.1). Taxonomy (GTDB): domain Bacteria; phylum Cyanobacteriota; class Cyanobacteriia; order Cyanobacteriales; family Nostocaceae; genus Nostoc. The sequence continues at coordinate 5,350 of NZ_JBALDU010000058.1, forward strand.
AAGAAGACCTGAGCAACCGCATAACTCAAACTCACCCTCACGGTGTCCTGATTGATATTTCGGGATTAGATATTGTTGATTCCTTCATTGGGAGGATTTTAGCCAACATTGCCAGAATATCACGGGTGCTGGATACTGAGACAGTTGTCGTCGGGATGCAGCCTGCTGTGGCAATCACCCTAGTGGAATTGGGGATGTCGCTGACGGGGATTCGCACTGCCTTAAACGTCGAAAAGGGTATGGCATTGTTGCGATCGCTTCCAGCGGGCGGGACGCCATCGTCATTCAATGAAACCACAAATCAAATCACTAGCACTAAATGGCGTGCAGATGATGATGGAGAAGACTGAAACGATTAACATTCAATCTTCTACAGATGTAGTTTTAGTTCGCCAGTCTGTGCGCCAGCTGTCCGTGAAAATTGGCTTTGGCTTAGTAGACCAAACTAAAATTATCACCGCAGCCAGTGAGTTAGCCCGCAATACCCTAGACTACGGGGGGGGCGGCACAGTCAAGCTAGAAACGCTTCAAGAAGGGCGACGACGAGGACTCCGGCTGACCTTTGAAGATCGGGGGCCGGGAATTTCCGATATCGAACTGGCCCTAAAGGATGGGTTCACCACGGGCAACGGCTTAGGTATGGGTCTGGGTGGTGCCAAACGACTTGCCAGCGAGTTTGAGATTCAATCTGTGGTGGGAGAAGGAACACGGATAATAATTGTACGATGGAAATAAAATGAAAGAATCTGTCGCCGTCACAATTACTGAATCTAGCCAAACTGGGGAAGCTAGACGGGTAGCGATGGCGTTGGCAACTCAGCTCGGTTTTCAGGAAACAGAACGGGGCAAGGTTGGGATTGTGGTGACAGAAATTGCAAACAATTTGCTGCTGCACGCTCACGGTGGAGTTGTGCTAATGCGATCGCTCAAGGAAGATTCCAGAATTGGCATTGAAATCTTATCGCTAGATAAGGGACGGGGAATGGTTGATGTGGATGAGTGTTTGCAAGATGGCTTTTCCACAGCCGGAACCTTGGGCAATGGCATGGGTGCAATTCTTCGCCTTTCTGGTTTATTGGAAATTTACTCCGTTCCCAACCAAGGAACAGCGCTCCTCGCCCATATCTGGCTAGACTCAGCACCCCATCAACCTGAAAAGTTTTTAGAAATTGGAGCGATCTGTTTGCCCATACGAGGAGAAGAGGTTTCAGGAGATACCTGGGCATCGGAAGTCGATTGTTGCCGTAGTCTGTTGTTAGTAGCTGATGGTTTAGGGCACGGGCCTGCGGCTGCGTCAGCATCAGAAGCAGCCGTGAAAATGTTTCAAGAAAATCTTCATCGTTCTCCGGGTGCGATCGTCGAAGCTGCCCACGCCGCCTTGCGAAGTACGCGAGGCGCAGCACTCGCCATTGCCGAAATTGACTTTGAACAACAGTCTATCCGCTTTGCTGGAATTGGCAATATCGCTGCCAGCATTTTCTCCTTTACTGAGCATCGCCATCTGCTATCTCACAATGGCACGGTCGGACATGAAATCCGCAAAATTCAAGAGTTTAGCTATCCCTGGTATGCCAACGGAATTTTAATTATGCATTCTGACGGATTAAGCGCTAAGTGGCAGATCGATCGCTATCCCGGCTTGATGCAAAAACATCCCAGTCTGATTGCAGGTGTGCTATACCGAGACTTTTACCGAGAGCGGGATGATGTGACGGTGTTAGTTGCGAAAGGAATGGGCAGTTAAGGTAAATGAGTAAGGAGTAATGAGTAATGAGTAAGGAGTAATGAGTGATGAGTGATGAGTGATGAGTGATGAGTGATGAGTGATGAGTGGATTATTTTTCTTTCAATTTGTTGATTGAAGTTGTTAGTATCTTAATAATTCTTTCATTTTCTTCTATCAGATTTTGAAATTTTGATTTTGACACCAACTCCGACTTTATCATTATTTTTATCCAAAAAAGGGTTTCATTGGCTTCCTTTAAGGCTATAGAATACTTGTTGACAAAGTCTTTATTTGATTGTGCATATTTAGCTTCTGAACAGTTTGCACCTATTGATGTCCCGCTTCTTAAAAATTGTTTAGACAAGATTTTACCAGCGTCGTCAAAAGGTCTTTTGTTTAGCTCAGAATAAGCTTTGATAACTCTTATTGCAAAATTTTCTGTTCTTTCTTGAATAATGATATTTGCGTTATAATTAATCACGAGTAAAAAAAGAATGTGGCAATTCAATTTTACTTTACAAGTAATGGCTATTTACTCATTACTCATTACTCACAAAATGCGAAAAATAACTTTTTCCACTGCAAATTTTACTCAAGCCTTGGATTGTGCATGAATTTTTAACCTCTGAAAATTTACTTTATAAGTAATGGGTATTTACTCATTACTCATTACTCATTACTCATTACTCATTACTCATTACTCATTACTCATTACTCATTACTCATGGAGTGAAGCGACTTGACAATTGTTTTCACGATCGCCATCCAGTACGAACAGGATGTTGTGCAAGCTCGGCAACGAACTCGTGAGATCGCCGAGCAGTTGGGCTTTGATGCTCAAGATCGGGCGCGATTGGCAACGGCAGTTTCCGAAATTGCCCGTAATGCCTTTCAATATGCCGAAGGCGGAACGGTTGAATTTTCTGTGGCAGGAGAGCCGCAAGCGTTTCTGATTCGGATTCAAGATCGGGGTGGGGGCATTCCTCATTTAGAAGATGTTTTGGCAGGACGCTACACCTCTGATACGGGAGCGGGGCTAGGTATCGTGGGCACGCGCAGGTTGATGGATTTATTTGAGATTGAATCGCTGCCGGAGCAAGGAACAACGGTAACAATCGGCAAAAGGTTGTCGAAGCGCACACCTACTTTCACCGATTCGCAATTGCAGCAGATTCGAGAAACCGTAATTGGGCGATCGCCTGAAAATCCCTATCAAGAAATTCAGCAGCAAAACCAGGAATTACTCCGGGCTATGGCAGAGCTACGCAAGCGCGAGGAAGAACTGAACCAACTCAATCAGGAATTGGAAGATACCAATCGCGGTGTGGTTGCCCTCTATGCAGAACTGGATGAGAAAGCCAACTCTCTGCAACAGGTAAACGATCTAAAAACCCGCTTTCTCTCGAACATGAGCCACGAGTTTCGCACGCCGCTCAACTCGATTTTGTCCCTCTCTCGGATGCTGTTGGCCCGGATGGATGGCGATTTGACCATCGAGCAAGAAAAGCAGGTGACATTCATCCAAAAGGCGGCGAGCGGATTATCAGAACTAGTTAACGACTTGCTGGATTTGGCAAAGGTGGAAGCTGGAAAAATTGAAGTGCATCCCAGTTCCTTTGAAGTCAGTGACTTGTTTGCCACGCTGCGGGGGATGCTGCGCCCATTATTGGTTCAAGGTTCCTCTGTGACGCTGATTGTCGAGGAAGCTGAAGGCATTCCACCGCTCTATAGCGATGAGGGCAAAATTGCTCAAATTCTGAGAAACTTTGTCTCCAATGCCCTCAAATTTACCGAGCAGGGAGAGGTGCGCGTCAGCGCTGTGCAGACGGGTCATACCATCACCTTCTCTGTATCTGATACGGGCATCGGCATTGCTCCCGCCGATCGAGAACGGATTTTTGAGGATTTTATGCAAATTGACTCCTCTTTGCAAAAGCAGGTGAAGGGAACCGGGTTAGGATTGCCGTTATCGCGCAAGCTAGCGGAACTACTCGGAGGCAGCATTTCGGTGAAAAGTCAGCTGGGTGAAGGCTCTACCTTTACAGCCTTGATTCCCATCGTCTACCCAAATGCCACCGAATTGACTACCGTACTGCAACCAATCGCATCAGTTGAGCTAACTCGCCTGCCCATTCTGGTGGTTGAAGATCATCCAGAAACTCTATTTATTTACGAAAAGCACCTTCAGGAATCAATCTATCAATTGATTGCTACCCGCACCTTAGCTCAAGCAAGGCTGGCCTTACAAAAACTTCAACCGGCGGCGATTATGCTAGATATTCTGCTGGAGGGGCAAAACGGCTGGACGTTCTTGCGAGAAATTAAAGGAGATGAAACAACCCGCACGATCCCTGTACTCGTTATTACCATCGTTGATAATGAGAAGCAAGCACTGGCCTTAGGAGCAGACGGTTTTCTAATTAAGCCGGTAGACAGATTGCCGTTGTTGAACAAACTTAATAGGCTAATTACTGAGAACAAGCCTCAAAAAGTCTTGTTAATTGACGATGATCCCGCCTATCGGTATCTTGTGAAACAGTTGTTGATAAATACACCTTTGAGCATTTTAGAAGCCGCAAACGGACAGGAAGGATTAAATTTGGCACAACAGGAACAGCCAAACGCCATCGTGCTGGACTTGGAGATGCCAGAGATCGGCGGGTTTGATGTACTTAAGCAACTTAAAAACAATTCCGTCACTCAGTCGATTCCGGTGATTATTCACTCATCTGCTCAACTGGATGCAGAAGCGCAAAGCCGATTAGCAAAACAAAGCATAGCCATTGTTTCTAAAGAAATAGGCTCTCAAACTACGGCGATTGCTCAACTTCAAGATGCGCTCGTCAAAGCCGGACTCGTTCTAGAATTTTAAGGGAAAAGTCATGTCTGAGCCACGGGTTACAATCCTGCATGTTGACGATAACGAAGCCAATCGCTATGTTGTTAACCGGATTTTGCAAAATGCAGGCTTTAGTGTCGTGGAAGCGGCGACTGGAGCAACAGGATTAGAAGCTGTGGCTAAGTTTCAGCCTGACTTAGTAATTTTAGATGTCCAATTACCAGATATCAGCGGCTTTGAAGTCTGTCGCCAAATTAAGGCAAACCCGGAAACGACTTTTATCCCAGTGCTACAACTTTCTGCAAGTTTTGTCCAAAGTCAGGATAAAGCAGAAGGCTTGGATAGCGGTGCCGATGCTTATCTGGTGCAACCTGTTGAACCAATTGAACTGCTTGCCACCGTGCGATCGCTGCTGCGAATTCGCCGGGCGGAGGAAGCTGCTTTGTCCTCAGCGCGGGAGTGGCAAACCACCTTTGACTCCATGAACGACGGCGTATCTCTGGTAGACGGGGAAGGGATGATTTTGCGCTGTAATCGAGCGATGATGCAGCTTTGTTGCAAGCCCTCTCACGAAATCTTAGGTTATGCCCACCATGAGTTGATGAGCGCAGAATTGGGAATCGGCGATGGCACTTGTTTTCGGCGTGCGAAAGAAACTCACCAACGGCAAGTTATCGAATTTCAGTCGAAAGAACGGTGGTTTGCCAAAACCATCGACCCAGTATTTGATGGACATGGGACTCTCACAGGCGCCGTTTTTATTCTGTCAGATATCACCGAACGTAAACGAGCAGAAGCATTGCTGCAAGAGCAAAACGATCGCCTCAATCAACTGATGATTTCTTTGCAGCAACAAACCGAACAAGCACAGCAAGCCAACCGCATCAAAGATGAGTTTTTGGCAGTGCTGTCTCATGAATTGCGATCGCCCCTAAATCCGATTCTGGGTTGGGCAAGAATTCTGCAAAAGAGTCACCAAGATGCAGCCAAAACTCAGTACGCCCTGGAAACGATCGAGCGCAACGCGAAACTGCAAGCCCAACTAATCGAAGATTTGCTCGATGTGTCGCGTATTCTCCAAGGGAAGTTGGCTTTAAATACAGTTCCAGTCGGTCTAACTTATACCATCAAAGCTGCCCTTGAAACCGTGCGGCTGGCTGCTGAAGCTAAATCCATTCAGATTCAAACAATATTTGAACCGAATGTTGGGCCAGTGTTGGGTGATTCTGGTCGTTTGCAACAGGTTGTTTGGAATCTACTTTCTAACGCGATTAAATTTACCTCACAGGGTGGTCGAGTAGAGGTGCGGTTAGAAACAATCGAGGATGAAGTAGATACTCATCCTGCAGAATACACTCAAATCACTGTCAGCGACACTGGTAGGGGCATCTCTGATGAGTTTCTGCCCTACGTCTTTGACTACTTTCGCCAAGCCGATGGGACAACGACGCGAAAATTTGGCGGGTTGGGGTTAGGGTTAGCGATCGTGCGTCATTTGGTTGAATTGCACGGCGGAACTGTTCAAGCAGACAGTCCTGGAGAAGGGCAAGGAGCAGTATTTAAAGTTAAACTTCCACCGATCGCTACTTCAACATTAAATCAAGTTAATACAGCCGATCGCGATCGCTCAGATTTAAATCTCAATGGATTGCAAACGCTGCTTGTAGACGATGACACAGATTCACGAGAGTTCATTGCCTTCGTGCTACAACAGTACGGCGCGCAAGTTACTGAAGCAGACTCAGCACATGATGCTCTGAACAGCTTGGGACGAGCCAAATTTGATTTGTTGATTAGTGATATTGGTATGCCCGATATGGATGGCTACACCCTAATTCGTCAAATTAGAAACCAGTCACCCGAACAAGGTGGAGAAATTCCAGCGATCGCCCTGACTGCCTATGCGGGAGAAATCGATCGACAACAAGCACTAGCCGCCGGATTTCAACACCATATTTCTAAACCAATTGAGCTAGAAGTATTAATACAGGCTATTTTGACGATAGTAACGATTTAGCAACCTGAATTTTAAGGCTTTTGGCCATAACTGAAAGTGTATTGATTTATAAATATCCGCCAATCAGACTGTATAACAATCCGAAGGCTATAGCCCGACTCAATCATTCGTGAATAACTAGATCCCCGACTTCTTTAAGAAGTCGGGGATCTGAGGTTCTCTGTAGATTCAGAAATAACCGTTACACAGGCATTTACTAAAGGTAACAGTGGCCCTAATTGCTCTTGTCCATTCACTGCTAAATCGCTATGACACAAATAAACTCTCTCGGATACACGAGACAATAAATCTGTCAAAATTCTTTGCAGTCGTTGTTCTTCTGCCAATTTCTCATCTTCTGCTGTCCAAGGTTCGCCTAACCTGTCTCGCAGAAAAAATGGCGCACCGAATAAAGTCGCTGCACCACCTTTCGCCCATAGAGGTGAACCAGCATCCAGCCAAAAATGCCACTGATGCGATCGCCTACTAGATCGATATTGAAATATAGTTGCTAAGGTGACAGCCTTTCTCGCTCCACCAATGGGGCGCACAGGGTAAGCGTTGGCGGTAATCGTACCACGTCGCAGTAGTTGAATGAATTCAATAATAGTTGTATGAGGTGTTGTCTCAACTTGGTCAATTTGTCGTAGTCTGGTGTCAATTTCCCAGTAGTGTTGGGCAGTTTCTAATAATTCCCGCAGTGCTGCTAGTTGTTCGTACGGGAGATTGCTCCCATTCCACAAAAAGCGCTGAATTGCTCTGTCTAACAGAGAAATGGGACTAGGAATTAACCGCAATTCTTGTTGCGATCGCTGCTGTTCTAACCACTCTAATATCTGATTATATGCTGTAGTAGCTGCATAGCCGATTCTGTCCCAGCGCTCAAACGTTGATACTGGTAGCAAGTTGGGGCGATCGGGATGGGGTACAAAGCAGTAATCTGCAATCAAACCAGCACGTACCGGATCAATATTTGTAGAGACGCGATTCATCGCGTCTGTTGTAGATACCCGATTCATCGCGTCTGTAGAGTTTTCTGGTGGTTGTTGTTTTCTGCTCAATACAACCAGCATTTCTGCGACGGCATCCCGATCTACGAGGCGGCCCAAGCCGGGATAAACTAGTGCCAACATGGTGAGTAAAGCGCGAATGATGGGCGAACTAATTAGGGGACGTTGATCATTGAGCGATTCTACTGGGATATTTTGCTTGATCAGGATTTCTACTAGAGTATAACGAGCGATCGCATCTAAACCTGGTGCAATAATCGCCACTTCTTCCGGTTGCACTTGCTGCGATTGGATGGCATTAGCAATTTCCTCTGCTGTTTGCCGCAATAATTGGGCGCGGGAGGTGGTTTGAATTGAATACACTGTTTTTGGTAAACTCAACATTACCATCGGTTCTGTGACTAATTCCACCATCTGTTTAGTCAGTTGCTCGCTCAGAGACTCTGGAGGCGGCCCGTTCAAGATTTCTACCCGACAACGTTCTGCTAACCCTTCTAGATAGTTGGGATCTGCTCCCAATCCCAATCGCACTGCACCGTCAGGATTGTAGCTAAACGCGCCAACTGCACCTCGATCTAATAGCAATTCAAACAAAAGACGCGCTACGCTAGGATAGTCATCGACATCATCTGCTAGTACTGCCTGATAGCGTTTAGTTAGGTGCTGCTGGTAATTGCGATCGCTTAATAAGTGCTGACTATAAAGTTCGGTAATAATCCCATAAGTCAGCAACCCCCTCTCTAAACACCAGTTACGCCAATCTAGCAGCAAAGATGCCAAAAATTCCGGCTCTAAAGTTGTGGGATTTTCCCCCAAACCCTTTGCCAAAATCTGGGCAATATCTTCGCAAGGTATACCACTGTAAGCTGCTAATTGTAATAAGTCCAAGATGCGACGCACCAAGCGAGATTCATTCACTCCCGCCAGACGTAAAATTTCTTCGTCTAATTGCGGACGCCAAAGTTTGGTTGCTAACTCTTGTTCGGTTTCTGGTCGCAATCTTACCGGAAACTGTGCTTTCAGGTTCAACGAGTTAATCAGCAACGGCCAAAATAAAATGACTTCATCCTGAAAAAAACCTAGTGGCGTCTTGGCACGAACCGGATATTTACCTAAAGTAGAGGTAACAATTATATCTCCTAATTCTCGACGATTATCGTCATTGGCAGCTAAAACTAAAACTCCCGGCTTTGTTTGTTTAAGATATAACAATTCGGGTACATGACCAGTTTTTTTACGTCCTGTTTTTTTTGTATAAAATGATTCAGTATATTGTGTTTCTGATGTTACCCAATTACAAAATTGCTCTACCAAGCGAGCTGTCTTACCACTGCGGCTAGTGCCAACAATCCAAACCGAATGAGAAACCACAAACTTTCTCCTTGTAGATTTGTTAGTATACCTCGTGCGTTAACTTAAGGTTAATAGTCATCAAACAATGCTGAATGATTGTCTGCAATGAAAAACTCTGTTTTTAGTCAAAAAATCTATTCTTTCTTACTTGCTGCTTATCGATGGTACTTACAGACTCCTGAACGTTCTTTAAATGAAGCTTACAATGCAGCATTAAAAATTCAGGAAATAGAAAATAAGCATTTCAATGGTAATAAAATAGACATTGACTCGGCCATGTACAGTAACAGTGTGATGGATTATTTTGAGTCTGACCTCAACAAGCTATTAAAAATTGCCAGGATGCGGTTGACGGAGTTTAGAGGAAGCCGTTGGTTTCTAAATGAAGAGAATCAAAAAGCTGCCGAGAAAGCAGGTATAGAGTACCTAAGTCCTTCTTTAGTTTTAGAAAAGCTAAACTATATCGACAAAGTTATATCTAAATACACAACAAGTTCCGCTCAAACAACTTCCCAAGCTTTAGTAGTACAACCTCCAAATCTCCCAGTTAACTCTGTGGCATCTGACGACAAATCCCTGCTCGTCAACACTCCAACATTACCACCCAAAATACCAAATCGAGACTTACATAATAAACCAAAAGCCAAGAGTAAAACCGATACAACGGGTATTTTACCTCGCTCTATTTTAAGTACTATCAGTCGTCTGCAAGTTGAATTAGACCCTAATTCGGAACAAGAAGTAATTCAGAATTTTCGTCAAACTCAAAAAAGAACAATAATCTCTCTCAGGTTTATTTTACTATTAATTATCATACCACTTTTAACACATCAGATAGCAAAAGCTTTTGTAGTCGGCCCAATTATTGAGAAGTTTAGAAGCACTCAGGAAATGGAGATATTTCTCAATTCCGAAATGGAAGAAGAAGCTCTTGTAGAATTACAAAGATTTGAAGAAAAGCTCAAGTTTGAAAATTTCATTATCAAAGCTCCTCCACTGTTACCTGAGCAGATGGAGATTGAAATGAAAAAGAAGGCGAAAGAACTGGCTGAAGAATTTCGTCACGAAAGCTCTGGTGCTATCAAAAATGTTTTTGCTGATATGTTCTCGGTGGTTGCTTTTATCTGGCTTTTGCTAATTAGTAAGTCTTCTATTGCTGTACTCAAAGATTTCTTTGATAATATTGTCTATGGACTGAGCGATAGTGCGAAGGCATTTATCATTATTTTGTTTACTGATATCTTTGTAGGATTCCACTCTCCTCATGGCTGGGAAGTACTGCTAGAAGGAGTGTCACGCCATTGGGGATTACCAGCAAATAGAGATTTTATCTTCTTATTTATTGCTACATTCCCGGTGATTTTAGATACTATCTTTAAGTATTGGATCTTCCGATATTTGAACCGGATATCGCCTTCTGCTGTTGCGACTTACCGTAATATGAATGAATAAGGGATTGGAGATTAGAAAATTTTTTGGTTTTTAATTTTGGAATTTGAGCGAGGTAGGAGAATCTTAAACATTTTGAATTTTAATGAAAAAGACACTTACTGGGTTAAGAAAGTTTAACAAAATTATTGCCATCAGTTTACCTGTAGTTTTATCGATTTTACTGGTGCGGATAGAATCTTTCACCCATCAGGAACTCATTTCGCCAGAATGTCAGGTAAAAAAGTGGGATCTACCAGTGTCCTTGACTGCTGAAAATCAAGATGCATTTCCGCAAAAACAAAAATTACCCTTAATTCAGAGACTACCAATTACTTGTTGTCAAAATGATACCTCTTGTTTAGATGAAGTAATTTATGGCAAAATACCAGAGAAAAAGGTACTGATCGGTGCGATCGCTCGCAGTCTCCAATATCTGCAAACGGCTAATGCTGCGTCTGCTTATCAAAACTATCCGGTGGCTGGGATTACGCGCTCGCGCGTCATCAAAAGCTTGCAAAGATTCCACGAACTTCTATTAAAAACCAATTCTGCAACAGAATTACATCAAGCCATTGAGCGGGAATTTGTTCTTTACCAGTCAGTCGGTAAAGATAACAAAGGTTCCGTTTTATTCACCGCCTATTATGAGCCACTTTACGCAGCTAGTCGCGTCCCCACAACAGAATATCGCTATCCTGTTTATCGATTACCTCCTGATTTCAACTCCTGGACTAAGCCTCATCCAACACGCGAGGAGTTAGAAGGAGCAGATGGTTTACAAAGCGCAAAAGGAAAATTGCGAGGATTAGAGTTGTTTTGGTTTCGCTCTCGCCTCGAACCATATTTAGCTCAAATTGAAGGTTCGGCGAGACTTCAGCTTCCCGACGCGACTCAAACAACAATCGGCTATGCGGGTCATACTGCTTATAATTACAAAAGCATTGGGCGAGAATTAGCGAATGATGGCAAATTACCACTAGAAGGTATGACTCTGCCAATTATTCTCAACTATTTCCAAAAACATCCCCAAGAATTAAATATTTATATACCGCGCGATCGCAGCTTTGTTTTTTTTCAAGAAAATCATGGTGAGCCAGCCCAAGGTTCGATCAACGTACCATTAACAGCAGAGCGTTCTATTGCTACAGATAAATCTCTGATGCCTCCTGGTGCTTTAGCATTGATTCGCGCTTCCATTCCCTTCGTTAATCCTACCGGAAAAATGCAAGAGCGCATTATCACCCGCTATGTTCTTGACCAAGATACCGGAGGTGCAATTAAAGGTGCAGGTAGAGTGGATTATTTTTTAGGTACTGGGAAAATAGCAGGCGATCGCGCTGGTGTTACAGTCAGCAATGGACAATTATTTTATCTCTTACTCAAATGAAATCGGCGGTTAGAAACCGCGTCTACACAGTCAAAACCCGAAATTTTTAAGGACGAGAGTTTGTGTAGTCGCGAATTCTATTGCCCTGGCTTTAAAATGAAGTTAGTCTGCTAGGCTTCCAAATCCATTTCACCATCATCATCATCATGATCGTAAGGGATATCGTCAAGGTCTATCATTTCGGAAATTTCTTCTACTTCAGTTAGATACTCAGATTCTTGATGTTCGCGTTCGATTAAGCGACCAGTTGACTTCAGCCATTCCAAGAGAATAAACTCATTACTTGTACGAATTACAGGCGCTCGCTGGTTACGAGGTTCTTCACGCAGAGGGCTTATAGGCATAAAAAAAACTCACTTTGAATTTACAGGTTAGCGTACAAAAACGTTAAAATTGTACATTAAGGTTAAAAGTCTTGTATGACAAGTCTTTTCTCACAGACAAAATATGACCCATTGAAGTTTTGTCTCAAGTCCATTTAGCTACTTACCATTAAAATATCCAGATGTCAGTTTTAATAATAAATATTTCAGCGGATGCAATATATATTACAAAGAATTTGGTACCTTGACGAGAGTTTCATACATATCAGAGGGTAATGCAGACAGTCTATTCGCTACAGCGACTGCATCAGCTAAGTTACTAAATTGACACCGGACTATTTCTTGTCCATTTCCTGAAGGGAATCGTTTCCTAGCTTTATTAGAGACAGCACAAATAATCGCTAAAGCTTTGGCGAACCCGTCTTTTGTCAATATTCTTTCTTGAGCAAACCCTTCGACAGGGATAAGACAAACCTCAAATCGATAGCCAGGTCTGGGAGAAACAGCTATGTCGATATATGGTTTATCTTCTTTTCTGATTCGGCGTAAATATTTGGCTGTTAAATTAGTATCGTGCAAATCAGTTCCAAGGGCGTAAGTAAAAAAGCAATCTTCTGTGAGGGAATCAGGACGAGTAATTATATCCGTGGGCATAAGTTCCAGTACTATCAGTATGTTGTCTGCGTGTGTGACACACTAGACTTGTCCGTTCTTCTTAGCACATTTTTTTGAAAGTTAGATGTATCAGTGTCAAGCGAGACATTACAATACATTTCGACTAACTAAAATTTCAATTTTTGAAATACTTATGACATCAAACACCTTCAGAATCAAAGGGTGTAGAGATTTAGATTCGGAGAGGGGTCTATATAGTCAGTTATATAACCGAAAATATTTCTCAACATAATAAAATCATAACATAGTTGACGCCAAATTCTGCGATCGCTCTACCTGACAGCATTGGTGAATGCCTAAAAGCGATCGCGATCGCAAACTATCTAAATATTTATACCCATCAACTTATAAACTTCAACGGTACTCAATTTCCTATCTCTAGTTGAATGAGATAAACTTCTAAAACGCTTGACTATTAATACTAAGAATGCCTGAAATTTGCTAAATCAGAGCATTATTAGCACTTATTGAGATAAAATCATCGCCTTAATAAATCCCCAAGATTATAAATATAATCCTGGGGTATAACTTTCATATCTTTGTCAAGATATGTAAAAATTTAAAGGATACAAGGGAGGATAATACCAAAAACAGTATTCACCCAATTATGGTTTGACGTAAGTATTCACAACATTTTGAGACAGAGTTTTAATGGCAGCGGGAAGAGGAGCATATCCCCGATTTTTAGCGATAGTGTCCCCGGCTGTTCCGAAAGCCCAACCGATCAATCCTTTAATACCAGCTGCTACTTTAGCGTCTGCGTATTTATTATAAAATAGCACGTAAGTTGCGGTAACAATGGGATAAGCATTTGCAGCTGTTGGATCGGTAACTACGAGTTTAATTCGTTGAGCATTTGCATCTTGGTCACTCGCACCGACAAAAGCATTTGAAATTGTAGTTGGTGAAATGGCATTGTAAGTACCTGCCTTGTTCTGCAAGAGAGCAGCTTTCAGATTCTTAGCTAACTGCGTAGCACTATCCACATAACCAATTGCACCAGGAGTGGTAGCGATCGTGGTGGCTACACCTCCACCTCCTGTAGCACCTTTGGAACCAACTGGCCAAATAACTGTATCGGCTGGTATTGTTGAGGGTACAGAGCCAACAATACTTTTTTTACCAGCTCCTCTGTTCCATGTAGGAAATGCCGCCTTGAGATGACTGCTTAAAGCAAAAGTAGTACCGCTATCGTCGCTACGATACACTAGAACGATGGGCTTATTTGCTATTGTTGCGCCGCCGTTATCTGCTTTGATTTTGGCATCATTCCAATTTATGATGTTGCCTTGAAGAATACCAAGGTAAGTAGCTCGTGAAAGCTTAATTCCACCAACTGGCACGTTTAGACCAGTGGGGTTATAAGCTAAGGCGATTCCAACGGTGGTTGCAGGTACTTGGACGTATGCATTTGCGGGCGTGCCAGCGTTATTGGGACTGCCACTAACTTTTTCTGTTCCTACTACGGGGTCGTCACTAGCTGCAAAAGAGACAGGGCGATTGATAGTAGGACTACCATCTGGTACGGTTTGAGTGAAAAAAGCTGTTAAGCCCTTACCACTACCAACCGAAGCATATCTGAATGTGACAGCCGCATTTACTGGGCCGGGAGGATTGAGGCTTGAAGGATTTCCAACACCGTAAGTGTTAAACCATGAGCCTTTCGGATCAAAAGGAGAGGTAGTTCCTGTACCTATAAACAAAGTAGTTATACTGCTTGCACCTGCACCATTTATGGAAGTTACTCCAGTTTGTGGAGGAGTGGTAGAGGTCTGAGCTAGAGATTTATGAGTAGCAGATTGACCTACTACTAAACCAGTTGCTATGGCAAGTACAGAAATTGAACTTGCTAAATAGGTTAATTGACGATTAGGATAAAAAGTCATGTCAAGCTCCTTCAAATTAATTTCCGGTTCAACGCCTATAAAATCAAAATCAAGTATCAAATTGACGATTACAAACAACCCTATGTCTGCATAAATAATTAGCATCCTAAAGGTTATTAATAAATTACAAATTGGCACAAAAATCTGAAAAAAATAGAGCAAAATCAAGGCAAGCTTTTCAAGGATTAGAGGGCATTAAGCTATTGCATATCCACTCTAATACATGATTGTTTGCTAGTTAAAAACTCTATATTCATAAAGTAAGTTTGTCTAAATATTCAGTGGCTTTACTATAAGAGAGCAGTTATTAGGTAATATCCTTCAATTACCATTATTAGTCTCTTATTTACTTTTAAAAAGCCATGTTTAATTTTACCCACTTACTTATTGAGGATGGCAATTTTATCTGAGTTATGGAGATCAATTTCTTTAATGTAGATATGCAGTAGTTTATTACAAACTCCCGCTAAGTGCGAAGTAAAGAAATTTATGAACCCACGATTTTTTTTATAACTGCTACAGGTAATAGCTGTTAAATTTGCCAACGAAATAAATAGTAGAATGTGAAGGTAAAGCTTAAGTCATGATTACATTATGAAATGATTAAAAAGCTTAAATATATTTTGGCAATTTAGAGGTGTTTTAAAAGTGGTTTTTATAGCATTTTGTATTACTTTCTTCAGAGAAAAATAAAAACCTTTCACTTAATATGTGATTTTGCTTATTAAGATTTTTTAGAGGTTTTAATCAGTATTTAATAGAGTTTACTAATTGATTGACAAAAAAACCACTATATGAAAGTTTTTGAGTCGAGTCTTGTGACTATATTCTGTCAAAATCGTGGATTTTTCACTGTTTTTTGTGTTTTTCACGACATCCAAAACATAAATAATGGTTTATGCTACCGAACGAAATCATTAATCGTGCCATTCACGTTATTGACTCAGTGCTAGTACGGTTTTTGTGGTGTATGTAAAACAGGCTTTCTGAGTCCTTTTCAAATAGGGCTATACCAACATTTAAGGCATTTTCTCGTTAATGCCTGATCTGACAAATTATACCAATTTTAGATAAAAATGCGCTCAATACGTAGATTGAGTCGTAGCAATATCTCGTAGATTACGGGATAAAACTCAACATATACAAGATGTTGGGGCTTTGGGTTTCGTCCTTTTAGCGCCAATTGCTTCTCCCTTCACCCAAAGGCAGAGGTTAGGCGTAGCTTGCTTAAACGCAGAAAAGCTGGGAAACCCTTCGACAGCAGTGGCTTCCTAACCTACTTTGTAGCAATCATTTTTCAAATTGGTATTAGTCATGAGTAGCATCCATCACAAAATCCGTCACAACTACCTACTATTCCGTCTCCACTAAACTAAACAAACCTTTTTTGAGGTATTCAATGAACAAGATTAATCTGTACAAACAACACCAGACCAAAAATAGGGTATTGATTTTTACTTCTTTGACTGTTTTGGCTTCTTCATTAGTACTACCCTTCCAACAAGCCTTTGCTGCAACATTGACTACTGTTGTAAATTTCAACGGCACTAACGGAGCTACACCAAGAGCTGGTGTACTTAAAGGCAACGGTACTGATGGCAATCTTTATGGAACTACTTCTGCTGGTGGCACTTCTGGCAAAGGAACTGCATTCAAGTTAACTCCTACTGCTTTCACTACTCTGACTACACTGATAAACTTCACCGGAACCTCTGGAATCAACAAGGGGACTAATCCAGTTGCTAGATTATTCCAAGCAGCCGATGGCAATTTATATGGGGCAACCTTTACAGGTGGTACAAGTGACCTCGGCAGTGTGTTTAAGTTGGCGAAAACAGCTTTTACAACCCTGACAACTCTTACAAATTTCACAGGCACTAATGGGGCTAACCCAGCAGGCCGACTGATTACAGGTACTGATGGCAATTTGTGGGGGACAAGCTCTACAGGTGGGGCCAATAATAAAGGAACTATATTCAAGGTTTCGCCCACCACCGGAGCACTCACCACCATTAGAAGCTTCAGCGGTACTGATGGAGCAACTCCATTAGCAAGATTGCAACTGGCTACCGATGGAAACTACTACGGCAGCGCCTCTGGCGGTGGAGCAAGTGCTAAAGGAGTTGTATTCAAGTTAACTCCCGCAGGAATATTGAGTTCATATAGCTTTAGTGGCACCAATGGGGCCAATCCACAGTCTGGATTAATTGAATTTGATGGATTTCTCTATGGCACTACTAAACTGGGTGGAGTCAACAATAAAGGAGCTATATTCAAGGTTCAGGTAGGTGGCGGTACACCCGTTTTAATTGCCAGTTTTAATGGCACCAATGGGGCCAACCCAACGGCTGCCCTCATCAAAGCAAGCAATGGTAATTTCTATGGCACAGCTTCTGCTGGTGGGGCAAGTAACAAAGGAGTTATCTATCAGCTGACTGGGGCAACCATCACCGGCTTAATTAGTTTTAATGGTACTAATGGGGCAACGCCAGAGTCCACACTAATTCAGATTTCAAATGGTTCCTTTTACGGTACTGCCTCTTTTGGTGGTAGTTCTAATCTAGGAACTGTGTTTAAGTTTGTAATCTAGTTCCAAATCTAATCGGCGTGTAGAAAATGGTAAAACGTACATTTGAACGTCTACCATTTTTCTACAATCGATGTAAACTTTTCAAGACAGATATTTGAATTTTGGTGACTCAATACTCTTTCATATCATGTTCGCTCCGAAGAACCCTAAAGAGCCAAAATTAGCCTTAGTCTGCACTAAGAGCAAGCCTACGGTCTACATATAAGTCTGAAATATTTATAGCAGTTCGCTCAGATACCTGTGAGGTAGAGAAAGTCAAGGCTTTGAAGTTGGTTGATAGAGGCTATCTGTATGAGAAGATTGAGAAAATTCTCAAAGTCCAGAGGAATCTAGCAGTTTAATCTCGATATTTGCAATCCAGCTTCTCAAATCAGAGAAATTTAGTTTTAGATAAATCTTAATATCATGTTAACTTAACTTCAGAATACTGATGTAGAATATAGAACTTTACTACAGGTTGATAATTTGATTAATAATGAAATGATGTTAAAGTATGTTGAATTGTAGTAGTTGTAAAATTTGATACAAACAAGGGCAAATTATAGTACACCATAGGAAAATTAGCAAATGTTTAGACAAAGTTCTCACGAGAGAAACTTTTTCAAAGCTTTAACTGTTAGTGCGGCGAAAGAATCTCACAAGTTAAGACTGGCATTTAAATCCTGTCTGACTATTCTGCTTGAATCTGTACCTTTTTTGATTGCTTGTGCTGTATTGGTTAGCGTTATCAGTCTCAAAAGTCCGATCTTGCTCTTTTGTTTACTTGTTGGTAGTTTAATTGCAGTCATCACCCAGCAAATTGGTCAGCAAGTGAATTTACCAAAGCGATCGCTAATATTATTACAAATTTTAGCAGCAGCGATCGTTCTGAGTTTATATTGGTTAGACTGGTTTGCAGCCCCCGCACAAGCACAGTTTTTTGGGGAAGCTGAAAAGTTTTTCAAAAAAACCTTAACAACAAACAACGCTGGTGCTAGCGACACACCAGTAAGCCTGATATTTAATGTGTTACGGGCAATTTACTTACTTTATATTGCAATCTCCCTAGTTGGTGTGATTAATGCAGTGCGTAAAGATGAAGATTGGCAAAGCATCGCCAGAACTCCCCTATTAGTGGTTGTTGCTGTTACCATTGCTGATGTACTCACACGGTTTGTAATCGGCGATAGCAGTAGATAATTAAAATATTTCAAATGTCTCAAGAGCGGGAACAAGAATTTCGTCCAGTCAATCAGGTTCTGGGAAGCCAACCTTCATTAGGACCAATTCCTGCCGATCAAATTCTTCCTTGGACGGTAATAGCCTTAGCCTCCTATTTTATTATCAATGGGATTTTTGGAGGTCTTTTTGAAGAAGAGTTTCAAAAATGGTTGTGGACAGTACTAATGACTGGTTGGGGAATAGGAACTTGGTGGATTTTAACTGGTGGTAGGAGTTGGAGTTTTTTAAGCAAATTTATTGGCGTTCCCGCTTGGACAAGAGGCTTTGCTCGTTATCAAAGCTTATTGGAAGTAAACCATGAAGCAAAAAATCGGAAAACAAAGCGTCGGCATCGCCGGAAATGAAGGTAGATTAACACCATTTGAAGATGCCTTGCACTTGGCGACAATGCTGCGTGTTGCAATGAATGGACGTGATATTGGCGCTTACCTGTTGACAAAAGGTACTCAAAAAGATCGGTTCTGCTTTGTTTTTGGTTTTGATTGTAAAGGAATTCATACTACCTTAAGACCTGAACAAATTGATACACTTTTTAATAACATTGAAGCCGGATTAAAAGACATTCCTAGTGGTGAAAGGATGACGCTACACTTGGGTTCTTTTAGTTCGGATAAAGAGCGCCAAAAAGAGTTAGCTACATTAATCAAAAATGCACCATCGCGAGACATAAAATATTTGTTGATGGCGGAAAGAGCCAGAATTAAAGAACTGACTATTTCTGGGATTCGTAAACCTAAATTTTTGCGGATTTATGTAACTTACACCATTGAATCTAACTCGCAACACGCAGATGATTGGATAGAAAAGCTTTTAGTCAAAGCTGAATCCTGGTGGTTGAAATTTAAAGGCGATCTTTTAGAAGTAGAAAATCAACGTATCGAAACCCTGATTACAAATGCTTACAACCAGGGTTTTCTCCGCTGGGAGCAAATCTTATCTAACAAGATGGGATTGGATGTCAAACCTTTGACTGCTGATGAACTTTGGGGGGAAATCTGGAAAAGGTTTAATGATACGCAGCCAATAGCTATTCCCCAGTTAATGACTTTAGATGAAGAAGGATTACACGAACAAGTTAATTCAGATTTAGCTAGTACTAAATTACTTCTAGACAATATCCACGGCACAACTTTGCTGATGGAATCTAGTGTACCTTGTGCCGATCGCCGCTGGGTTAATGTTAATAATCGTTATATTGGCGCACTGTCATTTCTGGAAAAACCCGGTGGTTGGGTTAATAAATCGTCTCAACTGCGCTATTTATGGGAACTGTTGGCCAGAGAAACAGTAGTAGATACAGAAATTTTTTGTGAGTTGACTGCTGCCAATCCAGCATTGGTAAAAACTACTCTGCAACGAGTGCTGAAGCAGTCAAACATGACAACCATCATGGCTCAAGAAAAAAGTAAAACTATTGATGTCAACGCTCAATTAAAGTTGAAGAAGTCGGTAGCAGCGCAAGAGCAGTTATTTGAAGGTGCAGTCCCGATTTATACGAGTGTCGCTATTTTAGTACATCGTCCAACTTTAGAAAAATTAGATGAGGCGACAAGATATATTGAAAACTGTTTTCAACGTCCAGCCAGAGTAATTAGGGAAACTGAATATGCCTGGAAAATTTGGCTGCAAACTCTACCAATAGTTTGGGAGGGTTTATTAGCAACACCCTTCAACCGTCGCCAGCTATACTTAACAAGTGAAGTTCCGGGATTAATGCCTCTAGTTTTAACCAAAAAAGGTGACAAACAAGGCTTTGAGTTGATTGCTGAAGAAGGCGGAACACCCATACATTTAGATTTATTTAATCAGCACAAAAATTTAGCTTTGTTTGCGACAACTCGTGCTGGTAAATCGGTGTTGGTGTCAGGGATTTTAACCCAGGCTTTAGCGCATGGGATTCCAGTTGTGGCATTAGATTTCCCGAAACCTGATGGGACATCTACTTTCACTGACTACACAGAGTTTATGGAGAGGAATGGAGCCTATTTTGATATTTCCAAACAATCGAATAACTTATTTGAACAGCCAGATTTACGATCGCTAGAAGCAGAACAGCAGCGCGATCGCTTTAACGATTATACCGCCTTCCTGGAATCAGCGTTAATGACAATGGTTTTAGGATCGTCCACTGAAAGTCAAATTTTATCGCAAACCGTGCGATCGCTGCTCAACCTCGCTTTAGAAGCCTTTTTTAGAGATGAGGGCATCAAAGAACGATATCGACAGGCGATGGCGGGGGGATTTGGCACTCTTGCTTGGCAAAAAACCCCCACTTTAAAAGATTTTCTCTTTTTCTGCTCGCCAGAACACTTGCAGCTAAGTACTTTAACTGGAAGAGTCGAAGACGCCCTCAGTCAAATTCAGTTACGCTTACGCTTTTGGCTTTCTAGCCGCGTCGGACAAGCCATTTCTGCACCATCCAGCTTTCCTACCGATGCACAACTTTTAGTTTTTGCTCTCAGAAACTTATCAGATAGTGAAGATGCAGCCGTACTCTCCTTGAGTGCTTATTCAGCCGCACTCCGACGCGCATTAGGTAGTCCAGCTTCCATATTCTTTATCGACGAAGCACCAATTTTGTTTGAGTTCGAGCAAATTTCTGACTTAGTTGGTAGAATTTGTGCCAACGGTGCTAAAGCCGGTATCAGAGTCATCCTATCAGGACAAGATCCTGACACCATTGCTAAATCTAAAGCTGCATCGAAAATATTGCAAAACCTGACAACACGGTTGATTGGACGCATTCAGCCAGTTGCAGTGGATAGTTTTGCAGACATCTTGAAATATCCCCGCCAAGTTATTTCTCGTAATGCCTCAGAAAGCTTTTTTCCCCGCAAAGAAGGTGTTTATAGCCAATGGCTACTAGATGATAACGGTATTTATACATTCTGCCGTTACTACCCAGGTTACGAACAATTGGCAGCAGTTGCTAATAACCCTTATGAACAAACTGCACGTAGCCAAATGATGCAACTTCACAGTGATAAATATGAAGCAATTTCTGCCTTTGCACGTCAATTAGTGGCGAATCTGCGTAGTAGTTAATCGAGTTATGTAAGTCGTTAATAGTGAATCAAACAAGTTTGGATTTTAGATTTCCGATAGCGTAATGTTAGCTAGTTCCCAACGTATTTTAGATTTACTGCACCCATTACTGCGTTGCAGCTTAGAGATTTTAGATTTTAGAATAGCGTCGGGGGTTGAACCGAAAAACTAATTCTATTATCCAAAATCCAAAATCTAAATTAGCATGGTTCAAAAGCTAAATTTTTATCTCACTATAATAATGTAGTCTACCTTTTTTAGGCACAGATGCGAAAAACTACCATTTTTACTTTCATCTTGCTATCCCTTGCAATACTACCAGCAATTGCACAAATTCAGACGGGCGGATTAGGTCAGGTTTGGACTGACTTCCAATCATATTCTAAAGATATGCAAGATTACTTTCAATATAATTTGAAGGATACCTTAAACCCTTTAGAACAAGGTCAGGGTCGAATTGCTATTAATAATGCTAACGGAGATTTGAAAATACCTAACCCCGTCGCTGCGGGGCAAAAAATTCGTGATGATTCAATTAACTACTCTTATAATTCAGATTCTAAATCAAGTCGTTTTGAAAATAATTCAGCAGTGCGGGGAAATTTAGTTAGCAATGAACTTAATCGTATAATTACCCGTGGGGTAGCGGTAGGTATTCTTGGTAAAAATGGACAAATTCGGACAAAAACGAAGTTAGAAAATACAGAGAAAAGTCTAGAAGATATTGAGACATTAGCCCAGGCAACAGAGACTAGCAATGATGCATTTATCCAACAAATTAAAAGCGGTATTAATGTAGCTGGAAAAACCGATCCAACAGTAAGTGCTATTTCTGGGTTGGCGGAATTGCTAGGTGTTAGTCAAGTGCAAATGATGAAAATTCAACAGGAACAAATAAAAATTGTAGCTGAAACATTTGGTCAAACATTACAAACAAATCAGGCTTTGCAATATTCCAATTTAAATTTAGCAAATATTTCTCAGCAAGCGGAAGAAGCTAATCGCGCTCGCAGAGTAGAAACATCTACAGAAGCTGCGCGACTTTTACGAGCAACTTCTCAACTAGATTTGTTTGGCAGAAACGTTAATAATAAGGATTTGAAGCTAAAAAAACTTTAACTTTCCAAAAAACTTTTAAAATCCTTAAACTGATGACAAGCCAACAAAAAATCTAAAAAAAGTTTGGTAGAGGGCGTTACCTTCCTAACGTATCCTACTAAATCGAAGAAAACAGCCGATAAACTTAAAATGCAACTTGCTATTAAACTAATTTTTGCCCAAGTAGGCATCGATCAGATTCTTGATACTGGTGCTGCAACTTCCCAAAGTATTGCCGAAGGTTGGGACAAACAATGGCTGGATTTATTACAAAATAACACTAGTAATAATTTGTATGGAGCGCTGACAAATCTGGGTATTTTTTTTGCTGTAGGAACCTTGTTATTTTTTATGATACAATTCCTCAAAGACTTAATATCCTACGAATACAGCCGTCCTATATCAGCTTTAATTTGGCCTTTTATTGTGGTAGTACTTTTAAGTAATTCAGGCAATGGAAGTATACTTTCTAATCTGACACTGGGAGTGCGGAATTTTTTAAACACTGTGAATCAGCAAGTAGTGGTATCAGCAGATGCGGATAAAATATATCAGCAAGCACTGAATATGAGTGTTGCTGAAGAAATAGCTGGTTCTTTACTACGTCCTTGTCAATCTCTTACTGGCGAACAACAAAGTCAATGTTTTGTGAAAGCTGCTGAAAAAGTTAACGTTCTCTGGCAGAAATATAGAAATACTTATGGAAATAAAAGCTGGATAAATAGACTACAAACAAAAGTAGATAATATTAGATATGGCACTGGCATTGTATCAGAAACCTCTTTTAATTCTCTGTTAGGTTCTACAGTCCAAACGAGCATCAAAAACTTTTTAGTTTCCTTACAATATGCCTTCCAGAATTTGATAGAGGCTACTATGTTGTTAATAGCAGCTTTAGGGCCAATAGCAGTAGGTGGATCTTTGCTACCTGTAGCTGGTAAACCGATTTTTGCATGGCTGACTGGATTTTTATCTATTGGAATCGCCAAAATTTCATTCAATATTATCGCTGTGCTAACTGCCGCAGTGATTGTCAATGGCCCAGGTCAAAATGCTAATGTCGATCCAGATTTAATGTGGTTCATAATTTTTCTGGGAATTTTAGCACCAATTTTATCTTTACTTGTAGCTGCTGCTGGTGGTTTTGCAGTTTTCAGCGCTATCAGCAGTACGGCTTCTTTAGTAAAGGAGAGGATATAGAAAATTAAAAATTAAAAATTAAACATTAATAAACTAGTTACAACACCTGTAACTAGTAAGTATGTGCAAAACATCATATATAATAGCTGAAGTTTTTGCAGGAAGAGGTGAGGAAATGGTGCGTTTACTAGAAAAAAGACAAAGAACGGGAAGTGTTTTGACATTTTTTGCGATCGCAACCTTCAGTTTACATATATTAGTTTTATTTTTATTCTTATTACAAGGGCTAAATATTCGCCAACTCAGTTTGAGAAAACCTCCCAACTTTGTACAATTAATCAATGGCAAACCGGTAGCTAATATTGATGATTTAGCAAGAGAACCAGAAGCAATTCGCCAATTTATTAGCAAAACGATGATATCAATGTTTAGCTGGTCTGGAACCTTACCACCACAGACTATTGAAGAAGTCGCAAGCCCCAAATCAGATTTAGGAATACTTATTAACACACCTCAAGGTGGTAGCCAAAAAATTAGTACCAGCAGTTGGGTAGCTAGTTTTGCCTTATCAGAAGACTTTCGTAAAGGTTTCTTAAGCACAGTTGCAGAAATGACACCGCCAGAAGTTTTCTCGGAAAATCCCAACCAAGCGATGACTTCACAACTAGTAATTAAGAGAGTTTATCCGCCAAAACAAATTGCACCAGGGAAGTGGCAAGTGGGTATGGTAGCCGACTTAATTCAAAAAAATCGAGTTGGTGGTGCAAGACTTATAACTCCTTTTAATAAAGATTTCCTGGTACGTGCAGCAGATTATTTCGCTAATCCCCAAGCCAGCAATAGCACCGACCTGCAAAAAGCAATTTATAGTGTCCGCGCAGATAGACTAGAAATTTATGAAATTCGTAACTTATGTTTGCTAAATGACTACAACCCGAACGAAGATAAATCAAAACCATGCGGAACTGGACAAACATCTGATAGTTTTATCAGATAATCGCTTTTTTATGTTAAAGATAGTTCAATTTATACGATCAATTATTAATGCAATTACTCAAACCAGAAAATAAGAAAAATAGTCCCTTACCCCTTTTGGCAGTAGGAACGTTTGGTTTACACCTATTTACCTTGCTGTTACTAATATTTCACGGGTCTATGTTACAACAGTTAGGTCGACAACTCACACCTCAAAGTTTAGTGCAACTTGTTGATGGTCATTCTATAACGGTAGACCCCCAACCCAATTTAGAGCGGCAACCAGAGACTATTCGGCGCTTTGTGGGTGAAACTATGAGTTTAATGCTTACTTGGTCACAACAACAGCCACCAACCCAAGTCTGGGAAATTACCTCCCAACTGGTAGCTGATGATTTTAAAGAAAAACTTAAATCAGAAATTACTAATTTAAATCCAGATAGCCAATTTGAAAATGTTAATAGAGGAGCCGAGAATGTCTTAGTAATCCAAAAAGTTTCTCAACCGAAAGCAATAAGTAATGGAAAATGGAAAGTAGAGATACTTGCCAATCAATTAATTTTTAACAGTTATGATAAATTAGGTAAATCAGTTTCCTTTAATAAACAAATTTTAGTTAGAGCAATAGATCAACCTGTAACTTCACTACCAAATGCAGCACTACCGTCGCAGTTTGCAGCTTACCGCCTTGGAGAAGCCAGATTAGAAATTTATAATATATGTGAAATTAAAGATAATAATTGTTCTGGAAATCCAAACAAGGCTCTACCATGACCCGATACTCAATTCCTGCCCAAACGCCTCCCCAAAATGGATTTACTCTAACTACCGACGATCGCCAACCAGAAGTAGAATCTGTAGATTGGGAATCGCGGATGTCAAGGTTGGTCGGCTTTGAAGAAGAATCTTCTTCTAGTGACACCGAAGGATCGGAAGACTCTGCAACGCCGCCAGAGCCTCTTTCTCAACCACAAGAAGTTCAGACTAAGCAAGCACTCTCATCTAATCCCTTTGCCAAGTTAGGCTTGGTAGGGGCTGCTACCTTAGCGATCGTTTTGGTGGGTGGTGTGTTTTTGTCCCAATTGATGAGTAGCAGCAATCAAAAGCCAAAAAATATTGTTTCTCCACCAGTGCAAGAACAGCCTACTGATGAATCCATATCTCAACAGATGGAAGCCCAAGTAGATACTCTCAAAACGAAATTAGCTCTGACTGAACAAGCACAGATGGTGAAAGCTGCCCAACAACAGCTGAGAATTGCCAAATCAACGCCGACAGTAGCCTTACAACAACCGTCAGTTAGACAGAAAGTGATTCCAACACCCCCACCAACAGCTTACGTGCCTCGGACAGTGACAGTTGAGCGCATCATTAGAGTACCTGCTTCTCAACCTTCGCTATCACCCCAGCCACCAGTTGTGAACCCCACTCAACCAGTAGTTAATGTAACTCCACCAACTCCACCAAGCCCATTTGAAGAGTGGGCAAGGTTAGCAAAATTGGGTAGCTATGGTCAAGTTAATGCTAGCAATCAACCTACTAGTAATATAGCTACTTTGGAACCTGCAACCAATGCGCCGCCGCAGCAAGAGGCGACAAATCCCAATCCCGAACAAACCCCACAACAGGACAATCCTGCGGTCAGTCAAGCCCAACCACAGGGACAGAAATCTGTAGCAGTTGGGAGTAGTGCCAAAGCTGTGTTGGCGACAGCAATATTTGGAGAAACTAGTAATAAGTCAGGTGGTGGTGGTGGAGATGCAGATGAAGCGAAAAACGTATTTGTGATCCGATTGAAAGAAGCACTAAAATCTACCGATGGTGCGATCGCTCTACCTGCAAACACCGAATTCCTAGCTGAAATTGGTTCGCTTTCTGAACAAGGTCTTTTGCAGATGAACGTAGTCAAAGTTATCTCGCAAAATAATGGCAACCCCACAGAACGAAGCTTACCCAGCAATTCAATTATTCTTCGCGGTACCCAAGGTAAGCCTTTAATCGCAAATAAATTTCCTGGTCAAAGTTCGTCTATAGCCTCGATGGATGCAGGACTATTCGTTTTGGGAGGTATTGCTAAAGCAGCAGAGTTAGTAAATCGCCCTGATACCAAAGTTGTGCCTTTCTATAGCACTGGCGGCCTCGACTCTAACGGCAATCCTATCGACAACGGCACCAACGACACCAACGGCACCAACGGCACCAACGGCACTAGATACCCCCTTGGTTATACTACTATCACTGAGAACAAACGCAACCTTTTAGCTGGGGTTGCAGAAGGTGGTATGAACTCTGTAGTACCCCAAATTGCCCAACGTAATCAACAGGCGATCGCCCAAATGTCTCAACAAGGTGGTGTTTGGTTTTTGCCAGCAGGCACAAATATTGAAATATATGTTAATCAAGCAACTCAGTTTTAAGGGGTAATATTTATACCAATTTTAGATATTTGCAACCATGAAAAAGAATATCAAATTGTCAGGAAATAATCTAAAACGTTCTTATTTCCTACCTATAGCTTCCTTAATTTTCTCGGTTGCTATGTTCTGGTTGGTAGGTCGCGCCGTAGCTAATAACGCCGTTCTGCGTTCCATCTTTTCCTGTCAAGCACAAGGTTTAGGGGGACTAGTACCGACGGTTGATATCTGGTATCAACAAGGAACAAACTTAAGTTTTATTCCGGCTGGAGAAATAATTAAAAAAGTTTGGTTAAATGACCCATCACAGGTAACTATGGATTTTGATGGGCCAGTATGTATGCAGTTTGGTCAAGAAGCTAATAGTAGTTCAGGAGATTGTAAAAACTCCTCAGCAAATGTAATTCAACTCAGACGAATTCAAAAACTGGACATTCCTGGACTTCCTCCCACTAGCAATACACTTTTAACAGTTGTTACCGAAGCGCAAGGTAAAAACAAGTTGTATACTTTTCGAGTGATATATAAAACAGATAATCCTGAATATCACACCTTAGCAATTTTTCCCGATCCTTCTGGTCAGGAAGGAGCTTGTGCGAAAGTTTTACAATAAAGTTCTAGCAAAATTACCCAATAACCACAGAAGTTTCCCCTCGACAAAAAGCGTTGATGCCTACGTATGTCTGCATTGTGGCCGATCGCAAGCCTTGCTATAATTCTCTCACTATAAAAAACGGTTAGGGAGGATTTAAGTCTTTGGGTAGTTTTCTTTCATTACATAGCACGGTTAAGATAAGCTGTGGGCTAGTCCTCTAGTTCAATCAATTGATAAAACGCTATAACTCAACTGATTTAACTGACTCAGGCATTTTTACGCCTATATCTTTATAAATCTTCAGATAAAAACTAACCACAATTTCTAAATCCGTGTAAATATAAAGAAAAGCTTAAGAGGTTACAGACTCATGGTGACAGCGAAAATGATGCAACAGCTTTGGGCTGTAATCGAGTCTACCCAGGTCAACACTCTGCTCCAGTTTGACGATGCTGCTTTAGTGCAATTGCTTCTCCAGCAGTTAAAAGCGAAGCAGGGGCTTGATGCCCAGGCAGATAGCACCCTTAATACTTATATAAAATCTAAACTGCCCCTAATTCGCGATACGGCTGAAGGCCGATTATCTTGAGAGCAAAGCGGCAATCATTAGTCCGAAAAATAAAATTATTGCTCGCTGCCAAGCATACGCTCAGAGTTTAAACAGTGGAATATTATGAATAACTGGCTAGTAATTGCCCTAGTAGCTTATCTAATTGGAGCAGCGATTGAAGGGGTGAGTACAGCCAGTCAGCTATCTCATTCAATGCCAGAATTAGCTAAAAACACACAAGCTTATCCTTCAGAGTCTAACACTGGGTCTAGTTCAAGTTGGCGAGTTGTGGCCGCCATCGCCTCAGTCAGTATTTGTGGAGCTTTTTTGTGGCCTTGCCGTCTTTTCCACCGTTTAATTAAAGGCAATGTTCGTTCGTAAGCCTAAAACATTAATACTCGAAGAAGCTCTCCTCTTCTGAGAGAAGAGTTTTGAGTTTGGCTCCCGATTACCTATTCATGCAGTTTGTTCGGGTTCTGTCGCTACAGGTTGCCCAATTTTCGGCTCCGTTCCCGCAAACAGTCGTTCAATATTAGTGCGATGGCGCAAAATCACATACAATCCACCGGCAATCCCAAACAGAATATAGGGTAAGGGTTGATGCAAAATTACCATGAAAATGGGAACTGCGATCGCACCTGCAATTGAACTCAAAGAGACAATCCGCGATATCGCCACAACGGCGGCAAATACACCCGCTGTTGCTAAACCTACCTGCCAACTCATTGCCAACAAAATCCCCAAACTGATAGCAACGGATTTACCACCAGTAAAACCTAAAAAAATTGATTTACTATGTCCCAGGATGGCAGCTAACCCAGATATTGTTACCAGCCACGGTTGCCACAGTTGTGCATCTACCGTTGTAGGGATATAATTTTTAATTGGTTCAAAGTTGAATAACCAATAAACTAGAGCGATCGCTAATACTCCCTTTAAGGAATCAAGTACTAAAACCAATGCTCCTGGCCCTTTGCCCAAGGTTCTTAGTACATTAGTTGCGCCAGTGGAACCGGAACCAACTGCCCTAATATCAATACCTTTTAACTGTTTCACAGCAATGTAGCCAGTGGGAAAAGAACCTAGCAGGTAGGCTATGACCACAATTGCTCCGCACAGAGTTAACCAAATAGCCATAATAAAATT
Organism: Nostoc sp.; assembly: GCF_036917235.1. Lineage (GTDB taxonomy): Bacteria > Cyanobacteriota > Cyanobacteriia > Cyanobacteriales > Nostocaceae > Nostoc. The sequence goes on from NZ_JBALDU010000058.1 coordinate 34,750, forward strand.
CAAAATTCAAAATTTAAAAAAGTCAAGAGTAATACCTCTTGACCAATGACCAATGACTTATTTAAAAGTCATCATCATAGTTTCTCACTATTTTGGGGTCAGGAGCAAAGACTAACCACAGGGGAAATTGCAGCAGTGACAGACTAATTTGTTCTTCTGAATCGTCAATAATAATCAAAGGCAATTGATTGGCTTTCGTCAATCGGTCTGCTTTTTGAGCGAGAGCGTCAGATGCCTCAAATAATACCACACCCCGGTCTGGGCCGAAATCTGGGCGACCGATTCCTAGACAATCTTGCAAGCCACGCCGCCATTCGCCTAATCGCTCCGGTGTATTAGCTAAGACTAAAGTACGGACGCGATCGCCATAAAGCTTGTGTAATATCGAAATTGCAGCTGAGGCAATCAGAATATTTTGTAAGCGGCTACCCATTGTCCGCAAACCACCCCTTCCTCCTTGGGTAAAAAACCAGTTAGAGATTCGTTCAGCGTGGATTGGTTCAAAGGTACGGCGTAGTTGCCAGGGTGGGCCGTAGTAATCTGGTTTATTGCGGTATTGGTCAATTAGGCGGCGAATTTGCTTGGTAGTATCTTGAAACTGCTGTTGGGCAAATTGGGGTATTCCAGGCTGGGATTCAACTGGTTTAGCCTCTTTTACAGCTGGTTTTTCTCGTTCTACCACAGTTGGGGTCAGTTGCAACTGTTCAGCGGCAACAGCCAAATCTTGTAAACTACCCGTGAGATAGTCTTTAAAACCCTGCACCCGAATTGCCAAGTCTTGGGATGTACCAGCAAAAGTGGTTCGCATCTCGTTGCGGATACGTTCTTGACGGCGTTCTAGTTGTTCGACAGAAATTTGCAGAGTTTGCTTGCGTTGTTCCAACTGCAAAAGTGACTCTTGTACAATTCGTCCCAGTGAGGTTTGAGTTTCACTCACCTGTGCTTGCAGGTTTTCATAAGAAGCTTGCAGCTTGGCTATTTCTTCCTTAAGAGATGCTTCAGCGCTTTGCAACTCTGCCACTCGCTGCTCTGCTTCTGCATATAATGAATTATTTACCGTTCCTATTTCCGACCCCAGCGCGACATTTTCCGCTTCTAACTGTGCTACAAACTCGCCATTTGAATTTTCTGTTAGCTCTACTGTAGAATCTACCACTTCTGCATTGGAAATGAGTGGCTCAAAATTTGTGTAGTCCTCTGATGAGCTAATGGCTTTTGTATCTACCACTGACTCAACTGATGGATTTACTGGATGTTCAACTGCATTGTTCTCTTCTAGTTTCTCTGCCAACCGCTCATCAATTGGTTCTGGGGTTTGAGATGCCTCTGGGTTCATAAACAATAGTGTAATTCCTATGATGCGAATAAATAGCTTTCAGAAATATTACAATTGACCTGCCATAAAAGTCCTGAGCATGAGTGCTGAGTTCTGAGTCTATATCAAAACGACTCAGCACAGATGGCACTCAGCACTAAATACGCGGACAACGTTGTTCTAAGCAAGTTTTCAAGGTGTTAGGGTCAAATAAAATCGGCAAAAAGTGAATACTTTTAATTTCTTTAAAGTAAAACAAAATGGGGACTCTATTCCAAAATATCCGCCAGTTTTGCCATTCCTGGTAGGGAAAGCGCCGAATCAATTTTTCGCCTCTGTAAATATCTAAGTCGGTAACGGTAAATTGCAAACGCAACGTTAACGCCTGAAACATGAGAAACAAACCAAACAGCGTGAAAACTGAGCCTACCCAAGGTTGTACCAACAGTAGTGGAATCGCGGCAATCACCAACACGATGGGTATATTGTAACTAGGCTTGAGTTCCACAGTTGATGTGGAGTTAGAAGCAAATGAACTGGTCACAGTCTTAAATCCTGCTTTGTTTAGTAGGCATCTCTCCTATTTTAGGAGTCAGGAGTTAGAAGTTAAGAATTAGGAGTGAGGAGTTTTAACTCATAACTCATAACTCATAACTTCTATAGCCCTATGAATGCACTACCAGTCCCCTGAAACATTAACCAAGAAAGAAAGAAGTTGCTCACAAATATAATCAGCAAGGCAGTCACAACAGCAGTTGTAGTTGACTGTCCTACACCTTTAGCACCTCCTGTTGTCGTCAACCCCCAACTGCAACCAATTACAGCGATTAAAATGCCAAAACAACACGCCTTAATCATGGCGCTTAAAATATCCCAGATACCAAGAAAGTTACGGGCTGAGTCTAGAAATACTGTATCAGATAGGTTGTAGACATTTGTCGCAATGATGAATCCTCCGAACATCCCCGTTATCAAAGATAGGAGGGTTAAAATTGGTAACATTAAACAGCAAGCAATAACGCGGGGAATAACTAGATAATCTATTGGGTCTGTTTTTAACATCAACATAGCATCGATTTGCTCTGAGACTCGCATGGTACCGATTTCTGCTGCAAAGGCAGAACCGACTCGTCCCGCCAAAACCACTGCTGTCAACACAGGAGAGAGTTCTCGTGTCAACGCTATAGAAAGCACTCCGCCGATAATGTTTCCGGCGCCAAAGTTGATAAATTCCCGCGCCACCTGAATGGTAAACACCGCACCAACGAAAATAGCCGTCAATAGGGCAATAAATAAGGAATCTGGCCCAACTGCTGCCATTTGTTCTAAGGTGTTACGCCGATGGATTTTGCCTCTCAATAGGTGAACTAGTACTTGCCCACCCAGAAAAATCGCTGCCAGCAAACGCTGACTCCATTCCCCTAAACTGGATTTGGATGTAGTCTGGTTCAATGTTCTGTAGCTAACTGGGTAACTGCCTTAAGAATAGCGGAAGTCATGGGAATGGGGAATGGGGAATGGGGAATTGGGCATTGGGCATTAAGAAGAGACAAGGTAGACGGGGAGACAAGGGAGAGACTTGTTCAATAATTCCCCCCTGCTCCCCTGCTCCTCTGCCCCTCTGCTCTCATCTCCCCACTCCCCAAAGAAGGCCGAATATTAACTTAAATTAAAGATGTTCTCAGAAAATAAAGCTATTCTTAAACGTGCTGCAAAGCAATAAATAAGTAGTAGACTTGGCTATAATCTCTATTGTGCAAGGCTTTTGTAGATTTAAAGTTTCTTTATATATTCCGAGCATAGGCTGTAACTGCTATCTGTTTATTTTAATGAAAACTTAAGATTTTTGACAGATTCGCTGCTCTGGGGCGATCGCTCGTATTGTAGAAAATGACAAACCGCTATCTTGCTTTTGTCACCTCTACTCACGGAGTTTGTCTTAAATGGCTATTTTTACTAACTTTCTCCGCTCCCTACTACTTACAATCATTTTTAGTTTTGTCGTTCCCATGTTCCTCGTTGGCGGCGGATTCCTTTTTCTATCCCTCATCGGTAACATCCCTGGCTTACAAAACTTAACCGAGGCGATCGCAACTCAGATTATGCATTTTCTCGCCACCTTCGGCAGTGGAACTCCCCTACGCGGATTATTTGTAATTAGCTTGACCTTTAGTTTCGTTGGCGCACTGTTTGATATGTTCGCATATTATCGGTATCAAATATTACGTATAGGTTCTTGAGTAGTGGAATCGCTTCATCAGGAAATTATTGGGCTGTAGAAGACAGGAAAAAGTGATATTTCCCAGAGTGAAAGTACTATTAGTACAACACAGCGGAAATAGAGCAACCATTTAAAATCTTTAAAGAGCTTATTCCATAACACTTTTGACTTTTGACACTTCGACTCCTTTCCGCACAAGTCAAGGCAAGTCGCTCAGTGTTAACTTTTGACTTCCGCCTTGCGGTACTAGTCTTAACCTAAATAGAGATTAGTGTTGCTGAATGAATTTGTATTAATTAAATTGAGTGTCGAAGTAATTGATTAAATATTTATATATTCATTAGTTATTAGTTATTAATTACTGACAACTAGTAAACGTGTGCGACCTTAGTAAAACCAGTCCTCAAACATTCAAAAAGCCAGAACAACAAGGCATTGAGAGCTTTTAATTTTGCAAAATAGCTAAAATAGTCTTTCTAAATCATCAGGTTAACGCTAAACTAGAGTTTGGCATTTTATGCTAGCTGTTATCTTTGAGGATTTGATTAGTATTAACCGAGAATATCAAATAAAACTCACTGAAAAATATAAAAATTTCCTTAAAATTCTGACGATCGCAATGCCTACTCATGTTTCTTAACAGAGGAAAGCAGGTCGTCTGACCGTCGGGGATCTTATATTGAATTTATTACGAGGTATGTTGACAGCTCATGGTTTGGCCGTTTAAGCCCAAGTTTAGAAAACAAATTGCGCGGATTGAAATTACTGGTGCGATCGCCAGTGCTACTCGCAAACGCGTCCTAGAAGCGCTGAAAACTGTAGAAGAAAAAAAGTTTCCGGCATTATTGTTACGTATCGATAGTCCTGGCGGTACAGTCGGAGATTCTCAAGAAATCTACAGTGCCCTGAAGCGTTTGCGCGAAAAAATCAAAATCGTCGCTAGCTTTGGCAATATTTCGGCTTCTGGAGGAGTCTACATCGGCGTGGGAGCCGAACACATCGTTGCTAACCCAGGTACGATTACGGGTAGTATTGGTGTGATTCTGCGTGGGAATAACTTGGAACGCTTGCTAGAAAAAATCGGTGTTTCCTTCCAGGTAATTAAGTCAGGCCCTTACAAAGACATTTTGGCTTTCGATCGGCAACTGACCGAACCAGAAGAACACATCCTGCAAGAGTTGATTGACACAAGTTATCAGCAGTTTGTCGAAACGGTAGCTGATGGCCGTTCTTTAACGGTAGAAGCTGTGAAAAGTTTCGCCGATGGTCGGATTTTTACTGGACAGCAAGCCCTAGCTTTGGGTGTTGTAGACCGCCTGGGCACAGAAGAAGATGCCCGTCGTTGGACAGCAGAACTGGTTGGTCTCGATCCAGAAAAAACTCTCTGCTATACCCTAGAAGAACGTAAACCCTTATTGAGTCGTTTTATACCAGGGAGTCGTCAATTTTCATCAGGAATTGGGGCTGGTATTGATTGGCTCGAATTTGAAATGTCTACTAGTGGTTTACCTCTGTGGTTATATCGACCCTAAATATGAGTTAGGAGGAGCCAGTGCGGTCTTGGGGTTTCCCCAAGTGGAGCAACTGGCGTTTATGAGTGAGGAGTTATGAGTTAAAAATCTTAACTTCTCATTCTCAACTCCTAATTCCTTACTTTTGTGTTTTAAGGAGGATTTTGGCGTGGACTGGCAAATGCGGGCTATTCGCGGAGCAACAACCGCTTCAGAAAATACTGTTGAGACAATCCAAGAGGTAGTTACAGAACTACTAAATGAACTGGAAAACCGGAATCAATTCCAGCTAAAGGACATTATTAGTGTGACTTTTTCTGTGACACGCGATTTGGATGCAGTTTTTCCAGCTGCGATCGCAAGAGCACGTCCTGGTTGGGATAATGTGGCCATGTTGGATGTACAGCAAATGCACGTCGAAGGCAGCTTACAGCGCTGCATTCGCTTTTTAATCCATGCTTATCTGCCAGCCTCCGCCTCAATTCATCATATTTATTTACGCAACGCCGCTAGCTTGCGTCCCGACTGGAGTTTGCCTCAGACTTTACAAGCATCACAGCAAGCAATTAAATCAAAAGTTTAAAATACTTAATATTTTTAGGTTAAATCCAGTTTTCCAACTGCAAATTAGAAATGCGGCTGTAGTGACGAGTATTGTTTGTTACTAAAGTGTAATTTTCTGCAACATAGAAGCTTTTCAAAAGGATAACTTTGCTTCCAACGATAGGTATTAAAGTCACGCTGATCTACTGAGAAAATGCGTCCATGCCCTAAATGCTCTGCTAAAATTACTAGGGAAGCATCAGCCAAATCCATTGGAAGATCAGCATATTTTTTCATTAATTCAATAATTCGAGCAGTATGCTGAAGTTCTAAATTAAAAATCGTAAATAATTCTTGTTGCAGACTATTTAGAAAAATAATTTCAGCGTCAACTCCCTTGCGAGTTAGCAAAAGATAACAAGTTTCTGTAACAACAGACCATGTTGTAATTAAAGGTTCGTTATATTGTTTTAAAGCTTGTTTTGCTCTTTCGTGGTGAGTATCTTTTTTATCAATAAGAGCTAACCAAAATCCTGTATCAACTACGATCATATTTATTGTCTAATGTATTAGATAAAACTTCTTTATAGGTTGTTGATAAATTTTCGTCAACAGAACAACAACCAATTAATCCAATTTCATCAAACTTTTCATAGAGACTTTTTTCTTGACTATGATTTTCTGATTCTGGTTGAGGATAACGCTTTTTGAGTAACTGAATAAAATCTAGTAGCAATATTTGAGCTTCTTCTGGTAAAGTATCAATATCTTTATATATCTCTTCAAATTTTATAAGCATAATTAACTTCTAAATTGAGGAAATTTTTCGGGATGATCCTATTATAAACTAATTTTAAACTTGGCTGAGGTGACGCGATCGCGCCTGATAAATTAATGTGAATAGTGCGATGTATACGTCCTAAATTTATCCTCTTTAGTGCCGAACGATTGAAGTCGTGGCTAAAGACATACAGTCAAATAATACTTTAAAGTTTAAAATATATTTAGTTTATGCGAGACGCTAGAGAAAATAAGAATGTAGGAGAGGCGGGTTGAAACTGCCGAATTACGAACTAGCAGTTGTGCCACGGCGAAAAATTACTGAGTATCTGTTGTCGCTAACTCACCCCGATGGAAGCAGCAAGGAAAAATTTTTTACTGCGTTTGGTTTTTCAGTAGAGGATTGGGAAACTCTTGCTAAAGCATTACTAAATCATGTTGCTGATAACGATGTTACAAAAATTGAAGATTCACCATTTGGAACTCGATATGCTGTAGAAGGTACACTGCTTTCACCGGATGGTAGAAACCCTTTGATTCGTTCGGCTTGGTTTATTGAAATAGAGGAAACTATTCCTAAGTTTGTTACTTCATACCCACTGAAACGGAGAGAAGAATGATTCAAGAACTTGATAGAGTTATTCTGACTAGTAATATCCCAGAATATAGTTTAGAAGAGGGTGATATAGGTACAGTTGTTTTAGTACATCAGGGTGGCAAGGGATATGAGGTTGAATTTGTCACATTGGATGGCGAGACTGTGGCAATTGTTTCACTTCACAGTATACAAGTGCGTCCCATTGGTAGAAGAGAAATTGCGCGATCGCGCTTGATAAATTAATGTAAACAGTGCGATGTATACTTCCTAAATTTATCCTCTCAAGTGCCTAATGATTGAAGTCGCAGCTAAAGGCATACAGCAAAATAATACTTTAAAGTTTAAAATATATTTAGTTGATGCGAAAGGCTAGAGAAAATAAGCATTGAAGAAATTATTATAGACAAGGTAAGAATATTACCTCCTGATAAGCAACAAGAGGCGTTAGATTTTGTAGAATTTTTACTTGTGAAAATGCAAAAGCAAGAGTTATCTTCTCAAGATAAAAATTCACGGGTTTCGGCTTTGACTCTGGCTCAAAAATACATTGGTTGTGTGGAAGCAGCAAGTGATTTGTCTATGGAATAAAAACCAACTGATTCCTGTAATGGCTGTATTTGTTTAACTGTTATTGGTTTGAAGCAGCGAAGATATAAAATTAGATTGTAGCCATATAAATAGTTTTACACTTCCTCTATCATAGTCAGTTGATTTATACTCACCCTTTAAAATTCGTTCTAGAGCTTGACTATTAAACCTTGACTTGTCTTTCATGAGGTCTTCAAACATAGCTAGTGGAAATAGTATACTCTCAACTTCTACATCATCTTCACTAAACCTAATCATCTCAAATCTAAATTTATAACCAGACCATCTGATAGTAGGTAGTCTATCAACTGAATTTTTGGTATTTTCTATTATACAATCATACTGACGATTAGGATTTTTATGATTGTGCATTATCCACCAGTAAACATTATGTCTAACAAAATGCTTTCCATTGTCGTTAGTACATACTTCTATTTCTATATCATCCACATAAACAAACTGACGAGTCATTACTCTAACTTCACCTTCAGACATTGGTTCTAATTCCTCCCAAGGTTCAACTTCAACTTTATTTTTATAACTACCATTTAAAGGTTGATTTTTATAAATATTTTCTACTGGAATAGGATCATCTTCTAATGCTTCTAAACCTGATGTATTCTCGTCGGTTTCTTCTTTTTTATCTAAAATTAATTCTAGCTGTTCCCTACTAAATGCCATAATTTCTATTCCAGCTAGAGTCTGACGGTTTGAATGTTCCATGAAGTAAACTAGACTATCAAATGGAGATAAATCTATTCTTAAACCGTTGTATTCAGTCTCCCATAAACCGAATCTACCGTAAGATTTAGGATAAGTTTTATATTCTCTCCACTTTAATGAACTAGCCTTTTTATTAATGTTTTTTAATGCAGTTCTAATACTTCCAGATAATCCTTTCATCCCATAAACAGGATATACTAAATATATGGTTGGTGGTTGTCCATCTGATATCGGATCAAAACCAACTATCATAACATTGAACTTGGCTAGCTGCTGAAGACTTTGCTGCAAAGCAGTTTCGGCTGGAGTTATTTTTCTAATGGGTACTACTACTTTAGACCAATTAAGGGGTGGTTTGTATAACTTGATAAACTCATTTTCGAGATTTGATAAATTTTCTATATCACTACTACAAATCAACCAACTAATACTAAGAGTATTTTTCCGATTAAATCTTTTTAGCTGATTAAATCTATGATGTGCTTTCCATCTTTCAACTAAATTAATAGTTCTACCTATATAAATGATTTGACCTTTACTGTCAAATACAAAGTAAATAGCTGCACAATTAGGAAGACGATCTTTGTCCAATAAATAAACTGATGGTAATTCAGATATTTTGATTTTCTCTAGCAAAATGAGACACCCATGAATAAATAAAAAATATATATTTTGAATTATATTTTATAGAAACATCAAAAGCTACAAAATAAAAACCGCAAATCTACGCAATTAAACGCCAAAGTCTCCGCGTTTAACTGCGTTCTGCGGTTTGAAAATTCTTAATGCACTAATGCGATCGCACTTTTCGTCAAGCTTCCACAGTGAATCCATTAAACGCCATGTTTTCCATAAAAATATCGGTTTCATCCTGGCTTGTGAATCAAGTTTTGAACTCGTAAACTAGCTTTTGTGACTTGAAAAGCAGCTTTTGCGACTCGAAAAGTAGCTTTTGTGACTTGAAAAGTAGCTTTTGTGACTTAAAAAGCAGCTTTTGCGACTTGAAAAGTAGCTTTTGTGACTTAAAAAGTAGCTTTTGCGACTTAAAAAGCAGCTTTTGTGACTTAAAAACCTGTTAATGTTAAAGAATTTCAGCAAATCTAACCACATTTATTTATAAACTAATCTCAATGCCTTAGAAGTTCTCATAAAAAAACGCAAATATACGCATTAAACGCAATTTTTCAGCATTCCCATACGTATATTTGCGATAAAATAAAAGACGATGCCTACGGCTGGCTACGCCTACGCAGCCTTAATGCACTAATGCGATCGCACGTTTCGTCAACGCTTCAGCTGTCAATCCATTAAACGCCATCAACTCACCAGCACTGGCTGTAGTCTCCCCACGCTTCCATGCAAAGGTGTCGCGCTTGGCCGTACTCCGCAACAGAATCGGTTCTAGCATCCCCGCAGCACCACCTGTCACCGCAATTAGCGCATCACCATCAAATAATTCGGCAAATTTCGCATCATCTAGGAAACCGCCTTCGGGTTCAGAACAGGTATCCCATGCAGTATCATGGCTACGATACAATTGCCGAGGATTGATCACAGAAACTATCTTCGCACCAATACCTTCAGTTTCTAAGAAAGCCGCAGCTTCAAATACTGGTATTAATGTCATATCGCCAATTACAGCAAATACAACTTGTTTATCACCAGCAATTTCATGTAATAACACTGCACCATCGCGTAACCCTTGACGAGTTTCTTCTAAAGTTGTGCGAATTGGTAACGGCGATTTACTTGCTGTAATTACAATTCCCTTATTCTTAGTTTTCAATGCCCAGTCATAACAAGCTTGAATACTATTAGCATCGGGGGGAAATAATGGAAAAACATTTCCATTTCGCATCAACGAAGCAAAGTAAGCTTCAATTTCTGGACGTTGGTGAGTCCAACCGTTACGCCCTTGCTCTAATGCACCTGCTGTGAATAAAGTAATAGTCGAAGGAGTTTGACGGCGCAATTCTGCCATTGATTGGGTTACAGTTTGCCAAATTGGTAATCCGTTGATGGCAAAAGATTCGTAAGAACACCACAAAGTTCTCGCACCCATTAACGCTAAACCCGCAGCTAAACCGGCACAAGCATCTTCACTCAATGGTTCATAAACTTGTCCGTTTGGCGCTTGATTATATAAGTCGTCGGTTGTGGGATGGATAATCTTTAATGCTTGGTTGATGTTGGCAATTCCCGATGCTTCATTACCATCGGCGTTGGTGACGAGGAAATTTCGATCTTTATTTCCAACTATTCCTACCAATCGTCCCATTGCGGTTGTGGAAACTTTGGCTTCACCTCCAACTGCATATTCTTCTAAAGGTAATTCGCCTAATTCTGGTAATGGAAATTCAAATTCTGTCACCACAGTTTTTGCTGCTGGGCCACCACCGGCGCGTTCGGCATTTGTTCTGACTAATTGCCAAGCTTCCGCAGATAAAGCACGGGTTTGCAATGCACTGATAATATGCGGCGCATCTAGCGTATCTTTAGGATAAAGGTTGTGAGATTTTGCTCCCCGCGCGTGGACTCCTGCACCTTTAAGTTGTTTAATAATGAAGACGGTAAGTTTACCACCCAATGCCGATCGCGCTGCTTTATCCACACCGGAAAGTACTGCTTGAGTGAATGCTAGGCGTTTCTCAAAGGAAAAGGCGGTACTATCAACGTAATCCCCTGGTTGATCTCGATCGTCAAAATCTTTGGCATCCACTAACACCACTTCATCAAAACCGTTACCTTGCCAATATGCTTGCATCTGTTCATTGGTTTTGAGAGAAACCATGCTGTGATGTTCTTGGCTGTAACCGTTCCACACCAACACCGGCAAGAAGTTGGTGACAGCAGGAAAAGCAGTATGAAAATGTGCGATCGCACTTACAATATAAGGCTCACCCAATCCACCATCCCCAACTGTAAAGGGGAACAACTTATCTTTGTGCAACAGTGCAGCCGCCATTGCAAAGTGTTGCCCTTGTCCCAAAGGCCCCGCAGGTGCAAGAATACCGGGAATGAAACCGGAAAGGTGTCCTAATAATCCGTGCTTTTCTCGGAAGCGATCGCGCAATTGTTGGACTGTAAAAATTTCCATGTCCTCTAGCGAACGATCCAAGAACATGGCACTATAAAATCCGGGGGCATGGTGTCCCACTTCAGTAATAATGTTCTTGTATCCCAGCATGACAAGAGATGCGTAAGCTTCTGCTTGACTGGCGAATCCGCCGGGATGCCCAGAAGCTTTGCTAGCGGTAACTTGCAAAGTCAGGTAGCGTAAGGCATCGGCAGCCAGTAAAGTTTGATATACAGCTGCTTTATCTGTGGGAGATGCGATCGCGATTTTGCCCGACTCAATAGCAGGTGTTGCACCATAAGTTTCAAAATCTGGTAAAGCTTCACCAAAATATTGAATCCCTTCCGAAAAATTGGGAAGCGCTGAAGATGCCTTTGCGGAGATTGCAGTCATGCTGAGTACCTTTTGACGATGAGGTGAAACTGTAGATGCACGTTGAATTTAACCAAAATTTTACATCTTCGAGGTTGTAACAGTTTATTGCTTTTTTGCAACGTTAGAATAAGTACTTTAAATGGTCACGCAACCAAGATTTCAATTAGTTGAAGTAGAAAAAAAATATTAAGTAGGAAAAAAATTTATGAAATTCCCAAATGGGCCGCAAACTCCAGCAGTTGTACAGATGCTGCACTGGATTGTTAATCCGATGTCATTTATGGAGGCTTGTGCCAAAAGCTATGGCGAGATTTTTACTCTCAGATTAGACAACAATCTACCTCCTTTGGTGATTGTCAGCAACCCCCAAGCGCAACAGCAAATTTTTCCTCGTTTTTCCTCGTTCCCAGTCTCCCACTGGGAATGCATTCATTGAGTCAGAGACTCAATGCCAGACCGGAGGCAGAGCCTCAACGAGGGGCATTCCCATACTCTGCATGAGAAGGAGATAGAGGAGAGAACAATTGCGATCGCTGCTTCAATATCGCAGCCCTATTTATAAATCAAATCACAAATTACCTATACCCCAATATAGATTTACTCTCCAGAATTAGCCTTTACAGTTACGAGTAAGAGGACATTTAGGAGAATTAATAATTCATGCCTGATGAGCATCGGTTAGAAGAACAATTTCTATCCCAAGAAGCTGAAAAACAAATATCCAATCAGCTAGATGAAGTAGAACAAATAGAAATAGATGTAAAAACCGATCTGTTAAAAATACTTCAGGGACAGTCGGATGGAGTTTCAGTTGCAGGTCAAGGATTAGTCATTAAAGAAGACATCCGCATACAGGAAATAAGACTGCAAACAGATAGTATAGCCATCAATCCCTTTAGCGCTCTTTTTGGTCAAATAGAACTTAATGAGCCAGTAAATACGATCATTCGGGTTCTACTCACAGAAGTAGATATTAACCGCGCCTTGACCTCAGAGTTTGTTCGTAGCCAGATGCAAAACTTTGAGTTGAATGTAGATGGGGAAATTGTCAGTTTTGAGCCAGAAGAAATTCAGGTATTATTACCTGGTAATGGCAAAATAGAATCTAGGGGAAAGGTGCTGTTAAAGGAAATGGGAAATACTCGCCCTTTAGCTTACACTGCGATCGCTCGTCCACGCACTAATTCACAACCCGCTATGCTAGAGGGTTTTAACTGCACTGAGGGAGAGGGGATGTCCATAGAATTAATTACAGCATTCATGCAGAAAGCTAAAGAACTGATGAATATACCATCTTTTAAATGGGAGGATATATCGTTTTCTATCAAAGATATAGAAGTACAAAAAGGTACTTTAATACTTATGTTAGAAGCTCAGGTAAAACAAATACCCTCATTATCAACTTTAATCTCTCCTTAGTAGGATTGACACTATTTAAAGATAATTTTTGTTACCGAAGGATGATGTCAATGTAATAAAATTTTTCTAAACTTTGGAAAGTTACTGATTATTTCTAAATTCCAACTATGCAAGAGTATGATGTTGTCCTAATCGGTGCTGGACATAATGGGCTAGTTTGTGCAGCTTATTTGCTAAAAGCTGGTTATAGCGTTCTGTTACTAGAAAAGCGTTCTGTACCAGGTGGCGCAGCTACAACTGAAGAATGCTTACCCCAAGAAGCTCCTGGATTTAAATTCAATTTGTGTGCTATTGACCATGAATTTATTCACTTAGGGCCAGTTGTTGAAGAATTAGAACTGGAAAAATACGGCTTGCATTATTTGGAGTGCGATCCAGTTGTTTTCTGTCCTCATCCTGATGGTAAGTATTTTTTAGGACATAAGTCGGTAGAAAAGACTTGTGCAGAAATCGCCCGTTACAATGAACGTGATGCCAAAAAATATGCAGAATTTGTAGATTTTTGGCAGCGAGCGCTAGGTGCAATGATTCCTATGTTTAATGCACCGCCAAAATCAGTTATAGACATCCTTGGTAACTACGACATCACCAAAATAAAAGATTTAGTTTCAGTTATTGGTTCCCCTAACAAAACGCTGGATTTCATTCGCACGATGTTAACCAGTGCTGAAGATTTACTTAACGAGTGGTTTGATGAAGAATTTCTAAAAGCACCACTAGCCAGACTATCAGCAGAACTTGGTGCGCCGCCATCACAAAAAACCCTTGCCATTGGTGCAATTATGATGGCAATGCGTCATAATCCAGGGATGGCCAGACCTCGCGGCGGAACTGGCGCACTTGTGCAAGCTTTGGTGAATTTGGTCACAAGTAAAGGTGGCGTTATTCTCACAGACCAACATGTTGAAAAAGTTTTAATTGATGATGGCAAAGCTGTAGGTGTGCGGGTTGCTGGTGGTAAAGAATATCGCGCTAAACACGGGGTTATTTCTAATATTGATGCCAAGCGGTTGTTCTTACAAATGACAGATAAAAGTGATGTTAACGCAGCCGACCCCAATTTATGGGAAAGATTAGAACGCCGCATCGTTAACAACAACGAAACCATCCTCAAAATAGATTTAGCTTTAGACGAACCACTGCGCTTTCCACACCACGCTCACAAAGATGAATATCTCGTTGGTTCTATCTTGATTGCTGATTCTGTGGCTCATGTAGAACAGGCTCATAGTAAATGCACTTTGGGAGAAATTCCTGATGCTGACCCATCAATGTATGTGGTTATGCCTAGTTATTTAGACCCCACATTAGCACCACCAGGTAAACACACTGTATGGATTGAGTTTTTTGCCCCTTATCAAATTGCGGGTGCAGAAGGTACTGGTTTAAAAGGTACTGGTTGGACGGATGAATTGAAAAACAAAGTCGCAGATCGGGTGATTGATAAATTGGCAGACTATGCACCCAATGTCAAAAATGCAACTATCGCCCGTCGGGTAGAAAGTCCAGCAGAACTAGGAGAAAGATTAGGTGCGTACAAAGGAAATTATTATCATGTTGACATGACTTTAGATCAGATGATATTTTTCCGTCCCTTGCCAGAAATAGCCAATTACAAAACGCCAATTGATAATCTATTTTTGACTGGTGCAGGGACTCATCCAGGTGGTTCAATTTCGGGAATGCCGGGACGCAATTGTGCGCGGGTATTTTTGCAGGCAAAACACCCAATTAGCCAAACTTTGAAGGATGCGCGGGATTCGATTAAGTCAACTGTCGAGTCAGTGTTTGGCATTAATTAAGCTTTGCACAGATAAAATAGAGTAATACAGTTCAGATCAACCCAAAACCCTCATGTAGAGACGCGATTTATCGCGTCTTTATTTATCAGGCAATCACGAAAATATTTCTATTAGTCATGGCTAGACCAATTCCTAGTTGAGCAACTTGGATTTGACCGGATGCGCCTGTACCATCAGCATCAAAAAATAAACCCCCTGTATTATTGTTGTAGATAAAGTGCTCGCTGCTATCTTGTGCTACTGAACCGATCAAAAATTGCGTGGCTTGAAGTATACCCTCACTAAGTCCACCTCCAAACCCTATTTTAGAAACATAAATCGTGTCATCTAAAGACGAAAAATCTGTTATGTTATCAATTCCCTCAGCAGGGGTATTAATAATAAAAACATCAGATCCAGTTCCTCCTGTTAGGGTATCATTACCTAAACCTCCAACGAAAGTATCGTTACCACTTCCCCCTATAAGGATGTCATTGCTATTTTCACCATTTAGCTGATTATTACCAGTTTCATTAATATTGGCACCTGTGGTGAGATTTTCTTCACGGGCTGTTAAAGGAGAGCTAACGGTTGATGAAACAGTCAGAGGTGTCGAAATGGGCGCACTATCGGTAACAGTGAGTAAAGTTCTAAATACCTTTTGGTTGCTGCTTAGACTCTCATCAAACTCTTGGATTGAATTAGTTGGATCTAGAAATGAAATAACGTAGTAATTTCCAATTGGGATATCAGGAAACGCACCGTTCCAAGTCGCTGTTCCCGAATTGAATGGATTAATCGAAGAAATAGTTGTATTACCTATTAAGTAATGAGAGCCAATACTATCAGTGACATTGGCATCAGTAGAAGCGTAAAAAGAAGCCGAGAAATTACCTGTCGCGGCTGTACCATTGTTGCGAGGATAAACTGTGATGCTGAAATTTTCCCCATTTTTAATAATGTTATTACTAAAACTTCCAAGAGTGGTGTTAAACCACACATCAGAATCTACTAAATCAGCTTTGTCAGTGGGTTTGCGTGTAGTAGTGTCTTCGTCGATCCAGTTTTGAATCTCATTATATCGAGTGCTTGTAATTCGGGCAAACTCGTTGTAAAGCGGAGTTGCGTTGGTGGTTGCCTCATTTGAAGCTACTCCATAAATAGTTGGTTTATTTGTGTTGGAATTATTAAGCCAGAGAGGGCCTCCACTATTTCCAGGTAAGATATCTAGTTCATTACTACGCAAGATCGAGTCAGTTGTACTTGTAATTTTTCCACTCTGAGTCCACATATCATAGTTATCAAATTTCCCATCGTTATTGGAATCAAACTTATCAGAAGAGTATCCAGTAACATTCATTAAAGTTCCACTGCTGAGATTATCGTCATATCCATAGTTAAACCAGCCAGTGAAGTTTCCAATATTGCGGTCAAGAGTAACCAATCCTATATCGTATTGAAAAGTTTCGCTTTTCGTCTGATCTCCTTGAATCCATCCTTCAAAAGAACGTGTATTAACAGATTTGGCTTCACCATAGTACTCGTAGTCAGCCCGGTTTGTACCAGCAATGATATTTCCTTTAGAACCAAGCATCACCTCAATTTTATCTGCCCAACCCCCATATCTCGTGTCATACACAGAGTGCCCTGATGTTAAAAAGTGGTAGGGAGAAATCATAGCACCAGAGCCGTTGAGGATAATATCATCGGCAGTATCAATAACCCCATCTGGGCCTTTCCAATGTATTCTCATTTTTCCTACAGCACTAAACGGAAAAGTTGTGGTGTTGCTAACTTTTGTGCGACCATCAGGGGAGAAAATAGACATAGTTTTAGATCCTTAATAGAAAATAATGAATACAAAATATCCAACTTTAATGCTAGAAATTAGCTCATGGCATGAGCCTCTCAGCAGCAATTTATCTGAATAATGTTTTACTATCGCTAAACTTGTAAGTAATATCAAATCTATGAATCGCCATATATTTAATATAAATTTCTTCTACGATTTATCAATAATGTAGAGGGTAATTTAAATTTTATTTTCAGGAAAATAAAACTAATTAATAGAGAGAAAGATTGGGAAATCTAGCTATTCTGAGATTACTTCTGTTATCAACCCTATGACTCACTTTCTACGATCCTGACTGATTTATATCGTCGGCATTGGCGGATTGAATAAAGTTTTTATCAGGGTGAATTACTACACGAGTGCGATGTTTACGACGAGTCACAGTTACGCAATATATATAGCAACACAAATAATTGTTTTTTGAGTAAAGTAGGTTACAAGCGATTGCTTTATGTGTATTTAATATGATAATATTATACGCGCTTGATTTTAATAAAGTTTTGTGCATCGTCAACAAGGCTCTTTGGGAAAATAAATATAAGTAAATTAATGGGTAAAAACTAGTGTATTTTGAGAATACTCAAAAAACTAACAAATTTTAACATCATCGTAAGAATTCAGCACCCAGAAGTCAGAAGTCAGAATTTAAAAGGAATGCAGCATGATTAGTACATTTATGTATCAAATTTTCTCCTAATTCTTTAACTATTCTGAATTCTGACTCCTGAATTCTTACACATCATCTAATAATTTTTGTAGGTACAGCATGGTTTTTCGGCACTGCTTCGTTGCATCTGGCTTGATAGCTTTCTTGGCATTTGGCTGTAGTGGTGGGGCAAACTCATCGGCAGAAAATACTACACAGGTTGTCCAAGAAACCAATGTAACCCAACTTTTTATAGAAGCGAAGGCTACGCAAAAAGCAGAAGATTACTTTCATCAAGGTAACAATTTATTAGATAGACAAAATTATGAAGATGCCATAAAAGCTTATGATAAAGCGATCGCCATCAAAGTTGAGAGTCCTGAAGCTTGGATTAACCGTGGCATCGCCTTAACATCGTTGCAACGCTATCAAGATGCTCTTGCATCCTATGATAGAGCGATCGCAATCAAACCCGACAAATATGAAGCTTGGTATAATCGTGGCATCGCCTTAACATCATTGCAACGCTACCAAGATGCTTTTGCATCCTATGATCGAGCGATCGCGATCAAACCCGACAAATATGAAGCCTTAATTAACCGAGGCATAGCTCTGACAAAGCTACACCGCTACCAAGATGCGATCGCATCTTATAATAGAGCGATCGCCATCAAGCAAGATTTGCACCAAGCATATTACAACAAAGCTTGCTCTTATGCTTTACAAAGCAATCTAGAATTAGCAATTGATAACCTAGACAAAGCAATCAAGCTTGTTCCTGATAAATACAAGAAATTAGCAAA
Source organism: Nostoc sp. (assembly GCF_036917235.1). GTDB lineage: Bacteria > Cyanobacteriota > Cyanobacteriia > Cyanobacteriales > Nostocaceae > Nostoc. The sequence goes on from NZ_JBALDU010000058.1 coordinate 52,981, forward strand.
AACTGACCCAGACTTTAGCAAAGTGCGTAGTGAAAAGCAATTTCAGGAATTAATCCAATAGTATTCGATCGCCAGCACTCAGGGTAGAATATAAGCCTGCTGTAGAAAGGATTTTTTTTTGAGCGGTTTACAATTAGACATGAAAAAATTGTTAATCACCGGAGCAAGTGGTTTTTTAGGATGGCATCTTTGCCAGCTTGCCAAACAAGAATGGGAGATTTATGGCACTTATTTATCCCATCCTTTAGAAATTCCTGGCATGAAAATCTTAAAAGCGAACTTAACAAATTTTCAGGAATTGAAAAGTATCTTTAATGATGTCAAACCAGAAGCAGTTATTCATACTGCTGCACATTCGCAACCAAATTTTTGTCAAAGCAACCCCAAAGAATCGCACGCAATTAACGTCATCGCATCCTGCAATATTGCCGGAATTTGCGCGGATAACTCTATTCCTTGTGCTTTTACCTCAACCGACTTAGTTTTTGATGGCTTAAATGCTCCATATCAAGAAACAGATGCCGTGTGTCCTGTAAATCTTTACGGTGAGCAAAAGGCGATCGCAGAAGCAGATATGCTAGAAAGGTATCCCATGACCGCAGTATGTCGAATGCCGTTGATGTTTGGTGCAGCAACACCCACAGCGAAAAGCTTTATTCAGCCATTTATTCAAACTTTACAAGCCGAAGAAGAACTAAGTTTATTTATAGATGAATTTCGCACACCCGTAAGTGGAACAACTGCTGCCAAAGGACTTTTATTAGCGTTAGAAAAAGTTAACGGCATCATTCACTTAGGTGGCAAAGAGCGGCTTTCACGTTATGATTTTGGACAGATATTAGTAGAAGTATTTCAGCTTCCCGCCACTAGACTTAAATCCTGCCGCCAACAAGATGTGAAAATGGCAGCACCTAGACCAACAGATGTTTCTTTGGATAGTTCCAAAGCTTTTGCATTGGGGTATCAGCCTTTATCTGTAAGGGAAGAATTAGAGGCAATACAATTCAGTTAAGACTAAGTATTAAAACTAAAAACAGGAATAGGCTATTTTGAAATGCGATTACCTCTGGTACACTATGCGTAGGCGTTACTCACTCGCCGTAGGCATCGCAACGGAAAAACCTGTTTTATTGAGAATTTAGTAATGTAATTGATAATTTCCCCTCGCCCTTCTTTAACAGGCAAGGGACGGTTTGCTATCACTTTCTCCCCTCCTAAATGAGAATTATCCCTGTAAAAGTGAAAATTTAGTGGTCTTAAATCAGTCGCGGGTCTGAATCCCCGACTGATTGCGCAACGTTGGCAAGTCATATCATGTTCGCATAATTAGTTCTGATTTCCACAGTCATTGCACCCCACACGCCAGTCGCTCATGGGGAAAACCCCCATCGCCCTTGGCGTCTCCCCTTGGGAGAAGACCGCGCTGGCTCCCCTTAATCCCCTCCCCGCTCTTCGGGAGGGGAGACGAAGCGTAGCTTTGGCGGGGTGGGGTTCTTCGGGTTTAATAAGTAATCAAGCGAACATGATATCATCGGGCGTCTTGATTCTGACTCCTGTTAGCGCAGCGGGGCGTAAGCCGATTCTGACTTCTGAATTCTTCTTCAATTTTACCTTTGATTAAAGTCTGCTTAAACTCCTAATTTTAAAATAGGGTGTCTCAAAACAATTTGGGCAGTTGTTTGCTTCTTAATTGAAGAGAAAAATATTGATTTCATAACTGGATCTAATAGTTATGAATTTCAATTTGGAAAATAAGTAAGTTAGAGAAAAGCTATTTTTGTAGCTTGTAATTGCATTGCTTACAGAAGTTGATGGTAAGGAAAATTGAGATGAAATTGGTTCCAAATTTATTGGTTGCTGCTACTATTGCTTTAGGTTTTGCTACCGTAGATGTAAAATCTGCATCTGCTGCAATTCTTAATTACGCTTTCACCGTTGATAGTCCATTAACAAAGGGGAATGGCTTTTTTAGCTTTGATGACTCAACCTTCAGCGATGACTATAATCCCGAAGCTCCCATTAAGTCACTTTCTTTCAACTTTGATGGCGACTCTACCATTTACACTAAACAAGATGATGCAAATTACGCAGATTTTCCTCTTGTTTTTAAAACCACATCCTTAACAGGACAAACGTATTTTGGATTAGATTATCAGTTTAATGATAAAGCTAATCCTTCCAGTTCTATCAGTTATGAAATTATTGGTGAGGATTTTACAATTTACTCTAAAAATTCTCCCAATGCTGAACTTATATCAGGTACAGTTTCTTATAGACAAGTACCTGAACCTACACCTTTAGTTGGTGTTATTTTTGCTTGTAGCCTTGGCTCAATGATGAAGAGAAAGGTAGCATCAATCAAAAAGATTAAAATCTAACCTTGGTTAAGCTGATATTAACAATTTCTTTGCCAAGGATTAATCTCTTATTGGTAGGCTTTTATGTGGGAAAACAACATCTAACACATTGATAGCAGAGGGAAAAATTGGAAATTAAAATCTAATTTTGATAATGGCAATTTTCTATGAAGCTGCACATTAAGACCCCTCACAACCTCTCCTTAACAAGGGTGGTGGGGTTATTTCTATGGGTGTTAATAAAGAATTGCTATAAGGGAATAATTACGAAATTATCCTACGATTACTCCACCTTCTTTGTGTTAGCTGTTGCTGTACTTTAACTTACCTGTTAGCCAGGAGTAGAGAATGGTAGATTACCGGAATTTTGAGCAGTTCCTGCACAGTCGAATCAAACGACGCAACTTAATTATTGGGGCAGGAGCATTATCTGGTTTGGCGATCGCTAACCAATTTTCTCATCAAACAGCGATGTCTGCCGACAAGCCGCTAGGCGTCTACGCTACAGGCAGATTTTCTAATTATCCTTTTACATTAGGTGTCGCATCGGGCGATCCCGATTCTACCAGCGTAGTGATTTGGACTCGTCTCGCTCCTGAACCCTTAGAGGGAGGTGGAATGCCACCTGTAAATGTGCCAATTCGCTGGGAAGTGTCTACCGATCCTGATATGAGGCGCATTGTCTCCAGAGGTACGGTACTGGCAACCCCAGAATTAGCTCACTCAGTGCGAGTTGTAGTAGAAGGATTGCAATCTAATACTTTGTACTGGTATCGCTTTCTTGTCGGTCAAGACGCTAGCCCTATTGGTCGCACTCGTACAGCACCTTTAGCAAATAGCTATTTAAGTAAATTAAACTTTGCCCTTGTATCCTGTCAGCACTACGAGCAAGGGTACTTTACTGCTTACAAATATCTAGCCCAGGATGACCTCGATTTAGTAGTTCATGTTGGAGACTACATCTACGAAGGAGGAATCTCAAATAATCGCCCCAGAAAGCACAACAGTGCAGAAATTTTGACTTTAGAAGATTATCGCAACCGTCACGCCCTTTATAAAACCGATACCAATCTGCAAGCAGCCCATGCAGCATTTCCTTGGATTGTTACCTGGGATGACCACGAAGTAGAAAACAACTACGCCAACTATATTTCAGAAGTCGATACTGAACCAGATCAAGATCCGGCTATTTTCCTGCAACGAAGGGCTGCTGCCTATCAGGCTTACTACGAACACATGCCACTGCGCCCCTTATCGCGTCCCGTTGGCCCCGATATGCAACTTTACCGACGGCTTTCTTTTGGTAACTTAGCGACCTTCCATGTCTTAGATACCCGCCAATATCGCACCGATCAGCCCTGCGGTGATGGTACTAAACAACGTCCTTGTGGAGAAGATCCCAATGGAACCATTACTGGCAAGCGTCAGGAAGATTGGCTATATGATGGTTTAAATAACTCACAGGCTAAGTGGAACGTTTTAGCCCAGCAAGTTGTAGTTGCTCAGATAGACACAAAAGCAGGGCCTGGCGAAACTTACAGCATGGATAAGTGGGATGGTTATGTGGCTTCCCGCGATCGCCTCATGCGTTTTTTAGAACAGCGCAAACCATCTAATCCAGTAGTCTTATCAGGCGATATCCATTCCAATTGGGCAATAAATTTAAAGGCTGACTTTAATAACCCAAAATCTGCTACGGTCGGAAGTGAATTTGTCTGTACCTCAATAACCTCCGGTGGAGATGGGGCAGATACCAGCCCAAATGTTGAAGCTTACTTACCCGATAACCCACACATTAAATTCTTCAACGGTCAACGGGGGTATGTTCGCTGTGCGCTGACTCCCACAACCTGCAAGACAGATTATCTAGTTTTATCAAACGTCACAACCCCGAATGGCACGCTTAGTAAGCGGGCTTCATTTGTGGTTGAAGATGGTCGTCCAGAAATACAACAAGCCTAATATGTCTAATTCCCAGGTATCAGAACCAGACAATCACAGATAGAAACAGGTAAATCATCAGTTTTTATCGAATGTAGGAGTTAGGAGTTTAATTCCTAACTCCTAACTCTTCACTTCAGTTTAATAAGCATCCATTGGCAGACAAGAACAAACAAAATTGCGATCGCCAAAGGCTGCATCAATGCGACCGACAGCAGGCCAGAATTTATACTCACGAGTCCAAGGCGCGGGATAAGCAGCTTGTTCGCGAGAATAAGGATGCTGCCATTCTCCAGCGATGAGGCTTTCGGCGGTGTGGGGTGCGTTCTTCAAAACGTTATCTTGGATATCCACCTTGCCAATTTCTATTTCGGCAATTTCTTGGCGAATAGAAATTAACGCATCACAGAAACGATCCAACTCTTGCTTAGATTCACTTTCTGTAGGTTCCACCATGATTGTACCCCCTACAGGCCAGGAGACAGTCGGCGCATGGAAACCGTAATCCATCAGACGCTTGGCAACATCATCGATTTCGATCGCAGCTGATTTTTTGAGCGATCGCAAATCTAAAATACACTCATGGGCAACTAGACCATTTTTCCCCTGATACAAAACCGGATAGTACGATTCCAGTTTCTTGGCAATGTAGTTAGCGTTGAGAATCGCCACCTTAGTAGCTTGGGTTAAACCATCTGTACCCATCATGGCGATGTACATCCAAGAAATCACCAAGATACTCGCACTACCCCAAGGCGCAGCCGCAACAGCACCAATATTTGAGTGCTGAGTTGACTTATCGATAGTGACAACAGGATGTCCGGGGAGGAAGGGCACTAAATGAGAGGCAACGCCAATGGGCCCCATACCAGGGCCGCCACCACCATGCGGAATACAGAAGGTTTTGTGCAAGTTTAAATGACAGACATCCGCGCCAATATCCCCAGGACGGCAAATTCCCACTTGGGCATTCATATTTGCCCCATCCATGTAAACTTGTCCGCCGTGACTGTGGACAACAGCGCAGATTTCCTGAATTGGCTCCTCAAAGACACCGTGAGTTGAGGGATATGTCACCATTAAGGCGGCTAATTCATTGCTGTGTTTTTCTGCTTTAGCCTTCAGGTCAGCAACGTCAATATTACCTTGTGAGTCACAGGCAACAGCCACCACCTTCATTCCGCACATCACTGCACTTGCTGGGTTTGTCCCGTGTGCCGAAGTGGGAATTAAACAAACGTTGCGGTGTGCTTCGCCCCGATTTTCGTGATACTGACGAATTACTAAAAGTCCGGCATACTCACCTTGAGAACCAGCATTTGGTTGCAGAGAAATTCCCGCAAAACCAGTAATTTCAGCCAACCATGTCTCAAGTTGCTGGAATAGGATTTGATAACCTTGCGTTTGCGACGCCGGGGCAAATGGATGAATCTTGCCAAATTCCTCCCAACTTACCGGAATCATCTCAGCAGTTGCATTCAACTTCATTGTGCAAGAGCCCAAAGGAATCATCGATGTAGTTAGCGACAAGTCCTTGCTTTCTAGCTTGTGCAGATAGCGCAACAACTCAGTTTCTGAGTGATAGCGGTTAAATACTGGGTGAGTGAGATATGTGCTTGTACGAGAGAGAGGGAGATGGAAGGATGAGGAAGAAGTTAATTCTTCAAAAGTGAAGGGTAAATCATCTGTACCAGCGAAAATCTGCCAAAGGTCGATTAAATCTTCTGGCGTAGTTGTTTCATCCAGCGAAATACCAACAGTAGTTGCATCAAAAACCCGTAGATTAATTTGAAGTTGTTCACTAACTGCCAGAATATCTTTTAAATTGCGTCTTCCCAGTTCTACTCGCAGCGTATCAAAGAAATCTTTGGAACTGATGCTGTAACTCAAACGCTTCAGTCCTTCTGCCAGCAACACTGTCAAAGAGTGGATATTTTCGGCAATTTGCTTAAGTCCAGTAGGGCCATGATAGACAGCGTACATACTCGCCATCACCGCCAGCAGCACCTGTGCAGTACAAATATTACTAGTTGCTTTTTCGCGGCGGATGTGCTGTTCGCGGGTTTGTAAGGCGAGACGTAATGCAGGCTTACCTTGGGCATCTTTTGATACACCTACAATTCGCCCTGGAACCAGCCGTTTATACTCTTCCTTCGTAGCAAAGTATGCTGCATGGGGTCCACCAAACCCCAAAGGAATACCGAACCGCTGAGTGCTTCCGACAGCAATATCAGCGCCAAATTCCCCAGGAGGGGTAAGTAAAGTTAAACTTAGAGGGTCTGCTGCTACCGTTACCAATGCACCCTTAGCATGGGCTTTTTCTATAAAAGCGCGGTAGTCGTAAATGGTGCCATCACTTGCAGGGTATTGCAGAACAGCCCCAAAAATTGGATGATCAAAATCAAATGTTTGATGATCGCCAACAATAATCTTAATCCCCAATGGTTTAGCGCGTGTTTGCAACACATCAATGGTTTGGGGATGGCAATCACGAGAGACAAAATAGGCATTTGCCTGATTTTTGGAGACACCGTAGCTTAGGCTCATCGCTTCTGCTGCTGCTGTGGCTTCATCAAGTAACGAAGCATTGGCAATTTCCAAACCTGTAAGGTCAATAATCAAGGTTTGAAAATTCAGCAGCGCTTCTAGTCGCCCTTGGGCAATTTCTGGCTGATAGGGAGTGTAGGCAGTATACCAACCAGGGTTTTCTAAGATATTACGCCCAATCACAGGTGGGGTAATAGTGTCGTAATAGCCCATACCAATGTATGAACGGAAAACCTGATTTTTGGCGGCAACTTTTTTTAATGATGCCAGTGCTGCATACTCACTTTCTGCTGCTGGTAACTTTAAGGGTTGCTTCAGCCGAATTGTCTGGGGAACTGTTTGGTCAATTAGGGCATCCAGGCTAGGAAAACCCAAAACTTTAAGCATTTGGTAGATGTCATCGGAGTTAGGGCCAATGTGTCTTGGCACAAAACTACTTAACTTTTGACTTTTTTCGTCCAGCACTTGCTGCTCATTAGACTTGAGAATAGGGGCGTTCAATACCACAAATTACTCTCCAGATGGTACTATTTCATATTTTGCAATAAATACTCTTAAACTGGGGGCTGGGGATTCAGAAGATATTGGATAGGTGAATAAGAGTAATTGTTAATTACCTCCTCCACTCACCTACTCTTTTACTCTTCCACTCAGCACGGGCTAAACCCTAGCTAGCTATCCGCTAACAGCACTCAGCACTCCTACTCCCCTTCTACTTGGGCGCGATACTCATCTGCTGTCAAGGCATCTTCAACTTCGCCAGGGTCATTGACGCGCACTTTCAAAAACCACCCTTCTCCGTAAGGGTCTTCTGACACTTCTTCGGGAGAACTAATTAGGGCTTCATTCCGTTCTATAACGGTGCCTGTCACTGGTGAATTCAGTTCCTCAACGGCTTTCACTGATTCAATTGTGCCAAAGTTTTCTCCCCTGGTAAGAGCATCGCCAATTTCTGGTAGTTCCAAAAAGACGATATCACCCAATTCCTGTACGGCAAACTCAGTAATGCCAATGGTGGCAATTTCACCATCTATTCGCACGTATTCATGAGAATCCAGGTATCTGAAATCTTGAGGATATTCAAAAGACATATCACTTCCTCTCCCTTATTAAAAAAATTATTGCCCCAATAGTCATGCAAGCCATATCCGGTAATGAACCTGACTGTAGATTGAATAACTCACAACACATTATTCCTCAAAAACCTCAGCGCTTATCAGTTGACAACACGATTTTTTGACCGATAAAAGGGACGTTTAACTACAACTGCTGGATAAGCTTTGCCGCGAATTTCGACTTCTAGCTGCTGACCAACAGTTGCTAGCTGGGTGGGAACGTAGCCTAATGCAACAGGATAACCAAGTGTAGGTGACAGGGTGCCACTAGTAACTTCTCCCACAACTTTACCTGTGGATAACACTTGATAGCCATGACGGGCAATGTTGCGTCCTTGGGTTTGCAAACCTACCAATCGACGCTTCACTCCCTTGGATTTTTGCTCTGCTAAAACTTCCCGACCAATAAAATCGCCTTTGGTCTCTAAGTGAACTAGCCACCCTAAACCTGCTTCTAAAGGTGTGGTGGTGTCATCGATATCTTGTCCGTAAAGTGCCATCGCTGCTTCTAGGCGCAGAGTGTCTCTCGCACCGAGTCCACAGGGGATAACACCACTTTTATGGAGACTTCGCCACAATTCTACTCCCACATCCGGGTCTACCATCACCTCAAAGCCATCTTCTCCGGTGTAACCTGTGCGGGCCAAAAAGGCAGATTTACCTAGTAGAGTTGCTTCTAAATGTCCAAAGGCTTTGATTGGTTGTAAGTCTTCTTGCACTAATGGCTGGAGATATTTAGTTGCTTTTGGCCCTTGGACGGCAATTAAGACTTTATTTGGTGAAAGGTCTTGGAATTGCAACTTATTTAGGTCAAGGTGTTGTAATAGCCATGCTTTATCTTTACCAGAGGTTGCCGCATTGACTATGATGAATGCCTTTTGTGTACCACTGGTGTCTTCACCTTGATAATAAACAATGATGTCGTCAATAATTCCCGCTTGGGGATTTAACAATACGGTGTATTGTGCTTGACCAGCTTGCAAACGACTCAAGTCGGAAGGCACTAGTGGCTGGAGTTGGGAAATCAGGTTTTTACCTTGGAGGGTAAATTTGCCCATGTGGGAAATATCGAACATTCCGGCTGTATTTCTTACAGCCTCGTGTTCGCGGCTAATTCCACTAAATTGCACAGGCATTTCCCAGCCGCCAAAGCTGGTAAGGCGTGCTTTGAGTTCTACACCCAGTTGATATAAAGGGGTTCGCGCCAGAGATTGGGCGTTGTCTTCTTGATTAGCCACAGGTAATTATTGCGTAGATGCGGAGCAACTTGCCGTTAGGCATCGCACCTCAACATCTATCATCCTACGAGAGATTAGGGAAGAGGTGACAGGGAACAGGTGATAGGGAACAATCTCTACCCTGTAACCTGTACCCTATTCCCTTCTTCACTCCCTTGTCCCCTTCTGTAAGGTTTAATAGTTAATAGTAAAAGTGTTGAGATTTATTAAGAAGAGATTATGAAATATTGGCAACTGTTAGCTAGCTTTGTTTTAGCTATGGTTCTTTTTTTGTTTCCCCTATCGGCGCAAGCAGCAAGTTCTTCTAGTATTACCCGTTCTGTGGGTAATGATCAACTCAAGGGCAAGGATTACTCTGGTCAAAGTTTAATTGGTACTGAGTTTACCAATCTCAAATTAGAGAATGCTAATTTTAGCAATGCTGACTTACGTGGTGGGGTATTTAACGGTAGCGTATTGGAGGGAGTAAATCTGCATGGTGCTGATTTTAGTGAAGGCATAGCCTATCTAACAAGGTTTAAGGATGCTGATTTAAGTGATGCTGTGTTGACTGATGCGATGATGCTACGTTCTACTTTTGATGGCGTGGATGTCACCGGTACCGATTTTACGAATGCAATATTAGATGGGATACAAGTGAAAAAGCTTTGTGTTAAGGCAAGTGGTGTAAATTCTAAAACTGGTGTGGAAACTCGCAAATCTTTAGGATGTAAGTAGACTCTCACCCCCTCTTCATCAGCGAAGAAGAGGGGATATTATTTTAAACCGTTCGAGTACACAGAGAGCGATCGCTAGTGATATGCTTCTCTTAAAAAGCTGGCATAATTTGCCCGAACCGTCATAGTTGTCGGGTGACTTATACCTAAAGTCCGTTCACAAATTTTCAAAGCTTTCTCAAATAAGGGTTTGGCTTTCCTGTAGCGTCTTGTATAACGGTAAAGTGCTGCTAAATTGTTTAGGCTAATGGCGACATCGGGATGGTTATTTCCCAGTAGGCGTTTACTCAGTTCTAAAGCTTGCTGATACAAGGGTTCGGCTTGATTGTAGCGTCCTGTAGATTCGTAAAGTTGTGCTAAATTGTTCAGGCTGGTGGCAACATCGGCATGGTTATCTCCCAGCAGGTGTTTTCTCAGTTTTAATGCTTGCTTGAGCAAGGGTTCGGCTTCGCTGTAGCGTTTTGTATAACAGTACAATGCCGCCAAATTATTCAGACTCGTGGCAACATGGGGATGTTCTTCTCCCACTAGGCGTTTCCACAGTTCTAAAGCTTGCTGATACAAAGGTTCGGCTTCGTTATAGCGCCCTGTATATTCGTAGATTAATGCTAAATAGCTCAGACTAGTGGCGACATCGGTATTTTCTTCTCCTAGCAGGCGTTTTCTCAGTGCTAAAGCTTGTTCAAGCAAGGGTTCGGCTTCTCTGTAGCGTCCTGTAGTTTCGTAGAGTACTGCTAAATTGTTCAGACTAGTGGCGACATCAATATGTTCTAAACCAAGACGATTTTGAGTTAGTTCTACACACCGTTGCAACCAAGGTTCTGCTTGCTGATAAAGTCCTTGACTTTGGTAAAACCAGGCTAATTTGGTAAATAGAGTGATTAGATTTTTATCGCCTAGATATTCGCATAGGTAGGTTGCAACTTCTGTAATGTGCGGGATATGTGGAGTGAGGTTGAGAATATCTTCAGAGTTAAGCTGTTGCGGAATTAGCTTTGCTACCTCTAACATCATGGTCGCAAATTTAGTTTTTGCTTCATCCACCTCACTTGACTTATCCAACTTCATTCGGAAAAGTTGTCGAATCAGTGGATTTAGACGATAAATTCCTTTACTTTTCTGTTGTAGCAAATGCAATTCCAGTAAATCGGCTATGGCTTGCTCGTTGAGTTGTTGTTTTTTGTTATCTTCTATTGTCTCAACAGATAGGGGAATGTCAGCTAAAGCACACAAACTTAGCAAACAACTAAAGCTTTGAGCATTTTCATCCAACTGTTCCCAACTCAATTCAAAAGCTTCAATTATACCGTATTCATCAGGCATCAATGAGTTAGCATTGACTACTAGTTCATGTTCCACTCGTTTCTTCTCTAGCCGCTTCAGCAGTGTTTCCAGAGACAAATCTGGCATTTTATCCAGATATCGTCCCACTAACTCTAACGCTAAAGGCAAATATCCCAAAAATTTACAAATTCTTCTGGCAACCCAAGCTTCTTGTTGCAGTCGTTCTCGAACCACTAGCGATTTGAATAATTTCATCGCCGCCAATGGTTTGAGGACATCTAATTCGCTATTATATTTGGCGCTTAGGTAAGCTTGTAACTTTTCTAGTTTGTCTCGATTGTTGAAAGTCGCTAACTCAGGAGAATTCTGGGCAAACTTGTCATATACCTCACCCACCCGCTTTGTGAAAGCAGCAATATCAACGTTGAATTCGCTGGCAAGTTTAACTTTAGTTTTACCTAAGTTTTCTGTCTGAAAATATTTTGTAAAAGCTGCCGTTTGCTCTAGAGATAAGCGATTCGTAGCAGCTTCTTTGGCTAGAAAATTAGCCCATTGCATAAACAGCTTGTGATGTTTATTTTTATTCTAGCTTTGTCTCTATTGGTAAATATTCTCTCTTTGGGGTAAAAATACCATTTGGATAAAAATATTTTAAAGCAGTGGCTTGCCTTTGGGTATCGCCACTTGAGCCTCTGAAGTTCAAGTTTCGAGTTTTGTACTCAAAATGGCTATGCGATGTCTACAACGGGCTACGTCTATGCACTTTGTCACTTAGCATGAGAATCTAACCGCAGAGACGCAGAGGGCACGGAGGAAGAGAGAAGAGGGAGCAAAAGCTATTTGAAGGTAGAATTGATGGGCGATCGCTATTCTCGTGCTTGTTGTTTGAGCATATTGACCAAATTATCGGATAACCACAAACCAGCATCACGCAAAGCTTGAATTCCAGGAGATATGCTTGGGATTATTCCACGTCTTTTTGCTAATATCAGCAAGCCTCCTGTTCCGATAGTATTAATACCTAATGCTTGACTGCAACGCCGTGCTGCCCTATCGTCAACAATAGCGGCACAGTCTGAATTTTTTAGTGCCAAACTAAATACTTGTGATTCTCCCTTTCATAAATCCCAAGCTGCGATTTCAGGAACAATAGCATTAACTTCTACTGTTTGTATCCAATAAATACTGGGTAATTGTGTTGATGCGACATCATCTTTTGTTGTGACTTCTTCAAAAACACCTAAGGGAACTAAAACTTCTGTAAATAATTGTGGAAGTAATTCTGCTTGTTGACTTTTCAAAAGAACAATCAAAGGTGAAGAGTTAATAACTACACAATTAATCGACATTTGCCAGTTCCTCGGCTAACTCTTCGGCAGTATATTGGATAAAATCTACTTGGTAGCGTGATAAGGCATTAATAAATTCAGCACGAGTTAGCCCAGCAATCTCTGCTGCTTTGGCTTGTGAAATGTCACCTAACTCATACCATTTAACTGCGGCGGCAATTCGCATTTCTTGGATAAATTCATCAGGATTTTTACGAAGTGCTGAAAATACTGTTTCTGGTAATTGGATTGGTATTGTTCGCATAATTTTATCCTCAGTTTATCCTCAAATTTGGCATTTGGAATTTGAAACCGCAAAGCAATGTCTACGACGTGCTACGCCCACGCTCTATTCTTTACTGTACTTTGGTTATGAGGGGAAGATCGCTCCTAAACTTTAAACTACAACTGTTGTGTAGCACCAATTATTGCTTGCGGTTTGGTAGAGATTTATATAGGTGAAGGGTTATGGTGTGATTTTGTGAAAAAGGTGCGATCGCTAGCGTGAGATTTGAGATTTGCAATTGGGAATCGCCTAGTTGTCAAATTTTCGCTAATTTTTAAGATTAGTCATATTTTTGTCATAGCTTTGTCATCGTAACGTCAATGTAACGTGTTTAATTTCAAAAAGATGTATTGTAGCTGAATATTGATTTAAACAACAATTATTAACGGTTTTTTAGATGTCAATAATCACATATTCACTACTTACTATCTTCAAAAATACAATATACATTGATTGAGCGATGATGTTTTATTTATTTTTATCAACTGCTTCTTGCCCTAGTGATGTTGATTTAGGTTTTTTAGAATTGAGTTGGTTAAAAATAGTTTTTTTAGGAATTGTACAAGGGATTACTGAATTATTACCTATTAGTAGCACAGCACATTTACGAATTCTTCCTGGATTACTAGGATGGCAAGATCCAGGAAGTGCTTTTAGTGCAGCAATGCAGTTAGCAAGTATCGCAGCTGTAATTAGTTATTTTTGGCAAGATTTGAAGAAGTTAACAGGTGCAACGGTGAGGGCGATTTCTGAACAAGATTACAGCAATCAATATTTTCGTTTAGCAATTGGATTATTAATTGGTACAATTCCTATTGCTGTTGCAGGTCTTTTACTAAAAAAAAGTCTTAACGCTTGTAATTCTCCTTTCCGCGCTCTGATAGTCGTAGGAATATCATCAATTGTTATGTCTTTGTTGCTAGGAATTGCAGAAAGATTTGGCAAACGCGATCGCATTTTTAGCCAACTATCACTAAGTGACGGGATTTGGGTAGGAATTTCTCAAGCATTAGCTCTAATTCCAGGAGTTTCTCGTTCTGGTTCTACCTTAACCGCAGGATTATTCTTAGGAATGGAACGAGAAACTGCTGCTAGATTCTCTTTTTTACTGGGGTTGCCAGCTGTTATTCTAGCAGGAGCATTAGAACTGCATACGCTTTTTAAAGCTGGACTTGATTTCAACGGTTGGATAACTTTAGTTATTGGTTTAACTACAGCTAGTATTTCTGCTTTTGGCGCGATTTATAGTTTACTTCATTATTTAGAAAAATACAGCACTTGGGTATTTGTTTGGTATCGTTTGGCGATGGGAATATTCCTCGTAGTTAGCGTTGTTACTAACTTTTTACCCAACTGAGTCTTCAGGTATTCTTGAGTACCGAGTAACTATAGGACTCATATTTGATTTTTGATAATTTGTTCTCCCAAAGAATTAATTTCTGAAATTAGACCGTATCTAACGGTATCTAGCGGTTCCGGTGAGTACTATAGTCTGATATGACTGTAATTGTCCAAATAGGGGAGTACGAATAAATCCTGATGTTTTTTGAGTAGTTAAAATGGCTTCGGTTTGGACAGGAGTTGTTTCTCTATTCCCGATCGCTAGGTTGATAATTGGTAAAAGTAAGCTCAGTCTAACTATATTTCCTCCAAAATCAGGGTTTAGTGGTCTGCTAATAATTATCGTCACTAGCGTACCGATATCAGTAGCTAATGTCTGAATTTGATCGCCACTAAAATGTTCAGAAATGTTTTGAGTTCTGTAATCAAGCTGTGGAACTCCATTGAGAATTGAATACTTGATATGAGTATCTTTACCCTCAAGTTCAAATTCATTTGGTCGTTGCACAACAATTGCTTGTGCTGGCTTTGTGGATTTGGTTATCAAAAAAGAGAACAGTGATGTCGTGGTTAAGCCAGTCGCAAAAGTGAGAGCAGTTTTGAGAACTTGACGACGGGAGAATTTTGAGGATATGTCTTTAAGGCTCATAATCGCTAATCTAAACCATTTATAAAGATATATTTCTCTTTCTAGAAAGAGATTAAGATTGTGTTGCCTGATAATCAGAGCGCGACGATTAGAAATGCCGCTGCTACTAGCGCCATAAGCGCCCAAATACGATTCTAGATTGCCCAGTTAGCAAGGTAGCTAAACATAGGCTTGCACCATAGGTACTACCCGAATCGATTCTCGCTAATACATCGTTGAGCGAAACATTAAACACCATTATTAAATGTACCAGGAATATTAAAATTGTATATGAGAATGTCAATCGTAATCGAGGGCGATGCCTGCGGTGGTCACTGAGCTTGTTATACCACTTCCCTACGGGACGCTACGCGAACGTGGAAGCAAGCTACGCGCAGCGTCTCGTAGAGAAGTGCGGGCTATACTTACGCATGAAGGCGAATACTGACTCTGTATTAGGTAGAGTAGTATGCTTAAAGTCTTAGAAACCCAGGTTTTTGGTATGAAGCTTGGTCAAATTGCACTAATTAGTAGTTAGGCAACATCAAAGAGCAAAAATTATGCGTAGGCGTAGCCCGTCGTAGACATCGCACTTGAGCCTTTTAGCCTCAAAGTTGAGCCTCTGAACCTCGAAGTTGAGCCTTTGAGCCTCAATTTTGGTGTTTAGAACTCTAAACAGTTAGGCGATGTCTACGACGGGCTACGCCTACGCTCTATTCATTACTTTGGATATAAGGGGGCAACTGCACTTTGTCAATTAGGATAAAAATCGAACCGCAGAGGCGCAGAGGACGCAAAGAAAGAGATTAAGAGAGGGCGATCGCTATTTGAAGTTACAATTGATGGGCGATCGCTGCTAAAATTTGAACTACAACTGTTGTGTCGCATCAATTATTGGTTGCAGTTGGGTAGAGATTTTTACAAGTGAAGGGTTATGGTGTGATTTTGGGAGAAAGGGTGCGATCGTTAGGGTTATGCTTCTCTTAAAAACCTGGCATAATTTCCCCGAACCGTAATTGTATGGGGATGACCTACACCTAAAGTCTGCTCACAAATTGCTAAAGCTTGCTGAAATAGGGGTTCGCCTTCATTGAAGCGTCCTGTAGAACAGTAAAGTCCTGCTAGATTGTTCAGGCTAGTGGCAACATCGGGATGATTGTCTCCCAGTAGGCGTTTGTGGAGTTCTAAAGCTTGCTGATATAGAGGTTCGCCTTCATTGAAGCGTCCTGTAGAACAGTAAAGTGATGCTAAATTGTTCAAGCTATTAGCGATATCGGGATGGTTATCTCCCAGCAAGCGTTGTCTCAGTTCTAAAGCTTGCTGAAACAACGGTTCGGCTTCGCTGTAGCGTCCTGTAGATTTATAAAATGCTGCTAGATTGTTCAGGTTAATGGCAATATCGAGATGGTTGTCTCCTAGTAAGTGTTTTTTTAGTTCTAAAGCTTGCTGAAACAACAGTTCGGCTTCGCTGTAACGTTTTGTAGAACCGTAGAGTAATGCTAAATTGTTCAAGCTATTGGCTACATCGGGATGTTTTTCTCCCAGCAGGCGTTGTCTCATCTCTAAAGCTTGCAGATACAGGGGTTCGGCTTCGCTGTAACGTCCTGTATAACGGTAGAGTTCTGCTAGATTGTTCAAGCTAGTGGCGACAATAGGATGGTTGTTTCCCAGCAGGCATTTTGTCAGTTCTAAAGCCTGCTTATACAGGGGTTCGGCTTCGCTGTAGCGTCCTGTAGATTTATGAAGTGCTGCTAGATTGTTCAGGCTAGTAGCAATATCGGGATGTTCCGAACCCAGGCGATTTTCAGCAATTTTTACACACTGCCGCAACCAAGGTTCTGCTTGCTGATAAAGTCCTTGTCCTTGATAAAACCAGCCTAAGCCTGTGAACGGTCTGATTAAATCCCCATCGCTTAGATACTCGGATAAGTGGGTTGCAACTTCTGCAAGATGGGGAATATGTGAAGTGAAATTGAAAATATCTTCACGGTTAAGCTGTTGAGGAATTCGCTTTGCCACCTCTACCATCTGCGCTACAAAAGCAGTTTTCACCTCATCTGCATTACTTGACTCATCCAACTTCATTTGGAAAAATTGCCGAATCAGTGGATGTAGACGATAAATTCCTTTACTTTGCCATTGTATTAAATGTAGTTTCCGCAACTCAGCTATAGCTTTTTCCTTGAATTCTTGTTCTTCGTCATCTTCTATTGCCTCAACAGAAAAAGGAATATCATCTAAAGCATACAAACTCAGCCAACAGCCAAAGCTTTGTGCTTTTTCATCCAACTGTTCCCAACTCAATGCAAAAGCTTCTGCTACACCGTATTCATAACGCATCAATGGGTTAGCCTTGGCTATTGCTTCGTGTTCCAGTCGCTTTTTTTCTAGCCGCTTCAGCAGTATTTCCAGAGACAAATCTGGCATTGTATCCAGATATCGCCCCACCAACTCTAACGCCAAAGGCAAATATCCCAAGAATTTACAAATTTCTCTAGCAACCCAAGGTTCGCTTTTAAGCCGTTCTCTGTCAACCAGCAATTTTAATAATTTCATTGCCGCCAATGGTTTAAGAACACCCAAAGGTAATTGCGGCAAAGTTCTATCAAACCCCAGGCGCGTTGTCAGCAATATTTTAAACCGGGGTGATTCTGGAGGTAGATAAGGCTGAACCTGTTTTTTGTAGTCGGTGACATCATCAAACACCAGCAGCACTTCACCTTTTTCCCAATTCTGCCAGCAGTATCGAAGCCTATCTGCTAATTCCCAATCGTCCGGCGCAATGAGTTTAAATTTTAATTCCGCAAATCTGAGAATCTGAATTCCGACATCGATACCCTGTGCAGATAACCAGCAAACCCCACCTTGATAATTCTGCAAATCCTGTTTTGCGTATTGGATAGCGAGTTCAGTTTTGCCTACTCCACCCATACCCGTCACAGCTACAATCGTAACTTGCCGATATGTTTGTAATAGCTGGTGCAGATTTTGTAGTTCCGCCTCACGTCCCACAAATTTTTCAAATGGGACAGCAGGGGGAATATTTTGATGAATTTCTTTAATTGTTGGTTGGGCATCTTGCCCGCCATTATATTTCGCTGTGAGGCAAGCCCGTAACTTTTCCAGCTTACCGCGACTATTAGACGTGGCTAATTCAGGACAACTCTTGGCGAAGTTGTCATAAACCTCAGTCATCCGCTTTGCCAAAGCAGACTTAGTAATGTTTAGTTTGTTGGCAAGTTGTGTCTTATTCTTGCCTGAATTTTCAGTCTTCAAAGACTCTACAAAAGCTTCCGTTTGCTCTGAGGTTAAGGTATTGATGGCAGCTTCATTGGCTAAAAAATCAGCCCATTGCATAGACAGCTTGTGAGATTTCTTCTCGATTCTACTTAATTTCTACCTTCTCTCTACTTTGTCTCCATTTCTAGGGAATCTCCTCTTCTTCTGGCAAAAATACCATTTGCATAGAAACATTTAGAAGAGGTTTAGCCATGAAAACTGCCTTAACAACTCCTATCAACTCCAATCAAACCACCCAAACTTCGCAATTAATCCCCGCCTCGCCAACATCAGTAGAGAATCCATCTACCTGGATGCGAGATGGATATAGCCCTACTGAAATCATTCTCGCGGCGGCAATTTTAACTTCATTGTCGATTGGGGGAATTGCCTCTGTGATTGTGGCGATTACGGGTTTAGTTAAAACTTTAGTACCTGTAATGGTAAGCCCAACAAAGGAAAAAAAGAAGTAGTCAATTTAGAGCCAAGGCGAATGGAATTTGCGGCTACACAAACGAAGTCCGCCTGCGCGGACTAAGGGAAAATTGAAGCTTTAAAACCCACCTGCGTCGGTTTTGCCTGTGTAGACGCGGTTTCTAACCGCCGATTTAACTCACAATATCAGAAAACAAGAATTCTGCGTAGGCGTAGCCCGTCGTAGACATCGCCACTTGAACCTCTGAACCTCAAGGTTGAACCTTTTAACCTCAACGTTGAGCCTTTGAACCTCGAAGTTGAACCTTTTATCCTCAACGTTGCGCCTTTTATCCTCGAAGTTGCACCTTTTATCCTCAACGTTGCGCTTTTTATCCTCAACGTTGCACCTTTTATCTTCAACGTTGCGCTTTTTATCCTCAACGTTGAGCCTTTTATCCTCGAAGTTGCGCCTTTTATCCTCGAAGTTGAGCCTTTGAGCCTCGAAGTTGGGATTTACTACTCAAAACAGCCAGATAAATACTCTAGCCCTTCTGTCCCCTGCCTCCTAATACTAAGGTGATTGATTTAACACCCACTTCAACCACTGCCTAAAGGAACTTATAGTATTCAACTTTTGAACTCCAGGCGCACGCGCGGCGGCGAGTCCATCAACGGCGACTAATACGGCGTATTGCAAGCCCAAGAAACTATCAACTGCTGCATAAGGGCCACCTAAAGTAATCGCCCCAGCAGCATACATTTGACCTCTATCGCTACGCATTTCTACCAATTCAAAATTGTTCGCTACTGTCAATCGCCCCAGGTGATTCACTGGAAGATTGTAATGTTTCACCAAATCTGCTAGCAGAGGATTGGCATCTACCTTCGCATCTAGTCCAGTAGCATCAACAATAAAGTCAGCTAGCAATTTCATTTCCCCAAAGCTTTGCTCTCGGATACGGGTAATAGTCCGGTTTTGAGCATCTCGTTCCACATCCAGAACCTCACCGAAGGTAATTTGATACCAGCCTTCGCTTAACCCTTGAGCAGTAATTTGCTGCCAGTCGTGGCGGTCGGCGGTGGTAGTTCCACCCCAGTCTGCTAGTAAACGTTTGCGTTCATCGGGGGTGGCTTTTTCTAACATTGCCCGGAGTTCGCCGCCCCAACAGGCTTTCGGCCAGTTAAAGGGTTGAAATTCATAATGATTTTTGACTAGGCGCTGGGTATTTTGAAATTTGTTACCTTGGGGTTTAGGCGATCGCATTAAATGCAAAACTGCAATATTCCGATTTCGCTTTCTGGCTTCATAAATGCGCTGCACAATCCGCGAAGCCACAATTCCCCGCCCCCGAATCAATACCGTACCACCATGTTGCTCTAGTTGCTCATAAACATGATCGTGAGCTTCATAAGCATTCACGACAGATTTAAAGTCTTGATATTTTTCTCTATAAGCTTGCAAATCTGGGAGAAACTGAATTGCTGGATACCCAGTAGCTAAATGTAAATAACGAGTAACTAAAAAAGCATAATTTCCTGGACCGCGAGAATAGGCTACGCAATATCTACCGTCATCAGTTTTGCGAATTACCCTAACTCGCCCATACCGATAAATTTGATTCCAGCCAATGCGCTTCGCTTCTCGGTCTATGGAATCAAAGACATTACCCGCACGAGGAGTATAAGTTTCTGCAAATGTTGGTTCAGCAAATACTTGCCACAAATACTTGAATGCTGACTTTATCTCTCCCTTGGCTAAGTCTCTCCAAGCTTCACGCAAGGCATAACTAGGCCAACCCCAAATATTATCAGGACAAGAGTCAGAATTAGAACGCAGTCTTTCATATAAGGGAATTTGCGAATTCAGACAGAGGCGCTTGTAACGAGCATAAGGTTCTGCCTCTAATCCCAAAGCAACAATTTTGTCAGCACGCACGCCGCTAGTTCGCAGCAAATCAGCCCAAAAAAAGCTACCCAGCCCCGCCCCGATCGCTAGATAATCAGATTCATCTACTGGTAATCCCGTAGCATGAAGTGCTTGCACAGAAACCTTTTGTGCTTGAAATGCCAATGGCGGGAAATTACTTGCCAAAGGCGCTAGCGGCTGAACTACAGGCAAGCTGGGGTCTGGGTGATTGGTATTTGCGTTGAAGTGAATTGTTGAAGGGGGGCTGGTATCTGGTGCAGAGGCGTTAACACCAAATGTCACTGCAATCAGATATGGGCCAATTTGCAACGTATTGCCATTAACCAGAACACTGCGCGTTTGTGGTTGACCGTTGACATAGACACCGTTAACGCTACCTTGGTCAATCACTACCAAATGGTCTTGTTCCCAGTCAATTAGGGCATGGTAGCGAGAAACTTCGTTACTGTTAAGTAGCATCCGAGAAACTCGCATTCCCCTATGTTCAGCAGGTAAACGAGCGAATTCTCGACCAAAAGCGATCGGCATATTTAACAGTGGTTCTCGCCGTTCACCCGTCGCTGGTTCGTCCCAACTCAATTGGATTTGTAAGTCATTTGTCATTGGTCATTTGTCATTTGTCATTGGTCATTAAGTCAAGAGTTAGGAATTCTTACTCTGCTCCCCTGCTCCCCTGCTCCCCTGCTCCCCTGCTCCCCTGCTCAACTACCCCGTGCTACCAACACACTCACAGCCGCAGCTAAAGATGTCCCACACCAATGACAGCCAATTTGTAGATTCTCTCCTGGGGAAACTTTATGACATTTGGGGCATTCTAAGCCATAAACTCCTGGCGGTGGTGCAGGGGGTGTTTGTGGGTGATGGTGATGTCCGAGATTTACTGCTGGATTGGGTGGTAGCAAAATTGTTGCTGGAATGCTACCCGTGGAAACGCTTGTAACATTGAGTTTTATTTGTCCCAAAGAGATACTAGTGCCCTCAGTTAAAGGCATTTCACCTTGGACTAATTGCCGTCCATCGACAACGGGGGGATTTTGCGATCGCAAATTCCTGATATAAAAGCGTTGTTGCTGGTGATGAAAAAATATTTCAACGTGCAGTCCAGACACAGTAGGATGACTCAGAACAATGTCGCACCGGAGGGGATCGCGACCGATGCGGACAGTACCATGATTTTGACTTGGCTGTTGTTCGTAAATATTTTGAGTTTTATCTTGACCTGCATCGTGCCACTGTAAAGTTAGTGCGTTCATGGTTCTAACTTCGTAAATCGTATTTAGCTACTTCAACTTCTTTCTGTGCGATTCCTAACATGATTGAGTAGGTGGAAGCAAGTATTTACAAAAAACTTCAACAAGCTTTATCTATCCGACGCTAATTTATCAGCAATGCGTGTTGTTTCTGGCAGCCGATATTTGGGCGTGCAGCGTAATACATAGTCAATGGCTGTCGGTAAACTAATTCGATGACCACTGGAGATATACAGAGGTTTTACTCCTGTGCGCGATCGCAAAACTGCCCCTATGGTTTCACCGTTATATATTAGTGGTTGCGTGCTGCCTTTGATTTCTGCCAATTCTTCATGCTTACCTATCAATCTCGACTTAGCTACACCAATTGTCGGCATATCTATAAGTAACCCTAAATGGCTAGCTATACCTAATCTGCGGGGATGGGCAATTCCTTGACCATCACACAGGATAATATTTGGTGTTGTTTTAATCTTTTCCAGGGCATCGAGGACAGCTGGAATTTCGCGAAATGAGAGAAACCCAGGAACATAAGGAAAGGTTGTAGGACGATGTGCTAGGCTTGTCTCGATTACTTGCAAATCAGGAAAACTCAGGACTGCAACCGCTGCACGGCTAATTGTCCCATCAGCTTCAAAACCCATATCCACCCCAGCAACATACTGGATAGGTTCTTGCAGTCGATCCTCAGTAATTACTTGATTTTGCAGCGTTTCTTGGATAACTATGGCTTCTTCTAGCGTTGAAGGCCAAGCATGATCTCGGTAAAATTTCATATTGAAAATTGGAATTTAACTGATTAATATTAATCTTGTTAATTTAGCAAGCACAAAAACAAAACTTTTTGATGTTGATACAGGGAAAATAGATTTTTGTAAAAATCTGTGAATGACTATCTTTATACTAAATATTTTAGCCCAGGTTAGCTGATATCTTGCATCATAATGTTACTTAAGGCTGTCAAGAGGGAATCCTGAGAATATAAGTTTATTTTTCTAGATTTTCTCTTTTACTGGTTATGACACAGCCAAATATTCTAAAACTTGCAAAACAGGGAGATGCAGAAGCGATCGCATCTCTGATGAACCGCCACCTACACCCCAAAGGAATCACTGCAAAAGTTGCCTTCCAAGATGCTTATTTGGAGGTAATATTAGAATCTGCCCAAGTACTAAATCAGCCAATTTTAGTTGCATTTATCCGCAAAGGGTTAACAGCTTTAGGGGCTGCATCTGTTGAAAAAGTTAAAGTTTACGCGCAACAAACGGGTAAGGAGTTTCCAGCTTGGAGTAAAGAGTTCGATTTGAGGATAGCAGAAATAGAAGCAGTAGATAATGAACAGTCTTCTAGTAATCCTCAAACCCTAACTATTTCTATTAACCTAAGCGGCGATACTGCACGGGGATTAACAAATAAAGATTTTGAATTTATTGCTAATCAAATAAGTACTGATATTTTATCATCTTGTACTAACGTTTTTATTCAAAAAGTAAGTATTAGTAATGGTAGCTCTGTAATTACAAAGGAACGTTAATGTTTAATACTCACCCAGAGGCGCAGAAAAATAGTATAAAATTGATGTTTTTGTTGCAATTATGATAAATTCAGGTATATTCTCACTATAGGGATTTAAAGACTTTTAAAATGTTGTTTTTACCTGTAAATGGGGAACCCTGAGATAGAAGATATTTTCTTAGGTTTTCGGATTTATTGGTTATGATACAGCCAAATCTTTTAGAACTTGCTAAACAGGGAGATGCACAAGCGATCGCATCAGTAATTAATTATCTCCTGCAACCAAAGGATATTACTGCCAAAGTAGTCTTGAAAGATGGTTGCTTACAGGTAATGCTGGAATCTTTTCAAGTACCGGAGCAAGAATCATCGGTCACTTTTATTCGTAAACTAATAACAAAGTTAGAAGCTACACCTATTAAGTCCGTAAAAATCTACGGAAAAGGCAAAGGACAAACCTCAGTAGCTTGGATAGATGATTTAAAGTTGACTCCTGAGAATGAGGAGATTAAAAAACATTCTAGTATTTTAGAACTAGCTAAACAGGGAAAATACGAAACACTCTCTCAAATATGGCCAGTTTGGTTTCCTTATCCTAGTTCTTGGTTTAGGGCGATTATTCTAGTTCCCATAGCATTTCCTGGCGCACGTTTAATAGTTTTTGGATTAGCCGGAGTATTTATATCACTTCTCGGCAACAGCCCTATATTATTAATATTTTCTGTTTTATTCGGCTTATTAATACCAACCATTTTCTTAGCCTTTGTTTACCATATTTTTTGGTTTATTTGGCAAAAGCCTAAATTATCTAATAAATTACCTAAATGGATACCTACCTTGAATAGTTTATGGGCAGGTTTCTATGGCACAGTGGTTATGGGATTATCTTTTATGCTAATCCTAACTATTTTCTCAGAATTAGCTTTTTTTAATTGCAACTTGTACAATAAAATACCAGAATATTTTAATGGTTGTACAGGGCATTTAACAGGACGCGCAACAAACGGAATTTTTTACAGCATTGAAAATAATGATTTTTTAAGTCAACGTTGGTTCATGATTTGGATGTTCACTGCCGCATATCTATACCAATTAGAACACTTAGTAGTAAACCGCTTAATTCCACACCTGACACTTCTAGTCCAAAATTTACAAACTAAACGTAAAAGCTACAGTATTGATCGCACAAATTTAAAAATTGACAGATTGCGTGATGATATGGGGCTAACCCAAATCAAAAAAGGGAAAAAGCCGCATTTACTTATACTCTCGTTATCTCAAGATAATTCTCAAAAGCCTAAAAATATCAAGAAAAAACTGTTGATAATTATGCTCATTCCTTTGGTTTATATTGGAATATATTTATCAGCAAGAATTCCCACAACAAAAGAAAAAGTACCAACTTATATAGCTTTTCCAGTTACTTCGCCAAGTCCATTTCTAACAGTATTCACGTCTCAAACTGATACATTCCGAGAGGCTGTTAATAAAGCAACAAGTGCTGCCAAACTAACCCAGCTAGCAAAATCTCCAGATGAGTGGAAGACAGTTGTGAGTCAGTGGCAAGCTGCGATCGCACTTATGAAAACTGTGCCATCTTCTAGCCCAAATTATGTAGTAGCCCAACAAAAAATCATAGAATATCAAAAAAATCTTAACTACGCTGATAAAAATGCGATCGGTGGCAAGTAATGCGATCGCTCTTATTTTTACCGATCCTGATGAAATGTGATGGATTTATCCTTTAGAGGGATATCCGGTTAATTCTCCCTAGCTAAAATTTTATAATAAAAGTTATTTCGCCCCCGAAGCCAATCATGACAGAAGGAAAAACGCGGCGTAATTTCCTAATTACTAGCATTGCTGTAACTGGAGGTATTGTGGCAACTAATGCTTTTGAGCAAAATACTACCAACACCGCCACACCGCTAGCAACTATCCCAGAACGGGTACTGGGACGCACGAAAGTAAATCTGCCTATCTTCGGGTTTGGAGCAGGACAAATGCCACTATCCGGTGGCGAAGGAAAAGAGGGTGATGCGATAGCGATTGTTCAAAGAGCGCTGGAACTCGGCATTCGCTACTTTGATACAGCCGCTAGTTATGGGCCGAGTGAAGATTATTTAGGTAAAGTGCTACCACCCCATCGCTCAAAGCTGTTTCTAGCAAGCAAGACCGATCAAAGAGATCGGGATGGAGCATGGCGAGAATTGGAGCGATCGCTTAAACGTCTCAATACAGATTATCTCGATTTGTGGCAGTTGCATCGCGTCTCTTTTTCGGAAGAACTCGACACCATCTTTAGTCCATCTGGTGCAATTAAAGCTTTAGAAGAAGCCATAGAACAAAAATTGGTGCGTTTTGCTGGGATCACCGGACATCACGACCCTCAAGTAATTGCCGAAGGGTTACGTCGCTACCCTTTCCACACTACACTGATTCCTGTGAATGCCGCCGACAAACACCACCCACGTCCATTTATCCCAGTGGTTCTACCAGTTGCTCAAGAAAAAAATGTTGGTGTGATTGCGATGAAAGTCTTGGCTTATGGTCGGCTGTTTAAATCAGGTGCGTTGACAGGTATGGAGGAAGCTTTAGGTTACACACTGTCTCAGCCTGGGGTTCATTGTTGCGTGATTGCAGCACAGACAGTCCCACAATTAGAGAATAATGTCAAGATAGCGCGGGCTTTTGTACCCCTGAAGGAGCCAGAATTGACAGCGATCGCTCAACGGGCTGCTAATGTCTGGGAAGATAGTACATTCTTCCGTGCTTGGACTTAGCCTAACCTTGCACATATTACAAAGTGTATTCTTACCAGTCCTGCTGATAATATTGTGCCGCTTGCGACATATTAAATTGTAATAGCTTTTCCTCTGGCAACTTGTATCCTAAACTCGGCTTAAAAGGCGAAATATTCAAACTACGAATAATTTCTCCCGCTACAGCCTTTGCTAGTAAGGGTGGTACAGAGTTACCAACTTGTCGAAATCCGTGCCATTTGGTTACATGAAATCTAAACCAGTCGGGGTAAGAATGCAATCTCGCCGCTTCTCTGACAGTGATACAGCGCGGCGTAGATGGATGAATAGGTCTAGGAGATGTGAAAGAACCCCTATACTTATCCGTTCCGGCTCTTAAAGTATTACAGACACCAGCAGGATGTAGCTTATGAAAACGACTAATTTTTTCTCTCTCGCCTTGTTGAGTCTCCTGAAAACGTTTAACAGTTTCCGCAGAATGTTTTGTTCTTAAACTTGAAGAAAGTATTCGCAAATCATATTCTCGTTTGTAAGAATAATCATCATTTAGGCATTTGATACCGCGAAGTACAAGAGCATATTTACTAGGCTTTTCATAGTCTGCAACAACCCAATCTCTTGTTAATAACTCTGGATATTTTTCTATTTCAGGTAAATCTCCAATTGCATCCCATACTGTAGGACTTGATGGAATGTCAGATATTTTTTTAGAATTTAAATTATTTAGTAAAGCTTGTTTAGTAATCGGCTGAGGATATTTCGGTAATTCTACATCCTCCCTTGCACCTATGAGAAATAATCTCTCACGGGACTGTGGTACTCCGTAATTTGCAGCATTGAGAATTTTATAATTTTCTTCTACTTTATAGCCGTGAATTAGAAAATCGCTAATTAATGTTTGGAGGATTTGTTTATGTTCACCAACTGTAATTCCCCGGACATTTTCCATCACAAAGAATTTCGGTTTTAGTTCAAAAACTAGTCGATGAAAGTGAAACACCAAAGAATTGCGGGGATCGTCAACAGCCCGTTTACCAATTAGGGAAAATCCTTGACATGGTGAGCCACAAATTACGACATCAATATCGCGATCGCCAATCTCAGACCGATTCCTAATTTCTTCCCCGGTTGTATCCACAACACTTTTACATAACACTGAGCAATAAGGGAAGTTAAACTCATGTGTTGCACAGTGGATCGGGTCGATTTCCACAGAGGCTAGCACATCAAAACCAGCTTGCTCAAAGCCAAGAGTCATACCGCCCGCGCCAGCGAATAAGTCAACTGCGATCGCTCTTTGTTTTTTCATCTCATAAGCCATGACACCTCAATATATCTGGTCGCATTTGCAAAATTTCTTGAGCAGCGCGATCGCAAACCCCAACTTTTCCCAAACTTTGCCGCATTTCTTCATAATCTAGCAAAGTTTGCTCTCTGCGACTGGGATTGAGTAGCAGTTCCATCGCTGCTTGGGTAATATTTTCTACTGTGGCTTGCTCTTGTAAAAATTCTGGCACAATCGGCTTCATCACAACTAAATTAGGTGGCGATGCGAAGGTTATTGAACCTTTGAGGATTTTACGAGCTATCCACGCAGTCAGATGACTAAGGCGGTAAATTACAACTTGCGGCACATTTAACAGAGCAAGTTCTAGATTGACAGTACCAGATTTGCTAATGGCTAAATCAGCAGCGGCAAAAACTTCTATTGGTTGACCTGATATAACTGTCGCGCGTAAACCGTAACGCTCAATAGCCTCCTTGATTGGCTGTCTATAGACTTCTAGCGATAAGGGAATCCAGAAACGAACTTCAGGTAATTTAGCTTGAATAGTTTGGGCAGTTTGAAAAATTACTGGTAAAAGATATTTTAGTTCTTGGCGGCGAGAGGCGGGGAGGAGTGCGATCGCAATTTCTTCTGGTGCAATTCCCAGTGTTGCACGAGCTGCTTCCCTACTAGGAGCATCTTGCATTCGGTCAACCAAAGGATGTCCCACCCAACTTACTTTTGCGCCTTTCTCGCGAAAGTAACGGGCTTCTTGTGGAAAGATTGCCAACAGTTTATCTGTAAAACCAACAATCCGGTTAGTTCTCCGCAAACTTATTGACCAAACCCACTCTTGGGGAGCAATGTAATACACCACAGGTACATCTGGCAGATGCCGTTTCATATAAGTCCCAATTTCCAGATTGGGAGTCATATAATCGATCAGCACTACCAAGTCAGGTGGATTTTGCTTTAAGGAAGCGATCGCCTGACGTTGCACCTGAAGAGTCGGTAAAACATAAGGTAGCCCTTCTAGAATACCCATTGAGCCAATACTACTGGTATTTCCCAACAGAGTTGCCCCAGCCTCTACCATTTTTTCGCCACCCAACGCCACAATCTCTAATTCCAACCCAATCGCCACAGCTTGACGCTTCAGCGCTGAAATTAGCAGCGACCCTTGTAAATCGCCAGATACTTCGCCAGTGCTGATAAATATCCGCATTTGATAATTAAAGTTAGGAGTTAGGAATTAAAAGTGAGGAGTTAAAAGTGAAGAGTTAGGAATGAGGAGTGAAGAGTTAAAAAATGTAATTTATCAACTCATAACTCATAACTCCTAACTCCTAACTCCTAACTCACGATTCATCACTTGCGCCTTTTTTCCCTTTACTGGGAATCAAGCCACGTCTTCCAGGCATCTGAGAAAGTAGCAGGAAGCGTCGCAGATGCTGCAATTCTTCGCTATCCCCTAACAATTCCAACTGTTCCAAAGCATCCTTAAAAGACAAATTAGAACGGTAGAGAATGCGGAAGGCTTTTTTCAGCATTTGTAAATCTGCTGAGTCCATACCAGACCGTTTGAGTCCGACAAGATTGAGGGTTCGTACCCGCGCTGGATTTCCCTCCACCAGCATATATGGGGCCACATCCCGATCAATACGTGCCATACCTCCCACCATTGCTTGTCTACCAATATGCACAAATTGATGGACACCTAAAACTCCACTGAGCCTAGCGCGTGACTCTATATGGACATGACCAGCCAACGCCACAGAGTTAGCAATCACTACTTGGTCTTCAATGACGCAGTTATGAGCCACATGAACATAAGCCATCAACAGATTACCATCACCAATTACCGTCGCTTCACCAGCACCGGTAGCGCGGTTAATGGTAACGTACTCACGAATCAAGTTGTTATCACCAATTTTGACCCAGGTTGGTTCTCCTACAAACTTTAGATCCTGGGGTTCCATGCCGATGGCTGCACCTGTAAAAATCTGATTTTGCGCCCCAATTTCACAAGGTCCCTCTAGCACTGCATGAGCGCCGATTATTGTTTCAGGGCCCACTTTGACATGCGCTCCAATCACAGCATAGGCACCGACTTGCACTGTATGGTGGAGTTCCGATTTCGGATGAATTACAGCAGTTGGATGAATTAGCGTTTTCAAGGGTGAATCTCCAGAACTGTCTTAATAATCCAGCGCCAGGCGGGGTTTCTGAGGCAGCGCGTTACTCTGGTTAAGAGAGTTATACCGACTACCGCCCCATTGAGGCGACTGGCGTTGTTGAGTGTGAAATATTTCAGTGAACGAAAGTGTCGGGCAAAGCAAGTTAAGTGTGTTTGTGAGTGCGTCTCGTAGAGAGGGCGGCGAAAATCAAGAAATTATTCAGATGCTGTTGTGGATTTTTTAACTGTTATCCTTTTTCAGGATTCAGTAGGGGCATTTCACGGCTATACCCATACCACGAAAGCAAACTTTTAGCTAACTAAAGAAAACATTAATTCCCCTTCACAAGCAAGTTGACCATCAACTTCGGCACGACCTTGCATCTTACCGAAACGACGCTGTTTTACCCATAACAGTTCCACCGTCATTACTAGTTGATCTCCCGGCACAACCTTGCGACGAAAGCGAACTTTATCGATACCAGCGAAGACGAACAGCCCGCCTTCTACCGAAGACATCTGAGTTAAGACCATGCCTCCAACTTGTGCCATTGATTCGACAATTAGCACCCCTGGCATCAGTGGACGTTCAGGGAAATGTCCTTGAAAATGGGGTTCGTTGATAGTGACATTTTTAACCCCAACAGCTTTCTTACCTGGTACGTAGTCAATTATTTTGTCTACAAGTAAAAATGGGTAGCGATGGGGTAGCAATTTCTGAATTTCTTCAGATGTGAAAGTTGTTTTTATCTCAGAACTGATTGTAATCTCATTTATACCCTGTGGTTCGGTAGATGTAGGTGTAGCCGTATTGATGGTATTCACTTCAGTGAGGATTGACATTGGCGGTGTAGTTGATTTTTTATCTAAAAGTTGAGTAGGCAGGCGTATATCCAAAGCCTTAATAATCCTGAATGTAAACCTTAGATCAAATCTAAAATTTTTTGAGCCAGTTGAATGTGTAAATTATGACTGGCTTTATACGCTAAAAAATGAGCACGAGGAAAAGTTCCTAGTAAACTCAAATCTCCTACTAAATCCAAGATTTTATGACGGACTGGCTCATTTGCAAATCTCAACGGTGGATTTAGCCAGCCTTCTGGTCCACAAACGAGTGCATTATCCAAACTGCCACCTTTAATTAACCCTGTTTTTTGTAAGTGTTCAATTTGATGCAGTAACCCAAAAGTACGCGCAGGAGCAATTTCCGTAGCAAAGCTAGCAGAAGCGTTTTCTAGTTCAGCGGTTAGCAACCAACTATGCCATTGATTACCAATAGCAGGCAGGTCAAAATCAATACCGTAACTAAAGCGGGTTTCTGCTGCTGGGAGGGCACATACAAAGGCATCCCCTTCATAGACCCATATTGGTTCTGTAATAGCCAAGGGAACTTGGTTGTTAATGGGTTGTGAGACTAAGCCAACTTGGGCAATATTGGCTGTCCACACACTTGCTGAACCATCTAAAAGTGGGACTTCTGGGCCATCAATTTCAATCCGAGCATTATCCACACCCATACCCGAAAGTGCTGCCAACAAATGCTCTACCGTGCGAACATATACCTCACCCTTACCCAACTGAGTCGAGAGAACAGTGTGATTAACTGCTGCAACTTGGGCTGGAACGATCGGCAAATCTGGTAAATCCACCCGCACAAAGTAGCGTCCACTTCCCGCCTCGGCTGGTAGTATCCGCACCTGGGTATTCACACCGCTATGCAGTCCCACCCCTATTTGGGTGATTTGGGCAGCTAGAGTGTGCTGTCGCATAGCCGAAAAGTTAATATATTTCCTTTAGTATTGTTCATCGTCTGTTTTGGTAAAATCCCTGATATTCCCTGAAAAATGTCATTAATCCCTTTATCGGAACAGTATTGAGGTAAATGTAACAATTAGCAAGCTAATGCAGAAAAGTTAATTCTCATTTGTCCTTTGTCCTTTGTCAGTTGCCCTTCGTGATTCACTAATGACCAATGACCAATGACTAATGACAAATTAAAATCTTTCGCCAATACCGAAATTAATCCGACTGTCACCATCATCGTTGATACCGTAGTCAATCCGAATCGGCCCCAGTGGAGATTGGACGCGAACGCCAAGACCATAGCCGAAGCCACTGCCATTTTTGTTCAACACTTCAGCAGCCCTAGTACTAGTTCCCAGGTCACTACCGAGATCAAAAAATAGTGCCCCACTAACTACTGAAAAAACTGGAAACCGATACTCAACTGATGCTTGCACATAAGAGCGTCCACTACCTAATGCTCCTTCTTCATAACCCCGAACGGAGTTGCTACCCCCAAGGGTAAAAGCTTCGTAGGGAGGCAAGTCACCGAAGATGGTTCCTGCTTGTAGGTTAAATGCTAAGGTTTGTGCCCCTTTGCTGAAGCTAATCAGCTTAATGGGTAAATATTGGCTGTAGCTACCCCGCAATCTGGTCAGGAAGATGTTGCCTAGCCCCACAGGGACTGACTGATCGACTCCAAAGCGGAGATAAGAACCACTAGTGGGTTGCAGGGGATTATTACGAAGATCGCGCTGTGCCCCCACTTGCAACAGTAGTAAATCGTCTTGACCGCTGCTAGAGAGGGTCAGTGGAATTTCATCACTCAGGCGGTTTCCAGTATTATCATCAAATACCGCTCCTGTTTTTCTCAGATTGCCATCAGCATCACGGGCGGAAACTCGTTGATACTGTAAACCCGCTGAGGCAGTCCAGACAGAAGTTTTATAAGGATTGGCAGACAAGGGACGGGTAAAGGTGACACCGCCACCTACACGTAGAATGCGCGGACGATCCTGAGAATCTACATCAGTGGGATTACCCGGATCAAACGTCCTAATATCTTCATCTTTACCATCGAAAATCAACGAAATAGAACTGCGACGGAAAATATTGGTTGTGTAGGAAGTCCGGTAAGGATCTCCGGCGATCCAGGGGTCGGTAAACCGCACGTCAAACAGCAGTTCTCGTTCTCCCACCTGTATTTCTGTCCCCAGTTTTTGGTTCCTACCGTTCAGGTTTTGCTGTTGATAGCTAACTGTTCCAAAAAGTCCGCTAGCAGAGCTAATCCCTGCCCCAGCCGCAATAGAACCGCTACTGCGTTCAGCTACATTCACTACTACATCCACCTTGCTGGGGTCGGTACCAGGGTCAAGGGACACATTCACATCTTCAAACAGTCCTAATCCATACACGCGCTGTAGGTCTTTTTGCACTGTGTTGCGATTGAATACTTGTCCTGGCTTCAACTCCACTTCTCGCGTAATGATGTACTCCTGTGTCCGTCCCCGAATTGGTTGTCCTTTCTCGTCTGTTTCCTGACCATCTTTGTTGCGGAACCGGACTCTAATGTTTTCTACTACCCCTTCTGCTACTTGTAAGGTAACAACTCCGCTTTCAGAAACTTGTGGCGCTCCAATCACGTTGGCTAGTACGTAACCTTTGTCTTGATACCGCTTGTTTAACTGCTTGATACCTTCTTGTAAGTCACGCAAGTTGAGGATTTTGCCATATTGCTCTCGAAATACTTCATCTACAGTGTTAGCTGGTAGTACAGAAGCGACACCAGTTCCAGGATTGGCTTGCACTTCTACTTTACTGAGAACGGGGTTAGGCTGCACAACAAAGCTAACTCGCACTCCCAAGGGGGTATCTTCTGGCGCTGCTTGGACGTTGGAGAAGAAGCCAGTACCAAAGATGGCGTTAATATCTTCTTGCAGTTGGCTGCGGGTTGTTGTTTGTCCTGGTTGGGTACGAATTACTCTGTAAACTTGGCTTTCCAGTTCTGGTGATAGTTGCCCAGCCTGGGATCTAACTACTACTTCCGATACCAGTACGCGGGGATCGTTGGCTTCTGGGGCTGTGTTGGGTTGAGTATTGCCGGGAGTTGTCGGTGGATTAACATTCTGCAGACTGGGAGTAGCGCCTGGGAATGTAGTATTGCCAGGAGTTGTCGGTGGATTAACATTCTGCGGACTGGGAGTAGTGCCTGGGAATGGCGCAGGTGTTCTTTGTTGATTTGCTGGGGGAGGGATATCTGGAGTAGCTGATGGATCTGGAGTTGTGGGTAATAAAGGTTCCGTTGTCGGTGGATTGACATTTTCTGGGACTGGAGTGGTCTCAGGAGTTGGGGAAGGCGTTGGTTGTTGAATTTCTGGCGCTGGAATTTCTGGAGCCGGAGACGGCTGTTGAGTAGGGCTGGGATTGATTTCAGGGGTTTGTGCAGTTTTTGGCGTTGTGGAGGTTGGCACAATTACCTCTGGATTCGCGCTCGCTGCTGGGTTGGCAGGGTAAATTGCGACGACGCGGGATTGTGGACGCTCCGCCTCTATAACTCCTGTGGATTTAGGTCGAGATTCTAGACTTTTACTAGAGTTAACCTGACCTGTGTCCTTTTCTGGCTGCTGATTTGTTTCTAGTGTCAAAACTTCTGTTGTCTGTTTTGAACTGTTGGCGGTTTCTGCATTTGCACTCAATGAGCCACCCAAAGGGGCTGCAATTGCTACTGCTGCCAGCAATACGGGAGATAAACGCATTTTACTTAATATTCCTCTTCACGACCACACACACACCATCACAAGGCAATAATGCCCTTATCTCAAAGGTAAAACTCAAAACATAATTTTTTTCTTTTGCTTTTTTACTTTACAAGGCAAAAGGCAAAAGGCAAAAGTTAAATATAATTCCTTCTGACCTTTTGGTTTTTACCTGGTTAACTTGTAGTTTCTACTGCTTTTAGCACTCTTTGTAAGACCTCCTGGTAGGCATTCTCTACATTTCCTAAGTCTCGGCGAAAGCGATCTTTGTCCATTACCCGGCGGTTTGAGTCCTTTTCTGCGGTATCCCACAAACGGCAGGTGTCGGGGCTAATTTCATCTGCCAAGAGCAACTGCTGTTGTGAGTCCAAACCAAACTCTAGTTTGAAGTCTACTAGGGTAATGCCACACCGCTGCCAAAAGTTATTGAGAAATTCATTGATTTGCAATGCTAGATGTGTAATTGCGTCTACTTGTTCCGCAGTCGCTAGTTCTAGCAGGTACAGGCGATCGCGTGTCAACAAAGGATCTCCTAATTGATCGTTTTTATAATAGAACTCAACCAAAGGCTGTTTCAGAATTGTACCCACTGGTAAACCTGTTTGCTGACACAAACTGCCAGCAGCAATATTTCTGATCACCACTTCTAAGGGTAAAATCTTTACTGCCCTCACCCGCATTTGATTCGGGGCAGGACTATCGATAAAGTGAGTATTTATACCATAAACCTCCAACTGTTTAAAAAGCTGGCTGGAAATGCTACAATTAATTTTTCCTTTCCCTTCGATGTTGCCACGCTTTTGGGCGTTAAACGCCGTGGCATCGTCCTTAAAATCAGCCAACAAGACTTCTGGATCGTCCGTTGTATAAAGAACTTTTGCTTTGCCTTCGTATAACTTGGAATTAACAGACATGGTGGCAGGTAGTGTTTTAGGCGATGGACAAAAATTGTCCTTTGAGGCTTCACCATTTTATCTTTAGTTATTAACTATTAGCCATTGGTGATTATTTAAGAGGAAGCAGGGGCAGGTTAAAATAATTAATAACCAAATACCTAGCCCAATTTTCTCCTCTGGATCGCTGCTTAATAGCTAATTGCCAAATATTTAGGACTAAATCTCTAACTTTTAACAGAGGACAATTAGCTTTCGTATCTAGTATTCTCACCTAAGTAGTTTTACTATCAGGATTTTAATCAGTTTTGAAAGAATAAGTTACCAAGACATACTGATATGTCATAATAACTTGTACCTAAAGGTTTCGATTAAAGCTAATTACAATTTGAACTTCATAAATTAAGATGAGATAAATTGACAACCGTGAGGAAAATCAAATATTCTCTCCAGTTACTTTAGCGAAAAATTGATTGTGACATTTAACACACAAAATATTTCAAGCTTTATCTTCTAGTCTCAAAATCTGAATTAACCAATTCCCGATCAAGAATTGGAAAAGGAGTCGGACAATCTGATTTACCCCAATCTGACAAAAGTAAAGATTAGGTTAGCTAGTAATTCAGCTTCAGAAACCCAAACACAAGGTAAATTGAATAAATGGAGAAAAAAATAGTGAACAAGGATGATTTTCTCTTCCCTCGCGGTCGCTACTACGGTCAAGTTAAGCCAGAAAACTTGGTTTTTAATGCAAATCTCCAGGAATTTGCTCAACGGGTAAGTTACATTTGCAACTTAGAAACAGGCGGAAAAGTGCCTCCAGGTGCAGCTTACGAACAAATAAAGGATCTGTGGAAACAGTTGAAACGCTCAAAAAAAGAGCTAGGAATTGGCGAAGATCCGTTTCAAGATGACCAGGGAGAGACTAAAGATTGAATGGGGAATGGGATACGGGGCATTGGGAACTGATAAATCACAAATGACCAATACTTCTCTACGAGAGGCTGCGCCCGAAGCGTAGCTATGCCGCAGGCTTTACGACTACGCTCAGTACAAGTGACCAATGACTACTTAGTAAGCATTGTCCAAATACCATCCCAGGACTCTGGAGGCGGCGTTTGTTGGTAATTACGCGCACGCTCTAGGTGGATATCAACAGCTTGGTCTTGGGGTTGGATAGATTTGGCGGACTCGAAACAAGCGATCGCTTGTGAGAAGTTACGCGATAAATAAGCAGTGCGCCCAGTATGATAATGAAACAAAAACTCTTGAGTGTTGGCATTTAGGGGAGTATTGCGATCGCCAATTAACTCGTAAATATTAAGAGCCTGATGTTTCCCTTTGACTCGGATTTTATCTAACTGGCGCACCCAAATGCGATCGCTGCATAATTGGTAAGTAAATTCACTTAAAATAATATCACAACCGTAGTCCTTAGTTATCGCTTCCAAGCGCGAACTTAAATTTACACCATCTCCAATGACGGTGTAATCCATCCGTTTGCGGGAACCAATATTACCCGAAACCACATCCCCAGAACTAATCCCAATGCCAATACGAATTTGTGGCTGCGCCTGGATAATTCGCCGTTGGTTAAATTCCTCTAAGCGGCGTCTCATATCTAAGGCTGACTGTACAGCCCTCCAAGCATGATTTTCTGTCAATGGTAGTGGCGCACCAAATACCGCCATTAAGGCATCACCAATAAACTTATCGAGAGTGCCTTCGTGGTTAAAAACCGCCTCTACCATCGTTTCAAAATACTGATTGAGCAGCAATACCACCTCAGCTGCACCGAGATTTTCTGTAAGTGTTGTGTAGCCACGGATATCAGAAAACAAGATAGTTACTTCCTTCCGTTCGCCTACCATTAAAGCATCTTCCCCTAGTGCCATAACTTGTTCAGCTACATGGGGCGTCAGGTAGCGGGACATGGTAGTTTTCATGCGTTTTTCCTGAGTAATGTCTTCTAAGACCACCAAACCACCGCGTACGCCGCCTTCTGGGTTAGTCAGGGGATTAACAGTAAGATTGATATTGCGTTCTAATGTTTGTACCTCATGAGAAGTGAGAAACTCAGATTGGGGAGTCAGAGGTTGATTCCAGGGAATAAAAATATCGGCGTTAGTGCGATCGCGCTGTGCTAAAATTGGGTGCTGATTCCTAAGTCCTGTTAGCGGATAGCTAGGGTTTAGCCCGTCCTGATTTTCACTTAGCGCTTGATAAAGTCCCAGCATCAAACTTTGCTCTGGCACATAATGTTTAGCTCCCGTTTTGAGACTGTCTTCTAGTCGCATTTGGAGATTTTCAATTGGCACAACTTCCCAAACTAGGCGACCAATCAAATTTTGTTCCCACAAAAGCTTGTTGTTTTTACTATTAACGTCTCCTATCGGACAACCCAGCAACTCTAGGGCTGCATCATTAATCGTGACAATCTGTCCTGCCATATCTGTAGATATCACAGCATCTGACAAACTTTGTAAAATATCTTTTTGATACTGTTTTTCTAACAGTACATTTTCAAATAGCCGAGCATTTTCCAAGGCAATTCCTGCCTGATTATTAAAAGCCCGCATAAACTCTTCATCAGAAGCAGTAAAACTACTTTGTTGCTTATTAATTAATTGTGTAACACCAATCAATTCATTTGCAGAATTAAATACTGGTAAACATAAGATATTACGAGTTATATAACCAGTTTTTTTATCTATAGTCGGGTCAAAGCGGGGGTCTTTATAAACATCAGAAATATTTAAGGCTTCACCAGTGGAAGCTACATATCCAGCAATCCCACGATTAGCAGGAATGCGAATTTCTATCAAGTTTGTGCCATCTGCTGCCACTGCAACTTTCGTCGAGAGTTCGTTTAGCTCTTTACGATATAAAAACAGTGTACTGCGGTCTGCTTGCATTAAAATTCGAGCTTGTTCCATGACTATCTGCAAAGTTGCTTCTAAATCTAAACTTTGCCCCAGTGTCTGAGTTGCCCGCAACAAAGCCGTTGCACCTCTTTGATTACGAGCCGCTACATAAAAAGATTGACAGCTTTCCAGGATAATCCCAATTGAAGCCGCAAAGTCTCGAAAACGTTCTTCATCATCATGATTAAACGGAACATTCCCGGTTTTATTAGCTAGTTGCACTACCGCTACAGTCTGGTTTTTGCTACTGATAACGGGCATACATAAAATATTACGGATTTTATAGCCCATTTGTTTTTCAAGTTCTGGGCTAAATAGGGGGTGAGTATAAGTTTCAGATATATTTAGATATTGACCTGTAGTAGCAACATGACCGGGGATACCCACTGTAATGGGAGTACGAATTTCTAAGAATTTTTGGGTATTATCTTGAGGAACTTTTGACCACAGTTGACCTTTGTCATAGTCAACTAAAAAAATGGCTGTATGTTCTGCTTGGAGAATTTGACCAATTTTGAGTGTGATAGCTTCTAGTACTTTCTCCAACATAGTTTCTAGAGCTTCATTATTGATTAGTTCAATAGCTCTCAGAAATTGCTGGAACTCAGCAGTTATAAAGTCGAGTAAGCAAACAAATTCATTAACAGATAAGTCTTTGACGCGACGCAGTAGGGCGTGAGCACGATTAACTTGAGTCAGTTCAGTTAATGTAGCCAAGACGCTGCCAGAGTTGGGGAGTGTCATGGTAATTTTAGATTTTAGATTTTAGATTTTAAATTTTAAATCTTGGGCATTGGGCATGGTTATTTTCGTTTTCCTTCTCATCATCCCTTCTCCTCCCTAGATGCCACTCTCTACTCCCTACTCCCCGATTTTGCCCACTGTTCAGAAAATATCACCTTTTGATAGTAATCTTGTAGCTGTCTGGTGGCAGCTGCCCAACCCCAACTTTCTGCTTCCTGGCGGGCATTTTGACGGATGATGTCTCGTTGTTGTTTTTGTTCTAAGAGTCGAACAGTAGCAGCTAATGCTCCTTGAATATCTGCTGTTGGCTCAAAAAGATATCCGTTTACACCATCTGTCACAATATCGGGAATCCCGCCCGAACGGGCTGCTACCACAGGACAGCCAGCAGCCATCGCTTCTAGTAGCACTAAGCCTAGTGTTTCTGTGCGGGAAGGAAAGATGAAGGCATCAGCACTCGCAAAGGCAGAACCTAACTCTTGCCCCATAAGATAGCCAACAAAATAAGTGTTGGTGCCAGCAAAGTGTTTTTGCAATGCTTGACGGTGCGGCCCATCGCCAACCAATGCTAACCGTGCTTGGGGAATTGCTTCTAAAATTGGTTTAATGCGCTCAATTTCTTTTTCAGCCGAAAGTCGCCCAACATAAAGTAGCAATGAGCTTTCTGGATGATTTTGCGATAAGCGCGATCGCATCTCTACACTAGCTAAATCGGGGTGAAATAATTCTGTATCCACCCCACGCTGCCATAAATCTACACGTTCAATACCATGTGCTGTTAATTCCTCCACCATTGCTGTTGAAGTACACAGATTCAACGCTGCTTGATTATGAGCGCCTTTCAGTAGTTCCCAAAGAAAACCTTCCAGCATCCCTAAGCCGTAATGCTGGAGATATTGGGGTAAATGGGTATGATAAGAGGCCACCAAAGGGATTTTGAGGATTTTGCTATAAAATATGCCAGATAAACCCAAAACTGCTGGATTCACGACATGAATAATATCTGGCTTAAATTTTTCTAAAACATAACCAATGGCTGGGCGGGGTAATGCCATTTTCAACTCTGGATACAATGGCAGAGGAAAGCCAGTAACGCCGTAAACTTTAGCGCCTTTGTGTTCTGTGATGCCTCCATCAGGGGCAATCACCAACACCTGATTACCACTGCGCTGGAGATGATCGACAGTATGGCGCAGGCGCGTTACAATGCCGTCAACCTTGGGTAAAAAGGTTTCGGTAAATAGGGCAATTCTCATAAAAAACTATTCAGTCTAGGCAGATAATCTCAACTTAAGAGTGCATTTTGCTATTAAACACAGAGTAAACTGTCTCGCGTCCTGTAATCAATTCTGCACAATCAAAATAACTGTAGTAAACAGTAAATTTAGTAGTAGCTGGAAGATACGCCTGATAAATAATAAATAGTTGGTCGTCATATTGTGCTAAAATATGACGACCATTTTTAGACCCACGATTTACTGGGGTTTATTTTAATTTCTGTGCCAAGAGACTTTAGGCAGAATTTGTTTGTGATCTACTCGTGTCTGATACTTGATGGCAAAGTTTAAGAGAGAATCGAGTAGAGAATCAGAGAGTAAGTGAGGCTGTAAACCTAAATCGAGCAATTTTGTGTTTTTAGCGTTGAAGTAATGTTCTTCTTTCTCAACTCTGGGATTATCTAAATGATTGATTTCTACCTTCAATCCCATAGCATTACTAGCTTTTTTTACCATCAATGCCAAGTCGCCGACGCTGAATTGTTCGGTAAATTGGTTAAATACGCGGAATTCTCCAGCTTCGGCAGGGTTAGCGATCGCTAATTCCACACATCTGACTGTATCGCGAATATCCAAAAATCCGCGAGTTTGTCCACCTTTACCG
The DNA here is from genome assembly GCF_036917235.1 of Nostoc sp. Taxonomy (GTDB): domain Bacteria; phylum Cyanobacteriota; class Cyanobacteriia; order Cyanobacteriales; family Nostocaceae; genus Nostoc. Next base: position 93,335 of record NZ_JBALDU010000058.1, read on the forward strand.
TAGACAGTTAACGGATGTCCAATTGCTGCTTGAATACAAAAGCGGTTCAGTGCAGTACCAAACACACCATCGTAATCCAGCCGATTAATCAATAGTTCGTCTATCCCCGTTTCTTCGGTTAAAACGCCATAAACTACACCTTGATTTAAATCAGTTGCCCGCAATCCCCAAATCCGGCAAGCAAAGTGGATGTTATGACTATCATGGACTTTGCTTAAGTGGTACATTGAACCGGGTTGCTTGGGATAAGGTAGGGTATCCTTGCGTCCATTGTGTTCAATGGTAATATACCCTTCTTCGATATCAATGTTGGGTGTACCGTATTCGCCCATCGTTCCCAACTTCACCAAATGACAGTCGGGGAAATCTTCCCGCATGGCGTACAGTAAGTTCAACGTCCCAACTACATTATTGACCTGGGTGAGAACTGCGTGTTCTCGGTCAATCATGGAAAATGGGGCCGAACGCTGTTCGCCAAAATGCACCAGAGCATTTGGCTGAAATTGCTGTAATGTTTTATGGAGAAATTCGTAATTCGTAATATCGCCGATGAACAAGTCGATCGATTTACCTGTCAAATCTTGCCAGCGCTGGAGACGTTGTTGAATTAGTGCGATCGGAGTGAGAGTTTCGACACCAAGTTCATTATCCCAATGCCGCCGCACCAAACTATCTAGAATTCCAACTTCATAACCTCGATTGGAAAGGTAAAGAGCAGTTGCCCAACCGCAATATCCATCACCACCAATAACCAGGACTTTCATCTTCACCAGTTTTTACTCGCTGATAGCTAAATCTATCAGGTTTCTGTACCCTCTTAATCATTATTCTGAAGGAGATGTGGATTTTGGAGGGAGATGAAGGAGATAAACAAAACTCCTAACTCTTAACTCCTAACTCCTAACTCAGCACGGGCTAAACGCCCCGCTACCGCTAACAGCACTCAGCACTCCTAACGCCCAATGCCCCATTAAAACTTTGAAATCCGATACTGCTGGGCAATGTAATAAAACAAACGATAGTAATTTTGAAATTCTTGGCTCTTACTCCGTCCCTGTAAATGGTATTTCACTTGACTCTGAGTTAGCGTCAGTGTCATCGAACTTACTCCTCGTTCGACTTCTACAAGCATTACCCCAGCTACTCCTTGAGCGGTCTGAAAGTTGGATTTTATCTTTTTCATGGACTCTGGATCGAATGGCAGCTGATGACTTGCCCACCCGCGAATTTCCACTGAGTTATCCTGTGGTGAAATGAACGCAATTCCATCACCATTTTCTGAGGCTACTAAAGAAGTCCAATTACTCGGATATGGAAATTCAAAGCCATAACGAGAGTTAGTATAAGTTTTCCAAGCGATCGCTCCAGCGTTAAAATCATTTGCAGTACAACCCCACAGGATTATTAGCAGGGCAATGACTCCGCTAACACTGGCGGCAAACCGATAAATTCTTCGCCCCAAACTACAGATTTTATTAGCAGTAGCCATTTACATTACACATTTTGCCAAAGTTACTGATTTTATAGAAATACCAGAAACTCCGATATTGCACCATTCTCAATCAGCCAACTAGTTGCCACATCAATTTTAAGAGATTCGTAGTGGGCGATTTATCGCTCAATTTCAAGGGCTAGAGCCACTAGTGATGAACCATAAACCATCAAATATTATGGTGCAAGCAGCGCAAATATAAATAAATGTAACGAAAATGACGTTAAAACGTTTTACTGTCTTGACAAGCAAGAAAAGAACCGATAACTTGATATACATACCCGGGTAAGACCGTTAAAGAGTTATATGCAAACGCAAACTAAGCAAAAGGTCACTTTGTATTTATCGTCAGAGTTGCACAGAAAACTGAAGATTCGTTCAGCAATCGATTCCGAGCCAATGTCAGAACTTGCCGAGCGTGCCCTTGGTTTTTACCTGTCTAATCAAGAATTAGTTGACGAGTTAGAAGATTCTAGTTATGGGCGGACTCATAGAGTTTATTCATGTCCGACTTGTGATAGCTCACTAGTATTACGTGATGGGGAACTGGTTACTTTAGGCAATCAACCAGGAGTAGTTGGTCAAGAGCATCTTTCTATTGATGAGATGGATGAAGATGAAACCAATCCCAAGGGCGAGGAAGAGTTAGTTCCTTGCTAGATAGATATTCATGATTTGGTGGTCTTTACCAGAAGCAATGTCTCTACTGTCTCTATAAGGTCTCAAGTAGGTCGAAGTATGAAAGAAGAGCTCAATATCCTAATTCAAGCTCAATACCCTTTAATCTACCTTGTGACCTCCGAGGAAGAGCGGGCCGAGCTAGCAGTTTCCACAATCGCCCAGTTGTTAAAGCCCCAGCGCCGAGTATTTATTTGGACAGTAACACACGGGATTGTCGAGTATGGTCAACCCCGGAATGTCACCCAACATAATACCGTGTCTCCAGAGGCGGCGATTGAGTGGATAATTCGGCAGAAAGAACCAAGTATATTTATTCTTAAAGATTTACACCCCTTTATAGATGCGCCTGCGACTAACAGATCGTTACGTGATGCGATCGCTAGTTTCAAAGGTATGCAGAAGAACATCATTTTGATGTCTCCAATGCAACAAGTACCTATAGAACTGGAAAAAGAAGTTGTCGTTCTCGACTTTACATTGCCAGATATGGCTGAGTTAAATAAAGTCTTAACTCACCATATAGAGCAAAATCGCGGTCGCCGACTGACAACAGAAGCCAGAGAAAAACTTCTCAGAGCCGCTTTAGGTCTAACTAAAGACGAAGCTGAAAAAGTCTACCGTAAGGCACAGGTAACTACAGGACGTTTGACGGAAGATGAAGTAGATATCGTTTTATCTGAGAAAAAGCAACTAATTCGGCGCAATGGAATCTTAGAATACATTGAAGAAGATGAAACCATTGATGCTGTAGGTGGCTTAGAAGAGTTAAAAAGATGGCTCAAGCAACGCTCTAACGCTTTTACAGAAAGAGCGAGAGAGTATGGTTTGCCTCAACCAAAGGGGATGTTAATTTTAGGAGTTCCAGGTTGTGGTAAGTCGCTAATAGCCAAAACTACTTCCCGGCTGTGGGGTTTACCACTGTTGCGGTTAGATATGGGGCGAGTCTACGACGGCTCAATGGTGGGACGAAGTGAGGCAAATCTGCGAAACGCCCTGAAAACAGCAGAATCTATTTCCCCAGCGATTTTGTTTATCGATGAATTAGATAAATCCTTTGCTGGTAGTGGAGGTTCCTCTGATTCTGATGGGGGTACTTCAAGTAGAATCTTCGGCTCCTTCCTTACATGGATGCAAGATAAGAAATCACCAGTGTTCGTGATGGCAACTGCCAACCGAGTAGAACGCTTACCTGGCGAGTTCTTAAGGAAAGGACGCTTTGATGAAATTTTCTTTGTCGATCTGCCAACACCGGAAGAACGGCAACACATTTTCAATATTCACCTGACGAAACGCCGTGAAGACATCTCTCGATTCGATCTTGAGCAACTAGCCAAGATGTCTGATGGCTTTTCTGGGGCAGAAGTTGAGCAAGCGATCGTTGCGGCAATGTATGAAGCTTTTGCCCAAGATCGGGAGTTCACCCAACTAGATATTATTGCTGCACTGAAGGCAACATTGCCGCTGTCTCGAACGATGCAAGAACAAGTAACGGCTCTGAGAGATTGGGCCAGACAGCGCGCACGCCCCGCAGCATCCTCCGTAGCTGAATATCAGCGAATGGAGTTTTAAAAGCTTTCCTCTGCCATCCCAGGGGGAAAGGCTAGCTGAAAATGCTAGCAGTTATAACAAAAGCCGCATCCTGTTAAGCGCGGCTTCGCCCAAAACAAACCGTTGTCGTTTTTCTCAATCTTCTCATTGGAGGAAACCCAAATGTCTCACTTTAGCACCCTGCGTACCAAAATCACCGATGCCGAAATCCTCAAGGCTTCCTTGCGCGACCTCGGTATCAGCGTAAAGACTGAAGCTGATGTCCGTGGTTATAACGGTCAGCGTGTCCGTTCTGACATCGTAGCTATGTTGGATGGCGAATATGACCTCGGCTGGTCTCGCAACAGCGATGGTTCTTTTGACCTAATCGCTGACCTGTGGGGCGTTGCTAAGAAGCACAACCAAACCGAGTTGATCAACTCAATCAACCAAAAGTATGCCGTTAACAAAACTTTGGCTGAAGTAAAACAGCGCGGTTTGCAAAACGCCAATGTGAAGTTGGTATTGCAATAACAATTTCTCTGCGCGTTCCCAAAGCTGCACGGGTTAACCATATAAATAGCGGTTAGCCCGCTTTTTTATCGGGACTGAGATTTATTTCTCAGTCCCTATTTTTTCGGCTTCAGTTTTTTGTAAACATTGGCGAAGTTTATCAGGTAAAGCATTCACAAATACTAGAGCATCTTTGTAAAGTAGATAGATTTCATCAGATGTTTTTTCTAGAGAGAATGTACCAAAATCTTGATGAACTAATCTATTTCTTTCACGTCCTATTTCAAGAAATGCCTTAATAGATGAACTCAGCTGTTCGCTATTTCTAACTTCTTGTTTGATAAAATTTGAAAATATATCACCAAATAAACCAAAAAAACTATTTGCATTTGTATCTTTCCAACTGAAATACGTATGATATTGTCTGCTTATAGCCTTATTATTCACAAAGGAAACTAAAAGCTCGTTTTTGTTAGATATTTCACCCATGTATTCAAGAATGTCATTAGTTATACGGTGTTCAAAATAACTTGCTGCGGATAAAAGTAAAGCTTTTCTAAAATTTTCATCTACTGTATTTCGGAGTGATATTTCATTTCCTTGTTCAATATATTCTATTAAAGTTTTAAACTCTTTATAGAGCCTATCAACACCTGTTTCTTTTAGCACTTTTTTACCCTTGAATACCTAAAATATCTTTAGCCCGTTTTAAACGAATTTCAACATTTGTCTTTTTGGTTGTGCCTTCTGAGGAAGCCTTTATAAACTGTCCATCGATTTCTATTTGCTTAATTTTACTAATGTCTACAAGAGAATCTAAAAACTCATGCTGTAAAAATATTGGTTTACATACACTGGCAAATACAGCTTCAAAAAGCGCTATATGAAAGCGTTTGTTACGTTTTCCAATAAATGGATCTTCAGGTAAAGATTCAAACTGCTTTAGAAATGATTTAAACAAGTTCTCAAGATAATCATTTTGCTCTTGAGTGTTTTTTCTACTCCTTCTTGAAAAATTATTTAAAAACTTTGGTAGTGACGGAGCATAGTCTTCTCCATCAATCAGCATAGCAAAACCTCGAAGTAAAAGCTCAACATCTTTCATGTGAATATCTGGCTCATTCATTTGTAATAATTTTCGCCATCCTTCTTCCATATTTAGACGATTAAGCATTTCGTAAAAAGGAGAATGATATAAGCTGGCTCTAATCTCTTGCGGATACAAATTAACACCACCCGAATTTAAACGATTAAATATTTCATATATTGAAGAACTATCATCTTTAGGGAAGTTTTGTTTAACTATTACGTTCCGAATAGGTCTAAGCTCAAACTGTGTTTTGTAGTCACCTAAAGTGTGGTAATTAAGTCCTTTAAATTTATTAGGCTGTTCGGGAAGCTTTTGTGTAAGACTTAGATCAAACTTACTAAAATAATTTTCGTTGCTCAAGATGTTATCAGGAATAGAACCATCTTTTTCAAATATTCTTCTTAGTTCAACACGTTTCTCCTTAAGAGGAAATCTACCTTTAATGAAATAGTATATAGACATTAATCGTTGCTGTCCGTCAATAATTAAAAACTTATTTCTTGCTTCTTCATATAGAAAAATTTGTGGAATTGGTAAACCTAAAATTATTGATTCAATCAGCTTAGATGCTCTGTTTATATCCCAAACATAATTTCTTTGAAATCCTGGTATTTTAACAGCACCAGATTCCATAAAATTGTAAATCGTTATTACATTAAAATCATTTGGTGTAGAGGTTAAATCATATTCATCAATTTGAAAATCATCCTCTTCGTCAGCATAATCATTAAACCAAATTTGTTCTTCATCAAAAGGGTAATTATTATCCATAACAATAATTTTTGCTTTTACTATGCACTGTTTGGTTAGTAATAGATTATACTCTTATACCTTACATCTATGGGGACATTAGCAATCTTGAGCCTGTCTCTGTGCTTTCTGATGAACAAGTCCTAGTGCTGACTGAACTGGAAATGCAATCGGAACAGGATGCTCGGTTAAGCGAACTGCTCGATCGCTCAGAGTTACAAACCTTGATGCAGGTTTATCAAGAAGGACTTTTAAGAAAAGCCACTGCGTTAAGCGAAGCTGTCAAACGTGGGTTGATTGAACACTGAAATTTGAGCAAAATTACAGGCAAAGTAAACGTTATTCCGCTTTTTTATGATTTCAAATCTTCACGCCATGTAAAAATAATTTGCTCCTCAGCTTGCCTAAATTCAATATTAAATTTATCAAATACAACTTCTCGCCCTAAAAGCAATTGTTCTCCGCCTGTATTGGTTTGTAACCATGCTACGGGAGTAATAAAATTGTGTTCATCAATTGTCATTTCGACATTGCGTAAAACTTACTCAACTCTGCCACCTATAGTTTCTGCCAACAAAGTTGATTCGGAATCAGCCAAAGCATAGCCTAAATCTTGACCAACTTTTAATGAAATTAAACTTAATTCAGCACCAAAATCTACTAACATTGTTGTATTAGATTCTATATCTCCGTGTTTTAAAATAACCCTATAATTTGGTTGCCAATCATGTCGAGCAATGCTGCGGAAGCGAATTGGTAAAATTCATTTCTATAGAAGCAGTGCGACGGGGAACTAGGTAAATTAAAAAAGGCTGTTTTGAAGCATTACCTAATGCTAAAACTTCGCGCAAATTTTCGCTGTGGGCAATTATTCCATTTGCATTGTAAGCGATGTATTGATTTTTATATAAATCTAATAACATCTGGCGGTTACGATTTAACCACTTGAACATTTCATCTGTTTCTCTTTTAGAGGGAGTTGTGTTCATATATTTTATGTTGTCCGTGGATATAGAATATATATGGCACTATTTTAATTGTTTGGTGCAATAGGTGAGTTACCAAAACTGACTTAAATCTAAATCTAAAATAAACCCACCACTAGAAGTAAGACCCTTCACCTGTATCATTTTGCTTGTTGATGGTAATGTGCGATCGCATCGCCGGAGATCCACTTTTGCACCTATAACTTAGACTTAAAAAAAAGCTTAGTATCGATGAATCAAAGTCTAAGTGCTACTCCCAGCCTGGAAGAACACACTCATGAAAATCCTGTTGCTACGAAACAACAGCTATTTAGGAAGCAACTAATTGTCCTTACCTTGGAAATGCTTTTGGCATTACCTCTGGGATTACTCCTCGCAAAGTTCCAAATTGGCAGGATTGCCTGGATATTTGGCGGGATTGCGGCTGGTACAATGGTTCTCCAAGGGTGCCGAATTTTTTATCAATATTCCCCCCAACCTAACCGCACTGCTAGAAAAGTGGGAATGGCACTTGTCGGCTTAACTGTCGGCGCTTCCAATTCCCACGCTAATCTAGCTAGTATTGCTTCCGGTATTCCTATATTTATTTTTCTTACCTTATTTCTGCTGCTAAGTGGAGGCTGTATCGGTTACATTTACTCTCGCGCCAGCAAAACCAACCTATTTACAGCAATGCTGGCTACAGTTCCTGGTGGTGTAGGAATTATGGCCGCGATCGCAGCCGATTACAATAAAAATGTTAGCTTGGTTGCCCTAGTACAGGCGATTCGCGTTACCTGTGTAGTTGTTCTAATTCCCTTCATCGCTAGAACATCAGCTGGTAATTACTATCCGCAAACACTCCCAATCAAAGCTGCTTGGCTCAATCTCGATCCATCTCAACTAGAATTACTCTTGTTAGTACTTTTAATCACTGGATTAGTAGTTTATCCAGCTATATTATTTAAAATTCCCGCCGGCGATTTCTTTGGGGCATTGTTGATTGGTATCGGATTTAATCCTTTGCTGCATTGGCTGACTTTTGTGGGTGATATTAGCTTTAGTCCGCCGCCTTTAATTAACTTATTGGGCCAAATGCTCCTGGGAATTACGATTGGTGAATATTGGGGAGACAAACCCAACTTTAGAAAGCGGACTGTCGCCTATGCCTTGATGTCTGTGGGTATGACCCTCATCGCCGGAGCGATCGCTGCTATACTTGCGATGCAATTAACCTCTTGGGACTGGTTAACCTGTCTTTTAGTCACAGCACCAGGAGGATCGGCAGAAATGATCCTAGTTTCCCTAACATTGAATCATAATGTTGAAATTGTCACAACTGGCCATTTGGTGCGACTAATTGCGATTAATAGTTCTCTACCGCTTTGGCTGTTTTTGTTTCGTCGTCTGGATAAGGAACTTTCTGAGCCAGTTTAATCCTTCTTAAAAATAAAGGTCAAATTACCCAACTTTGCTCAATTGGAACCTTCGTTGCTCAAATCTAGTACTATCTAATCTATTTAGGAAAAACGAATTTCTTCAATAAAAGAGATACTATCAAAAATACCATCTTTCAAAGCTTGTGCACTACGAACTCGGTGATTTTCATCGAGTAAAGTTACTGTTTCTACAAATGTAATTAGCGCGTTATCTTGAGCTTTCGTCATCCGAAAGTGAATTGTGTGTTGGCCTGCATCCAAAGCGATCCCAGAAAAATTAGAATAATTGCTAGAAAACAATTTCAGAATCCTATCTTCAAAGTATCCTTCAAAATTAAGCTGGAGATGAGAGCCATCTGAGTATTCATAATTGTTAACTTGTCGGTACTGACTCCCCTCAATCAAGATGGTAATAGTAGCGAAAAAGCTGCCAGAAAAATGTCCGCGTTTATCAGTTTTGATAAACTCACCTTTCCAAGTGCCAATATGACGTGTAAAAATTTCTGGAACTTTCTCCAGATCGGGAGATGTCGCAGGGGTGATGATATCTTCGCTAATTACAGGATCGTTACTCATTAATTTTAGATAAAAACTAATTTTACTTGGAGTTTCACTTGACTAACGACGACCAATTTTCTGGCTCATTTCCCGACTCGTGCGTTGATATTCGTGGACAATGGGTAATCTTTCCGTCTGATAATTTTCCAGAGCTTCGGCAATACTACCACTAGACGTGAGATGTTGCGTTAAAGACAAACCATCTTCCCAACCTGAAGTCATGCCTCTAGCGCGAGTCGGACTTTTTGCGTGAGCCGCGTCACCAATTAAAAGAACACGACCATCATAAAGTTGAGGCAGGGGATCGATGTCATAGGAATAACGACAGATAATATTTTCCACAGGGGTTGACTGAATTACGTTTCGTGCATCCTCTGGGAGTTTTGCTAATTCTTGGGGAGGAATAGATATATCAGTCGGTTGTAGTGCGCCTATTTCAGAATCCGTCTGCTCTTTTTCTATAAAGAAACCCCAATGAGTCAGATTTCCACCAATATGAAAGAAATTTGCATAAATTCCTCGACCGCGTACATAAACAAAAAAGTTTCCTTCTGGACAAAAGCTATTATCTGTCACAATCCCTCGCCAAACTAGATCGCCTAAATAGCATAGTTCTACATTCGGAACCACAAACTGCCGAACCTTAGAAAGAATGCCATCAGCACCCACTATCAAATCCCCTTCCCAGTGACTTCCATCTTTAAAGTGTGCGATCGCGCTATTCTCAGTCTGCGTTATCGAAGCTAATTGAGCGTTAAAATGAATATTATTAGGGGGTAAAGTATCGAGGATTGCTTCTAAAATCGCTTTCCGGTGTACGAGCATTCCTGGTAGTTCATCTTCAGCATAGGTGACGGTTTCTGAATTGATAAATCCACCTTTAAGGTTGCGAAACTCGAATAATTTGACACGATCGCCTGAGTTAATAATTTTTTGGCTGATTTGAGGGTTTCCTTGATCAAGTGCTTTCATACCTGATTGGACAATAAGAATGCCACATCCATCGGTACGCACTACGGGAGCTTTTTCAAACAAGTCAACTTGAAACCCTTCTTGAATAAGTAAACTTGCAAGATAAGCCCCTGATGTCCCTGCGCCGATAATACCTATCTTGCTGTTGGAAGAAACCATCTGTGACTCTCTTGATTTAATCTTGTTTAGATGATGCTTGATTGAGATATTATCTTAAAATAGTAAGCCAAAAAGTTGTTTATAAAGGGCTACGCCTAAGCTAATAGGTAAATCGAGCTTTTTTGGACTTGTGTACACTATTGTAGACCAGCCAAGAAGAGCAAGAATCAGTCTCCTCTACCTTTCAATGAAATTTCGCCCTTAATCTGAACAATCAAATAGATGTAAACCTAACCGTTGGGAAAGTTCTTCACACACCTTCACCCCCCGCACGCTATTACCACGCACATCCAGCAACGGGGAAAAAACGCCAATACCCATTTTATTGGGTACAACGGCAATAATCCCACCACAAATACCGCTTTTCGCCGGAATCCCAATTTTATAAGCCCACTCACCTGCAAAGTTGTACATTCCACAGGTGTACATCACACTCAGAATATCTTTGATGTAACGCTTATCTACCGCCTGTTCTTTGGTGATGGGGTTCATACCTTTGTTAGCCAAGGTAGCCGCCATCACTGCTAAATCTTGGCAATTAACCATCACAGCACACTGCTGGAAATAAAGATCCAGCGCCTCTTCAATGTTTCGGTCAATCATGCCAAAGTTGAGCATCAAATGCGCCATTGCGCGGTTGCGATGTCCGGTACTCCGTTCTGAGGTAAAAACTGAAATGTCAACGAATACGTCACGGCCAATATATCGGCGAAACATATCTAGCATTCGGTTGAGGCGTTCGGTTGGGCCGGAACCTTTGATTAAGCTAGTGGTAGCGATCGCACCAGCGTTTACCATTGGATTATAAGGTCGCTTCGATTGCTCATCCAAAACAATCGCGTTGAATGCATCTCCCGTCGGTTCAACGCCAACTCTTGTCAAAACGTAATCCAGCCCATGATCTTCTAAGGCAAGTCCATAAGCAAATACTTTAGAAATTGACTGAATGGTAAAGAGTTGCTCGTAGTCCCCAACTTTGTAAACCTGACCATCTACTGTCACAATGCAAATGCTGAACAAATCTGGGTTTGCCTTTGCCAGTTCGGGAATGTATTTCGCTACAGCACCCTCCCGCAGAGACTTGTACTGGGAATGTAACTCTTTGAGAAAAGCTAATAATGGCGATGGTTCTATTTCTAAATCTCCTTGATGCACTTGGTTTATCATTAGGCTGATGGCATTTCCCAAAATAACTACTATATATAGAAGAGGTGCAGCTGTACATCCCTACAGTTACAAAGATTTTGTCAAAAATAGCTTGATATAAAAAATCATACTTGAGCAATTACTGAGGATAAACAAGATAAGCTGTTATTTTTAGTACACGCAACATCTGTTATCCGGGCGATCGCAAAGTTTTCTTAATTTTTAAGTCATTAATCCTGAAAAATATTAATTTGAGTATTATCCTTTTTTTTATACTCAGTATTACTGAATGGCTAAGTTATATTTATTACCAATAATAGTCTAGTTGTGGAGAATAAAAGTAATGATTGATGCAAGTAGAAAAAACTTTGAAAAAAGATATTAAACTCAAACTAATTTGCATAATTATTTCAGATGTAACTCATATCACCACTTATTCATAGTTAAATCTAAATATTTCATTAAATAAATGATTTTAAGCATTTATGCCGATGCTATTTAATTAAAGTTATATTAAATTCTTATAGGGAATAGCCAAATTAGATGTGATCTAGAATACACGAATAGTTGCGAGCCTTTAGAACTGATGTAAATAGGGTGTCGCCACTTTAATGTGAAATAAGCGTAAAGTTTTTTTAATAAATTTTTGACTTACGGAAAAAAGCGTTACATAGCCAAAGTCCGCTTTTGAGAAAGGTTTCGCCCTTCAAATTGGAATGGGAATTTGAGAAAGTGGCCGATAGTTACGCTAAAACCCTGATCCCCAAGCCAAAAGGTTCGTGTTAGTCTGTTGCAGTTATAAAGAACAAAGTGAAAACGGAACGAGTTCGAGTTTTTCAAAAGGGAAATCACTTTCATTAGCGATCAATCCCACAAGTTATAAAACTTTAAGTTCTACAGTCGCTTTCAAAAACGGACGCATGAATCAAAGACATTTGTGGACTATTGTTGCCCTGTTTCTGACTGTTTTGGGAATACCATCAGTCGGTTGCACTCAAACCACTAAGGGAAATGCACTAGCATCCCAAAAATCACCTGCCCCTGACGTGGTTAAGGTGGGAGAGTACCAATCCAGAGCAGGGAAACAAACCTTGGATGCTGTGATTACAGAAATTCATCCTCACAACATTAAAGGACGTAAGGCGGCAACCCTTTTTATCAAAAATATACCTGTTCTCACCTTTTTGAGTTCTGTATCAAATACAAATTTTGAGACTAAAAAAGTTGGTGCAATTGGCAATACTGGGGGCGTACAATCGTACGCCCTTATTGCTAGCAATTCATCAAATGCATTAAATACTGGGAACGTCACAGATGCGAGTAACCAGATTAGCTCCACTGACGATGACCCGGTTCAGATAGCTGGTGTAATAGCAGCTAAGATCAACCAGTTGAATCGGGAAAACGTGGACGGGAGTAAGATTACCGTTAGTTGGAAAGCAGGGGAAAAATCTACTGCCAATCAAGCGGAAAACAAAAGTGTTCCTGTCCAACAAAATGGCGATCGCTATGTAATTAAAATTAATGGCGAAGAGTTGGTCGAAATCAGCGAAGGTACGCGATTAGCAGGTAGTACCAACGATCTAGCGCAAGATGCATTGCAAGCAACCAATCGCTTGCGGAGGCTACTAGGTAATGCATCTCCCCTAAAAGAGATTGCAAATTTACCAGTGCGTCAACAAATATCAATACCAAAGCTACCCCAACAGATTGCAGTCGGAGTAGTGCGAGCCACCCTAAGAGGCATGGCTTCTTATTACGGCTATGACGGTTCTGGTAATCGTACTGCTAGCGGTCAGAGATTCAATCCAGAAGAAATGACTGCGGCCCATCGTAGCTTACCCTTTGGTACGCAAGTGCGTGTAACCAACACCCGCAACGGTCGTTCTGTAGTGTTGCGGATTAATGACCGAGGCCCATACATTCGAGGTCGAATCATTGACGTGTCTGCCGGCGCGGCTCGAATTTTGGGAATGATGGGCAGTGGTGTTGCACCAGTGCATATTGAAGTCTTGGGGAAATAATCGAGTAGGTTACAGGTTACAGGTTACAGGGAAAAGATTATTCCCTATCACCTGTCACCTATAACCTTTCCCCTAAGCCCAATCCCAGTTCCGTATCACTTAATTCCCCTAGTTCAATCAACTCTTCCCTCTATTTCAGATATAAACTAACGGGGGAGGGATCGATAAGAACTAGGGGTATTTTTGTGCGCCTGCTGACAACAGTCGCAGCTTTACGCTGCTATTTAACTAAACGCTGCTCAGAAAACAAGCTAATTGCGGTTACTGAGGATCTGAGACTAGATGAGATGACTGGCTGGTATCAGACGGCAGTCGGTCTGGTGCCAACGATGGGAAATTTGCATCAAGGTCATTTAAGCTTAATCCAACGGGCGCGGCACGAAAATTCGACGGTGATTGTGAGTATTTTCGTCAATCCCCTGCAATTTGCTCCTAATGAGGATTATCAACGCTATCCCCGCACTTTAGAGCAAGACCAACAACTTTGCGAACAAGCTGGGGTAGATGCCATTTTTGCACCGAGTCCTGAAGAGATGGCAGTTCCCCAGAAGAGTATACAAGAATCAAAGGTTACACAAGTTATCCCCCCATCTGCTATGATGACAGGCTTGTGTGGTCGTTATCGGCTGGGTCACTTTCAGGGTGTCGCTACGATTGTTACCAAACTTTTCAATTTGGTACAGCCTGACCGTGCTTACTTTGGTCAAAAGGATGGTCAGCAACTAGCAATTATTAAACGCTTAGTGGCTGACTTAAATTTGCCAGTAGAAATTGTTGCTTGTCCAACAGTACGGGAAGCGTCGGGTCTGGCCTTCAGTTCTCGCAATCAATATTTGACTGCAACGACAAAAGAGCAAGTAGCGGTGTTATATCGGGGTTTGCGACGAGCCCAAGCTGCATTCATTGCAGGCGATCGCAATAGCAACAAGTTGATAGCAGTGGTACAGCAAGAAGTGGCAATGGTCAGCACGGTCTCAGTGGAATATATTGAATTGGTTGAACCGACTACGTTAATGTCTTTAGAAAAAGTTGAGGAGGAAGGAATGTTGGCGATCGCAGCTCGTCTTGGTGCTACACGTTTGATTGACAATATCATATTGCGCGATCGTCAACCCATTATCGCCATTGATGGCCCAGCCGGCGCTGGAAAATCCACAGTGGCGCGGCAAGTGGCAGCAAATCTGAGTTTAGTGTATTTAGATACAGGAGCGATGTACCGTGCTGTCACTTGGTTAGTACTGCAAAAGGGAATTGCTATTGACGATGAGTGTGCGATCGCCGAATTAGCTAATCAGTGTAAAATTGATCTTACTCCCACCGAGGATTTACAATCGTCCGTGCAGGTTTGGATTGACAGTACTAATGTTACCCAGGTAATTCGCACCATTGAGGTAACATCTCTTGTATCTGCGATCGCGGCACAAAGCGCTGTCCGTCAAGCACTGGTTAAACAACAGCAAAGCTGGGGTAAAAGAGGTGGTTTAGTTGCTGAAGGTCGGGATATTGGTACTCACGTATTTCCCGATGCCGAAGTTAAAATCTTTTTAACCGCTTCTGTCGGTGAACGCGCCCGTCGCCGTCAGCAAGACTTTAACACCCAAGGTCAACCGGAAGTGAGTTTAGAGCAGTTGGAACACGACATCGCCGAACGTGACTGGAAAGATAGTACACGCAAGGTTTCTCCTTTGCAGAAAGCAGTGGATGCGATCGAACTTCAAACTGATGGTTTGGACGTGTCTGAAGTCACGGCACAGATTGTTAACTATTACCAACAGCGTTTATCTCAGTATTAATTAGTGCTATTTGCTGTTAGTTTTCTAGTTTCAAAGGGTGGTGGGTGAATGATTATTTACTTACCATCCTTAAAACTGTATTTAAAAAGAAAATAGATAATTTTACTATTGGCTATATTATTTGAAAATTAACTATTTGAAAATTAACACTTATTAAGTGTAAATAGATTTTACATTTATTTAAATATTATTAAATCATCTGGCTTTCGACTGATTTTGCAAATCGTAATTAATCTTACTAAAGATAGAAGTATTAAAGCTTTAATTGCTAAATGCTAGTTAGTTATTGGCCTTTCGCTATAAGATATTAGTCATTTTTATTTATAGTTAGGAATTACTATTGATTTGACTTATCACCAAAGTACTTTGTTTCCGTCTTCACTTGATCTACACTTTGGTAGTAAAATGACGATGTTAAGTTTTATGTTTCACTAATCAAAGACATAAAACCCCTACAAATAAAAGCTATTAATTTCCCCAACTTTTGCAATAGCTTAAAACTGGAAACCGATAAAGAGAGGATGACACAATGGCATTTGTACAGCCCCCACTACCCTTTGAAAAGGATGCTCTAGAGCCTTTTGGCATGAAGGCTGAAACTTTCGAGTATCACTATGGCAAGCATCACAAAGCTTATGTAGACAACCTCAACAAGCTCACTGAAGGTACAGAACTTGCTGATAAGTCTTTGGAAGAGGTGATCAAAATTTCCTTCCAAGACTCCTCTAAGGTGGGAATCTTCAACAACGCTGCCCAAGTTTGGAACCACACTTTCTTCTGGAATTCTTTGAAACCACAAGGTGGTAGCACACCCACAGGTGAACTCGCAGCCAAAATCGATAAAGATTTTGGTAGCTTCGACAAGTTCAAGGAAGAGTTCTCTAACGCGGCTGCAACTCAATTCGGCAGTGGATGGTCTTGGCTGATCGATGATGGTGGTACGCTAAAGGTGATCAAAACACCAAATGCAGAAAATCCCCTAGCTCATGGTAAGAAGGCACTCCTAACCTTGGATGTTTGGGAACACGCCTACTACATTGACTATAAAAATGCTCGTCCAGCCTTCATCAAGAATTTCCTAGAAAACTTGGTCAACTGGGACTTTGCTGCTGAAAACTTGGCTAAAGCTTAATTACTTGGCCAAAGAAAGGCAGAGGGCAGGAGGAAAGAATTTATTTTTCCTCTGCCAAGAGGGTTTCAAGCCCCTAACAGTCACGACAGTAGTCAGTCAAGTTTAAATTGATGGGTAAGCGAGTTCGTAGTAAGGACTTTAGTCCTTATTTTCTAAGCACTAAAGTCCTTACTACAAACCCGGAAAACTAGCTTAGACATTGTACTAGTATCGTGGCTGTTTTTGGTTAGGCGTTGAGGGGGATGGTGGATAAATCAAAATATATGGATAGCAAAGAACTAGCGCAATACATTGAAGCAACGAATAGCATCTCTAAACCTTGGGTATTAGTACAACTGCGCCTGAAAAAATTGCAAGAGCGTCGAGCCACCCTGACAAACGATGTTTATACCAAAGAATTAGAAGATATTTACCAAGACTTGATGAATTTAGGGGAATGGTGGCGCGGTATTGAAGATGAGGTATTTTGAGGTATTTTAAAGTGAGGAGTTCTGAGTTTTCCTAACTCCTAACTCTTGCACAGACGCGATTAATCGCGTCTCTACTCCTAACTTAAAACACAACCTGATGGCTCAAGCTCTCGATCAAGTCGATTACGATACTCTCGATGCTGCAAAACGACGCTTCATCGATGCCGCCAAACGCACACTTGGCTTTGCAAGCGGTTATGGCATCGTCCCCGCATCGGGTCTGGGAGCAAGTGCTAACGCTTTCAGGTTCAACCTCGCTCCGTTTCTGGAAGCAGGGGCTAGAGAACTTTCGATGACACTTGTGCCGGAAGGACTGGGCACCGCAGACGATACCCGCCCTGACGATCTTTCCGAAGAAGAACTTCGACGATTCTGGTGGAATATTGGGATCAAAATCATCTCGTGTCTGACGAACGATGCCGCAACTTCAGGTATGCAGACTATACTTCTCGGTCTTTATCTGCCGTCGAGTACTCCTGAAACAATCTTTACCCCCGCTTTCCTTGATGGATTTCTGGATGGAGTAGTTGAGGGCTGCAAACGAGTGGGATGTGTGTATCTCTCAGGGGAAACTCCTCAACTAAAAACTAAGATGATTCCAGGGCGGCTCGACATTGCCGGCTCGGTTTTTGGGGTTATGCCGGCTGGTGTCGCTCCCATTGATAGCTCGCGTCTGGATGCCGGAAATACTATTGTTCTGGTCGAAAGTTCAGGTCCCCATGAGAACGGCTTTACCCCACTAAGAAAGCTTACTGAGTCGCTCCCTGACGGCTATAGAACAAAACTTCCGAGTGGGCAGGAATTCTGGGAAGCGATGAATGCTGCGTCGTATCTCTACACGCCACTGGTACAGGCAGTGCTTGGCGAAGGAATTCGTCCCACGGCGATGGAGAATATTACTGGTCATGGCTGGCAAAAGCTGATGCGATCGGTGAAGCCGCTTAGATATGTCATCGAAACAATGCTCCCAGTACCAGAGATATTTACATTTGTTGAGAGTCATCTTGAGGGCGGGGCCGAGACGATGCTTTCGGTGTTCAATTACGGTGCAGGATTCGCATTCTATACAGAGTCGGAGCAGGATGCAGAGAGAATTGTCCTACTTGCAAGAGAACATCAACTTTCGGCTGTGATTGCTGGAAGAGTTGAAGCGTCTGTTTCCCGCGAGGTAGTGATAGAACCCCTTGGAGTCACCTTGAAGGGAGATTCTTTTGGAATTGCGCGAGGGGTATAATCCAAACAAAGCGTAGGCATAGCCCGTTGTAGACATCGCTAGTTTTCTTGAAGTTATTGTAGACTCACTTATTCGATGCCTGCGGTGGTAACAGAGCGGCTGGTGAGCATCTCGGCTTACTTCGACTACGCTCAGTACAAGTCGCTCGATGGAGCCGGAGTCGAACCATATCTTCCACTTGCCTACGGCACGCTCCGCGAACGTGGAAGCAAGCTACGCGCTGCGTCTGTCTGCGACACGCTGCGCGAACGTTGAGAAGTGCGGGCTACGCCTACGCTAAAGTCATATTGCTTATAAAAAAGCTGTAATTACTGAGGCAAATAATATTTTTTACACACAAAACCAATTTAAATTTCAGGCTTATTAGAGATAATTACTCTACTAAACGTTTATTATCTAAGTCATTTAACACAGATGCTATAAGCACATTTATAAAATTTTGGATGTAATATTTACTACTACTTAAAAATAAAGTAGTGCTAATCACCCATGACCACTGAGATTAAGATTTGCTAACGTAGTCTTAACATATTGAAAAATTTGCTGAGAAAGCTGAGAAAGTAGCAGCCGATACTAATTTTTAGTGTTGGTTCTTTCTCATCCAGAGATGTAGCGTTTTGGTGTGTTAAGAATATATATTTTCTTCAGAGGGGGTTATGGTTGTAAATTTGGCCCGTACTACAACTTCGGCAGAACTTTTAAAGCAAGTATTCCGTAACATTGATGCGCATAGTTGTCCAAAGTTATTCAACTTTCATATGCACACTGTCTTCTCGGATGGCAAGTTGCAGCCGAGTGCATTGATGGAGCAGGCGATCGCAATTGGACTAAAAGGATTAGCCATCACCGATCATCATGGTATTATCGGCTATCAAGCGGCCCTTGCTTGGTTAGAAGATTGGAAGTGGAATAATCCTCATGCAACTACTCCTCACCTGTGGAGTGGCGTGGAAATCAATGCCAACCTTTTGAATATAGAAGTTCACATTTTGGCTTACGCTTTTGCAACAGAACATCCTAGTATGAAACCCTATCTGCAAAGAAGGCCGACTACAGGGCAAGAATATCAGGCAAGTAACGTGATTGCCGCTATTCATGAAGCTGGGGGATTGGCAGTTCTAGCTCATCCAGCTCGTTATAAGCGATCGCTTTTTGACTTAATTCCAGCTGCATCCGAAAAGGGCATTGATGGCGTGGAAACTTTCTACGCTTACAATAACCCTAACCCCTGGCAACCCAGCGTATTGGAATCAGAACAAGTGCAAAAGTTGGCTGATGAATACTTTCTTTTCAATACCTGTGGTACTGATAGCCACGGTTTGAGTCTGCTACAACGCTTGTAAAAATGAATCAATTTTTTTAAATCTCCTGGTTCAATCTGCCAGGAGGTTATCTTTTTTTGGATGCTCAATAGTCAATTTGTTTTATTAGAGTTAATTTCAAGAGATTGAGAGGCTATCATGATTGTCTCTTTGGCAGCTTTTTCCTTACGTTCACTATAGCGGTCTGTGAGATAATCAACTTTGTCACGCAATAGCAAAGTAAATTTGTAAAGTTCTTCCATCACATCGACAACGCGATCGCGATATAGCGAATCCTTCATAGTACCGTCTTCGTTAAACTCTTGATATGCTTTAGCGACTGACGATTGATTGGGGATCGCGAACATCCGCATCCAGCGTCCAAGAATTCTTAATGTGTTGACGGCGTTAAAAGACTGAGATCCGCCACTCACTTGCATCACAGCCAAGGTTCTCCCTTGAGTTGGGCGAACGGCTCCAATACTAAGCGGAATCCAATCAATTTGGTTTTTCATAATTCCAGAAATCTGACCGTGCAACTCTGGGCTAGACCAGACTTGGCCTTCTGACCACAGGCTTAATTGGCGCAACTCCTGCACCTTTGGGTGGGTGTCAAGTACGCTGCCGTAAATCGGCAGTTCGCGGGGATCGAAAAACTTTACCTCTGCCCCAAATTCTTCAATGATGCGTGCGGCTTCTTCTGCCAAAAGGCGGCTATAGGAACGCTCGCGCAGGGAGCCATACAAAAATAAAATTCTGGGGGGATGGTCAAATGTCGTCATGATAATTGGTTAGGGATTTCCAAGAAATAAAGCATCCTTGTAATGCTTATCAAGCAGGTGTAATTTCTTGATTCACAGACTCAATCAATTGAGTCACCCGTTCTTTAATCTCATCGCGGACTCTCGGAAAAATTTCTGGTTGTTCTGCTGGATCGTCTAACTGCCAGTCTTCAAATACTTCTCGCACAACCCACTCTGGCGGTAAATTCACCCCACAGCCACACAAAGAAATCACTATATCAAAGTCTTTCGCTTGGAAATCACTCAGGGGTTTGGAGTGTTGATCGGTAATGTCGATACCAATTTCTTTCATGGTTGCGATCGCTTCTGGTCTAACTTGACTTGCTTCTAAACCAGAGCTAATCACTGCAATCTTTCCTTTACCGAGAGTTTTAGCAAAACCTTCCGCCATTTGGGAACGGGCAGAATTCTTTTTGCAGACAAACATCACACGTTTCATGGTTCAAATCCTCCGAATAATTTGACTAAATTTAAAAGGTTCTCGATTCAGATGGCGAAAAATAACGTTTTTCAAACCAGAAAGCCACATTAACCAGACCAATCAATACAGGCACTTCCACCAGAGGCCCGACGACGGCAGCAAAAGCAACACCCGAATTAATGCCAAACACTGCGATCGCAACTGCGATCGCTAGTTCAAAATTATTTCCTGCCGATGTAAACGCGACACTTGCGGCTCTAGAATAGTCTGTTTTAACGCGCCAAGCCATGTAAAAGCTGACCAAAAACATGATGATGAAGTAGACGAGCAACGGAATTGCAATCTTCACCACATCTAAGGGGATCTGAACAATCAAATTCCCTTTCAAGCTGAACATAACGACGATTGTAAATAACAGAGCAATCAGTGTGATCGGGCTGATTTTAGGTACAAATTCCTCGTGATACCACTGCTTACTTTTCACTTTTACTAAAAAGTAACGAGTGAAAAATCCAGCTAGAAAGGGAATACCAAGATAGATAAACACACTTTCAGCAATCTCGGCAATGCTGACATTAACAACACTGCCTTGTAAGCCAAACAGTGGCGGCAGTACAGTAATGAAAAACCAGGCATAAGGACTATAAAAGATCACTTGAAAGATGCTGTTAAAGGCAACCAAGCCAGCCGTATACTCTGTGTTACCTCGTGCCAAGTCACTCCACACAACTACCATTGCAATACACCGGGCTAATCCAATCAAAATCAATCCCGTCATGTATTCTGGGTAATTATGTAAGAAGATAGCTGCCAGAGCAAACATCAAAATTGGCCCAATGATCCAATTCTGAATTAGTGAAACACCAAGAATTTTTCCGTTGCGAAATACATCCCCTAATTCTTCATAACGCACCTTGGCTAAGGGCGGATACATCATCAGAATTAACCCGATGGCGATCGGTATATTGGTTGCTCCCACCTGGAACTGGTTGATAAAGGCTTCTACTCCAGGAAAGAAATAGCCTAGACCAACACCGATTGCCATTGCTAAAAAAATCCATAAGGTTAGGAAGCGGTCAATAAAGGAGAGGCGTTTTGAAGTCTTTTTGTTCATTACAATTAACCCCATACATGAATGCAGGAGCTTCGAGCAGGAATTTCAGATTATTCAATCCAACATCCAAAATTGAAAATCTAAAATTCGTGAGTTATATCAAGAGTATATCTCCATCATTTCAAAAAAAATTGATTTGTTAATGCCTATAAAACTAAAATTAAACGAAATATTACAAAAAAAATTGATATGTTTTTAAGTCTCGCAGGGAGGACGAATAGGTAATATTGGGCTAAAGCGGCGGAATTCTGCTAAATACTGCTCTAAGACAGCAAACTGCGGTAGATTGAGGCTGTAGTAAATCCAACGCCCTTCTTGACGAGCGCGAACTAAACCCGCTTCTTTCAGGGTTTTAAGGTGAAAAGACAGTTTAGACTGAGTGGTTCCCAGGTGTTCACACAGGTCACAGACGCATAGTTCTTGAGAGCGCAGCAGTTCTAATACCTGAATCCGTAGGGGGTCAGACAGGGCATGAAAGCCAGCAGCGATCGTATCAGGAGTGAAGGTGCTATTAGAAGCCATCAACTTTTCTTGAAGTATTTCTTTATGGTCAAGTCTCAATCATCAGTTAAAGAATACCTTAAATAAAAAGAAAAGGTCAGTCTATAGTCGATTCTTGGTGGGAATTACAATCATTGAGAAATAGGGTACCTCGGCTGGATCGACTTCATCTAGGGGGATGATGCGTTGCTGTGATGTTGATGCCCGCTCAATATATCTTGCTCGTGACGCTAGCCCTAATTTATGCAGGATATCTCGTACTTTGGTAAAGTGACGACCTAGTTTCATAATTGCGGCTGCGTCGGTCATCAGCAGATGTGTAGTCAGTTCTTCTGCTGGCAATGGTGCAGGTAGGACGGTGAGGATATCGGTGTAGTAGGTGAAAGGTACACCCAAGGCTACCGGACAAGCCATCAGCGAGGAAACTCCGGGGACAACTTCTGTTTCGTATTGGTCGCATAACCGCGTGAACAGGTACATAAAGGAACCATAGAAAAATGGATCGCCCTCGCATAACACTACGACATCTCGACCGGCTGCTAAATGGTCGGCAATTGGTTGAATTTCGTTGTCATAAATAGACTTGGCCTTTTCTGGTTCCAAAGCGCGGGGGAGGTGAAATAGCACCTCGATTTGATTGCCAGGAAGATATTGCGCCACGATCGCTCTAGCGATACTTTGTTTATCTGTAGCTGATTGATAAGCTACCACAGGAGCCGCACGTAATAGCCGCAGTGCTTTCAGAGTCAATAGTTCGGGATCGCCTGGGCCGACACCAATTCCATAGAGACGACCTTTGGGTTGCATATTCATTCTTCCTCCGTTGCCAGGGCGTTAACTGCTGCTGCCGCGATCGCACTTCCACCGCGCCGACCGTGTAAGGTTAAAAATGGTACATTTCTGCTATCTGCTGCCAGTGCGGCTTTTGATTCCGCTGCACCGACAAACCCCACTGGAAAACCCAAGATAATCGCAGGTTTGGGCGCTTCTTGATCGAGTATTTCTAAGAGTCTGAACAGGGCTGTGGGCGCATTGCCAATTGCAATTACCGATCCTTCCAGGTGCGATCGCCATAATTCTAGGGCTGCCGCCGACCTTGTAGTACCCATACGCTGGGCAAGTTCTGGCACTTCTGGCTCGTTGAGGGTACAGATAACTTGATTGTTTGCAGATAACCGCCGTTTGGTAACGCCATCGGCAACCATTCGGCAATCGCACAGAATTGGCGCTCCTGCTGCCAGTGCTGCCCTTGCGGATTTTACTGCTGTTGGTGAATATCCTAAGTCAGTGACAATATCCGTCATTCCACAGGCATGAATGAGACGTACAGCCACTTTTGCTACATCTGGTGGCAACACATCTAAGTTCGCTTCTGACCGGATGATTGCAAAGGAATTACGGTAAATTTCGTTGGCATCTCGGATATAGTCGGACATTCAATTTTGGATTTTAGATTTTAAATTTTGGATTGATTTGTTAGTTAGTATAGATACTTCTTTTTTAATAGAAAAATACCTAATTTAATTAACCACAGAGACGCAGAGAACGCAGAGTCAGAGAAAGGGAGGAATCAATCATCTGTATTTATCTGTGGTTCCATTTTCTAAGTGTTTATTAAATAACTGCTGTAATTGTGCTATTGGATATCCATTAGCAAATTCCCCAAAGGACTCATTAGAATTTAAGCGTTGAATTTTATATACATATAGCATCCGCTCTATTAATGTAGGTAGTTCGGCAAAAGTTACATATTGATATAGTTCGCGTCCGAATTTCTGATTGCTGTCACCAACATAAACGTGATAGCCTTCCACAGTTGTATTTTCAGCCTCAATGCTGACGCCGAGGAGAGTAATATCACTTTTGCTATGCTGGGCACAAGATTTTTCGCAGCCAGTGAAGTGAATATTAACTGGGTAATGGAGAGTAACGCGAGTTTTAAGATACTCTGCCAATGCCAACGCATGACTTTTAGTGTCAGTGGCAGAAGCGGCGCAACCCTTTTTTCCAGAACAGGCAACTAATCCACCCTTGATATTCGTTGCAGAGGAATCTAATCCTAAGAAAGCAATTTCACTTTGGACATCAACAACCCATTGCTGAGGAATATCTGTAAGGAGTAAATTTTGCCAAGGGGTTAACCTGAGAGTTCTACTGCCGTATTTTGCTGCTAAATCTGCTAAACCCCGCATTTGTCTACTTTCCAATCGGCCAAGGGGCAAGACGACACCAATGTAAAATAAGCCTTGCTGACGTTGGGGATGGATGCCAATATGCTGATATTTCGCATCTGACCGCTCCCCCAACCCCTCTCCTGCAAGGAGAGGGGAGAATGTCTCCCCCTTCCCTGCGAGGTAAGGGGGCTGAGGGGTTAGGTCTTTTCTGATTTCACTGTACAAAAAAGAAAAAGGTAAACGCTGCTCAACTTCTTGGAGATAATTTTCACAACCCAAAGTATTCAATAACTCTCTCAAACGTAGCCGCCGCTTACTCGTAGTATGACTATAAGCTAGATAGACATCCGCCAAAGCTGCTAAGACGGGCAAACAGTCTTCTGGTGGTAACAAAATTCCCGTATCACTGGGCGGTTGACCCTTCTCACCAACACTGAGATAGAGACGAAAGTAAACATTACCGTTAAGTAAGACAGCAGCAAATAAGATATCATTCAAGCGATCGCACACCTGAATTATCCCACCACCATCAAAGCAAACGCTAAATTTGGCCGACAGTCCCGAAAGCGCCGGATGTGCAGCAATATAATTATCCCAACCTTCGACAAAGGGGCGAGTGTCGATTAATTCTTGGGGATCGATCCCAGCAGTTGGACTGGTCATAATATTGCGGATTTGGTCTACAACAGTATTGCCAGAACCCAACCCCATATTTTGTAGGTACTTCAGAACCTCAGCATTTATCCCTGTGCGGATTTCACGAACTTGCAGGTTAGCCCGATTAGTTACATCTATATAACCGCCACCGTGCTGTTCTGCTATATCTGCGATCGCACCGCACTGCTGACTACTAATAATTCCACCTGGTATTCTAACGCGAGATAATATACCATCTGCGGCGGGAGTAGCATAAAACAAGCCAGGACAAGTGGCAAATCCAGAAACCAAACTTATAACTCCTTCCCCGTGCAACGCAGGGAGTAGACGGTGAGTGTGTCTTGAGGACATCCTGAGAGTTGGCATTCTGACTTGGGTCATCCCATCACAGCTGCGGCACAGTCCCGGAATTTCACCGGAGTTTCCCAACTCCCAGCTTCAGTAATTTAGATTTTGTTTAGGTTATAGATTTCAACCAGACATCATCCAGATAATCATCTTACATTACTATAGCCAGAAATTTTAACTAAGCTTATCAAGCCTGTCTTAAAAACGGTCACATTTGAAATTGTCCAATGCTCTGGTTTTACGCTAGAGCATTTGCTTTAAGTTAAAAAACTTCCAGTTACCCTGAAAGCTGACACGATTGATAATGAAGGTAGACGCTATCTTCACAAAATTTATGTTTTTAACTTGGTTAGACAGCAACTCTTGGCTGTTGGAAATCGGCGGGAAACGAATACTAATTGACCCTTGGCTGGTTGGTTCATTAATTTTCAGCAATTTAGATTGGCTGTTTAAAGGTTCGCGATCGCAAGAGCGCCCAATCCCAGATAATATCGATCTGATCCTTTTATCTCAGGGTTTAGAAGACCATACTCACCCACCAACACTTAAGCGACTCGACCACAGCATCAAGGTTGTAGCTTCTCCCAATGCAGCCAAAGTTGTACAGCAATTAGGTTACACCCAGGTAACGGTATTGGCTCATGGTGAAACTTTCACTTTAGATAATCAAGTTGAAATCAAGGCTTTCCCCGGCTCACCCATTGGCCCCACTCTGGTAGAAAATAGTTATCTCCTCAAAGATTTTGAGAGTGGTTTAACTGTATATTACGAACCTCACGGGTATCATTCCCCAGCAATTCTGCAAGCTACACCTATCGATGTAGTGATTACACCGTTTATTGACATGACCCTACCTTTGCTTGGACCGATTATTAAAGGGAAAAATAGTTCATTAGAAGTAGTAAAGTCGTTAAAACCTCAAGTAATATTACCTACTGCGGCTGGTGGGGATATATTCTTTGAGGGATTGTTGATGAAACTTATTCAGACTAAAGGAAGTAGTGAAGAATTTCGTTCGTTGCTAGAAGAGAACAATCTTTCAACGCAGGTACTTGAGCCGAAACCAGGCGATCGCTTTGAACTACCATTAGAAAAACGAGCATTAGCAATTTAAGTTGCACCTAGCCCTAGCGATTACAAATCGAGGTTTTCAACCCGCGCAGGCGGGTTTCGTCTGTATAGCCGCGACTTATAGCCGCCAGGGCTAATTTTGTTCCATAGCTGAATTATCTTGCATATACACTTGTCTAATCGGAAAAGGAATTTGAATTCCTGCTTGCTGATAGCGCTTATGTAATTTTTTGACAAACAGATGTTTCCCAATACGCTGATCGAAGTATTCACTGACGCGCATATAAAGCGTAAAATCTATACTAAAATCATTAAAAGTATGAAATCTGATATATGGTTCACTTTCTTTTAAATCCGGTGCAATTTCTTGCATGACTTCAATGGCGACTTCTATAGTCACTTTTTCAACCTGTTCTAAATCGCTATCATAACTGACACCAACATCCATTGTTAAAGTAATTTCCTTTGCAGGTAAATGATAATTTGTAAAAATCGCAGAAGACAACTTAGAATTGGGAACAATGACGACATTATTTGAAATTTCTTTAATCGTCGTATTCCGCCAAGAAATATCTATCACATATCCCTCATGTCCAGCATCTAATTTCACATAGTCTCCGGTTCTAACTTGCTTAGAAATAATTAAGTAAAAGCCAGAGAACAAATTTGCTAGTGTGTCTTGAAGTGCCAAACCAACTGCTAAACCACCAATGCCTAAAGTAGTAACTATTGGTGTAATTTGAACACCTACTGTTTGCAAAATGATTAATGTTCCCAAAACTAAAACAGTAGTCTTAGCAAGGTTAGAAATTAGTGATGTGGGAACCCCTTCTGCTCTACGAATATATAAATTAAGAAAACCAGCAGTCAATCTTGCTAAAACTATCGTTACAGAATACAGCAATGCGATCGTCAAAACTTTTTGCAGTACGATCGCAATATTAGGTCTCAGGGGCGCGCTCAAAATTGCCCAAAAAAAACCGCCAATGACAAACCAAATAAAAGTCATGCGGTGCAGAGAGTGAAATATAATATTGCCCCCGGCAATTCGTTTATTATTAACGAATGTTTCCAGTTTTTTGAAGATAACTTTTTCACCAATTATTCCAGCTAGTAAGCCAGCTAGAATAAATACAATCGGTAGAATCCATTCCATCATATCAATTTTAAATTTGGAATTTTAGATTTAGGAGAGCAGCATTTTTGCTGTGATTATGGCTAAATTTTACCTTGTTGTTGGATTAGCTGCTTGAGATTTTCGTTCCTTATGGACTTGCCAATTATTTACCACTCAGATTACATTGCTCCCCTACCTGAAGGACATCGCTTTCCGATGTCTAAGTTCCGACAACTCTACGAATTGTTGTTAGCTGATAATGTCGCTAATCAAGAACAATTTCATACCCCCGAACGTCCGCCGCCAGAATTGATAGAGTTAGTCCACACTCCAAGCTACGTTCAAGCTTATTGTGAAGGAACCCTAGATCCCAAAGCACAGCGACGCATTGGTTTGCCTTGGAGTCCAGCATTAGCGAATCGTACTTGTGTGGCGGTAGGTGGTACGATACTCACAGCTAAAATGGCACTAAGTCAGGGTTTAGCTTGTAATACGGCTGGTGGAACTCATCATGCTTTTCCGAGTTATGGGTCTGGTTTTTGTATTTTCAACGATTTAGCGATCGCCTGTCGCGTTTTACAAAAACTCGGACTCGTCCAAAAAATCCTAATTGTAGATTTAGATGTCCATCAAGGAGACGGCACAGCTTTTATTTTCCAAGACGACGACAGCGTTTTTACTTTCTCCATGCACTGCGAAGTCAATTTCCCCGGTACTAAACAAAACAGCGATTTGGATGTTCCTTTGCCGGTGGGAATGGAAGATGACGCTTATTTACAAACCTTGGCGAGTTACTTATCAGATTTATTGTCTAAAGTCAAGCCAGACTTAGTATTTTATGATGCTGGTGTTGATCCTCATATAGGCGATCGCTTGGGCAAATTAGCCCTTACCGATGCTGGCATTTTTCGTCGAGAAATGCAGGTTTTAAGTACCTGTATGAGTAGCGGTTATCCTGTCGCTTGCGTCATTGGCGGCGGTTATGCTGATGATATGAAATCTCTTGTTTGGCGACACTCCCTACTGCATCGCGCCGCCAGTGAAGTTTACCATCAGTACAAACTATAGTCATTTAGTGGGCAATACTATCCCAAATCGTAGAGTTTAAAACACTATTTTGTCGGCAAAGGAAGTACTGGATGAACAACGGCAAACTCAGAATATACGAACTAGCAAAAGAATTGAATTTGGATAACAAGAAGCTATTAGTAATTTGTGAAAAACTCAAAATTGTAGTCAAAAGCCATACTAGTGCAATCTTAGAATCTGATGCAGAACGCATTCGTGTAGCGCTAAATAAACTAACAGCAAAATCCTCGAAAACTACTAAAACAACCTCTGAAGATTGGGGCTATACGTTTATAGCTTCAGCAATTGATAGTTTTATCCGCCATCTTGAAGGTGAAACCGCCCTGAAATCATATCCTGAATTTAGAGAGCGGCGCGATCGCGCCAATGAGTTAATGTATGAATGTGTCGGTAAAAAGCCTTCTCTATTTTATGTACGTCGTAAAGGTGCAGGGAAAGAAGCAAGAGAAGAAATTTGGGATTTGACAATAGCAACAGACTCCGATGATTTTCAGTTACCTACAAGACTTGAAAAGCTCAGAAAAACATTAGGATTTAGAGCGGCTGTACCAAAAGATGGACGCGGAGGTTTAAAAATACTATCGGCTCAGTTATTACAGTTCTCACGGGGACACGCTGATAGCTATGCTATACCTTGTCGCTTACGTTTGCTACCTAATCATCAGCATCATCTCGACATTGCACCCACGACATTAAAACGCATCGCCGCTGCGCCAGTTTGTGGCGAAAATGTGCCTACAGAAGAGCAGCTTAAAGCTTGGAAAGCGTTTTTGCAGATTGAAGAAAAAATCGCTAAAGCGCGTCAGTTTTGCGTGCGTTACGTAAGTCATAACTATAACTTCAAAAGACGAATCAGTTTTGAAATTGATGTAGCCTCAGCCACCCTTGACGGCTTTTATCAAAATTCCCTCGAATTAGAAAACTTCTGGGAACGAGCAAGACGCACAAAAAACGAAGATTTAAAGCTTTTTGAAACTGCTCCCGTCGGCAAAAATTGGATTAGCGGTCGTCAATTAGGGACTGTTGAAGAAGTTGACCCCAACCGTTGTATTATTAGCCTGAGATTAGAACGTGACTTAGCTGAATTCATGGCAGCAGAGCGTTATAAGTTGCCAGATACAGGATTTTTGTGTTTTGAGGCAGTTGGTGATATTCAGCAGATTCAGCGTAAGAAAAAAGCTTTAGATGATTTGAATAATGGTTACACCCAAAATCCCTATTTGGGTAACTTTTTATTCGATGCTTCTCAGGCTAGACAAATCAAAACAACTGTTGAACTTCAACCACAAGATTTATTATTATCTTCTGCAAATCCTGGTCAGAAAGCAGCAGTAGAAAAGGTACTTGCCGCTAAGGATCTTGTTCTCATCCAAGGTCCGCCAGGTACTGGTAAAACTACCGTAATTGCCGAGATTTGCTATCAAATTGCCCTTCGCGGTGGACGAACTCTAATTGCTTCTCAAGCAAATTTAGCAGTAGATAACGCCCTTAGTCGATTAGTTCATAACCCAGTGATTCGGGCTGTACGCAAGGGGAGAGCCGAAAAAGTTGGGGAAGAAGGACAGCCATTTTTAGAAGACCAAGTGATTGGCAGATGGCTAGAAAATACTGCAACTGACTGTGAAAATAATCTGACTCAACGGCTGGAAAATATCAAAATATTCAGTCAATTACTGGCATCATCACAAAGATTTACCGCTTACTTCCAAGCAGAGGAAGAATTTAATCAGCAACAAACTAAATTCAATAAAAATAAGACAAAACTAGAGGTAAACTTTCATAATCAAGAAAAAAATTACAACGAAACTGTAGAAAAACAGAACGAGGTTGAATCACTAATTGCAAAATTAGCAAATATATTAAATACTTTACCAAATATCAACTGGGAAGCTTCTGAAATTACAGATTTTTTGCCACTTCTTAAACCCTATACAGAAGGTAACAGTTTAGTAGAAGAGTTTTTAGCAAATGTTCGTCAAACCATCAAATATACTGATGAACTTGGCTTTGTGCGTCCGGCGCTTGGTGCTTTTGGTTTAGCCGCTTGGTTGCGTGAAACTGTAGCAATAGAAATTTCTGGATTTAAAACTTCTTTGACTTATGCTCAAGAGGTAAGTAAAGCCATCTTAGAAGTTGCAGCATCAGTGGAGGTTGTCAAACAAAATTTCGCCTCATTGAATCAGTTACAACCAGATTATCAGCAATATATTACCAAACTGCAAAATATACAGCAAACAATCCAGATATGGCAAAATCGCCAACGGGAAATAGATTACATTATCTCAGCAGTTAAAGAATGGAAATCTACAGCACCTTCTCATCTCTATCAAACTTTAAAAGAATGTTATCAATCAGGTTTACCACTCACAGAAAATTTAGTTGACTTGCCGCTAGGTTTATTGATGTTTGCTAATACATTAAAACTACCAATAGTACCAAAAACTTATAAAATAAATCTACCCGAATGGGAGTTATTGACAAAAGCGATCGCTTATGAAATAGATGGAGGTTTTACTGATAGACAGGGGAAACAGCATAATTTCAGCTATTTTTTACAACAAAACTTTAGCCAGATTCCGATGGTGCTATCAAAGAGCGACCGCACCCAATGGCAAGAAACCTATCAACAGTTCAACAACTATCAGCTACTCAACCCCAAACAGCGAAAATTACTAGTTGAAAATACCCAGGTTTTCTTAGTTAGAATACAACGGACTTATGGTGCATCATGGGAATGGAATAATATCGACTCTACTCTCACTCGCCTTACAGAAGAATTGCTAGATACTATCCTTGCAAATGCGCGTCAATGCGTTTTAAAAGTCAAAACGGAAACTGAACAACAGCTTCAGCATCTGCAACGAGAATTAAATGAACTTCAGAAAAATGAAGTTAGCCAACAGCACATATCTATTACTCAAGCTGAGGTAGAAAAAGCACAGCAAGATGCTAATTCCCAACTTGCACGAGTTATTAATAACTTGCAAGAACTTAATCAAAAAAATATCCCCGATCAATTACGTATTCTAGTTGAAAAATATCTTGCAACACAATCAAACATTTGGGAGCAACCCCAAGAATTTGCAAATCAAGTAAATTACTGGGAAACTTCTATCAGTCAGCTTCAAACCTTAATCTCATCATTAGAACCTTTTGCTGTACTGGAGATAATTAAACATTCTCTAAATGAGCATTTATTAAAGCTACAAGAAGAAACTGAAACTTCTCTACAGCAACTTCAGAAATTACAAATTCATCTACGTGAGGTAGAAAAAAAATCACAACCACAGCCATCAGAAAATCTAAGAGAGGAACGAAGCTGGTGGTTGACAGAATGGCAAACAATACCTGATAAATTTAAACCAGAAAATTCCCAAGCCGATTTATTTAGTATAGAGTTTTTACGCAATATCAATACTCAGTTTGAATCTTGGCAGCAACAACTCCAGACAGACGAAACTTATCTCAATAAATATCAGAATTTTGTTCAAGATTGGATAGGAAAATTAAGAGAGCCAACTGAAGGCGATCGCGACGATTTAAGGCGTATCTATCTAGATAATGCCAACGTCGTCGGAATCACCTGCGTTCAAGCTGCAAATAGAGGTTTTTCTGAAGAATTCAAATCATTTGATGTCGTTATCATTGATGAAGTTAGTAAGTGTACTCCACCAGAGTTACTAATCCCAGCTTTGAAAGGCAAAAAGTTAGTCATGGTAGGCGATCATCGGCAATTACCACCCATGCTTGATACCAGCACTATAGAAGAAGTTGCTCAAACAATGGGTAATACAAGAGATGAACTACAATTCTTAGAAGAATCATTGTTTAAAAGTCAGTTTGAATCTGCTGATGAAAGCATCAAGCAAATGCTAACTACACAATATCGAATGCATCCATTTATTATGGGAGCAATCAATCAGTTTTATGAGGGTAAACTAGAATCTGGGATTTTGGAACCGGACACAAAACGCGCACATCATTTAGCAGGCAGAATTATCCAAGAATCTCAGCATCTTATCTGGGTAAAAACGCCTATCGAGAATCAGTTTTTAGAGCAACGAAATGGAACTTCGTACTTTAATACTCCAGAAATTGATGCGATTGAACGTTTGTGTCAGCAGTTTGAGAATACTTGGGCTTCTAGAGTTGCTAATGGTGAACCCAAAAAAGAAATTGCCGTAATTACATTTTATGGCGCTCAATTAAGAAAAATTGATGAACGTCTGCAATCTGAACTTTTCCCTTCCCTAGAAATTCGTACTGGTACAGTAGATAGATTTCAAGGAATGGAAAGACCTGTTGTAATTGTCAGTATGGTTCGCAACAATAGCAAAGGAGATGTGGGATTTGCTAAGAAGCCAGAACGAGTAAATGTTGCATTTTCCCGCGCTCAAGAACTACTGATAATTGTGGGTTGTCATAATTTATTTACCCATCAATCAGGTAAAGTCGGAAGTATGTATTCAGAAGTTTCAAATATTGTAAGTCTTCATGA
Organism: Nostoc sp.; assembly: GCF_036917235.1. Classification (GTDB taxonomy): domain Bacteria; phylum Cyanobacteriota; class Cyanobacteriia; order Cyanobacteriales; family Nostocaceae; genus Nostoc. The sequence goes on from NZ_JBALDU010000058.1 coordinate 126,374, forward strand.
TGGTTTGGTTGATGTTTCTCGCCTCTTCAGCTAAATCTGTGGTGTGCTTACGCATAGCCTACCGTAGGTATTACGCGAATCGACAAAAAACCTAAATTTCATAAATCGTAACTTGGGCTAAGTATCTTAACGGAATTTGCTCTTAGAGATAGAAATATCGTATTTATGCGGTCGATAATGTAGCATTTGATAGCTATTCTAATAAAAGCACTGAGACAAGACAGCGCTGAGTAATTAGTTAACTTCTTTATGCTTTACCGTCTAGCGTTAACCTCTAGCCTGGTGCTGGCAAGTGCATTAAGCTTGCAGGCATTCGCTCTAGATCGAGCTGTGCTAGCTCAAAATGCAGATGTTCCGTTCAGTGGAACAGTTCCAGCGGAAGCTACCTTTATTTCTCCTGCCCCTGGCACTGCTGAACCAACTATTTCTAGCAATTCTGGTGGAATTGCGACAAATCTTGAATCACAAACTCCTGCCACTATCGGTGTTCAAAGCAGCACCTCTGCAACTGTTACTGTTTCTCCCCCCAGGCTTGTATCTGGTCCTAGTGCCGATCCATCTGGGACAACGCACATTGGCTTTTTAAAATTTGGTTCGACCAATGTTCGCAGTGATGTTGGTGGTGGAAGCGCAACTTTGCCAGCAGGTAACACCAATCTAGAGGTGAATTTGTTAGTAGAACGACCAGTAGGGTTTACGCCAGGAATTTATACCTACGTTGTTACCTTAACCATTGCACCATAACTGCTTTTCTTGTTGATGCTTCGTTTGACTTAACTCTAATTCATTTGAGAAGGATTTAAAAATGATTCGTCGTTCTTTATTAACCGCTGCTTTGATAATTGTTGGTTCTGTTGCTGTTGCACCCAAAACAATGGCACAAACTGCTGATGTTCCCTTTACAGCAAATGTCGGTAGTGCCTGCAACTTCGATCAAATTATCCCTGGTAAATTGGTACTCAACCAGACGACTAACGCAACTGCACTAGCGGCAGGATTTTCTGGAGGAACATTTGGTAAGGTTTTTGTTACCTGTAACCAAGGTGCCAGAGTGAGTATATCTAAGCCACAGCAGACCGGTGGCCCTAGTTTTACACCCATTCAATCTTTTGGGATAATCAACTCACCTTTTGGCAGTACAGATTCTCAGAATAGTAATCCTTTGTCATTGCCCTCTGGTAGCGGTTTGCCTTTGAATATAGACATGATCGTAGATAAGGGCAGTCCTCTTGTTCCTGGAAACTACAGCTATGTAACAACGTTGACTATCGTGCCATAGTCTAAAATTTTTCCCGTTTACCTTCAGATTGATTGAGAAAAATAGTTGCTGAATATCTTGTTGCTAGAGAATAAATCTTCAAGCGGCAAGATATTTTTCTGATTACCCAGAGATAAAATACCCTTGCTTTTGGGAATTATAAATCAGGAATTAAATTGACAATCCTGCCATATTTATAAATATGCTCAATCATAATTGGCGCTCTCTAGCTGCTGTTAGTGCTGGCTTATTCACCTTAATTTTGTCCCCTGGTGCTGCTAAAGCACAAATGAGCGTTTCTCCTCTGGTGATTGAAGCCAAAGCGGAACGCGGACAAGCCCAAGGAATGATTACAATTTCCAATACCAGTAAGACCCCTTCTCGGATTCGGATCTATGCTCAACCTTTCACATATAGCCGCGATGCAGGGTTTCAAACCTTATCCTCTAGTCCCAATGACCTGACAAAATATCTGCAATTCTCACCGCGTGAGTTGACTGTCAAACCAGGAGAAGTTCGGCGGGTGCGCCTCATTAGCCGCTTGGCTCCCAATTTACCTGATGGGGAATATCGTGCGGTAGTGTTTAATGAAACTCTCAGCGAATCAAAAGATGCTGCTGGTAATAACGTTACTTTGGTGGCACGAATTGGCGTGACATTCTACGTCAGAAAAGGCAATCTTTCTCCACAATTAGCAATTGATAGTGCCAGCTTTAACCCAGAGCAAAAACAAATTCAAATTTTAGTTCGCAATAACGGTCAAGCAACTGTTCTCCCCAATTTAAATTGGACTTTGCGCCAAGGGCAAACTGTTATCAAAACTGGTCAGGTAGATACTAATGCTGTGGTGGCAAATAGCGATCGCAATTTCTTATTAAATTACCCCAATAAAGACCAACCAGCCCTCAAACCCGGTCAATATCAGCTAAGTGGTGAGTTGTTTTGGGGTGAAGACAGTAAAAAAAGTAAGTTGCCCTTCAATTTAAATATTACTATTCCTACACAAACGGCGGGATCACAGAAAAAATAGCTTGTGTAATAATTCGTAATTCATAATTAATAAATTCAAATTAAATCTGGTATCTGTAGCCTGATTTGTAAGAATTAGTCTGGCTGTAAAATACAGCATTAATATCGATAATTTTGCTTGGTGCCTGGGAATTATATGTTGTAGAGACATCGCATTGCAATGGCTCTATTTTTATAAGAGATTTGACTGAGAACTAAAAAATTTGTGCAACTTCGATTATTAACTAGTAGAGGAAAATCTCTGCTAGCTGCGATCGCTCTGATCTGTCAAATTACGATCGCTCCAGCGAAGGCAGATACACCTGCGATTTCAAATCTACAAACGCCCACAACTGCCCAATTAGCTAAGGATTCCGAATTTAAAGTTTTTCCCGTAGGATTGAATGTAGGGAACCGCAATGTTAATCCTAGCGTTTTAGTGCGTGGTCAAGAAGATGGTTCCGAAGCAATTAATTTTGCAAATTGGCTGTTACCATACGATGCTGTAATTCAAGGCTTAAAATTAAATATTACCACTTTACCTGATGGTCAATTAGAAGTGCGATCGCCTGGTGTTGTGACTCGCATCGACCCAACAAAACTTCGCACCGATCCAGAATTAGGATTAGTCTTTACAATCCAAGATTTACAAACTCTCTTTGGCGTAACCGCGAAATTTGATATCAATGAATACGCCATCGTTTTAGATGTTCCAGGACTAGATCAATCTAGTGGCAAACTAGCAGAAACGGAAACTCCGATTCAACTAGAAGGATTACCACACGTTGCACCTCAAAAGTTTAGTATCGCCGCAATTGAACAGAAGGTAAATGCTAGTGGTAGTGCTACCAGATCGACAAACTATAGAGGTGATTTTCTTGCTGTTGGTAGTGCTTTTGGTGGTTCGTGGTTCATCCGCACCGATCAACCAAATTTAGAAAATCCGCAAACTTGGAATATTGCCGAAGCGCAGTTTTTGCGACAAACTAATTCGGCTGATTATTTTGTAGGTTCCCAGCCAACTTTTTGGCAGACTCAAGGAACAGGAGACTATTGGGGTTTTACATCCATTCAACGACAGGGGTTTGTACCACCTCAACCCTTTGGTGGTGGTTCTTCCGATCCTCGCCAACGTTTACAAGCAGATTCTATTGGACGGACAATTTCTGGTAAGACTGAACCAGGTACATTAGTGCGGTTGGTACAAGGTTTTGGCGATCGCGTGATTGCCGAAATTTTAGTTGATTCTTCTGGCATTTACCGCTTTGAAAATATTAAAAGCCAAAATCAATTTTTGGGCAACAATTATCGCATCTTGCTGTATCCCCAAGGGCGACTCACCGCCCAACCAGAAATTCAAGAGGCTACTTTTTCGACAGTACTAGGACAACTGCCAGCTGGTGCTTCAGCATTAATCGTTTCTGGTGGGTTACGACGGGATTTTGTGGGAAATCAAAGTCTGTTGGGCAACTTTTCTGACTTTCGGGGCGGAATTGCTGGGCGTTGGGGTTTATCAGAAAATCTGACAGTAGGCTTAGGTGGAGTGTACGACGAATTGCCTAGAGCCTTAGCAGAATTATTTTGGCGTCCGGGAAAGTTACCTTTGCAAGTAGCAGTTTCAGCACTGACGGGTAATAAGTGGGATGTGAATACAGATATTCGCTATAATCCATCTTCTACCTTGAGTGCTGCATTTATTAGCGATCGCTTGTCTAGCCGTTTGAATCTAGATTGGCGAGTTTTGCCTCAATTCACTTTATTCGCCAGTACTGACACAGCTGATGCAACATCTGGCGGAATGCAAATTAACTTGAGTGGCAAAGATGCCTTTACCTTTGCCCGTGTCAGCTTAGATACTAAAAACCGCCTACGCTGGAATTTATTGCAACGTCTTGGGAGACTAGAATTAACGCAACGCGGTAACGAAATTGGCAGTTTGTCCGAACTAACTTACAACTTTTCTAAAAACAGCTTTTCTAATAGTGGCAATTCACTGCTGTTAAATTATGAAACACAGAATCAAAACCGTAACGACAGCTTGCTAAGTGTAAGTTGGCGTTATCGTTCACAACAACAGGCAATTGATGGTAGCTATCGGTGGGAAGCACAATTAGGTTATGGCATTGGTTCTCAGGGTAGCGGACTGCTAGCTACATTATCAACAACAATTTTACCAGGTTTGCTATTACGGGCGCGTTATCAAGGTGTATCGCCGAGTTCCGATGAAGCAACTTTCAGCATAGATTTAGCTTCTAGCCTGAATTTACAAGGCGGTATTAGTCCAGGCGATCGCCGTTCTAATTATTTCCGTACACAAGGTGGACTGTCAATTAAGCCATTTTTTGACCGTAACAATAACGGCAAACAGGATGGAGGGGAAAAAGTTTATACAGATAACGCTGATTTATTGTTGACTTTGAACAATAAACCTCTGAAGTCGTTTTTACCACAAATTCAAGGCGATCGCACTTTAGTACGGATGTCTCCTGGCGTTTATCGCCTCGACCTCGATCCAGCAGGTTTACCGCCTGATTGGCAGGCTAAGGTTGAGTCCTTAGCCGTTGATGTGATTGCTGGCAGTTATACCCCTGTGATCATTCCGCTAATTCGTTCTTACACGCGAGCGGGGGTAATTACGGATGCTCAAGGTCAAGCGATCGCAGGCGCACGGGTAGAAGCTATACAACCAGATCCGGGGACTCGGCGTTTTTCTGTTACCAACGGTGCTGGAGTCTATTATTTAGAAGGCTTGCCACAAGGTAAATATACTCTACAAATCAACGGTAAATCTGCTGGTAGCTTAAAATTGGAAGAGTCTTCTGAAGCATTCCAAGAGCTTAATTTACAACAGCCGTCAATCCCCTAGAGCGTGTCATCTATAAAGAGTGTCTGCCTTCTGCCTCCGTAGGCTCATATTTCATGCAAAAGAAAACTGCTGTACAATCCTCCCCGTACTTGAAGTATGAAGAGGATTCAATTAGCCCAAATTAGCAATAGACATCTCCAGAAATTAGGTTTTCACCAAGACAAGATAAAGGTTTCAGATTCTTTTTCGGAGATGTCTAATATTGATGATTGCTAATTTGGATTTAGCTGTAAGCTTGCAGACATACCTTAGCCTTCTATGGATTTTGAGAGATGTTTACGCAACTATCTCAAAGTTTGTCGCTGATAATAATGGTGGGGCTGTAAATTGATTGTTATCGTTATCAATGTTGGCAAACAGACTACCTGTCCCAAAACCTGGTGATGTCAAGTTTTGGTTGAAGAACAAGTTGCCAGTTCCAAGACTGTAAGTAATGAGTCCAGAGCTAGTTGCAGCTGCTGCATCATTAGCTACTATCCTAATTTGGAACAAATTATTGAGTCCGCCAAAAGTTGTCTTATCGAGGACAATTTTATCGCTAAAGTTGCTGAAGTCAGTAATTTTATCTACACCGAGATCGGCACTATTGTACCCAACACCTGAGTTGAATACAAAGCGATCGCCACCAGCACCACCAGTCAAGATGTCATTACCTTTACCACCTCGTAATGTATCATTACCAGCATCTCCATAGAGTAAGTCATTGCCAGCACCACCATAGAGAATGTCATTACCCTCACCACCGAAGGCTCTCAACGATGTTGTTGTACCACTACCATCCAGGAAGTCATTGCCAGCCCCACCTGTGAACCAGACTGCATTTACAGAAGTTCCAGAGAGGTTGTTGACATCAAGGATGTCATCACCTCCACCACCATTGATTTCAAACCTTTCTGCACTGTCTACAGTCAGAGTGAAGGGAACCAAGTTCAGCCGATCGAAGATTGCTCTGCCTTGAGCATCTTGTTCTAGGCGGAAGTTGTCTCCCACACCCGCGCCGTTAACCTCAACCACGTCAAAGCCAGTGTTACCGCTAATTCTATCGCTACCGTCACCATTGTTCCAGATCAGGCGATCGTTGCCGTTTCCACCAGTGAAGGTGTCATTGCCACGATTTCCAAGTATGGTATCGTTCCCGTCCCCACCAGATAGAAAGTCGATACCATCACCACCTCGTAACAGGTCATTACCAGTATCACCATAGAGGTTATCACTGCCTGTACCACCTGTCAGGCTATCATTACCCTCACCACCCAAGGCTCTTAACGGTGTCGCCGTACCACTACCATCAAGCACATCATTTCCAGCCCCACCTGTAAACCAGACTGCATTTACAGAAGTTGCTGACAGGCTGTTGACATCGAGGGTGTCATCACCTCCACCACCATTGATTTCAAACCTCTCTGCACTGTCTACAGTCAGAGTGAAGGGAACCAAGTTCAGCCGATCGAAGATTGCTCTGCCTTGAGCATCTTGTTCTAGGCGGAAGTTGTCTCC
>NZ_JBALDU010000059.1:0-60649 GCF_036917235.1 Nostoc sp.
CTTTGAGCTTCGTTGATGAACCTTTGAGCTTCGTTGATGAACCTTTGAGCTTCGTTGATGAACCTTTGAGCTTCGTTGATGAACCTTTGAGCTTCGTTGATGAACCTTTGAGCTTCATGGTTTTTTTTACGAACCGCAAAGGACGCATTCGCGTAGCGTCTCGTAGAGAAGAACGCAAAGAAAGAGAAGAAATATGTCTATAGTAAAGCGGTGTGTTATGCCAAAGGCTAACGCACTCTACCAAAACACTAAAAAAGTTAGGAATAAATAACTCCTAACTATTGTACAGACACGATTAATCTCGTCTCTAATTTTTACAACGCACAAGTCAACTCGCCGGCTTTTTGACTAAAGCGGTGATTTTCCCGATAATCTACGGGACAATCTATCACGGCGGGCACATCTTGAGCGAGGGCTTCTTTCAAAGTGGGAATCAAATCTAAAGCCGATTCAACTCGGTAGCCTTTTAAACCCATGCTTTCGGCGAATTTAACAAAATCAGGATTGCTAAAATGCACAAAAGATGAGTTTCCTTTGCCAAATTGATTTTCTTGCTTCCACTCAATTAACCCATAACCACCATCATTGAAAATTATGGTGACAAAGGGCGTACCGACACGCAAGGCTGTTTCTAATTCTTGAGAATTCATCATAAAGCCGCCATCGCCTGTGACAGCAACGACTTTGCGCTTGGGATGAACGAGTTTTGCTGCTAAAGCGCCAGGAATAGCAATACCCATAGCTGCGAAGCCGTTGGAAATTATGCAAGTATTAGGACTATGGCAATGATAATGACGAGCCATCCACATTTTATGTGCGCCAACATCAGAGATGACGATATCATCTGGGCCCATCACTTGGCGTAAGTCATAAATTAACTTTTGCGGCTTAATGGGAAATCCATCATCATGGGCATACTGTTCGTAATCAGCCCGAATCTCTGACCTTAAGCTGATAGCAAAGGGATCGGGTTTACCTTGTCGATCTGCTAATTTTAAGATTTCATAGAGGGAATCTGAAATATCTCCCACAACTTCGGCGTTGGGAATATAACTACTATCAATCTCCGCTGGACTTACCCCAATATGCACAATGGGAATTTCACCATTCCGATTCCATTTCTTGGGGGAAAACTCAATCAAATCGTAGCCGATCGCAATTACTAAATCTGTGTTATCAAAGGCACAGGTAATAAAGTCTCTTTGCTGTAATCCCACTGACCACAAAGCTAGTTGATGTGTGTAGGGAATCACGCCTTTACCCATGAAGGTATTGGCAACAGGTATATTCAGCAAGGTGGCAAATTGCGTTACGGCATCACTAGCATGAGTGCGAATTGCTCCATTTCCTACTAAAATTAATGGGTTTACTGCTTGGCAAATTGCGGCGGCTGCTGCCCGAATGCTAGCAAAAGATGCATAAGTTTTTTCGCTATTATCCTTACGCAAAGGTTTGCCTTCGACGGGCATGGCAGCAATATTTTCTGGTAAATCAATGTGAACTGCACCAGGTTTTTCCGATTGCGATCGCTTAAACGCTTTTCGTACTACTTCGGGTGTAATACTCGGTCGCACAATCTGCTTATTCCACTTGGTAACAGGTGCAAACATTGCCACCAAATCTAAATATTGATGGGATTCGATGTGCATTCTATCTGTTCCCACTTGACCGGTAATCGCCACTAAAGGCGCACCATCAAGGTTGGCATCTGCTACTCCAGTCATCAAGTTGGTTGCCCCAGGGCCAAGAGTAGAAAGGCACACTCCGGCTTTTCCTGTTAAGCGTCCGTAGACATCGGCCATGAATGCTGCACCCTGTTCATGACGAGTCGTAATAAATTTAATCGAAGAATGTTTTAAGGCTTCCAAAACGTGCAGGTTTTCTTCGCCAGGGAGTCCAAAAATATATTGCACTCCTTCATTTTCTAGGCACTGCACCAATAATTCTGCTGTATTCATTTTATTTTCCGACAACTCTATTAACGAATAAGACTTTTGTTTTTTGTCATTAGTCATTTGTCCTTTGTCTTTTGTCTTTTGTACTTTGACTAATACTTTGACTACGCTCAGTACAAGTGACTAATGACCAATGACCAATGACTAATCATTTAACCCACACGGTTTTAACATTGACAAACTCATGTATACCTTGGATACTCAATTCTCTGCCATATCCAGAACGCTTGATGCCACCAAAGGGCAACCGAGGATCGGATTTGACCATGCTGTTGATAAACACGGCACCGGCTTCAATTTCCTCAACCAAGCGATCGCTCTCTTGTTTATTGGTTGTCCAAGCACTTGCACCTAAGCCAAAGGGGCTGTCATTAGCAAGTTTGATGGCAGCATCGATATCTGGAACCCGGAATAACAAGGCTACTGGGCCAAAGAATTCTTCTTTTGCAATTGTTGTGTCGGTGGGGATATCTATGATAATCGTTGGCGGATAAAAGTTTCCAGGACGATCTGATAAAGGATGTCCGCCGATGATGACTTTACCACCGCTGCTAATAGCACCTTGCACTTGTTTATCTAAATCCTGGAGAATACCAGGTGTTGCCAGTGGCCCTAAATCGGTATCTGGTTGCATGGGATCGCCTACTTTTAGCGCCTCGAATTTTTCTAAAAGCAATTTTTCAAATTTATCTGCGATCGCATCTGCGACAATAAAACGTTTCGCTGCAATACATGATTGCCCGTTATTTAACATCCGCGCTGTAGTAGCTGTGACAACTGCTGTCTCTAAGTCAGCACTTTCTAACACAATAAACGGGTCACTTCCTCCTAATTCCAAAACTGTTTTTTTAATTTGTTTGCCGGCAGCGACGGCGAGGGATATACCTGCTGGTTCGCTTCCGGTCAAGGTAGCAGCTTTTACGCGGTCATCAGCCATTAAATCGGCAACTTTGGCAGCGCCGATTAATAGAGTTTGAAACGCACCTTCAGGAAAACCTGCCCGTCGGATAATCTCTTCGATTGCCAAGGCACACTGCGGCACGTTGGAAGCGTGTTTGAGTAAGCCGACATTCCCCGCCATCAGTGCTGGTGCAGCAAAGCGGAAGACTTGCCAAAAGGGGAAATTCCACGGCATCACCGCGAGAATCGCACCCATTGGTTGATAACGTACAAAACTCTGGCTGGCATCAGTTTTTACACTGACATTAGCCAAGAAACCAGGGGCGTGTTCGGCATAGTAGCGACAGACGGCGGCGCATTTTTCGACTTCTGCGATCGCAGCTTTAAATGGCTTACCCATTTCTAGAGTCATTAACTTAGCAAATTCTGCTTTGTCTTGCTCTAAAATGTCGGCAGCTTTTTGCAGCCATTGCGATCGTTGAGAAAAACTAGTCTGACGATACTTTTCAAAAGCCTGATTCGCCAAATCGAGTTTAGCGGCAATTTCTATATCATTGAGCGCCTCAAAGGTTTTGAGCGTCTCCCCAGTGGCGGGATTAATGGTGGCGATCGCCATTACCTGACCTCCCGTTAAAAAATAGCTTGAAGTTGGCTTCCTAATGTTATACATATAAACTAAGGAAGCTACCACCCAAATTCTAGTCTTTTAGCCAAAAATTAGCTGCTGAATATTACAATTTCGCAATTTTAATTGAATCAAACTATACCAATCAATAAGTATTAATATTGATGAATTAAATACAAATAAAGTTGCTATAATTTGCACAATTGAGGAATCAAGCTATGACTCAAGTCTTAGGCAAAGTAGTTACATTCGATGAGTTCGTTGCTAAATATCCAGATAACAGGGGACAACGTTACGAACTATATGATGGAGTAGTAGTAGAAATGCCTCAACCAACAGGCGACCATGAAGAGATTGTTGTATTTTTATCAACAAAAATTACTTTAGAATATAGTCGCCTCAGTCTAAGCTATGGTATACCAAAAACAGTATTAGTTAAACCACTTGAAAACGAATCAGCTTACTCGCCAGATTTGCTGCTCCTAAATCTTACTAATTTAGTTAATGAACCTCTGTGGAAAAAAGCATCAACTGTTACTAAAGCAGCATCAATTCTTTTAGTAATTGAGGTGGTAAGTACAAACTGGCGTGATGATTATCTGAAAAAATACGCTGATTATGAAGAAATGGGAATTCCTGAATACTGGATTGTCGATTATGGTGCATTGGGCGGTAGGGAATTTATTGGCAAACCCAAACAACCGACTATTTTAGTTTGTTGTTTAGAAGAAGGTGAGTATCGCGTTAGTAAATTTCGAGGAAATGACCGTATCCAGTCACCAATATTTCCAGAGTTAGATTTGACAGCAGAGCAAATTTTTAGTGCTGGCACAGTCAGGTAATTCGTAATTGCTAGCATTCATCTTTATAGGAGTATGTCACTAGATGGATTACAGAATCTAGACCTCAAAGCCCATGCTAATCCCTAAAGATTAATAATTGGAGCAATGATTGTTGGCACTGGCTGCAATTTTGTCTGATAAACCTTAACTAATCGCTCAATACCTTTGAAACGATAATCTCCCATTTCTTGGAAGTCTGAGGGTTCTGAAAGCATTTTATGGGTGGCTTCACTAATCACACATTCACTAGGGGGACAAACTGCTTCCATCCGAGCAGCAAGGTTAATCGTTGCGCCTAATGCTGTATAATCTACCCTTTGGGAACTACCGACATCTCCCACAACAGCCTTACCGCTATTAATCGCAATGCGTAATTGCAGGGGTTCGTGCCAAAAACCATTGGCATTAAGATGTTCGAGACGAGTGAGCATTCCCTTGGCAGCAGTAACAGCGCGATCGGCATGATCTGCTTGCGGTTCTGGAGCGCCAAAAAATGCCATAATACAATCGCCAATATACTTATCTAAAGTGCCGCCGCAACCAAACACTTCTTTTAGCATTTCTTCAAATAGTTTATTTAATAGTTGAGCGATCGCAGTTGGTGTTAACCTTTCAGAAATTGCCGTAAAGCCAACCAAATCCGCAAACAAAATACTGATTTCGCTCTCGGCGGGAGCTAAACGACCACCCGGTAATCCGCCTACAGATATCAACTGCTGTACAACTGCTGGAGAATGATAGCGTTCTAGTCGGTGACGAATCATCTCTTCAGTTTTGAGTTTTTCTACTAATAGCCAACGCTGCACGCTAGAAGCTACAAGGTTTGCCAAAGCTGAAAAAAAGCTCAATTCTTCTTCACCTTCATTTGCCCAATGGTAAGAAGAAAAATTGGCATCGGCATACAATACGCCCACAACTTTATTTTCATCCCATAAAGGCACTGCCATCGCGCTACGAATGCCTTTGACTAAAATACTCTGTTCGCTAGCAAACCTTTCGTCCTGATGAGTATCACCGGTTTGAATGACTACTTTTTCATCAAATACTTTTTGACAGATACTACGACTAATCCAACTACCATCAGAAGGGAGATGTTTCTGTTGAGAAATATTTCTAGTGGCAGCATTCATTAATTCTAACTGGCCACAACCATTGACATCAATCAATAATGCCAAGCGATCGATACTATCAAGGTAACGAAAAACTACTTGCTGTACCTGTGAAAAAATCTCTTCTATAGATGCGGCTGCACAAAGATTTTTCGCTATGTCCACTAAGTCTTTGAGACGGGCAATGGTTTTGTCCTTATTGCTGATGTTGCCATCCTTACTATCAGCTGCAATCCATTGCTGTTGTAATTGTTCGACATTGTGAAGGATGGTTCTTTGCTCATTAATGTCCGAAATTCCGGCATACTCTGGTGTCGGTTGAGAAACAGGGGTTGTGAGCAGCACTACCAAGCTCACATTGCCCAGCCAAACGATATCGCCGTGATGTAACTCTTGAGGATAGTTAACCAGATATTTATTGACTTGCGTCCCGTTTTTGCTGCCCAGATCCTCAATAGTCCACACACCGTCAGCCGTTTTTACTAGGCGAGCATGGTTGCGGGATACTCCACCAAAAGGTAAGTACAAGTTACATTCCGGCAAACGACCAATTGTAAATATATCTTGGTCAACTGCGATCGTGGTCTCGATATCTCCCTCTTGTAGGCGTAGCGTCAGTTCAGTCATGAGTGTGATAGATCCATCGAAGCTAGGGGTCAAGCAAGTCTAAGGTAAGTTATACCCTACAGGTTAACCTTCACCTTTTCTTTATGGCACTGTTAACTGCATTCCGACAACTGTATGTGACAGATATTACATTGAATGTTTTCCAGAACCCGTGAAAAATCAATCTATTGAACAGCTAACGAATATTAGCGATCGCGTTTAGCAGAACGACGCGATGCCGACGAACGAGCGCTAGGTTTCTCGCCATTGGTGGCAGGTGGCGCTGCTTTACGTTTAGCCGATGTCTGTGGTAACGGTTTAGGAGTACGAGCCGGACGCTTATCACTTCCGGGCTTGGCTCTATGTTGCCGTACATTTGCGATTGGTTCTGGGTTGGTATCGGGGTTGGGCGCAAAACCAGCAACCACTTCCTTCGGCAAGCGTTGCTCAATCAGTTTTTCGATATCTGTTAATAGATGCTGTTCATCGATACACACCAGCGATACAGCTTCACCTGATGCGCCAGCGCGACCGGTGCGACCAATACGGTGAACATAATCTTCTGGTACATTGGGCAAATCAAAGTTAACTACATGGGGTAGTTCGCTGATATCAAGACCCCTAGCAGCAATGTCTGTCGCCACCAATACTTGTAAGGTGCCATTTTTGAACTTGGCCAGAGCGTTAGTACGCACAGGCTGGCTCTTATTACCGTGGATTGCCAAGGCTTGAATGCGGTCTTCGCCCAACTGCTTCACCAAACGGTCAGCGCCATACTTGGTGCGAGTGAATACTAATACTTGATACCAATTATCTCGCCGAATCAGATGAGCCAGTAATTGGCGTTTCTTGTCACGGTCTACTTGGTAAACTTTCTGTGCGATCGTATCGGCGGTAACGTTGCGGCGTGCTACCTCAATCATTGTTGGGTTATTGAGTAACCCGGCGGCCAGTGCCTTAATTTTGTCTGAGAAAGTAGCGAAGAATAGCAAATTCTGTCGCTGTTTGGGCAGGAGTGAGAGGATGCGGCGGATATCATTAATAAAACCCATGTCTAGCATCCGATCGGCTTCATCCAGCACCAAAACCTCAATCTGCGATAGGTTCAGCGTACCCTGCTGTACGTGGTCTAGGAGTCGCCCTGGAGTCGCGACCAAAATATCCACTCGACTCCTCAAACGCTGTTTTTGCAGATTAATACTGACTCCGCCAAACATTACCATCGAGTTAAGATTTAAGTACTTGCCGTACTCGCGCACGCTTTCTTCCACTTGGGCAGCGAGTTCGCGAGTCGGCGTGAGAATCAGCGCCCGGATTGGTGGGTATCCATTAGGCGTACCTTTGCTCTTGTTAGACGACAATCGATGCAAGAGCGGCAGTGTAAAACTAGCGGTCTTGCCAGTGCCAGTTTGTGCCCCAGCTAATAAATCTTTACCCGACAAGACAGCAGGAATGGACTGCATCTGGATTGGCGTGGGTTCCGTGTACCCTCGTTCGGTAACAGCACGGATAATTTCATTGGACAAGCCGAGATCGGAAAAAGACATAAGACTCCAAAAATAACATCGGCCTGTCGCCAATGATGGCGTCAGTCTTAGGCGGACGGATAAAAATTATTGAAAAGCTGGATGGGCAGTAGCGCAAAGACTGAGAGCGAGTGCCGCAGTCCCTCATTCTATCAGATTGCCGTCTATTGTGTTGTTAAAGTTGCTCTGATTCAGTGTTGTGTTAAATTGGCATTACCTGCTTGTAAAGCAAAGTATTGAACAAATGGGAGAAATTCATTATCGCAATCCAAAAGCAACTGATTAATTCACAAATCAAATCACCTAGCGTCTTCTTGATTGACCATGAGAATAACAATCGTGGTCTGATCGACACCAATGAGGCGTTACAGCTAGCTGAAAGCTTAGAGCTTGACTTAGTTGTAGTCTCTCAAGGTAAAGACGCTCCAATCGCGAAGATTCTCAACTATGGGAAACTTCAGTATCAAAAGAAAAAACGTCAGAGCCAGAGTGCTAGACCCACGGTAAAAGAAGTTCGATTCGGTCTAAACGTGGGTATGGCTGATTACAATTTACGCATCGAACAAGCAGGTCAGTGGTTGAGTAAAGGCGATTCTGTTAAGTTTGCCATTCGTTTACGAGGCCGAGAACATCAATATCGTGACAAAGCGGGAGAACTGCTAGACCGAATTGCAAACGATCTCAGTCAAGTAGGTAAAATCCAGTCACTGGATAAACGCGCACTAGTTGTTCAAGTTATTCCTGCTTAGTTATCTGGCGATCGCTAGAGGATGTATTGGTGGCAGCTTGTAAGGAACGAAAAAAGCCGGACACAGTACTGTAGCTTCTATGGAAAAAACAGTCAACTGTTATTCAAGGTGAATTTGACTTTCCGACCAAACAAGCGCCACGCGCCGGGATATAACCAATCAATCGGCGCATTTTGCGATCAGGTGTGTCAAGGCATCAATCAAGCGATCGCTTTCCATTGGTACAATGTCTTGTCCATGCATCACATTTTGAGTAATATGAAAATGCACTAATGCTCCTAAGAGAATTCTCGCTGTCGCCTCTGGATCGGGTATCTTTAATTCTGGAGCCGCCAAGTAGTGGGTGAGAGTTTCCGCTACTGGCTTAATCATCACCCGAATACAAATTTGAGCTAACTCAGGAAAACGCCCAGATTCCCCGATTAGTACTCGCATAAATGCACTATGTTCTTCGTCGTTAAGCATCTGATCTAATGCTTTGGTTGCTACCTGGCGCAGTATGGTGGCTGGTTCTCCCTCAATCGGTTCTGTGCCAAAAATGGAGCTATTCTTTTTACTTGTTAGTTGCTCTAACAGTACTTTAAAAAGTCCTTCTTTATCTTGAAAGTGGCTGTAGACTGTCGCTTTAGAAACACCTGCTGCTACTGCTACCCGATCCATGCTTGTACCAGCATAGCCATTTTGGAGAAACTCTTGCATTGCACCTTGCAGAATTTGCTCTACTTTATCAACAGAATTATCTCGATCGATTTCGTCAGTTTTGATGCGTACCATTTATTAATTATCCTTTCTTCTCAACAATATTAATAGATGCGGCAAAATGCTTAAGTACAAAATTGCGAAAATAAATATACCCTTTGATAAAGCCCCAAACCCTCTATTATCAGCTTTCCTGTCCTCTACTTTTTTGTCGTAGATAATCCATCCCAATAAAGAATAGGATTTCGCAGCATAAAGGATTTCCAGTTAAAAAAATATCCCGTCTAGGGACGCAATACCTGTGCCCATACAAATCTAGAAATGATTGGGGATAATTTATTTTTTGCAAGTCCCTAATGCCAAGCAAATTGATTGACAAGTTTAGTTGTGTCCTATTGACTAAACTAGTCCGTTTAGTTTAGCATAAATTGAACTGGACAGTTTAGTACAGATTGCTACTGGTGGTAAGGGGGAATAGGATGAGGGAAAACAGGAATTCAGAGGGTTTAGGGTCTTCTCAGAATCTTTTGCGATCGCCACTTCTACTTGCAATACTTACATCTCTAGCGATAGGTGGAATCAGTGTTTATACGTTGATGAAGCTTCAGGCAACAGCTAATGAAAAGCAAACAGCACCAGTAGCAGTTCAGCCAGTGGTAAAAACAGTAACAGCATTAGGGCGGTTGGAACCAAAGGGAGAAATAATAAAACTGTCAGCGCCTTCTTCTAATGAAGGGAATCGAGTAGAGCAACTATTGGTGAAAGAAGGCGATCGCGTCAAAGCCGGTCAGGTAATTGCGATTATGGACAACCGCGATCGCCTACAAGCTACTTTGAGTGAAGCCCAAAAACAAGTTCAAGTTGCCAAATCCCGCCTTAACCAAGTAAAAGCTGGAGCCAAACAGGGAGAAATTGGAGCGCGTCAAGCTACGGTAAATCGTGTGCAAGTAGAACTACAAGGAAACATTAAAACTCAGCAAGCCACAATTAATCGTCTAGAAGCAGAATTCCTTGGGCAACAACGCAGCTTGCAAGCAACAGTGGCTCGCGTAGCAGCCGAGAGACGTAATGCTCAAGCTGAGGTACAGCGCTACGAGACTTTATATAAAGCAGGAGCAATTTCTAGTCAGGAAGTTGATAGCAGACGTTTAAGTGCCGAAACTTCCACTCAAGCGTTAATTGAAAGCCAAGCCACTCAGACAAGAACTGTTGCAACCCTACAACAGCAGATTAACGAAGCAAAAGCTAACCAGGCTCAAACCCTCGCCAGCTTGCAACAGCAGATTAACGAAGCAAAAGCTAACCTGAATCAAACTGCTGAAGTCCGTCCCACAGATATAGCAAATGCACAAGCAGAGGTAGACAGCGCTCAAGCCACCGTGGAGAAAATTAGAGCAGAACTGGCACAGGCATACGTTGTGGCTCCTAAAGCCGGTCGAATTTTGGAGATTAATACACGAGCCGGAGAAACTGTTGGCAATGAAGGAATTGTAGCTCTAGGCCAAACCGACCAGATGTATGCAGTAGTAGAAGTTTACCAAAGTGATATCAAGAAAGTGCGTCCGGGACAAGAGGTGCTGGTAAGCAGTGATTCCCTGCGCAATGAATTAGAGGGAAGAGTGGATTGGATTGGTATGCAGGTAAAGCGGCAAAATCTGATTAACACCGATCCCTCTAGCAATATTGATGCCAGAGTAGTGGAAGTGCATGTGCAACTGAATAAACTATCTAGCCAAAATGCTTCTAGCTTAACTAATTTGCAAGTCAAGGCGGTAATTGAACTGTGATTGGATTTATCCAGCAACTGCGGCGGCGAACGCCTTTAGGATGGCTGCAACTGAGTCATGAAAAAGGCCGTCTTTTGGTGGCATTGTCAGGTATTGCTTTTGCCGATGTTCTGATGTTCATGCAGCTAGGATTTCAGACTGCCCTGTTTGAAAGTAACACGATCCTGCATCGTAGTATGCAGGCTGATATGTTTGTCATCAGTCCCCAAGCACGTAACCTAGCAAATATGTCTAGCTTTACGCGGCGACGCCTGTATCAAGCAATGGATGTACCAGGTGTAAAGTCGGCAGAAGGAATGTATATCAACATTGTTGATTGGAAAAATCCCCAAACACATCAGAAAACGACAATATTAGTTATGGGGTTCAATCCCGATCGGCAAGTGTTTAACTTAGCAGATGTGAACCGCCAGATAGATGCTGTTAAGCTACCAGATACCGTTTTGTTCGATCGCGCCTCTAGGGGAGATTATAATGATGCGATCGCTAAAATTGACCAAGGTAAAACTGTCACAACCGAAATAGAACGGCGGACAATTACGATTAGCGGCTTATTTTCAGTCGGGGCTTCCTTCATCGCCGATGGTACTTTAATCACCAACGACCAGAACTTTCTGCGACTATTTCCTAGACGAGAAGCCAGCGGTGTCAGTCTCGGTTTGGTACAACTACAACCAGGCTACGACCCAAAGCAGATGAAAGCAGCTTTACAAGCTCATTTAGATAATGATGTCAAAGTTTTAACCAGAGCAGAATTTATCGAATTTGAAATAAATTACTGGAAAACAAATACAGCCATTGGGTTTATTTTCAGCCTCGGTGTAGCAATGGGATTTATGGTGGGCGTGATTATCGTCTATCAAGTTCTTTCTACAGATGTAAATTCTCATATCAAAGAATACGCCACTTTCAAAGCAATGGGGTATAACAATCTTTATTTATTAGGTGTGGTGTTTGAAGAGGCGATTATTTTAGCTATCTTGGGCTTTATCCCAGGAGCGATCGCACCTTTAGGACTTTATCATTTAACTCGTAATGCCACCAATTTACCACTTTATATGACCGTAGGACGAGCCTTGACGGTATTAACACTGACTATGATTATGTGTGTAATTTCTGGTGCGATCGCCACCCGTAAATTACAATCAGCTGACCCCGCAGATATGTTTTGAAAAATGGGGACTGGGTATTGGGAAGTCCCTAATCACCAATTCAAAATCTAAAATTTAAAATCTAAAATTAGTATGCCTGCTGTAATCTCTGTTAAAAATCTTGACCATTACTTCGGTCATGGTCAACTCCGCAAGCAAGTTCTCTTTGATATCAACCTGGATATTAACGCCGGCGAAATTATTATTATGACAGGGCCTTCTGGTTCTGGTAAGACTACACTTCTCACCTTAGCAGGCGGCTTGCGTTCTGCCCAATCAGGCAGTTTGCAGATATTGGAACAAGAACTGTGTGGCGCTAGCAAAGCACAACTTACCCAGGTGCGACGCAGTAACGGTTATATTTTCCAAGCACATAACTTGCATGGTAGCCTAACAGCACTCCAAAACGTCAGAATGGGCTTGGAAGTGCATAATAATATTTCACCGGCAGAAATGAAAACCCGGTCAGCCCAAATATTAGAGGAGGTAGGATTAGGAGAACGCTTGAATTATTATCCTGATGATTTATCTGGGGGACAAAAACAAAGAGTTGCGATCGCTCGTGCGTTGGTTGGTCGTCCTAAAATTGTCTTAGCGGATGAACCCACAGCCGCCCTTGACAGTAAATCGGGGCGAGATGTGGTCAACCTCATGCAAAAACTAGCTAAAGAGCAAGACTGTACCATTCTTTTGGTTACTCATGACAACCGCATTCTAGATATTGCCGATCGCATCGTTTATATGGAAGATGGCAAGCTAATAAATGACCGTGCTGTTGTTGCAGCATCTTAAGCAGATTCTTTCTGAGCAATTCTCAAAAATCAAATTTGTTAAGTAAAGAGATTTTACAACTGCGAATCAGACTTTTTAGACATTATATTTTTACCGCTCTTTCTAAGGATTGTATTCAAATTCGCCTTGCGATCGCTCCCCTATCCAATCTCCTGTGGGGGTTTGTCCGACTTCGTAGGTGTAGCCAACATCCCAAAAACTGATATTGTAACAAGTGCGATGAGCTAAACACTGGTTCATAAACTGGCTGAGTTTACGGCTATTGTAGCCATCATCAGCATATTCAACTGTTCGCTTCTCCAAAAAAACCATAGTTGCTGCTTGTAATGCGAGTTGAATTGCTATTATTTTAGTTTTGGCTAATGCACCCACAATTTGATGTTGGTAAGTGTAGTTGTATCCGCCGTGGTAGTAGCCGTAGTTGGTAATTGGCGTGAGATTATTAAGCAGAATTTGAACTTAAGTTATCAGAGTTTGAGTTGGTTGGTTTGGTAATTCTTCAGAAAAAATTTGTGTTTTGGGGTGATTGCGATCGCGGCGATTATAGTTTAGTTGATCGGGGACAGTGGGGGCAAGGCAAAAATAGTGGCGATCGCTAGTTTCTCCAACCACAATCGACACAGAAAAATATGGATGTTCCCACTCAAAGTATTGATGTGCTGTTTTGGGAACAGATAAATTATATGCTTGAATATTTTGTAAATGATTTTTAACTAACTGCTGGAGTTGTTGATAGTAATTTTGGCGTTCATTAGCAATACTTTCGTTCCAAGTATTGTCCTTGCGTTTAGAACGCGGCGGGGCGTATTCACCAAATTTTTGTTGATTACTAGGAGTTCCCCATTCTTCAATATTTTGCCAATGTTTAAAAGCAAGTTCTATGTCGGTTAGATGAACAAAACCTTCGGAAATCATTAAATTCCAGAGGTTAAATTCACCTTGATTTGCAGTTTCCCAAACAAACGAATTTGAGCCAATAAGAACTTGTAGAGTTCCAAAAATGCGTTCTGTTTCAGAGTGCATAAATTATCTTCTTGAGATGTTGTATGCAAAATTATGGATTGTAATCAAAATCACTTTCTATATAAATTCCAGTTATATCTCCAGCATTAGTTTCACCAACGACATATATATATTCACGATTCCAAAAGCTACATCTGATCATTCTTAAATCGGAAAGATTTTGTGTTAAAAACTTATTTATTTTTTGGTATATGGGATAAAATTCAGCAATTTCAGCCTCGTCCCATATCCAAGATAAAGCTTCTGGGTCAAACTCATGAAATTTAGCAATATCTAGCATTCCTGCTTGATGTAGAGCTAATACTAATGCTTTTTCTTTAGTGTGTGCTATACTTTGAACTAAATAATGATTAAATTTATAATCATAGCCACCACCATAATAACCATAAATACTAATCGGTTGTAATTGATTGATAATTTGCTGAAATTTATCTTTCAATTTAGTAGTACTGCTATCCAAAGATGGCTGCATTGTTAAATCAGGGAAATCAGAGCATTTTATTTCTCCTTCTAATCTTGTCTCTCTAGCAACAGTTTGAGAAAAACAAAACCAATTATTCTCTTGGTTTTTACCTAACACAACATAAAAATAATAGTAAGCAGTTTTACTGAATTTAAATACTTCTATAGTATGGAGTTTCTCTTGGATGGCATCAGCTAATTCTTGATATATATTTGCCCTTTCATCAGCTATTTCAGGACTGATAATATCTTCATCTTCATAATCACTTGGATCGTCATCTGGGTTTAAATAACCGCGACATTCTAATGCGTGCCAATTTTTAATGGCGACATCAATATCTGTTAGAGTTATCCATCTTTGCTCGCATCCAAGATTGAGTAAGCTAAAGTTGCCTTTTTCCTTTACATCCCAAACGAAAGGTACTAAAGAAGAATATTGATTACTGTGCAGACGAAACTCAAGGCGTTTTTCCGTCAAAACTTCAAGAGTACCTAAGATTTTTTCTGTTTCTAAATGCATAAATTTAGATATAATTAATTTTACAGTTTAATCAATTTACGTACGAATAGAGGTTGTATGAACACCAAGAAAATCATTTTCTGGTGTTTTTCCAATTATATAAATTTACGAATTACGAATTAGTATTAACTCTAGCGGCTGCGCGGACAATCCAGTTGCTATCTTCAGCAAGTTGCTGGCGTAAAACGCTTGGAGTTCCAGAATTATCAGCAACGGCGTAGCGTTCCAGCCAGGATGCAGACTGCGCTGCTTGTGTCAATACTTCACGGGGAGTTAGAGGATTAAGCAGTGTCACGAACCGCACAAAGGCATTTTCTGAACTCGCGTATTCTGCAAGTATGCTTACTAAATCATCAGTGCTGGGGTTGTAGAGGCGGTTGAGTCCGCGCAATGTGGGACTGGTTTGGCTGGTGGTGGGTTGGACAACTAAATCGCGGAGGCTTTCGCGGATGGGTGCAGGGGTGTTGGGATTTTGAACAACTGCGCGGCGGACTTCAACTTTTTCATCGTTTGCCAATTGTGTCAGTATTGTTGCAGTTAGGTTATAATTGCTAGCCGCAGCAGTGCGTACACTGGAGTTTTCGTCACCTGCAAGGAGTTGTAAAACAGTAATTGGTGTATTGCGGTTAGTCGCTACTTTGATTCGCACCTCTACTTGTTCGTCTCGCGTTAATAATTCCAAAACGCTTACAGGTGAATTGATTGCAGCAGCAACAGCTTCACGCACGGAGATTTCCGTATCTTCTGCTAAACGCAACCACAACGCCTCTGTCAAATTGGGATGTCGAACTAAACAAACACGCACTTCTACACAAGGGTCTTGGACAAGAATGCTCAGTAGTTGTGGTGTTAAGCTGGGGTTGTACGCAAGCGATCGCACTATACTATCATCAGTTGTAGGTGGAATAAACGAGCGAGGATCGGGTGTTGCACCAATAAATTCTCTTCTTGCTAAAATCTCTAGTGCTTCTATAGGTGTGCGAGGATTACCAGCTATTGAACGCAGCACATCATTATGATTGCCTGGAAATGCACTTTTGAGCATATCTACTGTTTGATTTGGCGTATTTCCTGAATTTTGGCTACTCAGAACAATTTGAGCAAGTGCGCGCGGTGGTGTGTTGGGATTGCGAACAACTTCCAAACGAGTTGTAAAATCTGGGTGACTAGCCAGCACTTCCAAAGTTTCAGGAAATGTATTAGCATTGCTGGCGACAGCACGAACTGTAGCTACATAAGAGTCTCTAGCTAACTGTCTTAAAACGGTGGCTGGTGTATTAGGGTGAGATGCGACTCGATAACGCACTGAACTATCGGTGTGACTTGCTAACTGTGACAAAGTTTCAACAGGCATTTGTGAACCTTTGACAGGATGTTTAATAAAATCAGCAAGATTTTTGCTACTCATGCTTTTAACAGCCTGGGTAAGCACAATTCCTGGTGTATTAGGATTACGTTGATTTACGAGATTTTCTTCTAAACCCAAACGAGTCAGAATTGTGACAGGAGTGTTAGGGTTAGCAGTCAGTTTCATTTTGACTTCACGGCTGATATCGTTGGCTAACCGCATCAAAATTTCAACAGTTGAATCGGGATGTTCTGCAACTCTAGCTCTGACTTGCTCAGATTCATCTTGCGCCAATATTTCTAATAATTGAATAGGTGTTGGTATTTTGCTATGAGATGATTTATACGCAAGTGCCTGTCGAATTTTTACACTGGAATCTCGTGCAAGTTCGAGTAAACGATTGAGGGGTAAATTGGAGTTTTGTGAGACAGCTTGACGCACAGTTTCATCTGGATATTTTGCCAGTTGTTCTAAGACTTGAATTGGAGTTTGGTTATTACGTGCTGCGGTCACTTTAGCTTTTTGATCTCCCTTTTCCACAACCTGCGATAAAGCATGAGGACTGTCGGGACGACGTGCAATTAGTTCGTTTGCTTTTGCAGTTCCTTCTGCTTCTAATTGAGCTAAAATCAAACGGTAATCTCCCAAAATCATTTGTTTGTATTCTTTTGCTATCAGCATTTGTTGATCTTCATCTAAGTAAGGTAAGTTGATATTTTTCAACGCGCATTCCCGTACTTCTATGTCACTATCTTTCACTAGCTCAATCAAAACTTCCGCGGGAATCGAGGGATTTTTCGCTACATAACAACGGATGATGCTATCTGATGATTTTGCCAGTTCTGCCAAGGTGTTAGGTGCTGTGTTTGGATCTTGGCTTTGTTGCTCTAAGCTTTGCTGTTTATCTTGTGCTCTAAATCCTGATGAAATATGATAAACATGGTCAGTTGACTTTGTTGCTAATACACGCTTTTTGATAGCTTTCGGTGTTTTCGGATTGCTGAGAACTGCTTCCCGTACTTGAAAGCTTGAATCTTGAGCCAATTGCTTGAGTGTAGTTCCTAATACTTGTGGGTGTTTAGCAATATTAATTCGCATTGACTCTAATGAATCATTTGCTAAAAGTTCGAGAATTTCTCCTGATATGTTCGGCTGATTGATTACCGAGTTGACGAAGTAGTAAAAATTTTTGTCACTGCGATCGCGTACCAGTTGCTCTATAATGCTTAGGGGTAAATTTTTCCTTTGAGTAATAATTGTACGTTTGTGTTTGGGATATAGTTTTAATAATGCTTGCTCTGAAGTCTTCGGATGTTTTGCTAGAGCCATTTGAATTTCGTTATCAGTATGGTTTGCAAGCAAATTGAGTGCTTCTGTTGGAGTGAAAGGATTCTTCGCTACCGCTAACTGAATTGCACATACTGCATTCCCAGCCAACTGCATCAGTGTCTCTGCCGATGTTTCTGGATTCTTCGCCACTGCTAACTGAATTTTGTACACCGCATCACCAGCCAACTGCATCAGCGTCTCTGCTGTCGCTGAGGGATTTTGCGCCACAGCCAACCGAATCCACGCCCAACGACTCTGCCCCAGCATCGCTAATTGTTCGCTATCGGTATTCCAGTCAGATGCAACGGCATAGTGTCTTTCCACGAGTTCAATTAATGGTGGTGGACAACTGGGATTAAATTTCACCGCCAACCGCACCGGTAATTCTAAATCACCCGCCAACTGTTCCAACACTGCTGACGGCGTTTCTGGCGACTCTGCTACCTGTAACCTTGGTTCTAAAGTTGGTTCCTGTGATAGCCGTTGTAATAATTGCAACCGATAACGCAAGGGCATTTGGGGATTTCGCAATCCTTGAATTAGTGGCTCGGCTGGAACCCACTCGCTGAGAAAGCAAGGAGGTACAGACCCGATTTTCAGAAGTTCTACCGCTAATCGGTCGTTTTGCCCTAGCTGACGTTGTTGCAGGATTTCATCAACTGCTTGCTGCCAACCGTCTGTTATTTCTCCTGCCAAATTTACGTGTAAGCTTGCTGCTTCTGCTACCTGTGCATCAGGACTATTGACTAGAATCTCTAAAAGACTTCGCGGTGTCTGGTGGAAACTAGCAACGGCTAATTGCAATGCTACTGACTGTTGCAATAACTGCTCTGGCGCTAACAAAAATCTTTGCAAATCCGATCCGCTAACTGGCTGAAGAGGTTGCATGGCTGTATAACTAAAGTTAGTGGTACATTTATACTATAAAGGGATGCGTCAAAACTATTGTGAAAGTTTTGTATCCGTATCTTTATAATTCCCAATAGCAAACAGACTTAAATACTGCAATCCTATTTGATTTGTGAAAATTGCAAGCTACAGGTATCCCAATGCGGTTTAGTTAACGTTTTAATCTTTGAATGGGAATTATAGCAGTTCTTGGTTGAGTGAGGTACATCATGTCATTAGGAAACACTATAATCATCAAAATTTGACATGAATTTCCACCGATCTTAATCACACCAAATATTTTTTGTTATTTACTTAATTTGGTTCTGATTGTTGGCGCTGTTACAACCCGGAATTTTAAAACCGTTTACTATACCTGAGTACTTTCATAAAACAAAAGTAGTTTGCTAAAAACATAAACCTCTAATTTGGTAGAGATATTCGTTGTTATCCTAACCAGATAAATCACTTTATCTAAGTAAAATCTCAACAATTTCCAAATTATTTTATAGATTTCGAAGTGATAAATCAAGAATAACTGACTCAAGAAGTAGGAATTAGCAAACAAGTACGGAGAAAAGCCTAATCTGTTCTTTTTTCTGCGCCACTAGTTAAGAGGTAATCTATGGTGCGAAACTCAAAGCTAGGGTATAGAACGTTCCCTAAGTCTATTCTGCGTCCATCCGTTGCTATAGGTATAATTGCATCTTTATTGATTGGCGGAATAAGTTTTTATATAGTAAAACGCTGGCAAAATTATGCAAATCCAGAGGCACAAGTACCAGCAACACAATTACCACAGTTAACAACAGTAACAGCTTTAGGGCGACTCGAACCACAGGGAAAGGTAATTAAACTCTCTGCTGCGGTGTCTGCGGAAGGAAATCGGGTAGAAAAGTTGTTGGTGAAGGAAGGGGATAGGGTAAAAGCAGGACAGGCGATCGCAATTTTGAACAGCCGCGATCGCCTCCAAGCAGCTTTAAAAGAAGCGCAAGAACAAGTAAAAGTAGCCCAGGCAAACCTAAACCGCACCCAAGCAGGTGCTAAACGTGGTGAAATTGCCGCCCAAAAAGCTGCGATCGCTCGCCTAGAAGCCGAACGCCAAGGTGATATTAATGCCCAAGCCGCGACAATTGAGCGATTCCAAGCCGAAGTGCGTAACGCCCAAGCAGAAGACGAACGCTATCAGCAACTATATCAACAAGGCGCAATTTCCGCCTCGCAAAAGGATAGTAAGCGTTTAAACTTGGAAACCGCCCAAAAAAGCTTGCAAGAAGCCCAGGCACAGTTAAATCGTACCCAATCAACTAGTCAGCAACAAGTTAAACAAGCCACAGCAACACTTGATGAAATCGCCGAAGTGCGCGGAGTGGATGTAGAATCTGCCAAAGCAGAAGTCAATCGTGCCCTAGCAGCCATGAATTTGGCAAAAGTTAATCTTGAACAAGCTATAGTGCGATCGCCTCAAAATGGACAGGTATTTGAGATCCATACCCATCCTGGGGAATTAGTCTCAAATGATGGTATTGCAGATATTGGACAAACCAGCCAGATGTATGTCATCGCCGAAGTCTACGAAAGCGATATCGGCAAAGTGCATTCAGGGCAGCAAGTGCGAATCTTTGGTGATAACCTCCCGATTGAATTGCAGGGAATCGTAGATCGCAAAGGCTTACAAGTGCGACGACAGAATGTCATTAACACAGATCCCGTCAGCAATATCGACAACAGAGTAGTAGAAGTCCACATCCGACTAGATGAAACTTCCAGCCAAAAAGCCGCCACCTTAACCAATATGCAAGTTAAGGCAGTAATTGAATTGTGAAAAGGGGATTGGGAACTGGGTAGTGGGGGCTAGGAGATTCTGAAGTCGATGAACAAGTCCCCAGTCCCTAATTTCCAGTCTCTAATCCCCAGTCCCTAATTCCCAGTCCCCAGTCCCTAATTATGAGATTGCTCAAACAACTGCGACGGCGAACCCCTCTAGGATGGCTGCAACTAAATCATGAAAAAAGCCGTCTTTTAGTGGCATTATCAGGCATTGCCTTTGCGGATCTTCTGATGTTCATGCAGCTAGGTTTTCAGACTGCGCTGTATGACAGTAACACAAGACTACATCGCAGTTTGCAAGCAGACATTGTTTTAACCAGTCCCCAAGCCCGTAATTTACCAAGCTTGTCTACATTTTCTCGTCGGCGACTTTACCAAGCAATGGATATACCAGGGGTGAAGTCAGCCCAAGCAATGTATTTCAACAACACAATCTGGAAGAATCCCCAAACACACCGTGAGACAGGGGTGTTAGTTATCGGCTTTAACCCAGACAAGCCAGCCTTTGACTTACCCGATGTTAACCAGCAATTGCAAGCAATCAAATTACCCGATACCGTGTTGTTTGACCGTGGTGCAAGAGGAGATTATCAAAAAGCGATCGATCAAATTGACCAAGGCAAAACCCTGACTACCGAAATAGAAAGGCGCACAATTACCATTAGTGGTTTATTCCAAGTCGGGGCTTCCTTTGGCTTTGATGGCAACCTGATTACCAGCGATCAAAATTTTTTGCGGCTATTTTCTGGGCGACAGTCCAACAGTGTCAGTCTAGGTTTGATTGTTCTCAAACCAGGCTATGAACCGAAAAAAGTAGCCGCAATGCTCAAAGCCTACCTCAAAGATGATGTCAGAGTATTCACCCACGCTGAATTTATTGAATTTGAGAACAATTTCTGGAGAACAAATTCCCCAATTGGGTTTATCTTCAGCCTGGGTGTATCGATGGGGTTTGTGGTGGGCGTGATAATCGTTTATCAAGTCCTCTCCACCGATGTTAATGCCCACGTTCGAGAATACGCCACCTTCAAAGCAATGGGATATCGCAATTACTACCTGCTAGGTGTGGTGCTTGAAGAATCGTTGATATTAGCAGCACTGGGCTTCTTCCCCGGATTGGGAGTGTCTTTAGCACTTTACCAACTGACTCGCACAGCAACAAATTTGCCTATGTACATGACTGCAATGCTCGCATTGCAGGTATTAGTGCTGACTATCATTATGTGTACCATTTCTGGTGCGATCGCCACCCGCAAACTCCAAGCCACCGATCCCGCTGATATGTTTTAAAAATTGTCATTGTAAGTAATCAAGCTATGTATGACTAGTCAACCTGTCATCTCTATTAAAAATCTAGAGCACCACTTTGGTCACGGCTCACTCCGCAAGCAAGTTTTATGTAACATCAACTTAGAGATTAATGCTGGTGAAATTATTATCATGACTGGGCCTTCCGGTTCTGGAAAGACTACTTTACTGACCTTAGTGGGTGGATTGCGTTCTGCCCAATCTGGTAGTTTGCGAGTGTTGGGACGAGAACTTTATGGTGCGAGCGCTGAACAATTAGTGCAAGCGCGACGCCGTAATGGTTATATTTTCCAAGGATATAACTTGCATGGTAGTTTAACGACGCTCCAAAACGTCAAAATGGCTTTAGAATTGCACAAACATCTTGGGTTAAAAAAAATGCGAGCTAGGTCAGCCCAAATGTTAGAGCAAGTAGGATTAGGAAATCATTTGCATTATTACCCTGATAAACTGTCTGGAGGACAAAAACAAAGAGTAGCGATCGCTCGTGCTTTAGTCAGTCATCCTCAAATAATTCTCGCGGATGAACCTACCGCCGCCCTTGATAGTCAATCGGGACGAGATGTAGTCAATCTCATGCAAAAACTAGCAAAAGAACAAGGCTGTACCATCTTGATGGTTACTCATGACAACCGTATCCTAGACATTGCCGATCGCATTGTTCAAATGGAAGACGGCAAACTCAAGTCAAAAGTAATACTATCAACCTAAAGTTAATTAGCGTATTCCCTGATTCAGAGTTGATTTATAAGGTAAATCTGAAGTGCGGCGTGCCAGACTCACATTTTTCCCTTAATATCATAGTTTTTTGGCGACTAAACCGCTATTCTCAGTAAATTTTAAAATATTTTTGAATGGTATGTATATAGTTTAATTTATCTTCACTGACTTACTTACCTAGTTTAAGTAATTTCCCCATACCGATTTCAACCTAACAATGTGATATTAGTGTCCAGTTGAAAAAGTGTCCAGTTGATTCCAAGATTTCCTTCAAGTATTATTTATGTAATCACAGTTAAATTTTATGCTCATTGCCAATGTCATACACCTTGGTTATTAGAGTTAAGACCAAATTCCTAAAATTACAGATAAAATGATTTGCCCTTGCAATCCATAAGTACCTGGAGAATTTCCGAGAATTTATG
Source organism: Nostoc sp. (assembly GCF_036917235.1). GTDB lineage: Bacteria > Cyanobacteriota > Cyanobacteriia > Cyanobacteriales > Nostocaceae > Nostoc. The sequence continues at coordinate 22,595 of NZ_JBALDU010000059.1, forward strand.
GTTGTCAACAACATCGGCTTCAAACAGGAAACACTAGCGATAATAAGCTAATCTATTTTCCAATACAAGCAAGGGTTTTTTTGTAATTCTATGATTATTGAGAATAGCACTAGTAGTTCAAACAAAAAGTTGCTCGGTTTTGATGTCAAAACTTTGACAGCCAATCGCCGTGGAATAAATGTGTTAAAGGGAATATTTGCTGTTCTCCCGATCGCCTTGGCATTGCCTGTAGATGCTTTGCAAGTAAAGGTGACTCCAACGAATCCGAAATTAGGGGATACACTCTCGGTGGAGATTAATTTAGATAAACCAGACAATAGTACAAATCCAACAGTAGCCAGTGGTAAGAATACATACCCAGCCTTTGAAATTGCGCCCAATCAATATCGGGCTTTTGTTCCCACAACTCCATTAGAAAAAGCTGGAACTAGAACACTTCGGGTTGCAGGGGATAATCAAGTGCAAAACTTGGCAGTGAATGTGCTGAATCGCAAATTCCCCGTACAACGCATTACTTTGCCACCTGGCAAAGCCGGAGTGGATGCCACAGAGTATGAACTTAAGCGTGTGGCGGCTTTTAAGGCGCTACAAACACCAGAAAAGTATTGGAATGGAGTATTCCTGAAGCCAAATGCAGGGCGGATGAGTACAAACTATGGTGTACGTCGCTACTATAATGGTACATTTGCAAAGGACTACTATCATCGTGGTCTTGACTACGCTGGTGCTGCCGGTTCACCAGTAATTGCCCCAGCCTCTGGGCGAGTTGCTTTGGTAGGTAGGGTATCGCAAGGGTTTCGGATACACGGTAACGTAGTTGGCATTGACCACGGTCAAGGAGTAACCAGTATTTTCATGCACCTGAGTCGTATTAACGTTAAAGAAGGTGATTTTGTGAAAGCTGGTCAATTAATTGGTGCAGTAGGTTCAACAGGTGCAGCCACGGGACCACATTTACACTGGGGTCTATATGTCAACGGACAATCTGTCGATCCAACACCTTGGCGAACTAAGGTCGTTAACTAGTAGAGGCAGAATTGATCGTGCTTTGCATAATTTGTGTATTTTTTGCTGAGAATTAGGCAAAATCAATTGGATTGATACCGTCCCTACCAAGCTTTGCCAACATAAATGATGATAAGCGTTATGAGTATCGAAAAAATTGTAGAACAAGCTCTCCAGGATGGTTATTTAACACCAGCAATGGAAGCAGAAGTCGGTAGAATCTGTGATAACGCCTCGGAACTCTCAATTGAAGAGTATATGGCGTTGGATCGCCTGATGGGTGCGCTATTGACTGGTGAGGTAGTGGCGGTACCTCGCAAACAATTCATTAACGTTATGGAAGAATTGGTGCTGACAGAAGCGATCGCACGAGTCGCAGAAATTGAAGCCACCAGCGAAAGTTCTTTAGATGTCGGGGATATTGCTGCTTACGCTCTCAATCGGCTACCACCTTTGTATGCTACTACAGAAGAAGGTGCTAACTTCCAGCGCCAAACGGCTCAGGCACAACTGCAAGACTTAATTTCTCAACAAATAAGTGAGGCAATTAACCGTTACCTCGATCGACCCGATTTCTTCCCCGAACGGCAAGCCTTGGGTAAAAATACTGGTAACGAGGTTGTACGCCAAGTCAGTGCTTTACTCCAAACATACGCGCCTAACTTTGAGCAAAGATTATAATTTTCAGAGTTACTTAGTCATTGGTCATTGGTCATTAGTCATTGGTCATTTGTTTTAGACAAAGGACAAAGGACAAAGGACTAATGACTCTTAACTAATTAATCACGCACTAACACTGTTGTCCCTAAACTCACTTGCTCATATAACAATCGGACATCAGAATTACGCATTCTTAAGCAGCCGTGAGATACAGCCGTTCCTACCAGGTCAACATCCGGCGTGCCATGAAAGCCAATTTCATTCCGTCCATCTGACCAAAAACCAATCCATCTATCTCCCAAGGGACTATCCGTACCAGCCTCAAATACTTTGCCAGTAATTGGGTGACGCCAGATTGGATAATGTCGCATATGGATCACCTGGAAAGAACCTGTGGGTGTTTCCCAACCTTTCTTGCCGACAGCAATCGGGTAGCTGGCGATCACCTCTTCTCCTGCATATACATAAGTACGGCGATCGCTTAAATCAACTACCACTTGCGTCTTGACATTTGCCAGCCTACTAGATGGTACTTGTTGTGCTGAAGCCTGAGACCACAGACCTTTTGGCCAACTATCTGCAACTGGATTTCGTTTTTCTACTTTCGCCACCAACTGCCTCTGAGTTGGTAGGTCGCTGGCTTTAGCTACATTATTCTTAATAATTTGGGGCTTAGTTTGAGGCTTAATGGTAGCAGGCTTGAGTTTAGAAGCCCTACGAATAGTTGCTTTCGCTAGATTATTCTTAATTATTTGCGATTTAATGGTAGAAGACTTGAGTGTAGAATCCCTACGAGTAGTTGTTTTAGCTAGATTCTTCTTAATTATTTTTGATTTAGTTTTAGGTTTAATAGCGGAGGACTTTGGTGTAAACGTCCTCTGGGCAGTCGAGCCTTGGGTAACTTCATCAGGTGGCACAGATCCACCCAGCGCAATTTCCCCCAAACTCACTTGGGAAAGATTCTTGTAGACTCCCTCTGGCCGGCTTCCTTTAAGATTGGTTCGGGTAGAATCTCGCCGCATCGAAGTAGATGCAGACTTCTCATACTGCCGTTCCGCCGTACTAATGCGCCAATGGACAGCTAAGGATAAAAATGCTGTGCCAAAACAAAGCAGCATTACCATACGTCCTACAGATTCGTTTCTTACCATTGCCATCGCCTATTGTTTATCCCTGACATATCCAGCCGAGTAATTGGATGAGTTCATCATCCGATCATCAAAAATTTATCAATACTTATCATTTCCGCTGTAAATCTGCCAACACCTCTGGGCAAACTAAGACTATACAAATTGTCCCAGCGGCAAAAATCCAAATAAGCAACCTCATTCCTCAAAAGTTTTGAGGGTCGTAAGCCTCTCGTCGGACTTTTTAGTGGAACTCTTGAAATGTAGCAATCAATCATTAATGGTGTAGGTGGATGAAAAACCATGTTTGAAAAACTATTGCTAGCGGCAACAATTACATTTTCCCTCAATTTATTTTTTCAAGTTCGCGTACCAGAGCAACATAACTCTAGTACTGCCTTCGGGACACAACCAGAACAATCAGCAACTATTCTGGTAACGAAATCAAAAAATTAAATCACCATCTTAGCAACCACAGCAACTTAACTTCCAGAAATTATTACCCGAATTTTAAAGGTATCAAGAAGTTAGAATTACAAAATTTTATCTTCATTTTTATAGCTAAATTTAACGATCTCGATCAAGCGTATATACCCAGTTGCTAAAAACACTAAAATGTGCATTACATCACGCCTTTGTTCGTTGATAGGTCTTAGGCAACTATGGGAGTAGTATAAGGAAAAGTGGCTCTGCTTATTGCTATAAATGTATCCAAAATTGTATGCTTCAGTGTTCCAGTCATAAATCCGTCACCTGAGCATGGAACTTCTACCCCATTAGCAGGTCTAATAGATAGGGATGATTTAGAGCCAGTACGATCTATGAGTCAATCGATTACTGTATCCTGGTCAACGGTTGATGCAAAGTATCCAGAAGCATCAGTGCAAGTTGACAAACTCCCTAACCACGATTTAATTTTGCGCTGTCAAGCCGGACTGCGACCAGATCGTGCTGCGTTTGCAGAACTATTACGCCGCTATCAAAGTCAAGTCGATCGAGTTCTATACCACCTAGCTCCAGATTGGGCTGACAGAGCCGATTTGGCTCAAGAAGTTTGGATTCGAGTGTATCGGAATATTAACCGATTACAAGAGCCTGCTAAATTTCGGGGCTGGTTAAGCCGCATTGCCACCAACTTGTTTTACGACGAGTTACGGAAACGTAAGCGGGTTATGAGTCCTTTGTCACTTGATGCTCCCCGTTCCTTAGAGGACGGCGAGATGGATTGGGAAATCGCCGGCGATACCCCAGGACCTGAGGAAGAACTGACAACTAGAGAATTTTACGAGCAATTGCGGGAAGCGATCGCGGATTTACCGGAAGTCTTCCGTACTACCATTGTCCTTAGAGAAATCGAAGGCATGGCTTATGAAGAAATTGCCGAAATCACTGGAGTTTCTCTAGGAACTGTGAAGTCAAGAATAGCCAGAGCTAGATCGAGGCTGCAAGCCCACTTGCAGAATTATCTAGACTCCTAATTTTCTTAATTTACAGTATCTTGCCTCTGCCCAATGGCAGAATTTAAGCATAGATTAAGAATTACTAGAAAGACGTAGATTATTTCTACCTTTAGGAGAAAAATTGGCTAATTTCCCCGAAATTCCCGCCCAGTTTACCCGTGAATGAATTGGTAATAATGTTAAGATGACTACTGATTCTCAGTTTTACGACCGTTCTCCTTTGCAACTTCCTCAAGATTTGTCAGATGGAATGGCCAAGCATACCAACGAATCAACGGGTCTTATGGATATGGTGAAGCGCGATCGCTTCGAGTTATTGAGTGCTTACCTCGATGGTGAAGTCACAGCCACCGAACGCAGGCAAGTAGAAGAATGGCTGGCAAATGATGCCTCGGTTCAGTGTTTATATGCCCGACTATTAAAACTGCGCCAAGGCTTGCGGACGCTCCCAGTGCCAGCAGCCCAACAGTCGCCAGAAGAGACAGTTGGGCAAGTATTGTCACGTTTGCGCCGCCGCTCCCGTTTAAACTGGATGGTGGGGAGTGCAGCCGTTGCTGCTTGTGCGATCGGTGCAATATCTGGCTTAGTAGGTGGTGGTTCGATGGTGCAACAACTAGCACAACGACCACAAAGAGAACCGATACAAACGTCCTCAGCGTCTATAGTTCCCCCTTCGCCGCTGATGGTGGGGCTAAATAACCCGGTAATTGAAATTCCGAAAGCAGCAGTAGCCTCTCCAGAAAATTCAATTTATCAGGTACAGCCGCAAGGACACGACCCCAAACAGGACATAAACTAATCGCAAAGTTAACAGTTTACAGTTGATAACTGGACTTTGGGGTTATACCACAGCCGCTCCACCAGCCCCCAGGTTGGAGGAAGCCGCCTAATCGATCGACTTGTTGTAAAGTCATTAAATAAATCCAAGCCCAACCCAGAGAGAGCGACTGTGCCTCATAAACCTCGATAATTTGTCGATTATAGAGGTTTTCTGGCGTTTGTCTATTGGGCTGGTAATCTTCCAGCACATCTAACTCATTTAAAATCTTTGGGTCGGAAAAAGAAAGTAAATATCCGTAAACTTGGCTATCCCCTAGCGTCATCGCTGGGTAGCCCATTGGCAGAGCAAATAATTTGCCTTGTACAAGAGCTATTTTGACATCAACGACTTTGCCAGCACAGTATCTTTTATAGTTAATTTCACCTGGTTTGAGCGTGCCGTAGACAAAAACCCGCACCAAATCAGAAAGTTTTATATTTGATTCAACCATTTAAACCTTTATCAAATAACTCTTGCTATACCTGAAAGGGTCTCAGTTTGGGCATAATCAGGCTGCTCCTTAACTGCACTTATATAAATCTGTCAGTAGTTGACCTACAATATTAGATTAACCTGCTATGTTGACATAGGTAGGTTGACATAGTAAGTAGACGTAGACCCAGTAGGAGAATTTTTGGTGGATTCCCGATATAACCCAGCAGCAATTGAGGAAAAATGGCAAAAAACATGGGTAGAACTTGGCTTAGATAAGACACCGACAGTTAGCAATAAGCCAAAATTCTATGCTCTTTCCATGTTCCCTTATCCATCGGGCAGCCTACACATGGGTCACGTCCGTAATTATACGATTACCGATGTGATTGCCCGCCTCAAGCGAATGCAAGGGTATCGGGTAATACACCCAATGGGTTGGGATGCCTTTGGCTTACCAGCAGAAAACGCTGCCATTGATCGTGGTGTACCACCAGCAAAGTGGACCTATCAGAATATGGCTCAGATGCGGCAACAATTGCAGCGTCTTGGTTTATCGATTGATTGGGAATGCGAACTTGCTACCTGTTCGCCAGATTATTACAAGTGGACACAATGGATTTTCTTGCAGTTTTTGCAAGCAGGGTTAGCTTATCAAAAAGAAGCAGCTGTAAACTGGGACCCGATCGATCAAACTGTACTGGCAAATGAGCAAGTTGATAACGAAGGACGTTCTTGGCGGAGTGGGGCAATAGTTGAGCGCAAATTATTACGCCAGTGGTTTTTCAAGATTACCGACTATGCCGAAGAATTACTCAATGATTTGCATAAATTGACAGGTTGGCCGGAACGCGTCAAGTCGATGCAGGCAAACTGGATTGGCAAATCTACAGGTGCTTACTTAGAATTTTCCATCATTGGAATAGATGAAAAAATCGGCGTTTACACCACCCGCCCAGATACCGTTTATGGTGTCAGCTACTTGGTCTTAGCACCAGAACATCCCTTAACAAAGCGCGTCACCACAAAAGAACAACAAGCAGCAGTAGAAACTTTTATTAAAGAGGTTTCTAATCAAAGTGAGTTGGAACGTACCTCTGAAGATAAACCGAAGCGGGGTATCCCCACAGGTGGTAAGGCAATTAACCCATTTACAGGGGAAGAAGTGCCGATTTGGATTGCTGACTATGTACTGTATGAGTATGGTACTGGAGCAGTTATGGGTGTACCAGCACACGATGTCCGCGATTTTAAGTTTGCCAAAAATTACGATTTGCCGGCTGATTTTGTCATTGTTTCCCCAGATGATGTTGCAGGTTTTGACTTAACCCCAACATCAGAGATTGATGAAGTCACACAACTCATTCAAATTGAATATAACCAGGCATACACTGAACCAGGAATTTTAATTAATTCTGGGGCTTTTACTGGTATGACTTCCACAGATGCTAAACAAGCAATAATTGAATCCGCCGAACAACAAGGTTTTGGTAAAGTGCGGGTGCAATATCGCTTGCGAGATTGGTTGATTTCGCGGCAGCGTTACTGGGGCGCACCGATACCTGTAATTCACTGTCCTAACTGTGGGATAGTACCAGTTCCTGATAAAGATTTGCCGGTACAGTTACCAGAAGAGGTGGAATTTACGGGACGTGGCGGTTCACCTTTGACTCAGTTAGAGAGTTGGGTAAATGTACCTTGTCCAACTTGTGGCACTCCAGCGAAGCGGGAAACCGACACGATGGATACTTTTATTGATTCCTCGTGGTATTACTTGCGCTTCCCTGACGCTAAGAATGAACAACAAGTTTTCGATTCTAGTAAAATAAACGACTGGATGCCAGTTGACCAATATGTGGGTGGGATTGAACACGCGATTTTACATTTGTTGTATTCGCGGTTCTTTACTAAGGTTCTGCGGGACAGAGGCTTGTTAAATTTTGACGAACCTTTCCAACGCCTGTTAACTCAAGGTATGGTGCAGGGTTTAACTTACCTAAATCCCAAAAAGGGTGGTAAAGATAAATGGATTCCTTCTAATCTGGTAAATTCAGCCGACCCCCGTGACCCCCAGACAGGTGAACCGTTGCAACGTCTCTATGCCACCATGTCTAAATCAAAGGGCAACGGTGTAGCGCCAGAAGATGTAATTTCCAAATATGGTGTAGATACAGCGCGGATGTTCATCTTGTTCAAAGCGCCGCCAGAAAAAGATTTGGAATGGGATGAAGCCGATGTGGAAGGACAATTCCGCTTTTTAAATCGGGTTTGGCGTTTGGTGACAGATTATATTGCTGTTGGGGTATCCCGTAAAAAAGCTCAACTCTCTGATTTAACTAAGGTAGAAAAGGAATTGCGGCGGGCAATTCACACAGCGATTCAAGCAGTAACGGAAGATGTGGAAGACGAATATCAATTCAACACCGCTATTTCAGAATTGATGAAGTTGAGTAATGCCTTAACTGATGCTGACGGCAAAAATTCACCAATTTACGCAGAAGGTATTCGGACTTTGGTGGTTTTACTAGCACCATTTGCCCCACATATTGCTGATGAATTGTGGCATTTATTGGGTGAAAGTGATTCAGTTCATACTCAAACTTGGCCATCATTTGACCCGGCTGCTTTAGTAGCTGATGAAATCACTTTAGTGATTCAAGTTATGGGTAAAACTCGCGGCTCAATTCAAGTACCAGCACAAGCAGATAAAGCAGCGTTGGAAAAATATGCTCGTGAATCAGAAATTGCTCAACGTTACATCGAAGGCAAAGAGATTAAAAAGGTAATTGTGGTGCCTGGAAAGTTGGTGAATTTTGTAGTCAGCTAAGTATAGCTTTACGTAAAATCGTGGCGAATTGAGGGTTGAAATTTAAACGCAGATGCGCTTCTCTACGAGATGCTACGCGAACGTCTTCCCGCAGGGAATTCGCGATGAATTAATGAAATGTTGTACTTAGCAATTAGAGTGTTCCAAAACCCGTCATTGCGAGCGAAGCGAAGCAATCCCAGTCTTTGCGATTGCTTCGCTTCGCTCGCAATGACAATTGGGCATTTTTTTACTTGGAGTAATCTTATGCGCTTTGGGGCATGATGTTTTGACAGTTCAAGAAGCAGAAAATGCAGACCAAGGTATACCTGATGAGGAAGTGCTAGCATTTGCCATAAGTCAAGAACGCTCAATATTAACTATCAACAGAGTTGATTTTATGCGTTTGCATCGTCGTGATTCTAACCACTTCGGTATTTTTGTTTGCACGAATAATCGTAATCGAGAACAATTTGCAGCACGGATATATGAGGCTGTGGCAACAGAAGAACCTTTGCAAGGAAAACTAATTCGTGTGGTACGTCCAGTAACTTAAAAAGGTTTTGACGGAACACACAAATTTTAAAGTCGTAAAGTATATGTCGTCACAATTTTTACAGCAGTAGTTTATTCCTCTGATAGATGTGTATTTAAACACAGATGTATAGCTATCCAGAGAGTAGGACTATTTTATTTATACACAAAAAAGCGCTTGAGAGTTTTGCTCGCTCAAGCGCTTTTCCGTAAAAGCTTATACCAACTCACTCGTTTGATGCAACATTTGAAATCTGCAACACTCCCTGAGGAGGGACTATTACGGGGATAACTTGTGACAAACATTTGGTGAAATGGTATCACTCCTTGCACTAACTAAGAATATCTCTTTTACAAGAATACCGGGGATCTAGTGAGTGACAGTTTATGAACTGAACACTAGTTAAAAACGACTCACCGTGAATAGTAACTAAGGAGACTAAGCATGATTGTAGCAATTTTGTAAGTATAGTATAAAAACTTATAGTTTCTTAGCATAGGCGTAGTCTGCCGTCGGCATCGCTTACCACTAAGTGCAGTATCAAAAAGTGCAGCAATTAGTAGCATAGATATCTCAACTTCTGCGTCAAATTAGTCACTATCAAATAAACCAGAAAAGGCTTGGATATTGGCATCGAAGCGATTTTGACTCAAATAAATCATAGATGAAGGTATTTTTTAGACAATGGAAACCCAAGAACAAATCTTTGACCCAAATAGATTGAAAAGTTTGGGTTGGGTATCTTCTATCTCTTAGCAAACGGTGACATTCAAGTCTTCCGTATAGTGTAGGGGGTTACTTCTTTCGTGGAAGCAAAACACAGCTTTTTCACCGAGAATTACCGCGATGTTCAAAACGATTTCGCATTTTTCTATAAAAACAACTGAGGCGGATTATGGGTAGATTTAATAATTTATCGTACCTACGCCTAATTTTAGATAGATGTTTCATCCTTGGCTAAAATAGCTGTTCGCCTACGAGCAGACACCTTAACCTAGCGTCTAGGTGTGTGGTAAGATTGCCTGGAACAGAGGTTTGATCTGAGTTAGAGTCTGGTATAAATTGCAAAGGTCAAGCTTACCGATTAACTCCCATGATACTTTTCCTATAAATTTGGAAAATATACAACAAGGTTGGTGACGATTTGAGTGGAATTTGTAGATGAATATCTAGGAATTGCTATCAGACTTAACCAATTTCCCACAATTTTGACTTTTATTTGACTTTTAGGATAGACACATGAACGATAAGCTGATGCTGATGATTCCAGGCCCTACCCCAGTGCCAGAAGCTGCCTTACTGGCATTAGCCAAGCATCCGATTGGGCATCGTACTAGTGAATTTAGCAACATATTGGCAGAGGTGACGGAAAACCTCAAGTGGCTGCACCAAACTCAAAGTGATGTGCTGATGCTGAATGTCAGTGGTACAGGCGCTGTAGAAGCAGGAATAATTAATTTTCTCTCTCCAGGCGATCGCATTTTAGTTGGCTCTAATGGTAAATTTGGTGAACGTTGGGTAGAAGTTGGTCAAGCCTACGGTTTGAATGTAGAAGAAGTTAAGGTGGAATGGGGAAAACCCTTAGACCCCGCAGTATTTGCCGAAAAACTCCAAGCAGATACCCAAAAGCAAATCAAAGCCGTAATCATTACTCACAGCGAAACCTCAACGGGTGTGTTGAATGACCTAGAAAGCATCAACCGCCACGTTAAAGAACACGGTGAAGCTTTAATTATCGTTGATGCTGTCACGAGCTTGGGTGCATTCAATCTACCCGTGGATGCTTGGGGTTTGGATATCGTCGCCTCCGGTTCCCAAAAAGGTTATATGATTCCGCCGGGATTGGGTTTTGTCTCTGTCAGTCCCAAAGCTTGGGAAGCTTACAAAACTGCGAAGCTACCGAAATATTATTTGGACTTAGGCAAATATCGCAAAGCCACAGCCAAAAATACAACTCCATTCACTCCGCCTGTGAACTTGATAGTAGCGTTACACACCACGTTACGAATCATGAAAGAAGAAGGCTTAGAATCAATATTTGCTCGACATGAACGGCTGAAGAATGCTACCCGCGCCGCCATTAAAGGGTTAAATTTACCTCTGCTTGCAGCAGATAATTCTGCTAGTCCGGCGATTACAGCTGTAGCACCGCAGGGAATTGAACCGGATAAGATTCGGTCATTGATGAAAAAACGCTTTGATATTGCCCTCGCTGGTGGTCAAGACCATTTGAGTAATAAAATTTTCCGTATTGGTCACTTGGGTTTTGTGAGCGATCGCGATATACTTAGCTGCATAGCATCTTTAGAAGTTACCCTCACAGAACTTGGGTATGAAGACTTTACCCCTGGTTCTGGTATAGCAGCAGCAGTTAAAGTATTTAGTCAGTCCTGAGTACTAAATCAAAAGAGTGAGTTAAATTAGCAACTCGCTCTTTTAATTTGTATGTAGAGTAGAAACCTTTGCATAAGTGTACAGTTGAACTGACATACCTCAATTCTTCTAAATGACACCAAGTTGCCCTAGATAGTATTATTTGCTTTGAAGAAAGTCGCACTGTATCTTTGACACCAAACAAAACTAACTTTGGCAACTTAGTATCATCCCAAATTGGTATAAATAGTATTGTTTGAGATTTTGCTAATAAGTATTTGGTAGAAACTTTTTATCCAAAGTCTAAAATCTACAATCCAAAATCGGTATAGTCTACGCCGTCTCCAGCCAATCATAAATCTGTTCTAATTGCTCTAGAGTAATTAACCCATATTGCCAAAGAATCATTGTCAAAGGTCCTGGGTCTTGCTCCCGATGGCGAAGTGCCACTGCTAGTGATGCTGTGGAAATTGCCAAATCTTCTTGCAAAAAATGAATCAGTCGAGAATATTTTGATGGTGACATTTGTATCTCACCTCCTTGTGCAGAATGTATTGTCATATATCAGTTCACCATTACTCGGTAGACAGTAGCCAGTATTTCATCTGTGACTGTGCCGTTATCGGTTATACACCCCAACACAGTTTTGTTAATCTGCCTTCAACAGAGGCTTCCTATAGATAGTCTGAGAAATAAAAAATCTCATACAAATCATCAGCTAGCTTATTAAGCAGTATTTTTACTTAATTAAATTGGCTTCATCTTATTTACCTTTGTATTTTATTTAATTACACAGGTAGTAATAAAGATTCCATAGCCTATACTCTCTTATTGGCGACTATTTACACTTGCGCCCAAGGGAATATTTTTGAGACTAAACCTGAAGACTGCGATTTCAGGTTTGAGACAGTAGAATTTTACATTATTACCACAGTTTTTAAATAGTAGCGTTACAAGTGCTATTTGACCACACACAGTGACATTTTTTACAGAAAAAACATATATTTCGACCGTATTGGCTCTCAACCGAGTAATTACCCAAATTTTTATCTCCGCAAAGCACCAGAGTTTCAAAACTCAATTTTGAGAATATCGCCCACTTTCAACTTTAATTCGGCAGCTCTTCCAGAACGAAGTTCAATCACCTTATCAATTGGTGTATTGGGACCATAGGTAGGACAAGGCTCACTTGCACAAGGAGGTGCAGCAACCTGAATATATTTAACTACACCTTTATGTAGAAATACCATATCTAGGGGTACCGGTACATTCTTCATCCAGAAACTGACTGGTTGTGCTGAAGGGAATCCAAACAGCATCCCTCGGTCATCTGGTAAAGCCGGTCGATACATCAACCCCATCGCTTGCTGTTTTGGCGTCTGTGCTACCTCTAATTGAATCGTTGTACCATTAGGCACGATGGCTTTAGCAGAAATTGGTAGTTTTTGACCTAAACTTTCTGGTGCTGGAGTTTTAGAACTAGAGGTAAGGCTGGGAGATTTAGCTGTTGTTGGCACAGAACAACCCATCAGAAAAATACTCAGCACTATCGAGAGCAAACTTAGCCGACGAGTCATATAGATTTTCGATTTTGTAATTTAGACTTCAATTTTACAGTGTTGTAGCCAGAAAAACCCCTTGGCTGGCAGGAGCACCGAAATTTACATTCCCAATCCGAAACTGGGAATGAGGCAAGGAGATAGGCAAACTCCCGCTACAGTATACTAGGATTCTCTTAAAACGTACCCTACGCCTCGCACTGTTTGAATGAGGCGCTTTTGACCTTCATCTTCGATTTTTAACCGCAAGTAACGGATGTACACTTCAATTACATTCGACTCACCCAGAAAGTCGTAACCCCAAACATTTTCTAGAATTTGTTCGCGGGTTAACACCTCACGAGGATGTTCCATTAAGAATTTTAATAGTTCAAATTCCTTCATTGTCAAGTCAATTGGTCGTCCGTTGTGTATGGCACGACGAGTTGCTATGTCTAAAATTAAATCCCCAAAGCGTAATTGCTCTGTGGTATCGACATCGGGTTTTAAGTAGAGGCGAATCAACTTCAAAAAGTCTTCTGAGCGGTAGGGTTTGAGGATGTAATCATCCGCTCCAGCTTCTAGACAAGCTACACGATCGTCAACTGTATCCCTTGCCATTAAAATCAATACAGGCGATCGCATACCAGTGCTTCTCATATTTTTGCACAATGAGAGTCCTGATTCTCCTGATAGCATCCGGTCTAAGACAATTAAAGCAGGCTGGCGATCGCGACAGTGTTGTAAACCACTCGTTGCATCATGAGCCAAAATTGATTCATAACCGGCTTCTTGCAAATCGCAAGAAAGCTGATTTGCAAGGCTCTCATCGGTTTCAATCACCAAAACACAAGGACTTTGAGCAACTGTCATAACAATTTGGGATATTGGATTTGGGATTGTAAAGATATTCCAGAGAAAATCTTTACATCAGTTATAAAGTGCAATTACGAGATTTTAGTGATGTAGCAATTCTGATTTGACGCGCTGCTAAAGATGTTTTAGCACGTTCAGGTGTCAGCTATCGAATTCTCGGATGCAATCTTAATAACTAACTCCAAATTCCATCTCCATACCAGTAATTCTGGAAGGAAATCAGTAAATTGGGGAGTAGGAAGTGGGAAGATGAGGGAGAAATCAATTGAAACTTAAAAACTCCTGCCTCCTGCCTCCTGCCTCCTGCCTTCTGCCTACGGCAATTCTACCGAAGTTGGTTTAGCGATATGTGGCAAACCCCAACCTAATTTTTCTCGCAAAATTCGGAAAAACTCAGGGGGTTGCAAGCGAATAAATCGGGCACTATATTGCGATCGCTCCATATATACTCGATCTTCTGGTAAGATATAGCACCCTCCATTCCCATCTACTACCATTACCAGCCGAGGGATATTGACTGGGTAGATATTGACCGATTCAGTATCTGGAAATACCAATGCTCTAGAAGCTAGGGAATGGGGACAAATGGGTACTAGCTGTAAAGCAGGTACGCCAGGAGTCACAACTGGGCCACCAGCGCTCAATGAGTAAGCTGTAGAACCAGTAGGCGTAGAAACAATCACACCATCTGCGGCAATATCTACTGGCGCATGACGCCCTATGGCAATTTCAAAATGGCACATAGAGGTCAAAGGTTCCCGGTGCAGTACCATTTCATTCAAGCAGAGGGCTTCCCACAGTACTGAATCTCCCCGAAACACTTTGACGGTGAGCATGGCTCGTTCTTCAATTTCATACTCACCCGCCATTGCCTGTTCTAGTGCTTGGGGCAATTGGTTCAGGAAAGTTTCCGTCAAAAATCCCATGTGGCCGGTATTCACTGTTAGCAGTGGAATCCCACAGGGGGCTACCTGACGAGACGCTGCTAAAACAGTGCCGTCTCCCCCTAATACCACTGCAAACTCCATATCTGAGTCAAAACCAGGGGGTGTTAGACCGTCAATGGGGGTGTGGCAAACAGGACTCTCCGGGTTAGGGTAGCCCAGTATACCACCAATACTCGATGTGATACATACATTCCAACCGGCTGCGGTTAGCTTGTCTTTTAACTCGATAGCGACACGGCTTGCTATCGGTTTAACGTCATTGTAGATAATGCCTGCTTTCGGCACACTCAAATATCCAATTTTAGGCGATGCTCTGTATTATGTAATCGTTACACATTTTTGGTCATGTAGTCATTAATCTAGAGTCAAATATCCAGAGTCTAGAGTTTTACGACTCATGTCTGTTTTGTAATGACTATTGACTGTTGGCTTTTGAAGACTGTTTGAAAGGAGTTTTTTTAGGTTTCTGCTTTTTATTTTTATTTTTTTGGTAGTCTACTTCTTTGAGCTTCTTCATGATTCGGCTGAAGTACTCTTGGAGATAACTTTCTAGGGTTGTGGTTTGTTGCGGATCTAAACCAAACACTGTGTATACATCATCCATTGAAGCATTTAACTGTTTACCACTAGCCAATACTTCTGTAAACGCCAGCCTGTCTGCTACGTTCCATCCCCACTGAAAGAATCGCATTATGCCCCGTACAGCACGCAGTAAGCTTATTGGCATCCGCGTTACTCTGGCATCTTTTCCAGATAAGCGTTCGCACAGGTTGATAATTTCTTCTGCACTCCATGCACGAGTACCGACTACAGGAAAAGCTTGGTTTTCCGTTTCTGGTACACTTAATGCCCGGATTGCAAACTTAGCAATGTCCTGAGTGTCCATATAAGCAATGGGAGAAGAATTACCTGTTACCCAAACTGGCTGTCCTTCCAAAATAGGAATCCCATACTGGCCGATTAACCCTTGCATAAACCCAGCTAGTCGCAAGATGGTATAATTCAACCCTGACTCAGCCAAGAATAGTTCTGTACACCGCTTAATTTCCATGAGCGGCACTTCTGGGTATTTATCAGCATCTAAAATCGAAAAGAAAATAAAACGCTCGACACCCGCTGCTTTTGCTGCTTGAATCAATGCTACTTTGCCTTCCCAGTCCACTTGTTTGATACTCAGTGAATCTGTAGGGCGAGAGGTTGAGGCATCAATAACTTGGGTTACACCAACTAAAGCTTCCGCTAGGGTATCGGGGTAACGTAAATTTCCGGGGACGAGTTCTGCACCCCATTCTTTAAGAAAAGCTGCTTTTTTACTGCTGCGGACAAGACAGCGTACTTTATATCCCTCATCGATAGCACGACGAGCCACTTGTCTTCCTAAGGTGCCAGTGGCACCGACGATTAATAATGTCATGAGGGTTGTAATAAATTTTAATGTTTTATGAAAAGAATGTTATCAGAATAACCTATGCAAACAAAAGTTTACATCTTTTCTCAGAAAATCAATTTATTTGGATGTACTCATGGGAAAATAGCTGTCCGATAAACGGACAAGCTTTTTTCTCATTTCAATGAAAAAGGGAGTGGGGAGAATAATAACTCCTAACTCAGAACTCAGAATTCAATTATTCTTCTGTGCCTTGAATTTTCAGTAACAACGCGCCTAAGCCCCAGCCTACGAAGATTAAACCGAAAGACAATAGAGCTGCATTCAAGATTTCGCCGCCCATTAGTATGATTCTCCTTATGCAAATTGGTGTGTAAACTAGGTCTACTAGAAGCTTTTCAACAGTTGCTAGGATTAGACCTGTGTAAACAATTTTAAACTAGTTTAGCAGGTAATCCCTACTGGCTTGGGGGGCAATCCCTACTGTTGACAGAAGGAGAGATGGGTAAATTGAAAAAATTTGATGATAATAATTATGAAGAGATTTTATGTATCAAAATAATCAAGGTAGTTTAAGAAATTTTGTGAAAGAGAATCGTCCGCGTTTGGCGCTGACGCTCGGAGATCCGGCGGGGATTGGGCCGGAGGTGATTTTGAAAGCTTTAGCCGATCCAGAAATTCGTCAAAAATATGACGTTACAGTAGTGGGTAACGGAGATTTGCTGGCACAGATTTATCACAAACTGAATTTAACTGAGAATTTAGTAGCTTTGGCAAATCCAGATGAGTTGTCAGTCAATGATGTGCAGTTGGATGGAAAAATTAAAGATCAAATTATTTCAGGAGTAGGTAATGCAGCCAGTGGTGCGGCTAGTTTTGCGTATATGGAATATGCGATCGCTCAAACACTGGCTGGTAAATTTGATGGTATTGTCACAGGGCCGATTGCTAAATCTGCTTGGAAAGCCGCAGGATATAATTATCCAGGGCAAACAGAACTTTTGGCACAAAAATCAGGTGTTGACCGTTTTGGGATGTTATTTGTGGCGCGATCGCCTCATACTAATTGGATACTCCGCGCCTTACTTGCAACCACACATATCCCCCTACGTCAAGTAGCCGATGTGTTGACACCGCAGTTGTTGACACAGAAACTGGATTTGCTGGTGGAGTGTTTAGAGAAAGATTTTGGTATATATAGAGGGAGAATTGCGATCGCTGGGTTAAATCCCCACAGTGGCGAACAGGGACAACTTGGATATGAAGAACAAGATTGGTTAATTCCCTGGTTAGAGCAAGAGCGACAAAACCGACCACAATTACAGCTAGATGGGCCGATACCGCCAGATACAATGTGGGTTAAACCTGGTCAAGCTTGGTATGGAAATTCTTTAGTACAAAATCCCGCTGATGGCTACTTGGCACTTTACCACGACCAAGGCTTAATTCCTGTGAAGCTGATGGCATTTGATCGGGCAGTTAATACTTCTATAGGTCTTCCTTTCGTTCGCACTTCACCGGATCATGGAACAGCGTTTGATATTGCGGGTAAAGGAATTGCTGATGCTACGAGTATGAAAGCAGCAATACATTTAGCCGCTGAGTTGGTTAGTCAAAGATTGGCTAAGAAAAATAATGAATAATCTTTAAGTACAGCTTTGCTTAAAATCGTCAAGACACGACCAAATCAGTTCCCAATATGGTTCAGTTAAGCATTTGTTTGTTATCTCAGTGTTGTTTGTACCTCTGTAGTAGTCTTAAAAACTAGTATTCTCGTCGGGCGCTTCAAACTTGTAACCATAGCCTCGCACAGTTTTAATAAACTCCGGTATGCTGGGGTCAACTTCCATCTTTTTGCGAAGCTGACCAATATGCACATCAACCACCCGGCCATCTCCTACGTAGTCGCAACCCCAGATTTTTTGGATTAGCTGTGGACGACTCCAAGCCTGATTAGGATGACTTGCCAAAAAATGTAAGATATTAAATTCCAGCGCTGTTAAGGCAAGAGTTTTATCGTTAAGTGTTACCTCGCGTCCCTCTGGATTAATTACTAGCTGCTTGAAAACGATACGTTGTGTTGGGGAGGGATTGATGTAGCGTATCCGCCTCAAAAGAGCCTCTACTCTAACTTCAACTTCTGCAAGACTAAATGGTTTAGTCATGAAATCATCAGCACCTGCGCTTAAGATTTTAATTTTATCAGCCTCGTCAGTCCTACTAGTGAGTATCAGCACTAAAACATTAGTACGACTCTGCATTTCTTGGCAAAGGCTATAACCAGTAACATCGGGCAAATTCCAATCCAGAATTACTAAAGCTGGGTTGAATTGCTCAAACAACGATAAGGCAGTCCTACCATCTGCTGCCGACTCTATTTGATATTTCCGACTTAAAAAACGATAGACGAGATTTCGGACGCCGAAGTCGTCATCAACGATCAGAATTTTGGGAGTAGTAGCAGTAACCATAACCATAATGCTATCTATTGTAAATTGGGCGATTTGCTGTTGTGCCAGCTTTACTTTACGTGTTTTTGTTGAGTACCACCGCTACTGTAGTACTTGTGTACATTTGATTTTCCATGAAGCCGATCGCAACCTCAGCCATCATCATGCCGATAAAATTTATAATTATGGCATGATTTTTGCATAATTTTGAATTTGTATTGTATAATATTAAATTTTTACATTTTGAATAAGTGTAATTAAAAACCATCTCCGTAATCGCAAATAGTCAAAAGACACATCCAGAAGCGGCGGCAATTGCTACAACTTTAAAAGAGATAACGCACTCCCTGATTAATTAGACCTCTACAAAGGCTCAGAAACTAACTTATCAGCCAATCTAGATTCTCAACTCCTACTTACTCGACTGTACTATAACCAACAGGTATGTTCTCTTGAAGAAGGTCTACGAAAATCTACCCTGGTGCATTTACATATAGCTGCCCTCTTAAGCATATACTATACTACAAGTTTCAACCTGAGCTATGACAAGCCCAAAGACTGAAAGCATCGCCATAAGGTATATAGGGCGTCAAAACCAGCTTTAACAGACAAAAGCAATAGCAAAAAGAATTGCTCTAGCAATATTATGATGTCAATAAATTGCTGGGAGCTTGTTTAAATAGTACTGATGACAGCAGAATTCAGAAGTAAAACACCCTTTATATTTGGGTAACAGATTTAGATTGTGTACCTCACAAACTTCTAATTTGTTGTATATAACTCTACAAGCGTGGCAGGAGATTGAGGAGAGATTCTTATTAGCGATCGCTGATATTAGAAATGTATTAATTACTATATTTGTCGCTAAATATTTTTCATTTCAAACTAATATTTTATCGATTCATGAAGAATTACGTAAAACCTAAAATATCTAAATAACTAAAATATATATCAAAAATATTTTCTTTAAATATATTGGATTATATTTAAAGAGAATATTGTCTCTTAGTACTATAAACTGTGATTATTTACAATTGATTAATTGGTTGATTTTCTGGAAAATACTCAGTCTATCTGAGGAGAGAGTTTAAGAATACTCATACCAGAGAAAGATCAATTAAATATCTTCAGTTGGCTAAATTACTATTAATATCGTCAGCAAGGAAAAATTATGGTCAATAATTTAGTAGGCGGCATCATTCCCCCACAACCACCAATAGAAGCACAAACTGATGCTCATGTCCTGAAGAGTCGTTTGGAATGGGGTGAACCAGCTTTTACAATTCTGGATGTGCGCGATCGCTCGACCTACAATGAAGGTCACATTATGGGAGCAATGCCAATGCCAGCAGATGAATTGGTAGAGCGTGCAGTAGCTTCTTTAGATAAGAGCCGTGACATTTACCTTTACGGTGCCAACGAACAAGACACTGCCCAAGCCGCACAACAACTGCGTTCTAATGGATTTGAGCATATCTCCCAACTCAAAGGTGGTCTTGCCGCATGGAAAGCGATCGGTGGCCCAACAGAAGGGATTGTTGAATCAAAAACTCCCCCAGGTGCAGATGACTACAATGTTGTAGATCGGCTAAAAAATCACCAAGAAAATCTGCAAAAGGGCGGTACTAGCGCCACAGAATCCATTAAACAGGGAGCAAGTAACCTTAAGGAAGGCATTCAAGAAGGAGCCAGTAACCTTAAAGAAGGCATTCAAGAGCAAGCAAGTAACCTCAAGGAAGGTATTAAAGAGCAAGCAAGTAACCTCAAGGAAGCTGGTAGTGAATCTAAAACTCCTAAAAACCCTGATGATTCCAATGTTGGCTCTTAGGCAAAAATGCAGCAGAATTCAGAATTCAGGAGCGGAGCCGTAGACGCTCCGCCTCTGGTCATAATCCAGAAGTAAAACAGCCTTTATACATACCTAGCTTTGAGACGAATCGTTGCTTACTTTACTAATTTGAAATCTGCTGTAACTTAGAATGAGGGTTTGTAGTAAGCACTTTAGTGCTTGGGAAATAACGACTTTAGTCCTTACTACGAACTTGCTTATCTATCAATTTCAACTTGGCATATAACTAGTCGGGATTGACGAGCGATAAAAATTTCTTGTCACTATTCCGTATTCCCTATTCAATTAGTGTTCAAATAGATCCTTGAATTGCAACAAATCTAAGGAAACTATCGTTGGTAGAAACTCAAAACATTCTTGAGCAATTTGCCAACGTTCTTCTCGTTTGAGCATTTGTATTAACTTCTGCTGCACGCTAAGTAAGTAGCGGACATCATTGGCAGCATAACTTAGTTGAGCTTCAGATAAGCTAACGGCGTTACCCCAATCAGAACTTTGAGAGCTTTTATCTAGTTCCACTTGTTCTAACTCTTGTACAACGTCTTTGAGTCCGTGACGATTTGTGTAAGTACGGGCTAATTTACTGGCAATTTTGGTACAAAAAATTGGCCTTACCTGAATCCCCAAATTGGCTCGCAAAGTGGCCAAGTCAAATCGAGCAAAGTGAAACACTTTCACAACATTGACTGCTTCCAAGAGTTTTTTTAAGTTGGGGGCCTCAGCTTGCCCTTTGGCTATGCGGATTGCAGTCACTTTCCCTTCAAGATTGCACAGCTGGACGAGACACAAGCGATCGCGCAGTGGCAACAATCCCATCGTTTCTGTATCAACTGCGATCGCTGTAGATTCTAAATACTGGCTAAGGGTTGCGTCACTGAGGTCGCGATCGCTCACCTGAAAATCTGGTAATGTCATCAATTGTTCAAAAATAATAGCAGTGTCCAGCAGAAAAAAGTCTTGTCAGACACTAAATTATTATTGTGCAAAAAAATCAGAAATTAAATCTACCTAGTGCGAAAAAACATTTGTGTCAGGTAGACTTCGCCTTGATTATTAGTCGCAACACCAATTCCAGTCAGGTTGTAATTTCCTTTAAGGTTCTTTAGGTGTCCAGGACTTTTGATCCAGCCAGTAACAGCTTCCTCTACGGGGTTGCTATATCCCCGGTTAAAAGCAACATTTTCCGCTGCACTGTTGTAGCGAATCGGGATAGCTTTGACTCGCCCTTCAAATCCCTGATGACTAAATGGGGTTTTGCCTTTAGCCATATTTTGACTATGAATTCTGGCCTGTCGAGTTAAATTTGTATTTAAAGTCAACTTTGGCAGCCCTTTAGAAACCCGATATCGATTAATTTGCTCAAATACTGATTTTTCTAACTCAGTAGTTTTAAAAGTAGGAGTCGATATTGCAACCTGACTAGAAAAAAGCGACAACAGCTTATTACGGGTGGATGTATTTGTAGAAGTATGATTTGGTATCGGAGCAGTCGTTAATCCACTAGCAAGGACAAGCGCACTTAAAGCGATGCCAAAAGCAGTTTGTCGGAACATGGAGAATTGCGTAATGTGTAGAGATATAAGACTTCTACTCTACCTTATTGTTCCGAGGATATATACCACAATACTATTAAGTAATGATGAATTTCGGCAATTTGGCTATATCCTTGACAAGTAACACAAACAATCATTTTCAATTGTCAGTACTTCAATAGGTCAGCTTCATGAAAATCATGGTTAATTTTGCTAATAATTTCAGATTTTCATAAATTATCAAGCAAAAGCTTTAGTAACAGGTTAAACTCGTCTGGGAAATTTGAGAATAAACCTCAACCTTACCAAATCTAACGCTGTGTGCAATTTTTACTCCAACCTAATCTCCTTGCCTAATAATAAGGAATGGGTAGAATTCAAAGTAGTTTTTCACTCTTTGCAGGAGAGAGGAATGGAAGTGAGGTCAGAATATTAAGTTGCACATCGCGTCAAACATATCAGCGAATGAACATTTGTGTGAAGTAGATTACGCCTTGACTGTTTTTGGCGACACCAATCCCCGTCAAATTATAATTACCTCTGATATTGGTAAGATGCCCTGGACTTTTGAGCCAGCCTTGAACAGCCATTGTGGCAGGATCGCCATATCCCTGGTTGTAAGCGACATTTTCAGCAGCTGATCTGTAAGAAACACCGGTTGCATTAAGACGTTGTGAAAATCCATTATGTCCAAAGGGAACAGTACCATTAGCCATGTTCTTACTGTGAAGCCTAACTTGATTATCCATAGCAGAATTACGAGTCAGCGCTGGTAGCCCTTGAGAAGCTCTGTAGTTATTGATTTGGTTAAAAATCGACTGTTCTAAAGCAGCAGTGTCCATACTAGATGCTGCAATTCGGTTAGTATTATTCGATACATTTGAAGGTGCTGGCGTACAAGCTGGATTTGTTACAGAAGTAGCGATCGCTCCACTACTGAGAGCAACTGTGCCTAAAAGAACGCTGTAAACTATTTGTCTGATCATTTGCTGGTGGTAAAGTTTTAGACAATGTAACCAACTAATATCAATCTGACAAATTGCTTATAGGTCTAAATAGCTCTATTTTTAGGCTTTTTTGCTCAAAAACTACTAGCAGACGTTTAAATTCACGATTTAACGCATAAATTTTACTATTTATTCAATAGTTGTCTTCTACCATTAGTATGATTCTTCTTATCCCTGATTCCGCACTTAGACTATCACATAGTGTAATTACTAAACTTTTTGGAATTTACGAGTTTCAGATTATGCTTAGCGCTCTTCATTAATCCAGCTATTTTACTGTACTTAAGTATTTTAAATAGCTTTTTCATGTTAAAAAAACAGTAAAAACCGATTGTGACAGTTCAAGATACGGAATGTCGGATAAAAATGGCTGGATTGATTCAGCAAAATTTCTACGTAATTTAAACTAGCTTTGTTTGAGGGTTTCTAACTCTTCCTGTACCACGCGCAACACACGTGCAATATATTCTGCACGCCACTGTTCCCGTTCTTTAGTTACTTTGGCATCCGGCTCGTAAGCTTCAATCTCACTAGCCGATAAAATACTTTTCACCTCTAGCAACCGTTCAATGGTGTCTAGCCGCTCATGCAGCACGGACACCTCACCAGTCAAAGCCATGACGATCGCTAACAATTTATCAGTTTGCGGATTTTCTAAGTAAACAGGTCGTTTACCCTTAGCTATTTTTGTCATCCTAATACCAATTCTCCAAAAATAAGACTAGACATACAAAATGAGGAAAGCCAGATAAAATCTGACTTTCTCAATTACGAATTACGTTAGCGTAGCAGGCCATAGCCCATTACGAATTACGAAACTTTCTTTGCTTACTTAGTTGCAGCAACCATAAACCAAGTGCCTTGGGTGGCTGAGTTACGATTTTGAAACATACCATTAGTTTCTTTTGCTTTCCATGCTCCATTCGGGACAAATTTCTCGAATGTCTTATCTGCTGCAAAACCAGCCTCAGTAACTAGGGGTAGCAAATCTAAATCGCGTACAGCGCTCCAGAAAGGTTCGTTGTTGTTAGCGGTTTCCCAATCATAAATAAACTGTGTATAAAGATCCATGTGATGATACAGGGGTGCTTCTAGATGAATCATCATCCCACCAGGAGCCAGTAGACGATAAGACTCTTGCATAACTTTACGCACAGATGACGGGGGGATTTCATGTAGCAAAATGTGAGAAACCACTAAGTCAAATGATTCATCGGGGAAGTTAGTATGTTCGGCATTTTGCTGAGAGAAGTGTACCCGTTTTTGTAAGGCTTCGGCTCTTGCATGAGCATATCGCAGTATAGATGCACCTATATCGATGGCATGGACTTCTGCATCTGGGAAACCATCCACATAAGGTAATGTGCTATTGCCAATAGAACATCCCATATCGAGGATTTTTTTGGGTCGAAAGTTGGGAAACTCTGCTAAAAGGTAGTTTTGGACTATAGATAGCCCCATATCATCGTTGAGCGGCCCCAACCAACCGAGTCCATAAACGTAAGCGCCGCGATCGTAGGTTGCACCTGCTGCGACATCATCGGCAGTGAATTCGCTGTGATATCCTCCGGGCATACAGTGAATGTCTACGGCCTTTTGATAAGCAGGTATTTGAAAATTTGGGTCGAGGGTTAAAGTACCCAGTTCACCACCCTTATCTTTGGCGCGCTCTATCAATTCTGGTAGTTGTCTGTCAACGTTGGCATTTACAGCATCCCATAACATTTCCTGGTTAATGCGCTTCAGGGCACTAGTCCAGCGGTAATAGGGTTCGTGCTGCATTACTTCCCGAATTTCATAACGATTCTGGGGAGAACGCTGATGTTCTTGTTCAAACTTCGGCTTGGCTAGTTTTTCATAAATTTCTTTATTACCAGGAGTGACATTCTTGAAAATGTGCATTTTCATAGTTTGCACAAAGTTTTGGCGTGCCAACTCATCGTGAGTGGGTTGCGGTAACATTGGGTGTTGGAATTGTCGATCCATTATTGTTTATTTCCCAAATATTTTATGTAGATTTACCCTGGATACAATAACTTGGCTACCGTTTGTACATCCTTGTCACCACGTCCAGAGCAGTTAATTACAATCCGAGGACTGCCGATTAGCTGGGGACAGAGGGTTTCGAGATAAGCGATCGCATGGGCTGTTTCCAATGCCGGGATAATCCCCTCCAATTTCGATAATCGCTGGAATGCCTCCAAAGCCTCTGCATCCGTCACACTATAGTATTCAGCGCGACCAGTATCCTTTAAATAGCTATGTTCTGGGCCCACGCCGGGATAATCTAACCCCGCACTAATTGAGTGTGCCTCAATGATTTGCCCATCTTCATCTTGCAGTAGGTAGCTCATGGCTCCGTGCAGTACACCAATTCGTCCTTTTGTCAAGGTAGCTGCGTGTTTTTCGGTATTGACACCTTCTCCGGCTGCCTCAATTCCAATGAAGCGTATAGAAGACTCATTCATAAACTCATAGAATAGTCCCATCGCATTGGAACCACCACCTACACAAGCCAAGAGGATATCAGGTAATCCACCCCACTTTTCCATTGCTTGGGCGCGGGTTTCTTCACCAATTACTGCATGGAAATCACGTACCATCATTGGGTAAGGATGAGGCCCTGCTACCGAACCCAGAATGTAGTGAGTCGTTTCTACATTTGTCACCCAATCTCGGATTGCTTCAGAAGTAGCATCCTTCAAAGTTCCGGTTCCCGCCTCCACCGGACGCACTTCTGCCCCCATCAGCCGCATTCTAAACACATTCAAAGCTTGGCGTTCCATGTCATGAACGCCCATGTAAATTATGCATTCCAGCCCAAAACGAGCGCAAACTGTAGCTGTAGCAACTCCATGTTGTCCGGCACCCGTTTCAGCAATAATTCGCTGCTTACCCATGCGTTTCGCCAACAATACCTGACCAACAGCATTATTGATTTTGTGAGCGCCAGTATGATTTAAATCTTCACGTTTCAAGTAAATTTGTGGCCCGGTGCGATCGGGTCGGGCATAATGAGCAGTCAGGCGTTCAGCAAAATACAATGGTGTCGCACGTCCTACATAGTCTCGTAACAACTGCTGTAATTCTGTTTGAAAACCAGGGTCATTGCGGTATTGCTGATAAGCTGTTTCTAGTTCAGCCAGGGCAGGCATGAGCGTTTCAGGTACATACTTACCGCCAAAGCGCCCGAAGCGGCCTAGCGTATCTGGAACCTGAGCGGTTGAAATTGGAAATAGGGGAGTGGTAGTCACAGGCTGTTTTTGATGACGGGAATCACTTAATCATTATAGAAAAGTCTGAAGCATATCTGGGGAATGGGGAATTGGGAATGGAAGATTAACAATTCAAAATTCAAAATGACGCTCTCCCCAAGAGGAGCAACTCCGGGGGATTTAAACCCCGACTGAAATGGGTGCTACATGTAGATTGCAGGTTCTTAAACCCTTTAATTTACGAATAATAGAACTTCGTGCAAAAGTACCTAACACCCCTGGCTACGGTGTACACACAAGTCCTTCTGACCCCCTCTAACTCCCCCTTGGTAAGCAGGGCTGTTTCATTCGATCCCTTAAGGATTTTGTCAAGAGTATGAGTCAGAAATTTGCTTGAGTGGGAGAAATAAAAACTACCACCTCAACCAGTAAATTTAAGTGTGAACGCCATTTTCTTGCCCAATCAAATTTTTTAGTCACTTGATTTTTTTGCTTGAAACACTTGTAAATCAGCGCCTTTTAGGGAATGAAACAGCCCTGCCTTGGTAAGGGGGAGAACCGGATATTTCCCCCAAAACATCGGGGGGATTAAGGGGGGTAAATCCAGGATTGGGGCTTCATTACCAAGATGTGTGTACACCGTAGCCGCTTGCGGGGAGGGGAGCGTTTGCTTTACTCAAATCCGGGGTGGGGTTCTTTATTTTTTATTTATGCAAGAGGTCTAATGGCATTGTCAGTCGAAACAATCGCATTGTCAGTCGAAACAATGGCGTTGCAGGTCAAGAAACTTGTGAGTACACTGTAGTTTTCTTCCCGCGTCGGGAATGGGATTCGGTTTCGCCCTCTTCTTTTCCAGATGACGCGAAAAGTCAGGAAGAGATTAACCCAAAGCGGACTTTAATTCACTTTCTGCTTGTGCCAACGCATCTGCTAATTTACTTGCATCCCGTCCGCCGGCTTGGGCTAAGTTCGGTCTTCCACCGCCGCCGCCGCCACAAATTTTAGCGATCGCACCTACAAATTTACCAGCTTGCAAACCTTTTTTGTTCACTTCTGGACTAAAAGCTGCAACTATACTCACTTTTCCTTCTTCAGGAACAGAACCCAATACCACCGCACCGTTACCGATTTTTTGCAATAAGCGTTCGGCTGCGGTTTTCAATGATTCTGGATCGACATCTTCTAATTGGGCGACAATAATTTTATGGCCGCCTATGGTTTCTGCTGTTTGTAACAAGCTGTCAGATTTAGCGATCGCTAACTGTACCTTTAATGTTTCTAATTCCTTCTGGCTATTCCTCAGTTCGCTTTGCAGACTTGTGATTCTGTCTGGTAATTCTTCGGGTTTAACTTTAAAGCGATCGCTCAAATCTTTAACTACTTTATCCCGAAGGTTGAGATAATCTAGGATTGCTGGCCCCGAAACAGCTTCAATCCGCCGTACCCCAGAAGCTACACCAGCTTCCGAGATAATCTTGAACACACCAATTTCAGCAGTGTTACTCACATGAGTTCCACCGCATAGTTCCATTGATACGCTGGGAAAGTCAATCACTCGAACTTCCTCACCGTATTTTTCCCCAAACATGGCAACAGCGCCCCTAGCTTTCGCCTCTGCTAAAGGTAATACTTCCACTTTTGCAGCATGAGCCTCAGCAATCCAACTGTTCACCTGTTCTTCAACTTGTTGAACTTCCTCTGCTGTCAATGCGCGGGGACAGTTGAAGTCGAAGCGCAACCTGTCAAAGGAAACCAGGGAACCTGCTTGAGATATGCCATCATCAACAATTTTCTTCAACGCCGCTTGCAATAGGTGCGTTGCGGTATGGTTAGCTTGAGCGCGACGGCGACAAGCCGGATCGATTTGGGCGGTGACGCGATCGCCTACGCACAGTGTACCGCGTTCGATGCGTCCGAAGTGAACAAAGAAATCAGATTCTTTCTTCACATCTTCAACCCGAACTACAATACCATCACCAGAGATATAACCGCGATCGCCGATTTGTCCCCCCGATTCAGCATAAAATGGCGTTTTGTCAAGGACAATTTGCACTTCTGTCCCCGCTTCTGCTTCCTCTTGGCAAACGCCTTCTACCAAAATCGCTTCAACTTTCGCAGTTGCAGCAGGTTGGGTATAGCCGATAAATTCGGTGACTTTAATGTGTTCTGCTAATTTGTCGAGGGAACCTTGTACAGTTAAATCGATGGTTTCATGTGCTGCTTTGGCGCGTTCCACTTGTTTTTGCATTTCGGTATTGAATCCCGCGTCATCGACTGTGAGATTATTTTCCTCGGCAACTTCTTGAGTCAGTTCGAGGGGAAATCCGTAGGTATCGTAAAGAGTAAATGCACTTTCACCGCTAATCTGAGTTTCCCCTCGCTGTTTCACCTCTTGGATGATTTCTTCTAGAAGTTTTTCGCCTCTATCCAGAGTTCTGAGGAAATTAGATTCTTCCCGTTGTAACTCAGCTTTAATTGCTGCTTCTCGTTGACGCACATTAGGGTAAGCTGATTCGGAAAGAGCGATCGCAGTTTCAGCAACTTGGGTAGTAAATTCGCCAGAAATCCCAATTAATCGCCCATGACGCACCACCCGCCGAATTAACCGCCGCAGCACATAACCCCGTCCCACGTTGGAAGCGCGAATTTCATCAGCAATCATGTGGATGACAGCGCGAATATGATCGCCAATAACTTTTAAGGAAGTTTTGGTTTTTTCATCACTGCTGTGGTAATCAACACCAGCAATTTGCCCTGCTGTTTGGATAATTGGAAAAATCAGGTCAGTTTCGTAGTTATTGGGCACTTTTTGGAGAATTTGCGCCATTCTATCCAAACCCATGCCGGTATCGATGTTCTTGTTTTGTAGTGGCGTTAAATTGCCTGAAGCATCCCGGTTATATTGCATGAACACCAGGTTGTAAAACTCGATAAACCGAGAATCGTCTTCTAAATCGATATTTTCGTCCCCGCGTTCTGGGTGGAAGTCGTAATAAATTTCGGAACAAGGACCACAAGGACCAGTCGGGCCAGATACCCAAAAGTTATCGTCTTCGCCCAAGCGTTTAATTCTCGCTATCGGCACACCGATTTGATCGCGCCAAATTGCAAAGGCTTCATCATCATCTTTAAAAACGCTGACGACAAGATTTTGGGGGGAAAAGCCAAAGACTTGCGTGGAAATTTCCCAACCCCAAGCGATCGCTTGTTCTTTAAAATAATCACCAAAGCTGAAATTGCCCAGCATCTCAAAAAACGTATGATGCCGTTTGGTGCGTCCGACATTTTCGATGTCGTTGGTGCGGATACACTTTTGCGAAGTCGTAGCCCGCTTAAATTCTGGTGTGCGCTGCCCTAAAAATATTGGCTTAAATGGTAGCATCCCCGCGATCGTCAGCAGCACGGTTGGGTCTTCTGGCACGAGGGAGGCACTGGGGAGAATTTGGTGTTCCCGTTGGGCAAAGAAGTCGAGAAATATGTTGCGAATTTCGTTACCGCTTAGGTACTGGGGATTTGAAGACATAGGTGTTTTTAACTTTAGGCTTGGGCGCAGCGGCACTGGGTAAGTGTATTTTCATCAATAGATTTATATATTCTTGCATTTTGTTTCATATTACTGCCAGCGAATTGTACCAGTCGGTAAGCAAAATGCAGAGATTAGGACGCTTTTATACCGTTATCTAACTCTAGTGGGATGCATAATTGGGTTTCAATGGTTATGATTAATTCTTAAGAAATAATTTAATTTTTTCATACGGAAGTAACAAATGGCACTAAAACTGAAGGTATCAAATATTGCTTGTGAGGGATGTGCAAATACAATTACTGAGTCTATCCACGTTATGGAACCTGATGCCAAAGTGGATATTGATGTTAACGCTAAAACTGTCATAGTGGAATCCGCAGCTTCAGAGGAGTCAATCAAACAGGTGATTGTTGCTGTTGGTTACACTGTTGAAGGTTACTAAATCAGTTCTAACTTGTCACAGAAGTTTAGATTTTAATATCTCAGGCGACATTAACAAAATTTTTTTATTTTTCTGCCCTTATACGCGCGGAATGTAACTAACTTCTGCACATTAGAGGCAAGTTTTAACATCAAGTTTTTTATTTAGCTTTTTTTCTGGATTTATGATCTTGCAGCAAATAAAAAACATATGAATTAACTAAATAAACAAACAGTTATAAAGCGTAGGCAGAAACATTTTCTTTCCCCTGCCAATATGTTGTTAACTAAAGTTTCA
The DNA here is from genome assembly GCF_036917235.1 of Nostoc sp. Lineage (GTDB taxonomy): Bacteria > Cyanobacteriota > Cyanobacteriia > Cyanobacteriales > Nostocaceae > Nostoc. Next base: position 52,858 of record NZ_JBALDU010000059.1, read on the forward strand.
TAACTCAGTTAAATTATGAATCTTTCACCCTATAAATTTGCTCTATAAATGTAGGGAATATTGGTGAAAACAAGCTAATAACCATAGTAGGAATTAGTTTTGCTGTCTATTTGACTTGCATTATTTTGTGAAATTCAACTCCTACATTGATACTCGATCAAAGCCTGATTTCCAAAGAAAAAGCTGAGGTTTTTTATGGGAAATAATATTTTTAATTCAACCATACGGTTTGAGTTTTTGTAATTTGATGAAAAAACTTTATATTTTCTTTGTTTTTCTACTTAAAAAGAAATTTAGCTACCTAATCTGAGGGTTATTACGAGCTATTTATTTTGGTAATTTCATCAGAAAAATAGCACTTAAGAAACTACAGTAATCAATTTTATACATATATATAATATTCAGTGTTTTTACTGTTTTAAAAACAAAGTGTAAAGAAGACATTAGTTGTCAGAAGCAGATATTTCAGAAAATTTAGTAGTAAATTTAAAGCCGTAAAAGGAGATTAAACTGGGAAAAATAGTGAAAATTTGGTGTTTTGAAAAATATATATCAAAAAATTAACTTAGCCTAGAACATCATATTTAGTATTAGGCAAAAGCATTAAGTTACTCAATCTAATTCTTTAAAATTTAAATAGGATAAAAAATAAAGCAATGAATATCTCTATTCTGGTCTTTGGAAAAAATAACTTTATCGCCACACTTCCAGATCAGATCCGTTATGCGACCGCTTTTAGTGTCGAAGTTATGGACAATTTGAATCAGGCAGTATCGCGGATTAAAACAACGGCCCCCGACATAATACTTGTGCAAGCTAGCCTAGATGGCAGCATGGAACTGTGCGCTTGGTTGAAAGACCAAACAAAACTATCATGGATATACTGCATTCTCTTTGAGGATCGTTTCCAGCAGCTAGCTGATAGAAATAAGGGTTGGCACAGGGAATTGGAAATGAGTGCTGCGGCCCTAAAGCAAGGAGCCGATGCATATATTTGGCATCTTATTGAAGAAAAAACAGACCATAGCTTGGCAGAGTTGACTGCCAATCATGGACTAATACTTGCTCAATTGACTGTTGGTTTGCGGAAAGCGCAAAAATACCGAGATTTGATTCGGACAAATGATATGTTATCTGCGATCGCCTTAGCAGATTCCTTGACAGAATTAAATAATCGTCGGGCTTTAGAATGGGACTTACCCAGACAAATTCAAAGAGCCAGGACTCAAAAAACTTCCCTGAGTTTGATTATCTTGGATGTAGATCATTTTAAGAAAGTTAACGATACTCACGGACATTTAGTAGGCGATCGCGTCTTGCAAATATTATGCCAGCGTTTGCGCCACAATCTGCGCTGTCAAGATACAGCATTCCGCTATGGTGGCGAAGAATTTGTGATTCTTCTGGCTAATACTACCGATGATGAAGCACTATTAGTAGCTCGTCGTCTCAATCGCGTAGTCAGCGACGAACCATTTGCACTCAATAATAAACTGACAATTAATATCACCATTAGTTTAGGCACAGCCTCTCTGCAAGCTGAGGATGATGAGAAAGGAGAGAGTCTGCTACATCGTGCCGATCAATGTCTGTTACAGGCTAAAACTTCTGGGCGTAATCGAGTTATTGACTCAAATTACTTATCTCATCATGCCTCACATTTGAAAGCTCTTTCTTCGTGAAACTGGGGAGCGTCTAAATCAGATATTGAGTTATGAAAGGTTCAGATTCCTAATTTATTTAAAGAAGCTAGGAATATTGTTGGACACTAATCGTACTTTCAAAAGTGCGATCGCCTAAATAAAAGTATTTATTAATACATTTAATTCTATATAAATATCCTGGTGTTAGTTAGACAATGCTTTCAGTTTGGGAATACTGAGAATTAGGGTAATGGATTGCAGCAACCTGTTCATTTAGCCCTAGTTCCAGCCTTTCCCCTAAAGCACTGTCTTTCTAGGATTTTAGATATTATGACAACTGTTCAAGTTACATACGCAGGTCTAATCAAAGTAAAAAGAGGTGAGGCTCCCAAAGAGCTATACTCCCACCAGAACGAAGCAATCATAGCGCTGAATAAGAAGAATCAATTTCCCTTTGAAGGCTTGCTAGTTCTACCCACAGGTGGCGGAAAAACTTTAACAGCAGTCCATTGGCTACTACGTAATTTCATTAACAACAAGAAAAAGGTTCTGTGGATTGCTCATCGTCATGAACTGCTTGACCAAGCACTTGAGACACTTCAACTTAATGCCTATTCATCATTATTGAGCAATGTATCAGGATTTAGATACCGCATTATCTCCGGTCATCCTAAACACGATCGACCTGTAAATATTGAAAAGACTGATGACATCATCATTGCCAGTAAAGATAGTCTAAACAGTGGGCTTGATCACTTATTGAAAAACTGGGTTGGTCACTTAAATGAAGTTCTTTTGGTTGTAGATGAAGCGCATCATGCAACAGCTAAGACTTATCGTAAATTAATTAATGCTGTCAAGGATGATCTAAGCAAACGAGGTCATCATAACGGTTTTCAAATGCTAGGGTTAACAGCTACTCCCTTCCGAACAGATGAGAGTGAGAAGGGGTTGCTAAAGTTAGTTTTTCCAAATGATATTATCTTTTCAGAACACCTGAGAAATTTAGTTGCTAGGGGAATCCTTGCTGAACCAATATTTGAAAACCTAGAAACGAAGATAGAAATAAAGCAAAAATTGACAGCCCAAGAAATCAAGGCAATTGAGAATTTTGACAGGCTACCACAAGATATAGCTAAAAGAATTGCTGAAGATAGTAAACGTAATAATCAAATTGTTGCTCACTATAAAAAAAATCAAGAGAGATATAAACCTCTTTTAGTCTTTGCTATCGATGTTATACACGCAGTTGCATTGAACAAAGTCTTTAAGGATGAAGGAATTAATTCTGATTTTATTGTAGCAGCAGTGAAAGATTTAACTACAGGTACTACAATTGCTGCAAAAGACAATAAAGAAAAAATACAAAAATTTAGAAATGGAGAGCTTGAGGTATTAATAAATGTAGAAATTTTAACTGAAGGAACGGATTTACCTAATGTACAAACTGTTTTTCTCACACGCCCTACTACATCCACAATACTAATGACACAAATGATAGGTCGGGCTTTGCGTGGGCAAAAAGCAGGCGGTACAGAAAAAGCTTATGTGGTCAGCTTTATTGATGAATGGGAAAACAAAATTAACTGGGTTAACCCAGAAAAACTTCATATTCAAGGCAGTGGATTTCCTGAAAAAGGCATTTTATCAAGTAATAGAACTGCTCAACTCATATCTATTGAGATGATTGAAGAATTCGCTCGCATCATGGATGACTCAATTGATACTAATGCTTTAGAAAAACTAGAATTTTTAAAGAGGATTCCTCTTGGAATTTATCATTTTTATATTTTTGAACCATCCGAAGGATATGAGCCTAATTCTAGACCTTATGATGTGTTGTTGTATGACGATACAGAAGAAGCATACGACAATTTTGTTAACGATTTAAAAGCTTTATTCCAAAAGATTGATTTACAAGACAGAGAAATATTGACCGAAGCAGAACTTGAATATCTTTTGCAAACTGCAAAGGAAATTTATTTTCCTGACTATCAAACTTTGCTTGGCTACAGAGATGATGATGTAAAAAATATCTTGCGTTTCTATGCTAAAAATCAAATTCCACCAGAATTTCTAGCTTTCAGTGAAAGGAGAAAATGTGATTTATCTATCGTAGCAAAACATATATACGACAACTCTCTTGGTGGTAAAGCACTGTTTGAGTATATCGAAATACTTTGGAATGATGGAAAGACTTTTTGGCAAATTATATTCAGTGATAAGAAATATTTCATGAACCAGTTGAACATTGAAATTAATAAGTTAGCAGGAATCTACCCTGATGTTGTAGTATCAATACCAACTTTAATTCCTGACACTGTACCAATAGAGAAGTTAACTCTATACGAAATCAAAGAGCGAGATATTCTTGAATACAGAAAAATTAAAAATGCTGTATTCGCCAAGCACACAGATGCAAAAGGGTTTATATCTTGTGCAATCAGTGGAGTTAAAAGCCAGATGCGGAGAGATTTTCAAATTGATCACATTAAACCTATGTTCCAGGGTGGTTTAACTACCATCGATAATTTGCAATTGCTGACACGTAAAGCCCATGTAGAAAAAACCCGTAGAGAGAATACAAGATGATAGCATTTTAGAGAATGTCTGAGAAGTATCAAATATTGGCTGATTTCCCTTTAAAAAATGGCTAATAAGAGTCTCAAAGTCCCCCTTTTTAAGGGGGATTTAGGGGGATCTCTAAGCGTTTGGTGTATGTAAAAAAATTTTTCAGACACCCTCTAAAACCTTACTTGACTGAAAACAAGTTACTAAAAAGTATTGTAGCTTATGGCTTCTCTCTTAAAACTATGCTCTAAAATTTATCTAAATTCATTAAAGCCTTAACTTATGCTTCTTAGCGAACTCATCCCGCTAGTTAAAGAATTATCCCACACTGATAAACTCTTACTAATACATTTCCTGGCAGCCGAATTGTTAAAGGAATCAAGTTTAGTCCCATTGGATGCTGAGGATAAAGTAGCAAGTCTTGGCTTATATGATTCTTTTGAAGCTGCTGCTGTTTTAGCGAAGGCATTAGCAGAAGAAAAAGCGGCAACACATGGTTGATAAACTTAGTTCTGGATTTACTGAAGTAAATCCAGAACTAATGTTGAGAAATTTCCGACAGGTAGAGCTAGCTTTTGCTTGGACAAGAGATAGAAACGCCCCATTGATTTTAGGACACATGAATTTCTTTTTAGCGTTTGATGTGTGCTTCTATCGTTCTGAATTAGCGTTTTAAATTAGCCCTAAAATAGCCTGATGGAAATAGTGAAACCCAACATTATATTAGGTTAACGTTGGGTTTCACAGAATTCAACTGCCTTAATTAGGCGGTATTTGTTCCGGTGGCGTTTCTGCTGGGGGAGCGAGTACCGCATCCGGCGCAATTTCTTCTACAGGAATCGGTTGCTTATCTTCAATTTCAAAATCTGGTTGCGCTGCTTCCACCAATTCAGGAGATGGCGGATGTGGGGGAATCGCTTCCGGTACAATCTCAGTTTTTGCTTCAGTGTCAGTAGTAACTGTCTCCTCTGCTGGTGGTTCTGGTATGACAATAGTTTTGTCAATAATCTCAATAGCAGGTTTCTCTGACAGTACAGAAGTAATATCTTCAGGTTTGGGGGTTGTGGGTGTTTTTTTACTCACAGTCTGCTGCACTTTGTCTTTCGCGCCACTGAAGGTGCTACCCAGACCTTTTTGCAACCGACCCAGCCGTTCCTGAAGGGACAACTTATTCACCTGTTCTTGAATGCCAGTTTTTACCGTCTCAGCACTGGGTACTTGGGTTTGTTGTGCCTGCGGGGTCAATTGCCGACGTAATGATAGAGTTTGCCAGCCAAACCAGACCAAAAGAGCCACACTAGCCACATGACCCAGCAACAAACCTCCAGTAATGCGTGGTGCAAACACCCATAAAACTAAAGCGTAGAACAATCCTACGCCACTCCAGATAAAGTCATTCTTACGATGGATTTCTGGGAAAAAGAAAGCTGCTATATAAATGGCTAAACTACCAAGACCCACTACCAAAGCTAGGACAAATGCCAGCATTATTTGGTTACTCCTTACTGCGTCCTTTAATTATTTCAATTTTGCAAATTTTGCCAGTCAATTGTTGATTTAGATACAATTTAAAATTAATTATCCATGTTAGTTGTGGATTTTTATCATTTATATCAAGTCTTAAGGTCTTCTTTAGGGGAGAACGGAAAATATCGGACTACCCTTATAGGTAAAGGATCTGCAAGAGTTAGCCAGAAATTTTTTATGACACTACAAAGCTTTGGTGTGATTGGATTAGCCGTTATGGGTGAGAACATCGCTCTCAACGTGGAGCGCAATGGCTTCCCAATTGCAGTTTACAACCGCTCCCGCGAAAAAACGGATGCGTTTATGGCGCAGCGTGCTACAGGACGGAACGTCAAAGCCGCCTTTACTCTAGAAGAATTCGTTGCCTTATTGGAACGTCCCCGCAAAATTCTAGTAATGGTGCAAGCTGGTAAGCCAGTGGATGCGGTAATTGCTCAACTCAAACCCTTGTTAGAAGAAGGCGATATCATTATCGACGGTGGCAACTCTTGGTTTGAAGATACAGAACGCCGCACTCAGGAATTAGAACCCGCTGGGCTTCGGTATCTTGGTATGGGTGTCAGTGGCGGTGAAGAAGGGGCGTTGAATGGCCCTTCACTAATGCCCGGAGGTACAACAAGCTCTTACGAGTTTCTATCGCCAATTTTCAACAAAATTGCTGCCCAAGTCGATGATGGCCCTTGTGTAACCTACATTGGCCCTGGTGGTTCTGGCCATTATGTCAAAATGGTACACAACGGTATTGAGTATGGCGATATGCAGCTAATTGCTGAAGCCTACGACTTGCTGAAAAATGTCGCTGGATTAGACCATAATCAGCTGCATGAAGTGTTTGCTGAATGGAACACCACCGATGAACTCGATTCATTTTTGATTGAGATTACGAAGAATATCTTCCCATATCTTGACCCAGAAACAAAAAAACCCCTGGTGGATTTGATTGTTGACGCAGCAGGTCAAAAGGGAACTGGACGCTGGACTGTGCAAACTGCATTGGAATTGGGAGTTGCTATTCCCACAATTACAGCAGCAGTTAATGCCCGGATTATCTCTTCGATTAAAGAGGAGCGTGTTGCAGCATCTAAAGTCCTTACAGGCCCCAGTGGCAAGTATGACGGGCAAACTAAGGATTTTATCAACAAAGTCCGTGATGCTCTCTATTGCTCAAAAATCTGTTCTTATGCTCAAGGGATGGCGTTGCTATCCACAGCTTCAAAAACATATAACTGGAATTTGGATCTGGGCGAAATGGCGCGGATTTGGAAAGGTGGTTGTATTATTCGCGCTCGCTTTTTGAATAAGATTAAGAAGGCTTTTAGCGAAAATCCAGCTTTGCCTAACTTGCTGTTAGCTCCCGAATTTAAGCAGACAATTCTTGACAGACAGACTGCTTGGCGGGAAGTGATTGCGACAGCTGCAACACTAGGAATTCCAGTACCCGCATTTAGCGCATCCTTGGATTATTTTGACAGCTATCGCCGCGATCGCTTACCTCAAAATCTAACTCAAGCACAACGCGACTACTTTGGCGCACATACCTACCTGCGTCTTGATAAGCCCGGAAGTTTCCACACTGAATGGGTTCCCATTGCTGAAGCCAAGAAGTAAATTTTCACACATCTACACCAGGTTATTGTGAAAAGTTAAAAAGTTTCAGAATACAGTTTTAAAGGTGGCTCTGAGTTTCAGAGTCACTTTCTTTTTAAGGTAAGAATAGCTACTTAACTGGTACGCGCAAATGCAACTTCAGCCATCAGCTTTTGTCCCTGAGTTGTTCACAACGGTTTTGCTCCCAAGCTGCTATGGCGCTATTAATTACTTACCTGAAAGACAACAAAGCTTTTGCTGCTTGAGTTTACCTGATGGACAATTAATTAATAACAGACACGTTGAGAAAATTCTTAAAGATTAGCATTAAATAAAAAATTTGGAGGCGTGTACTTATCCTAAATGGAGGTTACAGCACTTGCGTCTATTATGAGGTACACTAGATTAAAATATAAATCCTTTTAAATGAAGTCCTACTCTGTCGATCTTCGAGAAAAAATAGT
>NZ_JBALDU010000060.1:0-12469 GCF_036917235.1 Nostoc sp.
ATCTCAGTTGCACTCAATTTAATAAATCCTCAACATTTAAGAAACTGGTTTACTAGTTGCTGCTACTGTACCTCATAAGAGCCGTAAATGCTGTAATGGAGTTCCGAGGCTCATTAATGGAGTTCAAAGCCTCATTAATGGAGTTCCGAGGCTCATTAATGGAGTTCTGAGCCTCATTAATGGAGTTCAAAGCCTCATTAATGGAGTTCAAAGCCTCATTAATGGAGTTCCGAGGCTCATTAATGGAGTTCCGAGCCTCATTAATGAAGTTCAAAGACTCGTTGTTGCATTCTAAAATATATCTCCCCCCTGCCTCCTGCCTTAGAGGATGTTTGAAAAGTCCTCTTCTGGGTAGCAAAACGTTTTAGATCCCCCTAAATCCTCCTTAAAAAGGGGGACTTTGATTCCGGTTCCCCCCTTTTTTAAGGGGGGTTAGGGGGGATCAGTTAGTGCCTATCACAGCCAACCACTTTTCAAACAACCTCCGATCGCAATCCCAGCCATTCTCGCTTGGAGAGTTCTTTTATCGGGAATAAACTGGCTTCAATCTCCTGGCGCACAACGTCTGTTACCTCACAGTTGCTATTAAGGCAATCGATAAGCAACTGATTGGCATTGTAATATTGTTGCAATAGTTGTTGTTGCCGTGGGCTGAAGTGCCAGCGATGCTGAATATTTCGATGCTTGGCGATCGCAGTTTTTAACCGTTCCATCCAAGCAGGATAACTTGTTTGCCACCATGTCTGAATGCTTTCTCTACTTTGTTCTAGATCGGGCAGTAGGTCTCTAAGTTGTTGTAAAGCTTGATGTAAGCCAGCATCTTGAACAATTGCTAAAGCACTACTCACAGCATCGTTGCACTCATAGACATCAGCAAAATTAGATTCGCATTCCATAACTAGATTATCTAATGCCGTATCCAAAAAAATATCTTGATCGAAAATGCAGACAAGGGCAAAGTACGGGGTAAGGTGAGGAGTCTTAGCCAAGGCAAGATAAAACGCCCAAATTGCAGCAGAATCAGGAGCAGCGACAGACTTTTGACTTGCCCAAGTCAAAAATTTTTGCAAATATGGCTCTTGAGCAACTAGCGCATCAATTTCTTGCTTCATCAACAGTACCAAAAAATCTGCATTCCGTAGCATGGCAACCGTTAACAAAAAGATTTCACGCCATCTAGGTTCAGTAATATGAGTTACCAGACGTTCTAACGGTTGTTTTAATGCTTCTAAATTATAACTGGCAACGATTTTTCGAGCAGTCAGATATTCTTGAAACGTCAAATAAGAGAAAGAGAAAATCCCCCGCACTCGTTCGGCTAATAATCCATGTTGCAACTCTATCGCCTGAAGTACCCCTTCACTATCTAATTGCAATTCCTCTGGTTCTGTGGAAGCATTCGGCAAATCACCGATATAATTGCTAATGTGTTGCTCAACAATACGTTGTTCAAAAAAGTAATTACCCTGCTCAAATGTGGCGCTAGCAACCTGACTCAGCAACTTAAGTTTTTGTGGTAATGAAAAATCTTGGTATACTTCATCCCGCTGAATTGGTTTAGTTTCGTCCCATTTGCCCAGAAGCAAGTCTAAGCACTGCTTATAAAACGCAGCTTTTTGGGTTGGGAATTTGTTTTGGTGATGAAAAACCCAGCAGGCGAGATGCAAAAACAAGGGAGTGACAGCAAGTCTCCGAAATTGCAAATTTTCAGGTAAATCTAGTTTCTCAATAAACTCAAATGCCTGTTTTTGTTTATCCTGGATGTTCGTTTTCGTAAATGTTGTAAACCACTTTTGAGCAAAAGCAACGATTTGATCTTGACTAAAAGGGGCAATTTCAACATCTGTAAAGCGTCTGAGGTTGAAAGCTTTAGCTGCCGTGCGGCAGGTGACGACAAACATATTCTTTTGATATTTTTCAGATAGTCTGCGAATCTCATTGACGACACCAATGCTTTGTTGATGGAGTACTTCATCTAATCCATCCAGCAATAGCAACACTCTGCCCTCCAACAACAAAGTTTCCAGCACAGATGGATCTGAAATTCCACAGTTGAGGAATTCTTTGCAAATATAGTTCAGTAAATGGAACTCTCCTGCAACTCTCGTTTCGTCGGCAAAATCTCTTAAGGTGACAAAAATAGGAACCCGATTTGCAGCAAATCTCCCTCGGTTGCATCGAATCGCCAGATGTTGTAAAAAAGTGGTTTTACCTGCTCCCGGTTTACCCAACACCCGCAGCTTTGAATAAGTTTGAACTGCCGCGATCCCCGCCATTTGTGTCTGGGATACTTCACCTAAACCAAAGCGATCGAATTCTTTTGATGTAAACTTTTGCAAATCAGCAAACTCTAACCACTGAAGGCTGGCAATCTCCTCCAAAATGTTGACATCAATGTAAATGTCGTCTATTATTACCGGGCGAGTAACATCTAATAACTGCAAAGTGCCGCACTGGTCTTGAATTTTGTCGAAGCGTTGCGATCGCACAAATTGTACTAGAGCATCAATATCTAAAAATTCAGCAGCACCAAGTTCTTTTGATTCAGAAAATTCTTCTGGAGGATTAGCCGCAATCTTCCGCCAATTCAACGACAACACAGAACAAATTTCTATAAATATATGACGGTCAACCGAACGCCCAGTAAAAAACCGCCAAATTGGTTGGCGAGTCTTTAAGTTGACTTCAAAAGCCAAATTGTCTTGTGTCCACCCTTTATGAGCGAACGCTTTTTTGGCTTGTTCAATCCCGGTAACTGATGCTTCGAGCGATCGCTTGACCATAGAAGCTTACACACATCAAATAAAAATTCTTCAAGTTGACATTAGACATTATTGCAACATAGACTTTCGGAACTACTTAGAAACTAAGTGAACTATATTGCCTATTTTTAAATGTTAATGATTTATTTCAAGCATCTTCAGCCAACATCATTTGTTTGGATTATTAGCAGTATAAATTAATTTTTTAAAGTGTATTTTATAACTTTGTATTTGGTGTTATGGAAAGTTTTTGTATATCTAGTAGCTTTGTCCTGCGGCAAGTCCAAAGTTTATGTACGATTGAGTAATCACAATTGTACCACTTTTAAGAAACAAGGCAGAAGAGAAGAGAATTTGACTTGTTTCTTCCATCCATAACGGAAGCGATCGCGGGGAGCATCTCAATGAGTGTAAAAACACGTCTGCCCTGGCGAATGGAATAGAGCCTCCGGCACGCTGACGCGAACGCGGCTATACAAACAAAACCCACACTTCTCTACGAGACGCTGCGCGAACGACAAGCTCAGTGACCGCCTGCGTGGGTTTCAAATTCTTCGAGTCCGCGTAGGCGGACTTCTCTGCGAGACGCTACGCGTAGCTTGCTTCTTTGTTCGCGTAGCGTCCCGTAGGGAAGAAGAACGTTTGTGTAGCTGCGATTTCTAATCGCCTGGTATATTTGCAAAGGTGAGATGCTCCCTACTTCTAGTTTTCGCTAGCCACAGGTAGACGTATAGTAAATGTACTACCCTGTCCTGATTCAGATGTCACATCGATTGTGCCATGATGTGCTTCAATAATACAGCGAGAAAGATATAGTCCCAAGCCACTACCAGAACGTTGGTGTTTCCCTTGACGAAATCGCTCGAATAATATTGCCTGATCTGGTTTAGAAATTCCTGGCCCTGTATCTTGGATATCAATATTCACAGCTACCGGAGTCAGATAACAGCGAATATTTACAGAACCTTTGTCTGTAAATTTGATAGCATTGCCGATGAGATTTGTCAAAACTCGCCGCAGTTCTATGCGATCGCCCATAATGGTGCTTGCTGTTTCACCTCGATCGATGTTTATAACTAATCCTTTTTCTTCAGCTAAAGGAGTTAATTCTTGGGAAACTTCATTAACTAATTCCTGAATATTGCAGGGAGAAATTTTTAAGGTTTTACAGCCCGCTTCATGACGATAAACTTCTAACAAGGTATTTACCATTTCCAGCAGGTCTTGATTGCTGCCAATCATGGTATCAATTATCTCTTGCAATTGTGGCGAAACATCGCAAAACCTGCCTTCTAGCAATAATTTTAAGACGCGGTTGGAAGCTACCAGCGGTATACGCAAATCGTGAGTAAAACGCGAGACAAAATCTGCCCGGAGGTTCGCCATCTGATCTCGTTCGTCGATACTATGCTTGAGGCGCAGGAGCGATCGCACCCTTGCATGTAGTTCATCAGGATCGAATGGTTTGCGAATGAAGTCATCTGCACCAGCGTCAAGTCCTTCAACAACGCTAGACTTATAGTGAGCCGTGAGCAGCAGAATTGGGATAAATGGCAACGCCTGATTCTGTCGGATGCGCCGAGTAAATTCATAGCCATCTAGCTCCGGCATCATCACATCTAAGAGAATTATGTCTGGCGGTGACTCTTCAACCATAGCCAGAGCAATCTTACTATCTTCTACCAAGCTAATTTCATAGTCCTCATCTTCTAGGACAGCTTCTAAGACGAGTAGATTGTCAAAAACATCATCGACAACGAGAATTTTATCTTTTTTGACAGTTTTAGGTAAAGACATGGCTAAATAAAAAAAGAAGTGCTTGGCTATCCCTAGCAAATCTAGTAATAGCTTACTTCACCAGTGCTGAGATTATTAAGGATTAACATTTTCTCTTAGAGTTTCCTGAGTTAAATACCTTTTTCTACGTAATTAAACTGATTTTTTCTTTATAATATGTATTATTTGTTTGGCAGAGCATTATTTTATAAGTATATTAGCCGCCTAATTTATCCAATTAATATGAGTGCCTGGGTGGTAGAGTGAGTTTTTTAGCCGCTTTTATGTGCATAATACCGCTCAAAGCAAGGATAACTACTTAATCTTCACCTACTTTTGCTTGCTACCAAATTTTTCATGAAAAATTATTTAGCATAAAACATCGAGCGTTAGGTTAATGTATAAAAATATTTTTTGATTGAATTATATTGTCATATCCAAACTCTTGCCTTAAAAAAGCTTACGAGATAAGGTTATCTATGTCTAATGGTAGATGAAGTTCAGTGAATAATACCAAACGCATTGCTTTTTGTATAAGATCCCGAATAGAAGAACGAGATTATTTTAATCTGTACTTTAGATAAATAACAGTAAAGTTAAGCAACTATGAGTGAAATCAAGATCCTTGTGATTGAAGATCACAACCTGACAAGAATCGGCTTGCGGTCTGCCTTACAAACTCAGCCAGAGTTTAACATTGTTGGTGAAGCAGCCAATGCAGCCGACGGCATCAACCTTCTGAAAACTCTCAAGCCGGATGTTGCTACTATTGACATTGGTTTGCCTGACATGGATGGTATTGAGCTAACACGCACATTTAGGCAATATCAGGCAGAGAATGAGGACTATACAACAAAGCTGCTAATTTTAACGATGCAAAATAGCGAACAAGCAGTTTTAGCAGCATTTGCAGCAGGTGCAGATTCTTATTGCATGAAGGATATAGAAACTGAGAAACTAATAGAGGCTGTGCAAACGACTTATGCAGGTAGCTCATGGATCGATCCAGCGATCGCAGACCTTGTACTACAACAAATACGTCAAGATTTCCCTGATGGCACCAGAGGCGCATCTGGAAAAAGAGTTTTGATTGAAGGCATTGACGCAGATACTGAGAAAAGTATAGTCAGCTATCCTTTAACTCACAGAGAGATGGATGTTTTAGAGTTGATTGTTGCTGGCTGTGACAATGCAGAAATTGCTAAAAGGCTCTATTTAACAGTCGGTACTGTCAAAACTCATGTTCGAGGTATTCTCAATAAACTCTGTGTCGCTGACAGGACACAAGCTGCTGTCCGTGCGTTGCGGGCGGGATTAGTACCGTGAGCAAGTAAATAACCATTATGAACTGCGTACACAAGAACACTTAACAAGTAAATAAAAATCTTTCTTACCCAGTCCCCAGCCCCCAAAAGCAGTTAACTATGACAAAGATTTATGAAGAAATTGTTACAAAGTTTAGTACAATGACATAATTGACTAAATAAGTATTTTTCTATACATACATGATAGCGGATCAATTTCCCTGGCTTACCGCGATTGTCTTACTACCACTTGTTGCTTCCCTGCTCATCCCTGTGTTGCCTGATAAAGATGGTAAACTCGTGCGGTGGTATGCACTAGGTATAGGTATTGCAGATTTTGCCTTGATGTGCTACGCCTTTTGGAAGCATTACGATGCCAGCAGTGCTAGTTTTCAAATGGTGGAAAATTATGCCTGGATACCTCAACTAGGTTTTAACTGGGCGGTATCAGTCGATGGGCTTTCAGCGCCACTTGTGCTTTTAGCCGGATTTGTCACCACACTCTCGATATTTTCAGCTTGGCAAGTCGATCGCCGACCCCGCCTCTTTTATTTTTTAATGCTGGTGCTGTATTCTGCACAGGTAGGGGTGTTTGTTGCTAAAGACTTGCTGCTATTTTTCATCATGTGGGAAGTAGAACTGATTCCCGTCTATCTACTAGTCTGCATTTGGGGTGGGCAAAGGCGTCGTTATGCGGCTACAAAATTTTTGTTGTATACCGCAGCTGCTTCTATATTTATTTTAGTGGCAGCCCTGGCAATGGGGCTATATGGCGGCGGTAATATGACATTTGACATCACCGCCCTCGCCAGCAAAGAATATCCTCTTAGTCTACAACTGCTACTTTATGCAGGATTGTTGATTGCATTTGGTGTCAAGCTTGCTGTTTTCCCCATGCATACTTGGTTGCCTGATGCTCACGGCGAAGCATCCTCTCCTGTATCGATGATATTAGCTGGTGTGTTGCTGAAGATGGGCGGATATGGACTGATTCGCCTGAATCTGGAACTACTTCCCGATGCACACATTTATTTTGCGCCGGTTTTAGCCATTCTCGGTGTTGTCAACATTATCTATGGTGCATTGAACTCCTTTGCTCAGACCAATATGAAGCGGCGTTTAGCTTATTCGTCGATTTCTCACATGGGGTTTGTACTGCTTGGGATTGCATCCTTCACTGATTTGGGAATCAACGGCGCGATGTTGCAGATGATTTCGCATGGTTTAATTGCATCTGTGCTGTTCTTCTTAGCAGGTGTTACTTACGATCGCACCCACACAATGGTAATGAAAGATATGGGCGGTATTGGTCAAGCCATGCCCAAAGTCTTTGCCCTGTTTACAATTGGAGCGATGGCATCTCTGGCACTTCCCGGAATGAGCGGCTTTGCTGGCGAACTCTCCGTATTTGTTGGGATGACAAGCAGTGACGTTTACAGTTCAACTTTCTGCACCGTCACAGTTTTTCTTGCCGCAGTTGGAGTTATCCTCACACCGATTTATCTACTTTCCATGCTGAGAGAGGTATTTTATGGTAAAGACGCAGCACTGCTATGCGACATTAATAATGCAAGCTTGGAAAATCAAGAAGACGACGGAACAGTTTGTTTTGGTACAGACTGTCTCGTACCAGAAGATGCAGTCTACGAGGATGCTAGACCCCGTGAGGTATTTATCGCCGCCTGTTTTCTGCTGATGATTATTGGTATTGGTTTCTATCCGAAGATGGCGATGCAGATGTACGATGTGAAGACCGTTGCAGTCAATGCTAATCTTCGCCAGTCTTATGCCATAGTCTCCCAAACCAATCCCCAAATTTATGCTAAGGGACTCTTGGTTCCGCAAATTTCCGAGGTTGAAGTAGCGCCCGTTTTGGGAACTTTGAAGTAAGCTTTTTGACCAATAAACTTGTCAAAAAGAGCGATCGCTAGGTATCTTTCTAAAGAATAACAGAGCATTGATAGCCTATCCACAGTGATAGACTATCAATCTCAAATCATTCTCAGGATGCCCAAGATGTTTTTTCTGGAAAAGCTCCTTTTTTCCAATTTTGCCAAACCTTTACTGCTGCTCGTTGAAAAAATGCCTGCGAGTTTTGCTCTGGGGTTTCTTGAAGTTCCTTAATTTCTCCACTCAATTTATCTATCCATAAAGAGCCGAGACGATCCTCATGTGGGCCAAAGCGGTAAGTAACGCCGGTCTCATCCTCCTTTTCTTTTAGAATCAATACATAAAAAGCCATAATACCTGATATTAAAAGATATGCTCACTAACTTTTAAAAATTATAGTAATTAGAATTATTATCAATGTGCAAGTGTAAAAACAATATTTTTACTAACGTTAGTTACGTCTTTGTGATTACAAATTCTTTATGACTGCCAAAATGTGAATAGTCTTACTCTTCGGGTAATTTTTCAACATAAATATATTTTAAACCATTAGTGAGGATATTTTAAGTTGGGTTTAGCAGCAGATATAATCGATTTTTTTTCTGTATATGAAAACATTACTTCAACTCCCAAATCAGTAGAGGCTTTTCTCGAAGAGACTGATCAATTTGAAAACTGTAGTGAAGTAAAAAAAATTATTAGGAGATTAACTCAAGAAGGATGGCTGATTCCTGCTGGATTTAGTGCAAGTAGTCTTGTGCTATTTCATGATACATATTACTCTTATTCAGAGGTTGAACCTGTAGAACAAGATTATGGTACTTATGAGTTTTTAGTTTTTGGCTTTCCTTACATTCGTAATCATTTTGTCACTACAGTTAAACCTGTAGTGGTCAAGAAAATAGATGGATCGGATGATATAGGCTCTGGATTTTTACTTAATTACCCATCATTTAAAAATTCATTATTTGTAACTGCCAAGCATTGCATTGAGAATATGCAAGAAGTAAGTATTCCTGAATGGAACTGTGCCAATATACCTCTTTTAAATATATGGACACCTAGTGATGAAAGAGTAGATTTAGCTGTTATTGAATTTGAAGGAGATGCTTTTCCAAAAATACCTAGTTTTCATATTAGCAATGCTAATATATTAGACGATATTTTAACTATGGGCTACCCGCCAATTCCTGGTTTTGAATCTGTATTGATTGCAGAAACTGCACAAATTGCTGGACATTTGAAATCAACAACAGGGCAAATTATAGGTAAGGAAAAAGCTTATTTGGATCAGCAAAACTACTTTCTAATTAGTGCCAGAGTAAAAGGCGGTAACAGCGGAGGTCCAGTTATTAATCAATATGGTAAAGTCGTGGGTGTAGTTTGCCAACTTCCAGCAGAAGCAGAAGGACGTACAGACATTTTAGGTTATGGTTGTGCAATACCTACAGAAACATTACGAGATTTTCTACAAGCTTGTATCGAACAGTCTGATACTGTTACAAAAGTCAAATTTCAAATGACTCCAGATGGGTTTAGAACAGCTTTAGGCTGATACATTGCATTCAATCAGTATTCTTTAACCTCAATTTAACAACTTACATACAAAAAATTACTATAACTCATGAGCAAATCAACCCTTTACATGGGATGCTAGTTGATGATTAGTGAGTTTAGCCAATGTCTGTTGTTTCTACCATCACTGTTACCGTTCCCGCCACAACTGCTAATTTGGGGCCTGGTTTTGATTGCATCGGTGCAGCATTAAAGCTGTACAACGAGTTCAAGTTCACTCGCCTAGAAGAAGGTGGGTTAACTATTGATGTCACTGGTACAGAAGCCCAACGAGTCCAAACTGATGAAAGTAATCTTCTCTACCAAGCGTTTGTCAAGTTCTATCAACATATAGAGCAGACACCGCCGACTGTGAAAATAGAGATTAAGTTAGGTGTCCCGTTGGCGAGGGGTTTGGGTAGTTCGGCGACAGCAATTGTTGGTGGGTTGGTTGCTGCTAATCAATTAGAAGGTGCTACTCTTTCTCAGTCGCAGGTGATGGAGTTAGCGATCGCAATGGAAGGACATCCTGATAATGTAGTTCCAGCTTTGTTGGGAGGATGTCGTCTCGCTGCTACCAGTGGCGCAGGTTGGGAAATTTGTGATGTTCCCTGGCATAAAGATGTTGTACCAGTTGTGGCTATTCCTAATTTTGAACTTTCTACTTCCGAGGCGCGGGGCGTTCTCCCCACTGAAGTGAGTCGTGCTGATGCGATTTTCAATACGGCACATTTGGGCTTATTGTTGCGTGGCTTGGAAACTGGTAACGGACAATGGTTAAAGACAGCTTTACAAGATAAGTTGCATCAGCCCTATCGCAAAGCTTTGATTCCTGGTTACGATGCTCTCAACATCGCAG
This sequence comes from Nostoc sp., assembly GCF_036917235.1. Taxonomy (GTDB): domain Bacteria; phylum Cyanobacteriota; class Cyanobacteriia; order Cyanobacteriales; family Nostocaceae; genus Nostoc. The sequence continues at coordinate 10,146 of NZ_JBALDU010000060.1, forward strand.
CTGTTAGTGCTGGTGCTTATGGTATGGTGATTAGTGGTGCGGGGCCGACATTGTTAGCTTTGGCGGATAAGTTACACTCAAAGGCTGTGGAGGCGGCGATGTTAGCTGCTTGGCAAGAAGAAGGAATTACAGCCGAGGTGCGATCGCTTTCTCTCGATACCCAAGGCGCAAAAAGCTTTTAATATTTTACTCAGCACTTAAAACTCGATTTATGGAGCAAACTCAGGCTGAAATAGCGGCACTTAACTCTCAAATTCAGATTCTTTTAGAAGAACGCGCTGCACTTACTATCAAAAATAATGTCATCTCTGGCGAGAATGATTCACCCCAGGCGATGGTAGAAGCTTACCGCCGTCAAGCCAGAGAAAATGCCCAATTATCAGTTGAACTCCAAGGCATAGATGCAGCGATCGCCGCTTTGGAAGGCAAGATAAAACAAAAACAAGGTAAGTTAGTGCGATCGCAAGGTGAATCCAAACAACTTATCCAACAGCAGCAGCTAGAGGAAGCCAAAGAAGTGGCTCAGGTTCATGCTGAACGCATTAATCAACTAGCAAGTGAACTGGCCGCAGAAGTCCGTTTTCTTAAGGCTTGTGCCAATCAACTGAGTCCAATGTATTGGCAGATTTATTACAAACCCTTTATTACTGGCTTTAAGACAATCTCCGTTCCCTATGTCCGGTCTGATGGAGAAGTGTGGACAATTGTCAACCGGATTGTTTAATGTTTTAGCCTTTGCGTTTGTATGCAATATATTGACTTCTCTCTTTTTAGGCTATCCATTACCCGAATCTTTCTCAACAAAAATATAACTTACTTAAAACAAGTTATCCACTCAAATTCTCCAGTTTGTGGTTAGCGATCGCCTAGAAAATTTTCGTCATTTACATTCTTCTGTTTTTGTCAAATATCTACAGAGCGCCTTGTTCTACAATCCTGTTCCTGACTTATTTACAGCAATCTTAAGAAAAATGTGAATAATGCATAGCAACTTTGAGAAAGGGATTTAGGCTCGAAATTCAAAGATATTTATTCCAAAATGGGATGCTCCGTCATGCTCAAAGATAAATACTGGCTTTCTTCACAAGTTCCTCAAATTGTTTTGCTATAAATATAAATATAGGGTGAAAACCTTTAAGAGATTTAAAATTCAAAAGTCGCTAAACATAGTTGAGGGATTAGTCATTTTTGACAATCCAGCATCTGGAAACCCGAAACCGTAAAGACCAATTACCAATGAAATCGGAGGTCTATATGATGTTTAAAAAGATTCTAGTTGCATTAGATCGCTCAGAAATAGGGCAACAGGTTTTTGAGGAAGCATTGGATTTAGCAAAGTTAACACAAGCTAGCTTAATGTTACTTCATGTCCTATCTTCCGAAGAAGAGGGTAGTCCTTATGTACCTATGCTGTCTAATATGGACTACTATCCAGGATTGACCAGTCAAAGCTTTGAGTTATACCAAAAACAGTGGGATACCTTTAAAAATTTAGGAATCCAGATGTTGCAATCTTTTTGTGCCCAAGCAAACACAGCAGGTGTGACTACGGAATTTACACAAAATGTTGGTAATCCTGGTCGCATTATTTGTGATTTAGGCCATAGTTGTGGCGCTGACCTAATTGTTATGGGGCGTCGGGGTCATTCTCGATTGATGGAACTATTTCTCGGTAGTGTGAGTAACTACGTTCTTCACCATGCTCCTTGTTCAGTGCATATTGTGCATCTTTCAGTTACTCCTAAAATAGATGAAGTTGTCAAAGAAACTACAAGTGCTTTTAGCGTTAACTAACCACTAAGCTATTCCACATTTAAGAGGATGTTTTAAAAGTGGTCAGATGTAATTTTAGGCACTTCTAGATCCCCCCTAACCCCCCTTCAAAAGGGGGGAACCGGAATCAAAGTCCCCCTTTTTAAGGGGAGCCACTGCGGTCTTGGGGTCTCCCCAAGTGGAGCAAGTGGCGTGGATTTAGGGGGATCTAAAACGTTTTGTTACCGACCAAAGAACTTTTAAAACATCCTCTAACTTGCATAATTAGGGTAGGCAATACTTCGGCGCGATCGCTACTTCTGTGCGAGAGGCTATGCTAACGATAACGCTCAGTATGCTGCCTACCCCATAAAAGTTAGTTATCTCAATCAACGATCTCTGTAAATTGAATCTCCAACAACCGATCCCTAACTACACTGTATTGGGCTAAAATTGAGCGTAGGCGTAGCCCGTCATAGATACAGCACTTGCGTCTATTATGAGGTACACTAGATTAAAATATAAATCCTTTTAAATGAAGTCCTACTCTGTCGATCTTCGAGAAAAAATAG
>NZ_JBALDU010000061.1:0-25349 GCF_036917235.1 Nostoc sp.
ATGGGCTTAGTTAAAGCTGTTCGCCAACGACATCGACGTAACGCTGCAAGGTCGCTTGACATTTGGGCTTCTGCCTTAACTTGACACCAATGGCAAGATGCCCGCCCGTAAATACAAGGGACGCTCATGTTGCCCATCCCACAAAAATAGTAAAATCATCCCGCAAATATGCAACCCCTTTGAGGATTACTTCAGCATTACGTCTTTCCTTTTCTGAAGGATGTTAATTTCTTAAAAATTCTTGACAAAATCGACTTTGCAGATAGACCAGGGTTCGGCGTATCAACTCGCTGTTGCCAACCAAGCACGTAAAACTTCAGCTACTGTCCAAGCTTGGGCAATGCATCCCCGTGGAGTCATGGGGGCATCACCATCAAAAATTTCGCTGAGACTGCCAACACCGTGTGCGTTGAGGTGATTAGCCATTGGTTCCAAAAATTGACGAGCCTGTTCGGGATTTTTGTAGACGCGCAGGTGTGCTAAGACAAATGGCCCCAATAACCAACCCCAGACGGTTCCCTGATGGTAAGCTCCATCACGCTGATACTGATTACCACCGTATTTACCCTGATATTGGGGATGGTCGGGGGCTAGCGATCGCAATCCATAAGAAGTCAGCAGCGTTCGCCCGCAAGCTTCCACCACACCCCTTTGTTGGGCAGGCGTGAGCGGACTTTCTGGTAATGACACAGCAAATATTTGGTTAGGACGCAACAACCCATCATCACCATCAGGACTGTCTAAAACGTCATAGCAATAACCTGTCTCTTCATTCCAGAAGCGAGAAAATCTATACTTAGCCCGGTCTGCCATTGCCTCATATTCTTGGTGTGGTTTACCAAGCTGACGGGCAAACTTTGCCATTGTCCGTAAAGCGTTGTACCAGAGGGCGTTAACTTCAATCGGTTTGCCAATTCGCGGCGTAACTACCCAATCGTCAACTTTGGCATCCATCCAGGTCAGTTGTACACCAGCAACACCTGCATAAAGTAAACCATCGGCTGCATCGAGATGAATATTGTAGCGTGTACCGCGACAGTGCCAATCAATGATGTCTGCAAGTATGGGAAAGAGTTCACCAAGTAAAGTATCATCGTCTGTAGCGCTGTAGTAGGCGCGGACTGCTTCAAAGTACCAGAGAGTGGCATCGACTGTATTATATTCTGGTTGCTCACCCGCATCGGGAAAGCGATTAGGTAACATTCCCTGGTCTACGTATCTGGCAAAGGTGCGAATAATTGAGCGTGCTACCTCTGGACGACCAGTGGAAATTGTCAAACCAGGTAGACTAATCATCGTGTCGCGTCCCCAGTCGCTAAACCAGTGATAACCAGCGATGATGGTTTTGCCGTAGGGGTCTTCTGGCAATGAGCGATCGACAATAAACTGGTCAGCAGCTAGTACTAGGTGGTTGATCCAGCTAGGTGATTCCTTAGTTTTCAGGGGTCGATTAGTTTTCCAAAATCCTGTTAACTTCTGTTCTTGAGCGCGACGTAACTTGAGTGCAGCTTCACCATTGAGATTTGGTTGCTTTTCTGTGGTGGCTACAAAGGCGATCGCTTCCCCAGGATTCAGTGTAACTTCAAAGGTGGCGGCGTGGAGGTGGTCTTCTTTGTCGCTCAATCCCCGATAGCGTTCAACTGCCAAGTCAAAGTTATGATACCAACTATTGACAACAGATGTACTACCGCGTGAAACGCTGCGTAGCTTGCCGCCGTAGGCATCGCCTTTAGGTGAATCACTCAGTAGATATAGTGGTACAGCACCCGGATAAGCAGTTACACAAATCCCCTGTTCCACCTCCTTTACAGACATCTGCCAACCATTGCTTTGAGTGTCGCTGTGATAATCACGGTAGTTGACTATTGTTTTGAGCGTCAACTTTAGCGGTTGAGTAGCACGACGCAAAGTATACTGGATATAAGTTGTGTTCGCGCCTTGTTGCATCCACACCCGTTTTTCTAATAAGGCATCAGCAACAGCAAAATGCCATACAGGAATTGTACCTTCCAGAGAAAAACGTTCAATATTTTGATAACCCTGGGGACTGACAATACCATCAGCCCAACGATTGGTGTCTAGAGAATAAGAGCGGGTATCATACAGGACAGTTTCATCTAGTTTTGTCAGCATTAAGGTGCGACCCAGAGGTGGTTTCAATGCTGCTACCAATAGTCCGTGATAGCGGCGAGTCAATAAACCAGCCACAGTCCCAGAGGCGTAACCACCAATACCGTTAGTAACTAACCACTCCCGCGATTCTGCAATGTTAAGATTGCCGCAGATTTCCCGCCCAAATTCTATACACATAAGTCACGCCACTTTGCTCTAAATTCAAAATTAACAATCGCCATCATGCTTTTCTCTCTGCGTTTTCTATGCTTATACAGTTTGAAAGTAATTTATTAAACCACAGAGGCACAGAGAACACGGAGAAATGATCGTCCCCAAATTTTACCCACCTTGAAAGGGCTACTCCTAACTTTTGTTAGATTGGAGATTGATCCTCAGTTATTGGAGATTCATTCGCTAGAGGATTGAGAACGACTTCATTAGCTACACTATCAGCTTTACGGGCACGAATTGCTGGACGCGAACGCTTGTAACCGGCTCTTTCAGCTTTTTGGTGTTCGTAATCAATCAATCTGCCATAATACTCATGCTTGCTTAAATTCATCGACAAGAAAATATGCTGGCGAGTATTACCAAAACCTTTGCGACTAAAAAACTTTAATGCTGAAGTATTGGTAGGGTCAGTGTCTACCAACATGAACCGCGCCCCATCTTCAATCATCCGGGCGACGACTTTATCAACCAACTTGTCTGCTACTCCCCGACGCTGATACTTTGGACTAACTCCCAGCCATAAAATGTATCCATAAGTCCAGGATGCTTTGGTGATGATGGTTCCCAAAATGAATCCTGTTAATTCCCCATCTGTTTCGGCCACAAGACAGTATTCTGGATCGGTGTTGTAAAGTCCAATCACCTCCCATTCGTCCCAGGTGCGGTATAAATAAGGGTATAAATCGCTGGTAAATAAGCTTTCTCCCAAGTGGTAAACAGGAGCAATGTCATCAATTCCTAATTCGCGCACATAAATTGCTTCAGTTTCGTCAAAATTTGACATAATTTTACATAAATTTAAAAGTTATAATTTGTTTATACCCCGATTGGATTTGACAAACATCCTCTAATTTATAGGGTTAAGTGAGACTTCTTGAATACTGTCAAAATTTGGCAATGAGTCTTTCGCTGCTTCTTTAGTAGATTGGATGCGTAGTTTACCGCCGTAGGCATCGCAACGTTTGGCAAACTGACAAGAATCACAGGTTTTGCTACCCTCCACTACTTGCGGAAACTGCTGGTTCTGTTGGTAATTTTCCAACCAATTAGTTAACTGACTTAATAGTTGATTAAGTTTCTTTCCTGTTTGTGCGTGTTGAGCAGTACTGTAATTAAATTTAATATTTTGCGGTTTTCCTTCAGATTGGACAAACCAATAAGTCATAGAAATCTTTTCTGGCAAATAATCGCTAGTTTCTGCCAATACATATAGATAAAGCCGTGTTTGCCAGTTGGATTCTAACTTGCGTTTATTGGGTGGTTTAGGATAAGTTTTCCAGTCGAGGATTTGCGCTTGTTGGTTATCTGCAATCAATAAATCATAGACAACCGTCAGCAAATAATCCTGAACTTGCAGAGTACGGTAGTGTTCGCTTTCACGGAAAGTTTGATTATCTGATGCAGCCGTTAAGATTTCTGGCGCTGCATCAGCAAAACCTAGCATCCAGCTTTGCAGTTGAGCATCTGCTTCTAGGAAACTATCAATTGGCAAACCCATTTCTCGCTGTTGCATTAGCAAGTGAAAACGACTACCCAAAGTGAGCCGTTCTTCTTGTTCTGGATTTGAGGGGGAATTGAGTTTTTCTAGATAGGTATGTTGAAATTTACGCGGACAAGCTTCTAGTAAGTTAAGTTGTCCTTGAGACAGTCGCAATAGTTGAGTGGGAGTTGACAGCATTCTTCTATTTTAGAAGTAAATTATAATCTGCAACTCACCGAAATAGTTCTGTTAGCGGATAGCTAAGGTTTAGCCCGTGCTGAGTAACAAGTGCTGAGTAAAAAAAGAATCAGGTAATGCATATTTAATTTTCACCAGATGTCTAGTACTCAGCACTCCTGAAAGATAGTTCTCACGTCTGCTATTTCAACTCGTCTTTATCTACCTCATCCTGGTGATTGGAATGTTTGCTTTTTCCTTGGGACTTGATTGAGCCAAAGCTGTAGGCTATAGCTATTTTAACGATGTCAAAATATGCTGGGTGATTAGCTTTGTTAACGATCGCTAAAGAAATTGACCCTGCCACTAAGATTACTAAAAGTGGCGAAAGTGTTTCTACCCCAGAGCCGTTGTTGTTGTTGTTAGGCATGATATGATCTCCAAGTGAAAAGATTACGAAGCCTTTGGCTGACCTTCACTCAGCTAAAGGCTATTTATGGTCAGTACGAGCCTTAACCCCAAGACTCGAACATCATGGCGATCGCAAATAGACAGATTAGGAAAATCGCTATCTTCGTAATCCATGACCGTAGACTTGCCGATAAAAGCATCCCAACGATCGCCTTTGCCCCTAAAGTGTGAGACACAACAAAGGCTATTCCCAGCCCCAGCAGCGCCAGCAGAAAATATTTGAGTCCTATACAAAACCACTTAAACAAGAGATTATCGTTATCTTTGAGACTGGGTTTCATAGTTTTTTTCCTGTTTTGAAAGTTGAATCTAGGTAGCAGTTTGCGCTCCCCCGACCACACTAAGGAAACAGCGAATCTCCACAGTTTTGCTCCCACCAAGTCAAGGTAGACAAAAGTCTTACTCCTGAGTGGAGTGGGAATACCAACAAAGGTGGTTTTGATATTTGCGGCTTATGAAAAATTAAGCTCTTTGATGAATTACCGGGGCAATCTGGATATCAAAAATTAGGCGTTCAATGCGCGTAACAGCACAGAACGCGCATTACGCGCATTGAACCCTCGAAATCCCTACAGGCAATTTGTATACTTGCCTTTTTCAGAATTTGCAGTTCCAGTCTTCGCCTTTATGTCTTACTCACTAAGTTTCTTTAATTCACCCGTAACCTTACTAAGTCACCGTGGTTTCTACTGTTAAACTCACTATAAAGTAACTTAGTTACTTAGGTCAAGGTAAACTGTAGAGAAAATTATTTAAACAGCATAAGATACTACAAATCCTGCTGAAATCCCCCAATGAATCCTCACTTTTGGCACTAAAGGACTTTCAAATAAAAAATACTCCACTACCTATTGTGAGGTGGGCGTCTCACTTGCTCCTACCCCACAGATAATTTATCCGGCTAGCATCCTGCGGCATGACAGAGAATGCTGACAATTGAACCTTGGGTACTTGGCTAAAAAGGCTCAATTTGATATTGTTGATCGACATATCAGATTGATATATCAAAATGCTGAAGTTGGCGGTATTAGGTTTATTACAGCGAGAGCCATTAAACGGTTATCGGCTCAAACAGCAACTAGAGATGTTTATGAGTTGCAGTATTTGTGTCAACTATGGCGCGATTTATCCTCTTTTGAAGCGCATGGAAGAACAAGGTGAAGTGATTTTATGTGCAGAACAAGGAGAAGAAGGTGGACATTGTGGAAAGGTATATGAGATTACACCCCTCGGTAAAAACACTTGGTATCGAGAGATGTTGGCATATCCTCATGAAAGCTGGGTAAATGCGCGATCGCGATTTCTAATCAAATTTTTTTTCTTTAGCCATTTATTACCCAAAGAACGAGTGCAGTTAATTGAACATCGATTGATGTCATGTCAGTTACGCCTTGCAGAGAAAAAAGCAGTTGAAATTAGTGATGATTTATATCAAGCGAAAGTGCAGAGGCGGGCATTTGAAGTCATCAAATCGGAGATTGAGTGGCTAGTTGAGCAACTCCAAACAGAACAAATGCAATTAGCTCAAACGCCAACCTCAGTAGAACAGCTTTAACACCAAAAACTTTTGAAGTATCCTAACTAACTATGTGGATCGTCAAAATTGCTTTACGTCTTCCGTATACATTCGCGATCGCCGCTTTGATGATTGTGATCTTGGGTGTAGTAACAATATTTAGTACACCAGTTGATATTTTCCCTGCAATTAACATTCCCGTTGTCAGCGTAGTTTGGACTTACAGTGGTACGACATCTGAGGAAATGGCACAGCGAATCGTCACCATTAGCGAACGCGCTATGACAACAACTGTTGGTGACATCGAACATATTGAGTCGCAATCTTTGAGTGGTGTTAGTGTCGTCAAGGTTTTTTTCCAACCTAACGCTGATATCGCCTCAGCAGTGGCTCAAATTACCTCTGTCAGCCAAACAATTCTTCGCCCTTTGCCACCTGGGATTACACCGCCATTCATCATTCAATACAACGCTTCTAGCGTACCGATTATCCAGATGAGTGTCAGTAGCAAAACCTTGCCAGAAGAAGCACTCTTCGACTATGCTACCAACTTCGTCCGCACCCAATTAGCAACAGTGCAAGGAGCGAGTGTACCTCTGCCCTATGGTGGTAAACCCCGGCAAATTATGGTTGATATCGATCCCCAAGCGATGTTGGCTAATGGCATTTCTGCTCAAGATGTGACTAATGCTGTCAGTGCCCAAAACTTGGTTTTGCCGGCAGGTGATATGAAAATAGGCGATCGCGACTTCGCCGTACAAATCAACAATAGTCCAAATGTGGTGGCAGCCCTCAATGACTTGCCAATTAAGCAAGTTAATGGTACTGTCATTTCCATTCGTGATGTCGCGCAGGTAAGAGATGGCTTTGGTGTGCAATCGAACATTGTACGTCAGAATGGCAGACGATCGAGCTTACTTAGTATCCTGAAGAGTGGCAATGCTTCAACTATTGATGTGATCGAGCGCGTTAAAAAAACTTTGCCTCGCATCCAATCCACCTTGCCCCCAGAACTGAATTTAGCGTTTTTGTTCGATCAATCTATATTTGTGAAAGCTTCTATTGAAGGCGTTCTCAAAGAAGGATTGATTGCAGCCTGTCTCACCGCGCTGATGATTTTGATTTTTTTGGGAAGTTGGCGCAGCACCGTAATTGTAGCCGTATCGATTCCTCTCTCGATGCTAGTTTCAATTATTGTCATGAGTCGTTTGGGACAAACTTTCAACATCATGACCTTAGGTGGTTTATCCTTAGCTGTTGGGATTCTGGTAGATGATGCCACAGTAGAAATTGAAAATATCCACCGAAATCTCGGACAAGGTAAACCCATCAAGCGAGCAATCTTAGATGGGGCGCAGCAAATCGCTACTCCAGCACTTGTAGCAACATTATGTATTTGTATTGTCTTTGTGCCGGTCGTGTTTCTCAGTGGAGTTGCCAAGTACCTATTTGTCCCCCTAGCGATGGCGGTAGTATTTGGGATGCTTGCTTCTTATGTGCTATCTCGGACTGTAGTACCGACAATGGCAAGCTATCTTTTACCATCCGAAGCGGACTGGCATAGAGAAAACGAGGAGCATAATGGTCATAACAACCATTATATAGATTCACCAGTTCAAAATAATAATGGTAACAACAGCCATTATATAGATTCACCAGTTCAAAATAATAATGGTCACGGCGATCGCCACAGCCATTCTTCACTAGTTGAAATCCATGATAATCGCGACCATCATATAGATTCGCCAGTTCACAATAATAATGGTCACGACAACCACCAGGCAGAAGAAGCAACAACGAAAACTGCCAAATCTGTGAAGAAAGATTGGATATGGCGGCTACACGAAAAATTTAACCGACAATTTGAGAAATTTCGCAGTTGGTACTACAACGTTCTGACCTCAGCATTAAATCACCGCCGCATAGTCTTTGTGCTATTTGGTGCTTTTATCGTCAGTGCCGGAGTTTTGTTGCCGTTCGTCGGTCAAGACTTTTTCCCTGAAGTCGATGGTGGTCAGTTTAGCCTCCATGTTCGAGCCTTACCTGGTACTCGTTTGGAAGAGACAGAAAAAATTGTCAGCGAAGTTGAAGGCGTTATCCGCCAGACTGTACCGAAAGAAAATCTCGATCTGATTCTGGATAACATCGGCTTACCCACCAGTGGCATTAACCTTACTTATGGTTATAACGGTGCGACAATTGGGCAGGCTGATGCTGATATTCTTGTGTCCCTAAAAGAATCTGGTGCAACTTTTTCTTACGTCAAGGAACTCCGCCAGAAATTGAAAGCGACATTTCCCAACTACACTTTCTTTTTTGAGCCGGCTGATATTGTGACTCAAATTCTCAACTTCGGTTTGCCTGCTGCTGTTGACGTGCAAATATCTGGCCCTCTGAAAAACTCAAAAGCCAACTTTGAAATTGCCCAACAAATCGCCGCGCGGATGACGCGCATTCCTGGGGCTGTAGATGTACATCTCCAGCAAGTTGTCGATGCGCCCAAATTACGTCTTGATGTCGATCGCACCGAGGCTCAACAATTGGGTATGACTCAGCGGGATGTTGCCAATAGCGTCCTCACTTCCTTAAGTTCAAGCGGTCAAGCTGCAATCAACCAATGGCTCGATCCCAAAAAAGGCGTGAGTTACACCCTGGCTGTACAAGTTCCGCAATATAAACTTGACTCTATTGACAGCCTGAAAAATACGCCAGTTGGCAACGGTCAAACTGCACCCCAACTTTTAGGTAATTTGGCTAGTGTCAAACGCGACACAGTGATGCAAGTTGTGAATCACTACAACATTCAGCCAGTTTTTGATATCTACGCTAACTCCTCTGGTCGCGACCTGGGTGGAGTTGCCGGCGATGTCAATCGAATTATCGCTGATTATCAGAAAAAATTGCCTAAGGGAAGTCAGATTAATGTCCGGGGGCAAGTGCAAACGATGAACTCTTCGTTTTTAGGGCTAGGTTTAGGACTTGTGTTTGCAATTGTGTTGGTTTACTGCTTAATGGTAGTGAACTTCCAATCTTGGCTCGATCCTCTGATTATTATGATGGCGTTGCCAAGTGCCTTAGCAGGGATCATTTGGATGCTGTTTGTCACCCGCACCACCCTAAGCGTCCCTTCGTTAATGGGTGCAATTATGAGTATCGGCGTGGCGACATCAAACAGTATTTTAATGATCACTTTTGCTAACGAGCAACGGGTAGAAGGGGAAAATGCCTATAAAGCAGCCCTAGCGGCGGGTTATACAAGGTTACGTCCGGTGTTGATGACTGCCTTAGCCATGCTGATCGGGATGGTGCCAATGTCTCTCGGTCTTGGTGAAGGTGGTGAACAAAATGCACCCTTGGGTCGCGCTGTAATTGGCGGTTTGTCAGCTGCAACAGTGGCGACTCTGATCTTTGTACCTGTTGTTTACAGCATTATGAGGCGTCAACCACCTCGTCCTATTGATGAAAATGATGACGATTTAAATTTCTCAGATTCACGGACAGCATATTCGTTGTCATCATCTCAAGGCAAGTCATAGACATATTTTAGGAGCTACGGTGTACACACAAATCTTTTAAAGTTACTAGGTAACGTAGGGGAGATTAATTTTTGCAAGTCGATGCAACAAAGGTGCAGGTCAATGCAATTAAGGTGCAGGTCGATGCCATTAAGGTGCAGGTCGATGCAATTAAGGTGCAAGTCGATGCAATTAAGGTGCAAGTCGATGCAATTAAGGTGCAGGTCAATGCAACAAAGGTGCAGGTCGATGCAACAAAGGTGCAGGTCAACAACTTGTGTGTACACCGTAGGGGAAAGGTTTTTTTCTGAGCCGCTTTCCCTTTTACTCCTTACCCCTTATTCCACTTCTGCAAGAAGTCTAATAAGGTAATGACTCTAGCTGCTAAATTTCTGCTTTTTTAGATAATACAGGACAGTTTACCTATGGATTCTCAACATCGTCCATCTCCTGATTCTGAACAACAAACGACTTCTAGAAAACAAAAACGCGGCATCGGTGGAATTGGTTGGGCTGTACTTGGTGCTGTTTTTTTTGCTAGCCTACTGGCGATAGGTATTCTACCCCGGTTAAGCCAAAAGTCAGAATTACAAGCAGCAGTCAAGGAAGCAAGCACAGTACCCTCAGTGAACGTAATCACTCCCCGCCGCGCTACTGGTGCTACGAAAGTGGAACTACCTGGGAATGTTGTAGCCCTGAATCAAACGACCATCTACGCTCGCAGTACTGGCTATTTACGGCGGTGGTACGCAGATATTGGCGATCGCGTCCGAGCCGGTCAGTTGTTGGCGGAGATTGACTCACCAGACACCGACCAGCAAGTTCTACAAGCGAAGGCAGAGGTAGTGCAAGCACAAGCCAATGTATCTCAAACTCGTGCTAATTTAGCTAAAAGTATTTCTGATTTGAAGCAAGCCCGCGCTAATTTATTGATCGCACGTCAGAGTTGGGAGCGCTGGCAAGTTCTTGTCAAGGAAGGTGCAGTACCTCAACAAGATGCAGATACAAAATATGCTACATATCAAGCTAATCTTGCCAGCGTTGAGGCAGCACAAAACACTATTAATTCCGACTCTGCCAACATCAAAGCAGCACAAGCTAACGCTTACGCAAGTCAAGCAAACTTCCAGCGTAATACCGTATTGCAGTCTTATAAGAAAGTCACTGCTCCCTTTGCAGGAGTGATTACTGCACGTAATGTTAATACAGGTGTTTTAATTTCAGCAGGTAATGGCAACACCAGTACCAGCAACACTAACACTAGCAATAGCAGCCTTTATACTATTGCCGCTTATGACAATCTAAAGGTAAATGTGAGTGTTCCACAGAGTTTATCACAGTCACTTCAAACTGGACAAACAGCACAAATTACAGTTAGAGAGTTACCCCAACGAGTGTTTACGGGTAAAGTAGTGCGTACTAGCAACGCTATAGATCCAACTACTCGTACTTTGCTGACACAATTAGAAGTACACAATTCGGACGCGACGCTGCGACCTGGGATGTATGCCAATGTCAGATTTGCCATTAACCGCACCAATCCTCCCTTTGTTGTGCCAGATAGTGTTTTAGTCGTTAATGGCGGAGGTACGCAGGTAGCAACTGTAACCAAAGACCACACAGTGCATTATCAAAAAGTTGCCGTTGGGCGAGATTATGGTACTGAAGTAGAAATTACATCAGGTCTGACAGGAAATGAATCGCTGATTGCCACTCCTACGGTTGATGAGACAGAGGGTTTGCGCGTGCAGCCAGTTGCAGAAACTAAGTAGACTCAATAGACCTCTTGCAAAAGTCCCCTAACACCCCACCCCCAACCCCTCCCCGCCGGCGGGGAGGGGAGAATTTGACGTAAGTCAAAGGCGGGGTGGGGTTCTTTTTTTGATTTATGCAAGAAGTCTAATGTATTTAATTCAGGAGTGCTGTTAGCGGTAGCGGGGCGTTGAGCCAGTACAATTATTACTTTTTTTACTCAGCACTCAGCACTGTTTAGGTGAGGTACACTAAACTCATCGGCGCGATCGCGCACCCAATGTTATCTCACTATGTGAGATAACATTGGTTTGTAGTTTGTCTTTGTGTGAGTATGAGTGTCATTCCCGAAAACGTTCTTTTGGCTTTTGCCGAAAAACGGTGCTTGTCTAGCAGCGAGATCGAGGTGTTTTTATATGCTGTTGAGGGACAATCGCCAAATGCGATCGCTAAAGAATTAGCAATCAGCGCCGAAGCAGTACGCAAAAGATTAAGTGAAGTTTACAAGAAATTTAATGTTACTGGTAGCGGCCCAGGTAAGCTCACTAAGTTACAGCAAGTTATAGAATCTGAGTATCAAGCATCTTCAGACAATGAGAAATCCATTACCCAAAACCGTCAAGATTGGGGTGAAGCGCCTGGTGTCTGCTTTTTTCGGGGACGCATAGCAGAATTGTCTCAGCTAACGCAGTGGCTCATTAAGGATAAATGCCAACTAGTGGCAATATTGGGAATGGGCGGAATTGGCAAAACTGCTTTATCGGTGAAACTGGCAAAGGAAGTTCAGGAGAATTTTGAGTATTTGATTTGGCGGAGTCTCCGCAATGCGCCACCTGTCGCAGAGATGTTGGCAAACCTGATCGGGTTTTTATCTGATGAGAGAGAAACAGATTTGCCAGAAAGCGTAGATGGTAGAGTAACGCTGCTGATTAATTATTTACGAGAGCATCGTTGTCTTGTGGTATTTGATAATACAGAGACAATTTTACAAGAAGGCGATCGCGCCGGACAATATAGACAAGGATACGAAGATTATGGTCAACTACTTAGTCGAGTCGGGGAAGAACCGCATCAAAGCTGTTTAGTGCTGACATCTCGCGAAAAACCAAAAGAATTTGCTCCTTTAGAGGGAGAAGCATCACCAGTTAGAACATTATCGTTAATTGGCTTAGAAAAAGCAGAAGGGCAAGAAATTCTCCAAGATAAAGGATTATTTGGTTCACCACAAGAATGGGCCAAGCTAGTTGAGAAGTATTCCGGCAATCCTTTGGCATTAAAGCTGGTTTCTGAGCCAATTCGGGAGTTATTTGGTGGTGATATTGCTGCTTTTCTGGCTGAAGGAGAGATCATTTTTGGTGATACCCGAAATTTATTAGACCAGCAATTTGAGCGGTTGTCAGAGATCGAAAAAGAAATAATTTATTGGCTAGCAATCAAGCGCGAGTTAGTTTCTCTAGACGAATTGCTCAATGATATTGTGCGTCCCTTGACCAAAAGGGAAGTGATGGAGGCGCTAGAATCTCTACGGAGGCGATCGCTAATTGAACAAAGAACAGCACTTTTCACCCTTCAATCTGTGGTCATGGAATACATCACCGACCAACTGATTGAACAGGTTTGTGACGAAATTACCACTCGTAATATTAGACTATTTATCAGCCATGCTTTAATGGAAGCGACGGCCAAAGATTATATTAGAAACACTCAGATTACCCTAATTATTAAACCAATTATAGATAGGTTATCAACTATTTTTAGATATGCTAAAAATATTGAACATCATCTATATCAAATTTTATTATCCCTGCGACAGATTCCCCAAACAGCAGGATATGCGGGTGGAAATCTGTTAAATATTCTTTGTCAATTGCAAACTGATTTTAGCGGCTATGACTTTTCTAATCTGATTATTTGGCAAGCATATTTACAAAGTGTAAATTTGCATCGGGTAAATTTTGCCAATACCGATTTAGCTAAATGCGTTTTTGCAGAAACATTAGTTAGTATTTCGTCAGTCGCATTTAGCCCGGATGGAAAACTTTTGGCTACGGGTGATGCTGATGGCAAGACTTATTTGTGGCAAGTTGATGATGGAAAGCTACTATTTAGCTGTATTGGACATAGCAGTTGGGTAAAATCAGTTGCTTTCAGTCCTGATGGTCAAACTTTAGCTAGTGGCAGTGATGACCAAACCGTGAAATTATGGGATGTTCGTGATGGTAAATGCCTGAAAACCTTGCACGGACATAGCAATTGGGTCAGATCGGTTGCCTTTAGTCCCGATGGTCAAACTTTAGCTAGTGGCAGTGAAGACCAAACAGTAAAGTTATGGAATGTCTACACCAGCAAATGTCTGATAACTTTGCAGGAGAACACCAATCGAATTATGTCAGTTGCCTTCAGTCCTGATGGTGAAACTTTAGCTAGTTGCAGTGAAAAGCAAACAGTGAAATTATGGGATGTTCGTGATGGTAAATGCCTGAAAATTTTGCAGGGACATAGCAGTTGGGTAAGGTCGGTTGCTTTTAGTCCCGATGGTGAAATTTTAGCTACTGGCAGTGACGACCAAACCGTGAAATTATGGGATGTTCGTGATGGTAAATGCCTGAAAACCTTGCAGGGACATACCAATCGCGTCTGGTCGGTTGCCTTTAGTCCCGATGGTGAAACTTTAGCTAGCGGTGGCGACGACCAAACTGTGAAATTATGGGATGTTCGTGATGGTAAATGTCTGAAAACCTTTCAGGGGCATACCAATCGGGTAAGGTCAGTTGCTTTCAGTCCTGATGGTCAAACTCTAGCTAGTGGTAGTGAAAACCAAACAGTGAAGTTATGGAATGTCCAGGATGGTAAGTCTTTGACAACCTTGCAGGGGCATAGCAATCGAGTAAGATCAGTTGCCTTTAGTCCCGATGGTCAAATTTTAGCTAGCGGCAGTGAAAAGCAAACAGTGAAATTATGGGATGTCCGTAACGATAAGTTTCTCAAAATTTTGGAAGGGCATAACAGTTGGGTACGGTCAATTGCCTTCAGTCCTGATGGTCAAATTTTAGCTAGCGGTAGTGAAAAGCAAACAATTAAATTATGGGATGTTCAGACGGGGCAATGTCTGAAAAAATTGCAGGAACATACCAATCGAATTAGATCGGTTGCTTTTAGTCCTAATGGTCAAATTTTAGCTAGCGGCAGTGACGACCAAACCGTTAAATTATGGGATATTTACACCGGAAAATGTCTCCAAACCTTGAAAGGGCATACCAGTTGGGTAAGATCGGTTGCCTTTAGTCCCGATGGTCAAACTTTAGCTAGTGGCAGTGAAAACCAAAGAGTGAGGTTATGGGATATTTATACAGGAAAATGTCTCCATATTTTGGAGGGACATAGCAATCGGATCAGATCGGTTACTTTCAGCCCAGATGGTCAGACTTTAGCTAGTGGTAGTGATGACCAAACAGTGAAGTTATGGGATGTTTTCATGGGCAAGTGCTTCACAACCTTGCAAGAACATACTAATCGAGTCTGGTCAGTTGCCTTTAGTCCCGATGGTCAAATTTTAGCTAGTGCCAGCGAAGACCAAACGATAAAATTATGGGATGTCCATAATGGCAAGTGCCTGAAAACTTTGCACGGGGCTAATTGGGTAAAGTCAGTTGCTTTTAGTCCCGATGGTCAAACTCTGATTTGTGGTAGCCAAGATGAGACAATTAAGCTTTGGGATGTATCGACGGGTGATTGCCTAAGAATACTGCGATCGCCACGACCCTATGAAAAAATGAATATCACTGGGGTTACAGGGTTAACCGCAGCCCAGTTAGTGACGCTAAAAGCTTTAGGGGCAGTGCAAAATGGAGAGCAAAAATAAAAGGTAAAAGAATGAACTTTGCCTTTTTGCTTCATCCTTTTACCTTTTTTATGTACCTGATGCTTATTTCATGTTAGCCCTTGCGTCCTTAACTGCGGCAAAGAAAAATAATCCTGTGAGTGGAATGCTTAATACCAGGATAATTGCCGTGGCTGTGACACCAAAATCTGGATGTCCGTAACCGAGTTCAAAAACCGAACCGACAGCTGCGATCGCACTTACACAAGAACCACCGAGAAATAAACTGCTTTTTGGAGTTAAATACACTATTGCCCCCCCTATGCTATTGGTTTCACCGCTTGATACGAGAAGCCATTCTTAGATAGCTCCTGGGCTAAAGTCAAGGAGTTTTCTACACGGTCTACAAATACCACGCCGTTAAGGTGATCCATCTCGTGCTGAATGCAGCGTCCCAGCAAGTCATTAGCCTTTAATGTCCGGGGACGACCGTACTCGTCTTTATAGGCGATTTCCACGACTTCGGGGCGCTTCACGTCTAGATATACGTTAGGAATACTTAAGCATCCTTCTTGGGCAACAGAGATGTCGCGGCTGACTTGTTTAATGGTGGGGTTAATCAATATCAAAGGTTGATTAGCTGCGTTCTCTGGTTCCAGGTCGATGACAATTAGTTGTTTGTGAATTCCTACTTGGGGCGCAGCCAAACCAATGCCATCATTGCTGTACATAGTTTGTAGCATTTCGCGCACTATTTGGCGAAGTTCGTCATCAACTTTAGAAATTCGCTTTGCAGCTTGACGCAGCACGCGATCGCCTAAATAATGAAGTTCCAAAGGTGGATTTTTTAACTTTTTTTTCTCGACAGCAATTTCAGAGGGCATGAGTCTCGATGGCTAGATGGTGAAAATTCCTACTATTTTCATTCTATCAATCTCGGTTAGAGGATGTTTAAAAAGTCCTGGAGTATACCAAAAACCCATCTGCCATTTCTCTTTTTGCTTGCCTAACGGCAGGCTGATACCAAGAGTGAGAGGCTGTGAAACCCTTATTTTATTGTCATTCAGGTTTGCTAGGGGGTTAGGTGTCCGAGGTTGTATTGTTAGCAATAATACTTTTTAAACATCCTCTTAGACGTAGTACCAATCTCCAAAATAATTATTGTGAAGTCACCTTGCACCATACTTGAAGCAATCCTTTTATCGAGGCTGACATCATTAAACAGTACTTTTAAATGTGAAATTGATTGTCAGTCGTTCACCAGCCTATTTCTGATTTACATCTGATTGTAACTAGAATTTCTCTACAATTTTTCTTAGTAAAAAGATTTTCTCAATCTATTTTTTGTTGATGTAAACCTATGTTTAACAATATTTTCTGGCATCTTCACCACATTCATTGACTAAATATAATAAACACTTAAAACGAAGACCAACTATCTGTTCATAAAGAGGGTTCAATTTACATAAAGGTGGAATGCGAAGCAGAGTCCGTCCGAAAACTTTAACAGTTCTTTCAAAAGGGCAATTGGAAGGAATTACTTTGCATAATAGTCGGGCTAGATTAGAATTATGTATTTCTACGGACTCAAGCTGATAGCGGATCTGATTTAAGAAGCTATTGTCCAAATTGGCTTTATTTAATAAGTTCATGGTTCAACTTTCCTTCCATCAATCTGTTTCTCCCTATCAAATTACTACGATATTCAGAGAAAAACATCGTATAAATACCAAACTATTTTTCCACTTTTTTGAGGTCAGTTTAAAGAACCGTAGAATTGCTTAGACACTAGAACAGCTAGCTAATTATTATCAATAACTGTTAAAAGCAATAGTGAGTATATCTGTGGCAAATGGCATGAATATCAGGTAAATGGTCAAGGAAGGAGGACAGAGGAAGGAAGTAGCATGGATAAAAGCTGATGTATTGGCAAACTTTGCACCATTGATTATAAATAGTGGTGTTATTGATGCAAAGACGCAAAAGCTGAACTTAGTGCTTTGGCGTTAAGTTCAAATTTTGAGGTGATGTGTGTTTAAATCTTTCACGAAACTTGACTATCTGCTAAAAGAAACTTTCCTCGGTTTATTGCGGGGAGGTTGGATGAATTGGGCCGCTGTCAGTACTGTGACGGTGTTACTGTTTTTATTTGGTTTGAGTCTGCAAACCTCTTGGCAAGTCGAAAAACTTCTTTATCAGTTTGGTAGCCAGCTAGAAGTATCAGTTTATCTCGAACCAGATACGCAAATCGACAGTATTGAGCCACTAATCGCAAAAATGCCAGAGGTGGCGGCGATAAAAACCATTACCAAAGAACAAGCTTGGACTAAGTTAGTTAAGGAAATGAGAATTTCTGATATTGAGGGGGCTACCCAGCAGCTTGGTGAGAATCCTCTAGTTGATGAGATGAAGGTGAAAGCACGTAATTCTCAAGTTGTACCAACCTTAGCAACGCAGTTAGCTAAACTACGAGGAGTTGAGACGGTGCAGTATGTCGATGAAGCAGTCAAACGCATTGCCCAGTTGCACCGAGGTCTGAACTGGATTACTTTAACAATTACGATTATTCTGACTTTAACAGCGATCGCAGTGACTACCACCACAATTAGGCTGATTGTCATGGCGCGTCGCCAGGAAATTGAAATTATGCAACTAGTGGGAGCAACTTCTGTTTGGATTTACCTGCCGTTCATTTTACAAGGAATTGCCTTTGGTTTGGTTGGTGGTGCGATCGCTTGGAGTTTCATTTCTGTGATTCAACAGTTTCTCGGTAAGTTGCTAGTCAATCAACCTGAGTTTATCCAAGTCATCACCAACAGAGTGCAACTCACTCCAGCAGAAATTTTATTATTGCCCCTGATCCTTTTGAGTTTCGGTGCAGCTGTAGGATTAATGGGGAGCTTATTTGCTGTCCGACGTTTTGCTAAAGGATAGTCATTGACAAATGACAAAATCACTATGAAATCACAATGGGAATGTTTTTTGCAGAATCTCGGTGTTTGGGAAGGTTCATTTACGAATTTTTCTCCCCAAGGAACACTTTTGAATGATACTCCTAGTCGTCTTTCCCTAGAAGGTTTGAACAATAACCAGACAGTGCGTTTAACTCTATGCCGTTCTGGACGAGATGATTTAGTTAAAGAATATAGTTCTCTGGGGCGGAGTCTGCTGTTTTTTGAAAATGGTTCATTTTCTGAAGGTCTAATTCAGCTAGGGCCATTTTCCGAATTTGGTGGAGAACTCGCTTTTGTTCATGAAAATCGGCGCTTGCGTCTGGTGCAACTGTTTGATAATACTGGTCAGTTAAAGGAATTAATCTTAATTCGAGAACATCTAGCGGGAACTCCAGCAGCAGAAAGTCCAACTTTACAGATAAATGATTTGTTGGGAGAATGGCAAGGTCAAGCAGTAACAATATATCCAGATTGGCGATCGCCTGATACTTACTCTACAACTTTAAAATTACAACTTGATAATGCTGGGCAATTAATTCAAAGTACCTCTTTTGCAGAACGCACAATTACCTCAACTGCTACCATCAAAGGTTCCATTGTTCTCTTTGACCAAAACCCAGAAAAGCAGGTGCAAGTATTATTTTTACCAGATGGCGCTTCTGCAACATCACCTGTCAAAGTGCAATTACGCCAACCATTTTTTATAGAAGTAGGTTGGTTAATCCAGCCAAACCTCCGCCAACGGATGATTCGCAGCTACAACGAGAAAGGCGAATGGGTTAGTTTGACATTAGTTACTGAAGAAAGAAAGCTTTGATCTCATGTCCGCTTGATTACTTGTCAAATATTTAACTGTTGCCAAAATGTGGGTAATGACAAAGCTTTATTTATGCATATTCAAATAGCTGTAGTTGCGATCGCAGTCATCTTAATAGCTGGAGAAAA
Source organism: Nostoc sp. (assembly GCF_036917235.1). GTDB lineage: Bacteria > Cyanobacteriota > Cyanobacteriia > Cyanobacteriales > Nostocaceae > Nostoc. The sequence goes on from NZ_JBALDU010000061.1 coordinate 18,977, forward strand.
TCTAGAGGCCGTTGCAAACTCGCAATCTTCTACTGAAGATAGCACTAGTATTGTGACAACAAAACCTACATTACAGATAGAGGGAGAGTATGCAAAATATGGTGACTATATCGGATTAACTCCAGTAGATACCCAGTCTGTAGAGTTTTCTCAGAGAATTGTCAAAGATATCCAGATTCGTTTTGTTAATAACAAAGATCAATTGCTTGATGACAAAGGTCAGCCGATCAAAGGACGGACTCAAAAAGAGTTTATCATTGGTCTGCTGAAACTCAAACCGGGTCAGGTATTCCGTGAAGATTTACTAGAAGCAGACTTGCAACGATTGCGGAGATTAGAATCATTTAATGAAGTCAATGTTTATCGACAAGAAGATGCCAAGAGCGTTAATCTCATCTATGAAATTAAAGAGCGTAACTTCCCTTCTCTAATCTTAGGAGGCGGTAGTAACGAAGATGTTGGATTATTCGGTCGGGTGGGTTATAAAGATGAAAATATCAGCGGTCTTAACGATAAATTAGATACAACTGTACAAATCAGCGGTAAAGATGTCCAATTTAATGGTCAGTTTACTAGTCGTTATCGTCCTCAAGAACCAAACCGCTTAGGCTACAGTATCAGAGCTTTTCGTAATCGTAATATATCAGGAACCTTCAACGAAGATATCAGATTGTCTAACGGTGACAAAGTACGCGAGGGAAGGTTTGGCGGTTCTGTGGGAGTTTTAAAATCTTTTGATGAGTGGGATGCAGCTATAAGTTTGAATTATACCAGAATTAGCCTACGCGATCGCGACTATAAAGTTGCACAGGTCGATAGTTTAGGGAATCCTTTATCTGTCAGCGGTACTGGTATTGATGATTTATTTACAGTATTATTTTCTGTATCCAGAGATCAACGAGATCGCCGAGAAAATCCGACTCAAGGATCGATTCTCACTCTCAGCACAGAACAAGCAATTCCGATTGGATTGGGTAATATTTCTAGCAACCGCCTACAGGGAGATTATATTCAGTATTTACCAGTCAGTTGGATCGGTAATGGTAGATCAACTGACAATCCAGAAATGTTGGCGATTAATTTACAAATTGGTACGACTATTGGAGATTTTCCACCAGCTGATGCTTTTAATATTGGTGGACTAGATTCTGTCAGGGGTTACGGTTATGGAAAAGTTGCTAGTGGTCGGAGTTATGGTTTAGCTTCTGTGGAATATCGTTTCCCAATTTCTTACTCAATCGGAGGAGTTCTTTTTACTGACTTCGCCTCAGATTTCGGATCTAGCGAAACCGTGCTAGGAGAACCAGGAGTACTACGAGATAAACCTGGAAGTGGTTTTGGTTACGGCTTAGGATTGCGCGTCAAGTCATCCTTTGGGCTGATTCGAGGTGATTTAGGAATTAGCGATCGAGGAGAACTTAGATTTGAAGTTACTACAGGTCAGCGATTTTAACGGGTGGCGGAAAAGCTCTAAAAAACTACTGAGGATTGCTTAATAACACACTCAGGGCTGCTTGAGTGTGTCTAGTCCAAAAGGACATAATCAAGATATTGGAGATTACTTACACATTTCTAACGTGCGGCGATCGCTAGCTGCGATCGAATTTAACCGATAAAAGTCTTGCAGAGCCAAGGAGTAAGCATAAGAATTTGACTCATCTTCAGTAACCTGGGGCAGTCTGTTGCTTGTAGCTACTTGATTCGATTGTTCAGAACTGGCTTCATTTGACGAACTATTAACCGTCATCGCCAACTCTCCTGATGGGTTGATTGTACCCTGAAAACAATTTAACTCTGAGTGGGGCATATACAACGCGCCCTTTACCTTGTCCTGCTGTTTTTGAAATATGATATAACCTTGACCAAGCTGGTTTGGCTTTGGGGATTGACCATAGAGGTAAATCCCATCTTTTACAGGAAAATTTGCTTTTGGTAAAACTTCTGCGCTTTTTGTAGTTCCCCGATCGCCTGGAACCAGCGCTGTGATTATAGGTGCTGTGTTTCCGCCTCCAGAAGCCGCATTCAGTTGACTTCTTTGATCTCGAACTTTTCTCAGCTGCGACAAAAGAGAGTTTTCGGAGGTTTTGTGAATTCGAGCCGATGATAATCGAGAATCTGTAAATGATATTACTTGAGTCTGCTTGGCTAGAAAGCCCAAACCGAGAAGTAAGCCTAAGCCCGCCAGGGGAATTCCCCACTTTCGGGGAGATAATAACTGATGAAGGTTGTTAAGCACCCTACTTCTCCTGTTAAAAAACTAACTAAGTTCTCTAGAACTTACTTAAACCATAACTCAGTCTTAATTGTCAAAGACTTTATTCACGACTTATATTACTATTGCCCAAAAAAGAAAACTGTCAAAAACAAAAGTTTTTATTGGATTTCATTCTACAATCTTAGATTACCATCAGTTAGAGTCTTTATAACAGAGGGCAGGAGACAGGGGGCAGGGGGCAGGGAGCAGGAGGCAGGAATAACACACGTTTAAAAGCATGAGATTAAAGTAAGAAGAATTGTATCTCGCTGCACTCTACTCAATACAATTCTTGTTTTAAAACTGGATTCTATACCCAGAATTAAAGTTGTCATAAGTAATCGGACAACAATATTTACAGTCATTGCGAGCGAAGCGAAGCAATCGCAAGGGCTGGGATTGCTTCGCTTCGCTGCATTCGCAATGACATTGTGTAATTAATTCTGTCTAACTACTTATCATGTCCGGCTAATTTAGTTATAATTTCCGAATCTAAGCAGAAAGCCCAAAAAGCTCTCCCTCCTGCCCCCTGCCCCCTTCAAGAAACTTGTATATCTTGTAGCCTTGCCACCATTTCTGCACGCGCCGAAACCTTCAACTTCCGAAACATCCTTTTTAAAGCTTGTTTGACGGAATTTTGCGTAATCCAAAGTTTTTCTCCGATTTCCGCATTCGTTAACCCCTGCGCCACTAACTCGGCAATTTCTAACTCACGCGCTGTTAAAGGACTAACTAAAAGAGAATTGGATATTTTGGGCTTTGTCCGTAGGGTTGCCATTTTTGATGACAAATGAATACATAAAGCGCTCAAGTCAGCTAAATCATTGCCATTAAAGGCAGGGTTTCCCTTGTCACGAGCCAAGTTAAGGGTTCCTACAAGACGACCATCGCAAACAATTGGCCCAGTCATCACGTGTTCGTGATCGGAACGCGAACAAAAATGCTTCCAGTCTCCTGGCGATAATAATAACTGTTCGTGGGCGGGAGCATGACGCTCAACCACATAGCGCCCCACTGGATTGCTCTCTAAGCATACTGCTGGAATGCCTGGAACATTAATTTCAGTGGTTGGTTGCTCATCTAGGAGATAAATACCCCAATTTTGCACGCCAAAATGCTCGCTAATTTTATCCGTGAGAGCGAGTCTTAGCTCTTGCTCATTCTGGACATTAGCGATCGCATGAAACACAGCGTGTAGAGAATTAGCCATAAGTGTACCCAGTTGGGGACTATCCAAGCCTCAACAATTACTTCTATGCTAATACCAAGGAAACTAAAACGCTAATTACAGTAGCGACTAGGAGAAGCACATGACAGTTACACAACTCTCTGCTCAGGAACTTTTCCGGGCTGCTTATGAAAACCGCTATACTTGGGACAAGAATTTCCCTGGTTATACTGCAAATATTACCTATAAGCATGATGATAAAGTGTTTACAGGCAAAGTTATCATCACTGCCAATCTCAAAGCCGAAGTTTTGGATGTAGATGATGAGTCAGCCCAGAAAGCAATTCATGGTCAAGCCTGGGAGATAGCAATTCACCGCGTCCGCCGCAGCTTTGAAGACACTCACAGCGCCAATACGTTTAGCTATGGTAAAACTGATGAAACTGGTGCGATTGAGCTTTTAATGGGTGGTAAGGCTGAGGGCGATAAATACAAAGTCCGCAATAATGAAGTCTGTCATGTTCACCGTCTAATTCACGGTACTTACGTCACCATTGACACCTTCAGCAGTCACGACACTGGGGAAGGTTATCTATCCCATGCCTATGACTCTGTGTACCATGACCCGAAAACTGGGGAACAAAAGGGCGGTAGAAGCGAATTTATTGATGAGTATGAAAAAGTTGGTGACTATTTCATTCTAAATCGTCGGGAGATTCGCACCGAGACAGCAGGACAATTTTCTACTCAGGAATTTATTTTCTCTGACATTAAATTGTTGGAACCTGTTGCTGCTTAAGCTGTATTCTGTAATTTAAAAATTAGCGATCGCTCTTGAGTTAAAGGGAGCGATCGCTTTTATTTTTTTGGCATTCCATACGTAACTGTAGTCCATCGTAGACATCGCTCAATCACGTTAAGATACTTAATTAGGTGTTCCTAATAAGCGTGGTAATCTACTTATGAGTCAACTTGAAAACATTCAAGCTGAGTACGAAAAATTCCCTGAAGCATTGGAAAGTGTAATTATTAGCACCGTGAGCGCACAGGCAATACCCAATGCTAGTTATGCTCCCTTCGTAATGGATGATTCCAAGAATATCTACATTTACGTTAGTGGTCTTTCGATTCACACCAAAAATCTTTATGCCAATCCTCATGTTAGTGTCTTATTTATCGAGGATGAAGCTAAAAGTAATCTAATTTTTGCCCGTCGTCGTTTGAGTTTTGATTGTACAGCAACTTTGATAGAGCGTGAAACTGATAAGTGGAATCAAATTGTTGAGCAATTTCAAGGGCGGTTTGGTGAAATTATCGAGGTTTTGCGAGGCTTGTCTGACTTTCGGATTTTTCGGCTAACTCCAAGTGAAGGTCGTTTTGTAGTTGGTTTTGGCGGAGCATATCATATTAGCGGTGATAACCTTCATCAACTTGTTCAAATCACAGGAGATGCTGAGAAAAAGCAAGGGTAAATCATGAATTATGGATTGTAAGAATTCAGTACCCAGGAGTCATAAGTTAGAATTTAGAAAGAATTAAGTGTAATTGATACAGTGAATTTCAAGTTAGTGAGGTACACAACCTAAGTCTAAAAGCCAGGTATAAAGCCTGTTTTACTTCTGAATTCTGACTACTGAATTATAAATTATGCTGTATAGTTATTCATCAAATCTTATCCTGATTCTTTAGCTATTCAGACTGATGTATTTTGAATCCTGAATTAGTTTGACTGTATGTAAATTCAAATAAACTAAACTTTTTAATTTTATGCTTCAGTTTCAACCTCCTGGCTTTGGACATAAAGTTATCCATACATCCTTGGGAGCAATGGTTTACTATACCCAAACCAATGCACCTTGGACAATTGCTGACACTGAAGATTTACCCCCATTACTATTTCTCCATAACTTTGGTGGGGGAGCGTCTGCTTATGAATGGTCTAAAGTTTATCCGGCTTTTGCCTCTAATTACCACATTTTAGCCCCCGATTTAATCGGCTGGGGAGAATCGGCCCATCCAGTGCGGGATTATAAAATTAGGGATTATCTCAGCACGATCGCAGAGTTTATCATCCAAACTTGTCGCCAGCAGGTGACAGTGGTAGCCTCATCTCTCACAGCCGCTTTTGCTATTCGTCTAGCTATTGTTCAACCCAATTTATTCAAAGCACTGTTTTTAGTTTCCCCCTCTGGATTTGATGATTTTGGGCAGGGTGCTGGACGCAGACTTCCGCTTTCGGTAATCAATGCGCCTTTGTTGGACAATTTTATTTATATGCTTGGTGCTGAAAATGAAATTGCAGTCCGAAATTTTTTACAAAGTTTTCTCTTTGCTAAGTCACAACGAGTATCTCAAGAAATGGTGGAGGCTTATTTAACCTCGGCACAACAACCTAATGCCAAGTTTGCTGCTTTGGCATTTTTGCGGGGCGATCTTTACTTTGACTTGAGTTTATATATTCAACAACTGACAATTCCCACTGTCATTTTTTGGGGAGAAAAAGCACAATTTACCAACATCAAATTAGGACAACGCTTGGCAAATTTAAATCCAAGAGCAATCCGAGATTTTTATGCGATCGCAGATGCCGGAATATTACCTCATTTGGAAATACCAGAAGTTTTCATTGGTTTATTGCAGCGGTATCTTGGGGAAGTGGATAGCAGGGCAGCAGGGGGGCAGGGGAGCAAAGGTGCAGAGGAGTAGGGAGCTCACAGGTGTAGGTATTTAATAAATGTGGCTGAAATAGGGTTTTTCCGTTGGTTGAGAACTCAAATTTTAATTTCTGATTTCCAACCAAGAACAAAATTTCGTTATTTGAACCACGTTTCTACTTGTAGAAGAAGTTTTTCCTTTAGAGCTGATTCGTAAAGAAAATCTAAAGAGAATAGAGCCTCGTTTTACTCAGGCTATAGGCTAAATCAATAACATTTATGTTGTTGTCATGAGCC
>NZ_JBALDU010000062.1:0-7849 GCF_036917235.1 Nostoc sp.
TTCTGAGGGTGGAAGTTGACCTTCTGAGGGTGGAAGTTGACCTTCTGAGGGTGGAAGTTGACCTTCTGAGGGTGGAAGTTGACCTTCTGAGGGTGAACCTTGACCTTCTAACTCTCTCTCATCTCCCTTACCTGCCTCATCTCCCTCATCTCTCCCCAAAAGCCTCCCCAATTCTTCCGCCCAGTTGGTGTAAACGCGCATTACCACCGGCAAATAATCTTGAACACCGATCGCTTTATTCTTTAAAGCTGGCACCAGTCCCGCATTCACCAGGGAACTTTTGCCTACACCCGATTGCCCATGAATTACTATCAACTTATAATCAGGGCGACCCATACGTTCAATTAAACGTTCTACATCTAAGAGGCGACCAGATGCAGCAATTTCTGGGGCAATATTTCCTTGGGGAGAGTTTGAGCGCAATGTCTCTACAAATGCCTGTTTTGTAGCTTCTAACCTACCCGCACCAATAAAAGCCCGCAAGCCAAATTGCTGTTCAATAGAACGCTGTTGCTGTTTGATTTTGTATGCTTTGAGATATTCTTTCCGCTCAAAATAAAGCTGCTGCAAAAACCTGAGAATATCTAAGTAAAGCCTGACATCTTCTAGGGGATTACCTACATCTCTAGCAGTTTCTAAGCTGAGAGTTGCTTGTTGAATTTGACCTAAATGGTATTGAGAACGACCTAAAATAAACTGATATAAACTCAAATCTTTTGATTTAAAATCTCTTTCAGAAATCTCAGATACCATCCCCGATCTACTCGCTGATTCCACATTGGGAATTGCAGCAAAAACTTTCAAAGCTTGCTGAACAAGCTGATTTGCTTCAACCCAGTTTTTTTTAGCCAAAGCCACCTCAGCTAAAAAACCGTAATCCTTGGCTAATTCCCTTGGCTGGTTGTTAGCTTGATGTACTACTAAAGCTTTTTCTGTAAGACTCTGCAAAGTTTCCCACTTTTGCAAATCTCGCAAGATATCACCGAACTTTACTACTGCATTAGCAATTAAATCTCGCTGATAATATGGAAAACCTCTCTCCAAACCTCTCTCCTGCAAGGAGAGAGGCTTTGAATTCTCCCCATTCTCTAGTAGGAAAGGGGGTTGGGCGGTTAGGTTTCGCGTTAACTTTTCCAGATTAGGTGGAAAGTCAGTTAAATCTGGAGTTCGTAACTTGTTAATAAAATTTATATACTCTTGAATATAATGCCAAGCTGTTTGCCAATCTGGGTGATTGATATCTTGATGTTTAAAAGCTTTGAGATAATAACAAAAACTGATTTCGCCGAGGATTTTTATCTGACGTTCTAAATTATTACTTTGCTGCCAGAGCTTATAAGCTTGTTGGTAATGTTCTAAAGCCAAATCTTTTTGATTATTTATCTGTTTGATAAAACCTAATAAAGATTCTAAATTAGCTTGAATTTCTAAATTATAAGCATCTGGCTTATTGAGTAAATATCTTTGCGCCGCTTCTAACTCCTTTTCGAGCTTGTTATATACATCTACAGTAAATTTTGAGTTGTTACCAAACCAATAATTAGCCGTTTCGGTAACAAAATCTACTAATTCTTGTGTTGATATATCAAAATTTCTCGTAGTTGCCCAACTTTCCAAATCTGGTGCAAGCTGTATTAGTTGCTTATAGATTTCATCGTCAATCCAGAACACTAAGGGAAAAGCAAAATTCTTGCGGAACTCTTCTCGCACTTGATTCGCAGAAGTTAACATCACAGATAAATTCTGCACTGATTCCAAACCCACAACCATTACACAGGCTGGTATCTCTTCGCCGAATTCTTCTTGAATCGCAGTATAAAGAGTCCTGTTCGATTGCTGCACCGTCAAGACACGAATTTCAACTTGACAAATTTCTCGCAATCTGGAGATTAAGCGATCGCGCAAGCTACCATAATTACACCGTGCCAAAATCAGCTTAAACTGTCCCACAGAGGATTCAATCGCCCAAGCTAATTGTTTCAGAGAGCGTAGGTGTAGCCCGTCGTAGACATCGCTGTTTACACGATCATCTTTTGGTGGTTGCGAGTCTGTCATAAGTTAAAAGGACGGTTAGAAACCGCGTCTACAAGAGGCTTTACCCACCTCCGTGGGTTATAAACACTCAATTTTTCCTTAGTCCACGGAGGTGGACTACCCACAAAGCATCCATGTTTGTATACCCGCGAATTGCATTTGCCCTGGCTCTAAGTTGACTACAAAATTAAACTTCCTGGCGTTTTAATTCTTGTATCAATACTTGAGTGCGTTTGCTAGCTTCTCTTGCTTGTTGTCTAAAATACTTGGCTTGCTGACGGTCAGTTAAGCATACTTCAGATGCTTTTCTACTAAATTCAACAGCTTGTTTACTGAGTTCTTGAATACGAGTCTTTAACTCTTGGATTGTTTTCATATTTCCTCCTGTTCTGAAATTACAATCTCTAAATTTTCTATCTCTTCATAAAGTCTATCTGCTCTACTAGCGAGCAAGCTAGCGTCCTCAAAATCGTTGTTTTCTATGGCTTTATCTGAGGCTGAGTATAATTCTTCTGTGATTTGGTGCAATTGTGCATAAGCTTTTAACAAAACATTTTTGGTTTCTGATTTCATAATCTAATTATTCATCGGTTCCCTGATTCCTCACTGTAATTCCCTAGCCTCTGCCAAGACGGGATTAACATCAAACCAAGACTCGCCACCATCGCGATATTCAAACACAAACCGGCTGCGGATCAGTTTTTGATATCCGTGGTCATCACTCACCTTTTTCTTTTCCTTGACATGACGTAACAATTGCCACTCATCCTCAGAAATCGGCAACATGATTTCATTCCGCCGAGAACGAATCACTTGCTCTAAGGTTTCACGGGTTAAGGGAAGACTCATCTCTTCCATAATCCAAGTATTCAGCAGTCTCAGCACGTCCCGCACATGACCACCGCTCATTTGACACAAACGCTCTAAGCTAGCAGCACTATCAAAAATCTCGGTAACTTTATTTAAACGCTCCTCTGGTGTTAAGTCAGGAAAAGCTCTAGCTAGTACCATCTGCTGCATGAGTGCCATTCCCTGTGTATGAACATTGCCATCAGACCATTGCATAGGTACCATTGGTAACACCTTGGGGTCTTCTGGGAAACGCTGGGTCAGCATTCCATAATCATTGGAAAACTTCAACGACAAAGGCATGGTGTAGATGAGATGACAATTCAGCTTCGTTAAAAACTCACCTTGATCGACAAATAAATATTCTTGCTGCGGACGACCCCAAGGTTTGGCACGATTATCTATGCGGTCAAGATTATCGACAATTACCACTAGACCATTTTTACCTTGCTGTTTGAGTTTAGCGATCGCAGGTTCCAATAATTCTTGATTAATCGCTTCCAGCAGCTTCGTTTTTTGCGGTGCTAAATACTGATTGAGTTTTTCTCGCAGCGCTGGGTCATTTTTCATCTTCGCGGTGATTTCACCAATGCCCACAGACAGAGAAAACTTATCTTTATCTGCCGATAAACCGACATCACCAAGCACCGGAAGCTTAACTTTTCCCGCCGTCACCTCTGAGTTTAAGACCTTCCAAGCACCTTGCAGCAACTCATTAAACTTGTTGGGCGACTCTAGAGTAATTTTATCCAGACTTTGACTTACACGACGAGCGATCGCTAGTAGCACATCAGCAATATCGACATCAGTCATTTCCAAATCGTCACTGGACTCAAAATAAACCACATGAAAATCTAACTTTTCCAGTTCTGCCTGTAACCGTAATAGTTCTGTCGATTTACCACAACCAATATGCCCAGTAAATAAAGTGCAAGTGGGTTCATTCGGCTTAAAAAAAGTAATTTTCTGCTTCAGCTTGCCAAGAATATCACCACCTCGTACCGAGGAAAAATCTATATAATACTTGCCATCAGAGCTATTGTTGACAAACAAAGTTCTGCTGGGATCGCTAGCCTGATAAAATTCCCGTAAATCTATGGACATAACGTGGTAGTGCAATAATCTGGTATTGTCTTAACATATCCTTGTGGAAAAGGATAAACTTATTTACATCTTTGCACCTCAATATTTCGGAGAATTTTCGCATTTACCTCTCTTCCTCTGCGCTCTCAGCGTCTCTGTGGTTCGGTTCGTTAAAGAAGAATAAAACCACAGAGGCACAGAGAAGCCAGTGCGTTGCGGAGCGAGTGTGGTCTTGGGGGTTTCCCCCATGAACAACTCGCGTCGGGGTTCCCCCCGTTGTAGCAACTGGCGCGGCACAGAGAAATAAGATTGCAAAGCTGCAACTAATATTTAAGTGATTTGCAAAAACCGAGACTTTTTTTGATACTATTTAAGACCGGACTCCTTAAATATTGATTGACGTATGAGCAAAGGTACCCTGTTTGACAAAGTTTGGGACTTACACACCGTTGGTACACTTCCCTCAGGGCTGACGCAACTATTTATCGGGCTTCACCTAATTCATGAAGTCACCAGTCCCCAAGCCTTTGCTATGTTACGCGAAAGAGGTCTAAAAATACTGTTTCCAGAGCGTACCGTCGCCACGGTCGATCACATTGTGCCCACAGAAAACCAAGCGCGTCCCTTTGTGGATAGCTTGGCAGAAGAAATGATTCAGGCGCTCGAAACGAACTGTCAAGAAAATAACATAACTTTTTACAATATTGGTTCTGGTAGTCAGGGTATAGTTCACGTCATCGCTCCAGAACTCGGACTCACTCAACCAGGAATGACGATCGCTTGTGGAGATAGCCACACTTCCAGTCATGGAGCATTTGGTGCGATCGCATTTGGTATCGGTACTAGCCAAGTCCGGGATGTTCTCGCTTCCCAAACCCTCGCCCTCTCTAAACTGAAAGTCCGCAAAATTGAAGTTAACGGCACTCTCAACCCTGGAGTTTACGCCAAAGATGTCATCCTGCATATCATCCGCACCCTTGGTGTGAAAGGTGGTGTGGGCTATGGTTACGAATTTGCAGGTACGACATTCGAGCAAATGAATATGGAAGAGAGGATGACAGTCTGCAATATGGCGATCGAAGGCGGTGCTAGATGCGGCTACGTCAATCCCGATCGAGTCACCTACGATTACCTCAAAGGTAGAGATTTTGCACCCATTGATGCAGATTGGGATAAAGCAATAGCTTGGTGGGATTCCATCAAGAGCGATACTGATGCAGAATACGATGATGTAGTCGTATTCGACGCGGCGGAAATTCCTCCTACCGTCACCTGGGGGATTACTCCCGGTCAAGGTATCGGTGTCAATCAGTCAGTACCTCAGCCAGAAGAACTGCTAGAAGAAGACCGATTCATTGCCGAAGAAGCTTACCGCTACATGGATTTATATCCTGGTCAACCGATCAAGGGTACCAAAATAGATGTCTGTTTTATTGGTAGTTGCACCAACGGCAGAATTAGCGATTTGCGAGAAGCGGCGAAAATCGCCAAAGGTCGCCACGTTGCAAAAGGAATTAAAGCCTTCGTTGTCCCTGGTTCTGAACGGGTGAAGGAAGAAGCGGAAGCTGAAGGACTAGATAAAATCTTTCAAGAAGCCGGATTTGAGTGGCGAGAACCAGGATGTTCCATGTGTCTGGCCATGAACCCCGATAAGCTGCAAGGAAGACAAATCAGCGCCTCTTCCTCCAACCGCAACTTTAAAGGAAGACAAGGTTCCTCTTCTGGCCGGACATTGTTAATGAGTCCGGCGATGGTCGCCACAGCTGCCATTAAAGGCGAAGTCTCTGATGTGCGCGAGTTGCTGTAACCCCACTTCCTAGCATAGAGAAATCTCTTAAACTTTTCTTTCTTTGTGTCCTTTGCGTTCTTTGCGGTTCGTTTCTTATAAAACTTATGGTGAGTGAAGTTAAAACAGTTTCAGGGCGTGGTATACCCTTAGTGGGCAATGATATAGATACCGATCGCATCATTCCCGCGCGATATTTGAAAGCCGTTACCTTTGATGGATTAGGTGAAGGTGCGTTTATCGACGATCGAACAGCACTTAAAGGCGAACATCCCTTTGACCAACCCCAGTATCAAGGGGCGAATATTTTAATAGTCAACCGTAACTTTGGCTGTGGTTCATCACGGGAACACGCACCCCAAGCGATCGCAAAATGGGGAATCCAAGCTTTAATCGGTGAAAGCTTCGCGGAAATCTTTTTTGGTAACTGTGTAGCAATGGGCATACCTTGTTTGACAGCCGATGCTGTGACTGTTAAACAACTGCAAGATTTAGTCGCTGCCAATCCCCAAGCCGCCGTGACAGTGAATCTGGAAACCTTGCAAGTGCAAATTGGCGATTACACCGCCCCAGTTGCGATCGGTGAAGGTACAAGAAGCACATTTATTTCTGGAACTTGGGATGCTTGCGGTCAGCTGGTGGCCAATGCTGACCAAGTTCGGGCAAGGGCTGCAAAATTACCCTACGTCGGTTGGGGTAATTTAGCCGCGAGTTAGTATTCTGTCATTCCCTGCCTGTCAGCCAGGGAATGATATCATCTCCGGTAAATTACTTGTGATTCCTGTGTGGACTCTAAATACTGTTCGGTTAAGGCAAGAGACGTGATGAATCGCCGTCTCAACAATAATCAGTCTTTAACCAAATCGTATTGCGTGGCCTCTCCCCTAATAAGCTTACGGTGTACACACAAGTAATCTGATTACCCAAAAGTCCTTCTAAACCTTACTCTGTCCTATCGGAAGGCTTTGCGTAGCAAAACCAGGGTGAGGTTCTTTTATTATAGGCAATTCAGCGGACACGATATAAGCCGTCGAATTTACGTAACTCTAGAACCAAAATATTGAATCAGATTAAAGTATTACATTTTACTCATTAGATAAATACTTGTTTGAGAGTAAATGTAAAAATAAATACTCCAACTTCAACAAAAATCTGGGTTAATGACTGAATGAATTGATTTTTATTAGGTGCTTTGAAATCACTAGTACTTATTAAAAATTTGAATAAAAACTTACCATATTTTACAGACAAACACTCACTTATTAAAACTACTCAACCAATTCAGCAATTGTCAGCAAAGTCACAAGACGAATACGGATTAGTATTTAATATTGTCATTTGTTCAACGTTACTTACATTTGTTTGAACTTTAGCGAAAATCGTTCAATCAGTTGAAAGCTAGTTTGCAAAAGGTATTCACGAGTTACTCTGTCTTTTTCAAATGACGTGAAAAGTCAGGATACAGTCAGGTATGTCTCTAAAATTCATAGTGAAGAAGTTTTACAAAAACCAATATTCTGCATAAAAGAAGAAAATATCTCTGAGTAATACTTAGCAGCTAAAAACTATAAGTTTTGTAGTTCATAGAGAGAAACTAGTACTTCTATACATTTCTTAAAAATGAAGTATTAGTAACTCATTGTTCACTTAGAGAAATTAAGAATTAGGAGTATTAATCATGGCAGTAACTTGGATTCCAGGCCCAGGACCGACAAATGGAGCAGATATAGGTATTAGTAATGCCGCTTCTGATAACTTGAATGGTTTGGATGGAAATGACAGCCTTTTTGGAAATGCTGGTAATGACCTGTTACGAGGTGGCAATGGTATCGACTTTCTATTCGGAGGCAATGGAGAGGATACCCTAATCGGAGATCGTGGCAACGACACCTTCACTGGCGGAAACGGCAACGATCGCCTGATCTGGAACAATGGTGACGGTAGCGACAGAATTAGTGGTAACGCTGGCTTTGACGTGGTTGAGGTCAACGGCGCGGGTGTAGGAGACAACTTCCGCCTAGAACAAGATGCTCAAGGCAGAGCAATCTTCGATCGGCTGAACTTGGTTCCCTTCACTCTGACTGTAGACAGTGCAGA